>NZ_DAOMPS010000001.1:0-268309 GCF_035444905.1 Thauera sp.
ACGTTTATCACGTCTGATAACGAGGGCGGGGCGCCGGCTGCGGCGACCCCGCCCCGCTCCGGACAGACAAGCAGCTCAGGCCGGTCTTGCGCGGCGCTCCGACGACGACATCACCTGCGTCACCAACCGCAACACGTTCGGCATCGGCACCTGAAACCGCGTCCCCTGTCCTGAAGATGCAATGCAGGCTTCGCAGCACCCTCCCGAGCTGCGCCCCGGGGTTTCAGCACTCAGCGACCCCGTGCCCCAAACCAACAACACATACTGTAGAGAGGCAAGATCTTGAACCCGAACGCTCCCATTGAGAGCCCGGAAATGGCGCGCAAGCGGCGCAGTACCATCTTCTGGGTGATCGCCCTGGCCTTCGTCGGCCTGGTTTTTGATGGTTACGACCTCGTCGTCTACGGCGCCGTGCTGCCCGGCTTCATGGGCCCGGACGCCGCCAAGTGGATCGGCGACCGTGCGCTGACGCCGCAGGAGGCCGGCATGCTCGGCTCCTACGCGATGATCGGCATGATGCTCGGCGCGCTGGTCGCCGGCACCCTGGGCGACCTGATCGGCCGCCGCAAGGTCATGCTGGTCTCGATCGCCTGGTTCTCGATCGCCATGGCGGTGTCGGCCATGACCGAGTCGGTTGCCGCCTTCGGCATCTGGCGCTTCATCACCGGCCTGGGCGTCGGCGCGCTGGCCGGCACCACCGGTGCGATGGCGGCCGAGTTCGCCCCGCCGGGGAAGAAGAACCTCGCCACCGCCTTCTGCTATGCGGGCATCCCGCTCGGTTCGCTGCTGTCGGCGCTGCTGGCGATCTTCCTGCTGCCGATCATCGGCTGGCGGGGCATGTTCCTGATCGGTGCGCTGCCGCTTGTCACCCTGTTGCCGCTGGCGATCTGGAAGATGCCCGAGTCGGTGGCCTGGCTGGCTTCGCGCGGCCGGCTGGACGAAGCGCGCCGCGTCTCCGAGCGCACCGGCGTGCCCATCCCCGAGACCGAGATCAAGCCGCAGCAGAGCGCGGCCGCCAGCGCCGCCGACGCGCGTGCGGGCTGGGCCGGTCTGTTCACCGTCTATCTGGTGCCTGCCATCGTCATCGGCTTCGTGTCGGCGTTCTGCCTGCTGCTGGTGTACTCGCTGAACACCTGGCTGCCCAAGATCATGCTCCCGATCATGGGCCAGAACGGTTCGCTGGCCTTGCTGCTGGTGCTCAACGCCGGCGCCATGGTCGGTACCTTGTACGGCTCCACCCTGGCCGACAAGCACAGTCCGCAGCGCATCGTGGCGCTGGGCTTCCTCGTCGGTGCGCTCGCCATGGGTGCCATCGGCATGATCGCCTCGACGATCGACGTCCCTGCGGTCGCCAAGGCCGGCGAAGTCCAGCAGCTCGCCAACGTCGGCGGCATCGCCGTGGCCCTGCTGCTGCTCACGATCGCGATCACCGGCCTGGGCACCTCGGGGACGCAGACCCTGATCTACGGCCTGGCCGCCAACTACTACCGCACCAACGTGCGTGGTGCCGGTGTCGCCTGGACGGCTGCCTTCGGCCGCATCGGCGGTATCTTCGGGCCGATCTTCGGTGCCTTCCTGGCGGTCAAGTTCGCCGGCGAGCTGCACAGCATCTTCTATGTGCTCGGTGGCATCAGTCTCATCGGCCTTGCCCTCACGCTGATCATTCCGAAGAGCAAGGCCGCGGCGGTCGCGCAGTCGGTGGCGCCGACCACGGCGCCTGCGGCGGCCGTGCCTGCCACCAAGTCGCGTCTGTACGGCACCATCATGGCCGTGGTCGATCACACCGGGAACAAGCTGACGCGCGAGCGGGTGTCGGAATTCGTGTCGCTGACGGGCTCCAAGGTCCACCTGGTGTATCTCGCGCCCGAGCACGTGCTGTCCGCCGAGGTCAACCAGACCGACAAGGCGATCGATCCGAAGCACGTGGCGAACCTGCAGCAGTATGTGAACGAGGTCAACGCCCAGGGCGTGCCGGCCGAAGGCCAGATCCTGACGTCCACGCTGTTCGGTCGGGGCAAGGCGGTGGTCGACCTCGCCGAGCAACTGCGCTGCGACCTGATCATCCTCAACACCGAGGAAGGCGGCCAGCGTGCCAAGGCCGAGCTCGCGCAGGAGGTGGCCAGGCAGAACCCGAAGATGGCGGTGCTGATCGCGCGCTCGACGCAGTAAGCGCTGTCGCATCAAGACACCAGCCCCGATCGTCACGGCCGGGGCTGTTGTTTTTGGTGCGTCCCGCAGGGGGACGTCCTGCGCTGCGAGCCGCCAGGCCCGGCGCGATCAGCCTTTCGCCTGAGAGACGCTCCAGGCTGAGTTACGGAGAGCACACGAATGTTCGGATTCACCGCACTGGAGCTCGCCCGGGCCCAGTTTGCCTTCACGGTATCGTTTCACATCCTGTTCCCGGCCATCACCATCGGCCTGGCGGCTTACCTGGTCGTACTCGAGGGCCTTTGGTTGCGAACGCGGCAGACGCTGTATCGCGATCTCTACCATTTCTGGTCCAAGATCTTCGCGCTCAACTTCGGCATGGGGGTCGTCTCCGGGCTGGTGATGTCCTATCAGTTCGGCACCAACTGGAGTTTCTTCTCCGATTTTGCGGGCGGCGTCACCGGCCCGCTGCTGGCCTACGAGGTGCTGACCGCCTTCTTCCTCGAGGCCGGCTTCCTCGGCGTGATGCTGTTCGGCTGGAACCGGGTCGGCCCGGGGCTGCATTTCTTCTCCACCCTGATGGTGTCGATCGGCACGCTGATCTCGACCACCTGGATCCTGGCTTCCAACAGCTGGATGCAGACGCCGGCCGGATTCGAGATCATCGATGGCCGCGCCGTGCCGGTCGACTGGCTGGCGGTGATCTTCAACCCGTCCTTCCCCTACCGGCTGCTGCACATGACGGTGGCGGCCTTCCTTGCCACCGCGCTGTTCGTGGCGGCCTCCGCGGCCTGGCAGCTGCTGCGCGGCCGTGACAATCCGGCGATCCGCAAGATGCTGTCGATGGCAATGTGGATGCTTGTGGTGGTGGCGCCGATCCAGGCGGTGATCGGCGACTTCCACGGCCTCAACACGCTCAAGCACCAGCCGGCCAAGATCGCGGCGATGGAGGGGCACTGGGAGAACCATCCGGGCGAGGGCGTGCCCCTGGTGGTCTTCGCCTGGCCCGATCAGGAGCGCGAGGAGAATCGCTTCGCGATCGAGATCCCGCGCCTGGGCAGCCTGATCCTGACGCACTCGTGGGACGGCCAGTTTGCCGGCCTGAAGGAGTTCCCGCGCGAGGACAGGCCGCCGGTCGCGGTGGTGTTCTGGTCCTTCCGCATCATGGTCGGCCTCGGCGTGCTGATGATCCTGCTCGGCGCCTGGAGCCTGCTGCTGCGGCGTGGCGAAGCGCTCTACCGCTCGCGAGCCTTCCTGCGCGCCACCCTGTGGATGGGGCCGACCGGCCTGATCGCGATCCTCGCCGGCTGGTTCACCACCGAGGTGGGGCGCCAGCCGTGGGTGGTGTATGGCCTGCAGCGCACGGCCGATGCGGTGTCCAATCACGAGGCGCTGCCGCTGGCGATCTCGCTCGGGCTGTTCATCGTCGTGTATTGCGTCGTGTTCGGCGTCGGCATTGCCTACATGCTGCGCCTGGTGCGCAAGGGGCCGGAACTGCACGAGGGCGATACCGGCCTGGTCGGCGGACCGGGGCATGAGCGCCAGCAGATGCGTCCGATCTCGGCCGCAACCGACGACGACCTCCGCGCCGCGGCGCACAGGAGCTGAAGACCATGGGTATCGATTTCTCGCTGATCTGGATCCTGATCATCTTCTTCGGGGTCATGATGTACGTCGTCATGGACGGCTTCGACCTCGGCATCGGGATCCTCTTCCCCTTCGCGCCCGACCGCCATGACCGCGACGTCATGATGAACACCGTCGCCCCGGTGTGGGACGGCAACGAGACCTGGCTGGTGATGGGCGGCGCCGGGCTGCTCGCCGCCTTTCCGCTGGCGTACGCGGTGGTGCTGAGCGCGCTCTACCTGCCGCTGATCTTCATGCTGCTCGGGCTGATCCTGCGCGGCGTGGCCTTCGAGTTCCGCTTCAAGGCGCATGACCATGAACGCCACCTGTGGGACAAGGCCTTCATCGTCGGTTCGGTCGCGGCCGCGTTCTTCCAGGGTGTCGCGCTCGGTGCCTACATCGAGGGCATTCCGGTGGTGGACCGCGCCTTCGCCGGCGACGCCTTCGACTGGTTCGCGCCCTTCCCGCTGTTTGCCGGGCTGGGCGTGGTCGTGACCTATGCCGTGCTCGGCAGCACCTGGCTGATCCTGAAGACCGAAGGCGCGTTGCAGGCAGCGATGATCCGGCTGACCGGACCGCTGCTGTGGGCACTGCTTGCCTTCGTCGTCGCGGTCAGCATCTGGACGCCGCTCGCCCACCCGGGCATCGCCGCACGCTGGTTCGCGTGGCCCCAGCTGCTTTGGTTCGCGCCGGTGCCACTGTTGGTGGTGTTCTGCGCGGTGCAGCTGCTGCGTTCGCTGCGCGGCGCGCCGCACGCGGCGCCCTTCCTCTACGTGCTGGGGCTGGTCTTCCTGGGCTACACCGGCCTGGCGATCAGCGTGTGGCCAATGATCATCCCGCCCGATATCACCATCTGGGACGCTGCCGCTCCGCCCCAGAGCCAGGGTTTCACGCTGGTGGGGGCGCTGTTCATCATTCCCTTCATCCTGATGTACACCGCCTGGTCATACTACGTGTTCCGCGGCAAGGTTCGCCCGGAGGACGGCTATCACTGATGGAAAATCGACAGCACAAGCCTGAGCCGGCGCCGGGCTCATCCTGGCGGCGGCTCGCGTGGTTCGTCGCGATCTGGGCGGGCGGCGTGCTGGCCCTTGGCCTCGCGGCCTGGCTGTTGCGCCTGGCCATGGACGCGATCGGCATGAAGGGCTGAGGTCGCGTTTCCCACGCCGATAGGCTTTTGAGCCGACGAGCGCGCGGTCTTGCCACACGCGGTGACAAATGTCGCCCGTATTGCAAGGGCGTTGCAGTACCATTACAGACGCTTGTGCGTGCGACGATTTTCAGGATTGCACCGGGTACTGCCTTCGCGGGGGCTGCATGCGCGTCGGAAAACTGCTCAGATTTCTGGCCATCCTGCTTGGCTGTCTGCTGTATGCGATCCCGCGCTGGCTGCATGAGGAGTTCGGTCGGGTCAGCATCGACCAGGTGCTCTATCACCTGCGTTTCGGGGCCGCGGGGGTCCTCACAAGCGACCCAGAGATCCTTCATCGTTTCTTGTGGCGCGGTCTTGTGCTGCCGCTCGCGCTGGCTGCGTTGCTGTGGGGGCTCGATGCGTGGGTGCGGTATCTGCGCGCGCATCCCGAGGCCTGGCCGCGACCGTGGCTGCGTGCCGCCGGGCAGCGACTGCTGGTCGTGCTGCGCCATGCCGCGCAACATACCTTGCCGCGGATCGTGCCGCTGGTCGTGCTCGGCGCCGGTGTCGCGTTCTTCGTCGATGGTTTCTCGGTGGCGCGCTATGTTCGCGGCTATTTTGGCGAGGACTACTTCACGTACGCGTACGTCGATCCGGCGCGGATCACGCTCGAGCGCGGGCGCAAGCCGCCCAAGAGCCTGGTGCTGATCTACGTCGAGAGCCTGGAAAACAGCTACGCCGATCCGGCGCTGTTCGGCCGCGATCTGCTGCATCGCCTGAATGCCCTCAAGGCGCGGCCGGGCGTGATCCAGTTCGAGGATTACCGAGAGCTGATGGGCGCCCATTTCACCATAGCCAGCCTGGTGGCGACGCAATGCGGCCTGCCGCTGAAGTCGGTGGCCATGTACGGCGGCAACGTGCAGGGCGAGCGGCTCGAGCGCTACCTGCCACGGGCGCGCTGCCTGGGCGACATCCTCGCCGCCGAGGGCTACACCAACGTGTTCCTGAATGGCCCCAGCCTCGAGTTCGCCGGCGTGGGCAAGTTTTTCCGCGACCACCGCTACCACAAGGTGATGGGGCGCGAGGAGTGGATCGCCGCCGGCGAGCCGGAGGCCGGCATGAATGCCTGGGGCTTGCGTGACCCCGACCTGTTCGCGCACGCAAGCAGCGAGCTCGAGCACCTGATGGCCGCGCGGCGGCCGTTCAACCTCACGCTGCTGACGATCGACACCCACCACCCCTACGGTCACCTGTCGCCGCATTGCCGGCGTCAGGGGTATCAGGATTTCGATGGCCTCGTCGAGTGCACCGCCGGGCTGGTGGCGGACTTCATCGAGCACATCATCGCCCGCGGTTGGCTCGATCGCGTCGCCATCGTCGTGCAGGGCGACCACCTGGCGATGGGCAACACGTCCTGGCCCCGGCTGGTGCAGAACCCCGAGCGCCGCATCTTCAACCTGTTCATCAGCGACGACCACCAGCTGGCGCCCAACACCGGGGTGCTCACGCACTTCGACATGCTGCCGACCTTGCTCGATTTCGTCGGCCTCGAAGTGAAGGGTGATCGCGCCGGTCTGGGCTATTCCGCGCTCGGGCCGCTGCGCACGCAGCGTCCGGCGGATCGGATTGCGCGCATGAGCGAGCAGCTGATGAACGACAGCCCGGCCTACCGGGCGCTGTGGGAGCCGCTGCCCGAGGCGCCGGTCGCCGTGGTTCCGGCGGCAACCGCGGTCACTGAGGCGGTGCAGATGACACGCATCGGCCATGCGCCCGGGTCGGGTGATCCAGTGCGTCGCGAGCAGCATATCGATCCCTGAGGGGAAGGTGCATGCACCGATGTGGTGCATGAGTGCGCGCACGCCCCGCGCTGGTGCATGCGTCTGCGGCGAGTGCACCCGAGCGCCTTCCCGGCTGTCGCCGGGCGCGCGCCGGCGCGAGGGGTTGCGGATGCAATCACGGCCCTGGCGGCGTCTGCATAGACTTGGCCCGTTGTTTGCTTAATGGATCGGCATGAACGCCGTGAGCGAGTTACGCGCCCCTTTGCAGACTGGCTGTCCCGCCCCCGGCGGCTGGCAGGCCGAGCTGCAGCTGCGCTATCAGCGTCGCGGCGGACGCACGGTGCTGGTTCGCAATGCCCATCGCGGCCCATTGCGGGTGCAGCGATCGCTGTATCCGGAAGGTGACGCGGTATGCCATACCATCCTGGTGCATCCACCGGCCGGCATCGCAGGCGGTGACGCGCTGCGTGTCGATCTGGCGCTGGAGGACGGGGCGCATGTGCTGGTGACGACGCCCGGGGCGGGCAAGTGGTATCGCAGTGCCGGCCCGCAGGGCCGTCTGGAGCAGCGTATCGAGGTGGCGGCGGGTGGCGTGTGCGAGTTCCTGCCGCAGGAGAGCATCGTCTATGACGGTGCGCGCGGCGAGCTGCTCACCGAGGTGCGCCTGCATGGCGATGCCTGCTTCATCGGCAGCGAGATGCTCTGCTTCGGCCGCACGGCCTCGGGCGAGCGCTTCGGCCACGGCGAACTGGCGCTGCGCACCCGTATCGAGCGCGACGGGCGCCCGCTGTGGCTGGAGCGTGGCGTGGTCGGCGGCGGCGGGGCGCTGCTGGGGGCGTCGGTCGGGCTGCAGGCGCAGCCGGTCAGCGCCAGTTTCGTGGTCGCCTCGCCGCGCTGCGATGCGGGCTTGCTGGCGGCGTGGCGCGAGGCTGTGCCGCTGGCGGGCGAGGGCGGCGTGACGCTGCTGCCCGGCCTGCTGGTCGCGCGCTGGCTGGGGCCGGCATGCGAGCCGGGGCGCGAGTGGTTCGCGCGCCTGTGGGCGAGTGCGCGACCGGCCGTTGGCGGGCGTGCGGCGCGGACGCCGCGGATCTGGAACACCTGAACAACGCACGAGCGGCGCAGGGGCGCCGTGGAGGACACGATGGAACTGAGCCCACGCGAGAAGGACAAGCTGCTGATCTTCACTGCCGGCCTGCTGGCCGAGCGCCGGCGCGCCCGCGGCCTGAAGCTGAACTATCCGGAGGCGGTGGCCTTGATCACCTGCGCGATCCTGGAGGGCGCGCGCGATGGCCGCAGCGTGGCCGAGCTGATGAGCGATGGGGCGACGCTGCTGACGCGGGACGAAGTGATGGAGGGGGTGGCGGAGATGATTCCCGACATCCAGGTGGAGGCGACGTTTCCGGACGGGACGAAGCTTGTCACGGTGCACAACCCGATCGTTTGAGGCGCCTGGACATGTTGTCTTTTCGCGCGCTGCCCGCAATCGCCACGCCGGGTATTTGCGCCGCAGGCTGCGGAACTCGCCCTGCGGGCTCGGACAGTCCTCGCCTGCTCTGCAAACACCCGACATGCCGATTGCTACCGCATCGTGCGACCGCCCCGCTTCGCTGCCACTGGGAGAAGAACGGATGATCCCCGGAGAGTATTTCGTCGCCGATGGCGACATCGAACTCAACGTCGGTCGCGCTACGCTGACCCTCGTCGTCAGCAACACCGGCGACCGCCCGATCCAGGTCGGTTCGCACTATCACTTCGCCGAGACCAACACCGCGCTCGACTTTGACCGCGGCGCGGCGCGCGGCTTCCGGTTGAACATCGCGGCGGGCACCGCGGTGCGCTTCGAGCCCGGGCAGTCGCGCACGGTGGAGCTGGTGGCGCTCGATGGCGAGCGTGAGGTGTACGGGTTCAACGGCCTGGTCATGGGAGCACTGTGATGGCGGAGATCTCGCGCCGCGCCTACGCGGAGATGTTCGGCCCCACGGTGGGCGACCGGCTGCGGCTGGCCGATACCGAGCTGGTGATCGAGGTGGAGCACGACTTCACGATCTACGGCGAGGAGGTGAAGTTCGGCGGTGGCAAGGTGATCCGCGACGGCATGGGCCAGGGCCAGGGCGTGGCCGCCGACGTGGCGGACACCATCATCACCAACGCGCTGATCGTCGATGCGGTGGTCGGCATCGTGAAGGCCGACGTCGGACTCAAGGACGGGCGCATCTGGCGGATCGGCAAGGGCGGCAACCCGGACATCCAGCCCGGGGTGACGATCCCGATCGGTGCCGGCACCGAGGTGATCGCCGGCGAGGGCATGATCCTCACCGCGGGCGGCATCGACAGCCACATCCACTGGATCTGCCCGCAGCAGATCGAGGAGGCGCTGATGTCGGGCGTCACCACCATGCTCGGCGGTGGCACCGGGCCGGCGACCGGCACCTTCGCCACCACCTGCACGCCGGGGCCGTGGCACATCCACCGCATGCTGGAGGCGGCCGAGGCCTTTCCGATGAACCTTGGCTTCTTCGGCAAGGGCAACGCCAGCCTGCCGGCGCCGCTTAAGGAGCAGGTGCAGGCCGGGGTGATCGGCCTCAAGCTGCACGAGGACTGGGGCACGACGCCGGCGGCGATCGACAACTGCCTGACGGTGGCTGACGAGATGGACATCCAGGTCGCCATCCACACCGACACGCTCAACGAGTCCGGCTTCGTCGAGACCACGCTCGCCGCGTTCAAGGGCCGCACCATCCACACCTTCCACACCGAAGGCGCGGGCGGCGGCCATGCGCCGGACATCATCCGCGCGATCAGCCGGCCCAACGTGCTGCCGTCGTCGACCAACCCGACGCGGCCGTACACCGTCAACACCATCGACGAGCACCTCGACATGCTGATGGTGTGCCACCACCTCGACCCGAGCATCGCCGAGGACGTGGCCTTTGCCGAGTCGCGCATCCGGCGCGAGACCATCGCCGCCGAGGACATCCTGCACGACACGGGGGCGTTCTCGATGATGTCGTCGGACTCGCAGGCGATGGGCCGGGTGGGCGAGGTGGTGATCCGCACCTGGCAGACGGCGCACAAGATGAAGCTGCAGCGCGGCTGGCTGGCGCCGAGGCGCAGCGCCGCGGCGGCAGTGCCGGACGCAGTCGCGGTGATCGAGGAAAGTGCGCTCAACGACAATTTCCGCGTCAAGCGCTACATCGCCAAGTACACGATCAACCCGGCGATCACCCATGGCATCGCGCACGAGGTGGGCTCGATCGAGCCCGGCAAGCTCGCCGACCTGGTGCTGTGGCGTCCGGCCTTCTTCGGCGTCAAGCCGAGCCTGATCCTCAAGGGCGGGATGATCGCCGCGGCGGCGATGGGCGACCCCAATGCGTCGATCCCGACCCCGCAGCCGGTGCATTACCGGCCGATGTTCGGCAGCTTCGGCAAGGCGGTGAAGACCTCGGTGACCTTCGTGTCGCAGGCCGCCCTGCACAACGCCGAGGTCGCCGCGCTCGGGCTGCAGAAGCCGCTCGTGGCGGTCAAGGGCTGCCGCAAGGTGAGCAAGGCCGACATGGTGCTGAACGACGCCACGCCGGCGATCGAGGTCGATCCCGAGACCTACATCGTGCGCGCCGACGGCGAGCACCTTAGCTGCGCACCCGCCGAGGTGCTGCCGATGGCGCAGCGCTATTTCCTGTTCTGAGAACCCTCATGACTGCTCCCACCCTGATCGACTCCCAGCCTGCCGCGGTCGTGCCGGTCGCCGCGCCGGCCCCGCCGTCCGGGGCGATGTGCCTTGTCGAAGGGCTGTGCTGCGATGATGCGCCGGCCACCGATCGCCTCGAGCTGGACTTCAACACACGGACCAAGAGTCGCCTGCGCGCGCGCCTGGCTTCGGGCGCGGAGGTCGGCCTGTTCCTGCCGCGCGGCACCGTCCTGCGCGGCGGCGACAGGCTGCGCGCCAACGACGGCCGGGTCATCGCCGTGGTCGCGGCCGACGAGGATCTGCTCGAAGCGCGCTGCGCGAGTTCCACGGATCTGGCCCGCGCGGCCTTTCATTTGGGCAACCGCCACGTCGCGGTTCAGGTCGGGCGGGACGCCGGCGGCGACTGGCTGCGCATCCAGGCCGACCATGTGCTCGAGGGCATGCTGGTCGGGCTGGGTGCGCTGGTCAGCTCCCTGCGCGCGCCCTTCGAGCCCGAGGCGGGCGCCTACGCGCCGGGCCACCAGCACCCGGGCGACGGCAGCGGCGCGCGCATCCACCTGATGGCGGGGCAGTGAGCATGCACGCGGCGGCGCCGCTGCTGCCCCTGTTGCGCTTGTTGCAGCTGGCCAGCCCTGCGCTGCCGGTCGGCGCCTACACCTACTCGCAAGGCCTGGAGTGGGCGGTGGAGAGCGGCGTGGTGGCCAGGGAGGCGGACGCTGCGGCCTGGATCGGCGATCTGCTGGCGTGGAGCGTGGCGCGCTTCGAGGCGCCGCTGCTGGCGGGGCAGCTCGCCGCCTGGGGCGCTGGCGATGACGCGGAGGTGCTGCGGCTCAACGCCGACTTCCTCGCCAGCCGCGAGACCGCCGAGCTGCGCGCCGAGACGGTGCAGATGGGCTGGTCGCTGGTCAAGCTGCTGACCGAGCTCGAGGCCTTTGCCGCGCTGCCGGGCTGGCGCGCGCGCCTGCTGGCGATCGACACGCCCTGCTTCCCCAGCGCCTGGTCGGCCGCGGCCGCAGCCTGGCAGGTGCCGGTCGCGCAGGCGCTGGCCGCCTACCTCTGGGCCTGGGCCGAGAACCAGGTGATGGCGGCGGTGAAGGCGGTGCCGCTCGGCCAGAGCGCCGGCCAGCGCCTGCTCGCCACGCTCGGCGAGCGCATCCCGGCGCTGGTCGAGCAGGCGCTGAACCTGCCCGAGGCGCGCTGGAGCAACTACACCCCCGGCCTGGCGATCGCCAGCAGCCGGCACGAAACCCAATACACGAGGCTGTTCAGATCATGAGCATGGACTTTCCCAAGCACCGCGGCCCGCTGCGTGTCGGCATCGGCGGGCCGGTCGGCTCCGGCAAGACGGCGCTGACCCTGGCGCTGTGCCTGGCGCTGCGCGACAAGTACAACATCGCCGTCGTCACCAACGACATCTACACCGCCGAGGACGCCCAGTTCCTGGTGCGCAACGAGGCGCTCGCGCCCGAGCGCATCATCGGCGTCGAGACCGGCGGCTGCCCGCACACCGCGATCCGCGAGGACGCCTCGATCAACCTCGAGGCGGTCGATCGCCTCAACGCGCGCTTTCCGGGGCTCGACATCATCTTCGTCGAGTCCGGCGGCGACAACCTGGCGGCGACCTTCTCGCCCGAGCTGTCCGACCTGACGATCTACGTCATCGACGTCTCCGCCGGCGACAAGATTCCGCGCAAGGGCGGCCCCGGCATCACCCGCAGCGATCTGCTCGTCATCAACAAGATCGACCTCGCGCCCCTGGTCGGTGCCTCGCTCGAGGTCATGGATCGCGATGCGCGCAAGATGCGCGGCGCGCGCCCCTTCGTCTTCTCCAACCAGAAGACCGGCCAGGGGCTTGCCGATATCATCGACTTCATCGAGCGCCAGGGCCTGCTCGTCGCCGCCTGACGCCAGCCCAAGGACGCCAGCCCGGCGCTGCCCGCCCACCGCTGCCCGCCCACCGATCACGTAACCGCAGGAGTCCCCGCCATGAGAACCCCTTCCGCCCTCGCCGCCGTGGTGCTCGCCACCAGCTCCGGCGCCGCGCTCGCCCACCCGGGCCATGAGGCCGCGAGCTTTGTCACCGGCTTCGCCCACCCGCTCGGCGGCCTCGATCACCTGCTCGCGATGCTCGCCGTGGGCCTGCTTGCCGCGCGCCAGTCGGGCCGCGCGCGCTGGATGCTGCCGGCCGGCTTCGTGCTGGCGATGCTGGCCGGTGCCGGACTGGGCGTGCTCGGCCTCGCCCTGCCCGCGGTCGAGGCCGGCATCGCCGCCTCGGTGCTGGTGTTCGGCCTGCTGATCGCGCTCGCCGCGCGCCTGCCGCTGGCAGCGAGCCTGCCGCTGGTGGCGGTCTTCGCGCTGTTCCACGGCCACGCCCACCACGCCGAGATGGGCGGCGCCAGCCTCGCCACCTACGCCGTCGGCTTTGCGCTCGCCACCGCCCTGTTGCATGGCGCCGGCTATGCGCTGGCGCGGTGGACGCCGCAGACCCGGGGCGGTGAGCGCATCCGGCGCGTGGCCGGCGGCGCCATCGCCGGTACCGGCGCTGTGCTGCTCGGCGCCTGATGCCGCCCGTCCGCGCCTGCGCCCGATGCGGCGGCAGGCGCCGCCGCCGGGCGTTTGGCGCTAGCATGCGGTGATCTGCAAGGAGGGCGCCATGGATCTCGATCACTTCGTTCGCAGCCTGCCCAAGGCCGAGCTGCACCTGCACATCGAAGGCACGCTCGAACCCGAGATGATGTTCGAGCTCGCCCGCCGCAACGGCGTGGCGCTGCCCTGGGACAGCGTCGCGGCCACGCGCGCCGCCTACGCCTTCAGCGATCTGCAGAGCTTTCTCGATCTCTACTACGCCGGTGCGGCGGCGCTGATCCACGAGCAGGATTTCTTCGAGCTCGCGCTGGCCTACTTCGAGCGCGCCCACGCCGACGGCGTGGTACATGCCGAACTGTTCTTCGACCCGCAGACCCACACCGCCCGCGGCGTCGCCTTCGACACCGTGCTCGACGGCCTGGAGCGCGCCTGTGGCGAGGCGCAGGCGCGCTGGGGCATCAGCTCACGGCTGATCCTGTGCTTCCTGCGCCACCTGAGCGAGGACGAGGGCCTGGCCACGCTGGCACAGGCGCTGCCGCATCTGGCACGCATCCACGGCGTAGGCCTGGACTCGTCCGAGAAAGGCCATCCGCCGAGCAAGTTCGCGCGCCTGTTCGCGCGCTGCCGCGAGCTCGGCCTGCATGTCGTCGCCCATGCCGGCGAGGAAGGGCCGCCAGCCTATATCGTCGAGGCCCTGGACATCCTCGGTGTCGAGCGCATCGACCACGGCGTGCGCGCCGCCGAGGATCCCGCCTTGCTCGAACGGCTGGCGCGCGAGCAGGTGGCACTGACGGTGTGTCCGCTGTCGAACGTCAAGCTGTGCGTGTTCCCGACGCTTGCGCAACACAACCTCGGCCAACTGCTCGACGCCGGCCTGAGGGTCACGATCAACTCCGACGATCCGGCCTATTTCGGTGGCTACATCGCACAGAACTACATCGACACCGCGCAGGCGCTGGGCCTGACCCGTGCCCAGCTCAAGCACATTGCGCGCAACAGCCTGGAAGCCAGCTTCGTGCCCGAAGGGCTGCGCGCGCCCTGGCTCGAGCGCCTGGACGCGATGCCGGCCTGAGGCGCGTCGCGCGCCGGTGGACGGCCGGACGGGGAGGGCGGCTGGCGACGGCCCTCAGTCGCCGATGGCGGTGTGCACCTCGTGGGGGCTGTTCTGCAGCGTCTCGCGCTCCACTTCCTTCAGGCGGCGATCCTTCTCGAGGCGGGCGCGGGTGATGCGCAGGGCCGCCTCGTAGGATTCCTTGAGTTCGTCCGTGGTGGGGGCGCCCGGTTGGTCGACGATGGGCTGGGCGTTCATGTCCTTCTCCTGGATCAGGATCTCCGGATGCGGACCCTCGTGATGGTCCGACCTAAGTTTAGAGTGCCGAGCGGCCCGGCGCGATCCCTGATTCGCGATCGTTCGCGCCGGGCGCGCGCCGCCTCAGGCCAGCGGCGGATTGGGGCTCATCAGGCTGGCCGGCAGCTCGCTGTGGCCGCGCAGGTAGAGGTCGATCTGGCGCGCGGCGTCGCGTCCCTCGCCGATCGCCCACACCACCAGCGAGGCGCCGCGGCGGGCGTCGCCGGCGACGAACACGCCGGGCAGGCTGCTCATCATCGCCGCATCGGTGGCCAGGGTGCCGCGCGGGCCGGGTCCGAGTCCGGTGCCGGCGAAGGGCGCGAGGTCCGGCCCGGCGAAGCCGATGGCGATCAGCACGTGGTCGGCGGGCAGCACCACCTCGGGGTCGAGCACCTGCCGGCCGCGTCGCCGCCCCTGGCCGTCGTAGGTCCAGGCCACCCGCTCGAACTGCATGGCGGCGACGCGGCCGCGGCCGGCGGCCTCGAGGAAGGCCACGGCGTCGAGCGCGAACGCTTCCTCGCCCCCCTCCTCGAGCGCATAGCTGCGGCGCCGGATGCGCGGCCACTGCGGCCAGGGATTGCCGGGCGCGCGCTGCAAGGGCGGGGCGCCGCGCACGCTCACCTGGGTCACGGCGCAGGCGCCCTGGCGGTGGGCGGTGGCCACACAGTCCGCCCCGGTG
The DNA here is from genome assembly GCF_035444905.1 of Thauera sp. Lineage (GTDB taxonomy): Bacteria > Pseudomonadota > Gammaproteobacteria > Burkholderiales > Rhodocyclaceae > Thauera. The sequence goes on from NZ_DAOMPS010000001.1 coordinate 14,986, forward strand.
TCGCCGCCGCCGAGCACCAGTACGCGCTGGCCGTGCACGTCGATGTGCGGGGCGGCGGCGCGTCCGGCCTGACGGCGGTTCTCGGCGACGAGGAAGTCCATCGCCAGGTCGACCCCCGCCAGGCCGCGCCCCGGCAGCGCGAGATCGCGCGCGGCGCCCGCTCCGATGGCGAGGCACACCGCGTCGAAGCGGGCGCGCAGCTGCGCGAGGCTGGGGTCGCGGCCCACGCAGTGCCCGGTCAGGAAGCGCACGCCCTCGGCGGCGAGCTGGGCCACGCGGCGCGCCACGCGGTGCTTGGCGATCTTGAAGTCCGGGATGCCCAATGCCATCAGGCCGCCGACCACCTCGCTGCGCTCGAACACGGTGACCGCATGGCCGGCACGGTTGAGCTGCTGCGCGCAGGCCAGCCCCGCCGGCCCGCTGCCCACCACCGCGACGTGCTGGCCGCTGCGATGCGGTGGCGGCTCGGGGCGGATCCAGCCCTGCTCCCAGCCCATGTCGACGATCGCCCGCTCGATGGCCTTGATGCTCACCGCCTCGTCGTCGCGCCCCAGCACGCAGGCCGGCTCGCACGGCGCCGGGCAGGTGTAGCCGGTGAACTCGGGAAAATTGTTGGTGGCGTGCAGGCGTACCAGGGCCTCGCGCCAGCGCTGGCGGCTCACCAGGTCGTTCCAGTCGGGGATCAGGTTGCCCAGCGGACAGCCCGCCATGCAGGTGGGTACGCCGCAATCCATGCAGCGCTCGCCCTGGGCCTGGATGGCGTCCGCCTGCCAGCCGGCAAGGATCTCGTCGTAGTCGGCGATGCGCTGACGCGGGTCGCGGTAGGCGAGCGGCTGGCGGCCGCGCTTCAGGAAGCCGTCGGGATGGCGTTCGCTCATCGGCTGTCGGCCTCGGGCACGGCGGTGGCGGCGGGCAGCGCGCGCGCCGGCGTGCGTGCGCGCGCGAGCCGGGCCGCGTGGGCAAGCGGCATGACCTTGACGAAGCACGGGCGCAGCGTGGGCCAGTGCGCCAGCACGCGGCGGGCGAGGGCGCTGCCGGTGAGCGCGACATGGTTGCGCAGCAGGTGCAGCAGCAGGGCGAGGTCGTCGGCGTCCTCGACGGTCTCGAGGCGGACCATGTCGGCATTGAGCCGGGTGGGGAAGCGTCCGTCCTCGTCCAGCACATAGGCCTCGCCGCCGCTCATGCCGGCGCCGAAGTTGCGCCCGGTGGCGCCGAGGATCACCACCGCCCCGCCGGTCATGTATTCGCAGGCGTGGTCGCCCGTGCCCTCGACGACGGCCAGCGCGCCCGAATTGCGCACCGCGAAGCGCTCGCCGGCCAGGCCGTTGAAATAGGCCTCGCCGCTGGTCGCACCGTACAGCACCGCGTTGCCGACGATGATGTTGGCCGCGGCGGCGTAGCCCGCATCGGCCGGCGTCGCCACCACCAGGCGCCCGCCCGACAGGCCCTTGCCGGCATAGTCGTTGGCTTCGCCGCGCAACCGCAGCTCAATGCCGGTGGCGAGGAAGGCGCCGAAGCTCTGGCCTGCGGTGCCGTGGCAGTGCACGCTCACGGTGGCGGCTGCGAGCGGCGGGGCGCGGCCGCGGCGGCGCACGAGCTCGCCCGACAGCAGGGCGCCGACGGCGCGGTCGCCGTTGCCGACTTCGAGGGCCAGGTGCACCGCCTCGCCGCGCGCGATCGCCGCCGCGGCCGCAGCTACGAGCCGGTGGTCGGGCTGGGCCTCGAGCTGGTGATCCTGTTGGCGGGTGCAGCGCGGTGCGTCCTCGGCCAGCGGGCGGTGCAGCAGGCGCGACAGGTCGGTGCGGATCCCCTTCGCAAGGGCCACCGGGCGCTGGCGCAGGCGGTCGACGCGGCCGATCATGTCATCGACGCGGCGAAAGCCCAGGCGCGCCATGATCTCGCGCAGCTGCCGGGCGATGAAGCGCATCAGGGTGACGACATGTTCCGGTCGCCCGGCGAAGCGCGCCCGCAGCGCCGGGTCCTGGGTGGCGATGCCGGCGCTGCAGGTGTTGCAGTGGCACTTGCGCAACATGATGCAGCCGAGCGCGACCAAGGCCGCGCTGCCGAAGCCGAACTCCTCGGCGCCGAACAGCGCGGCGATGGCGACGTCGCGGCCGCTGCGCAGGCCACCGTCGACCCGCAGCCGGACGCGCGAGCGCAGGCCGTTGGCGAGCAGCACCTGCTGGGTTTCGGCCAGGCCGAGCTCCCACGGCGCGCCCGCGTTCTTGATCGAGGTCTTCAGGGCCGCCCCGGTGCCGCCGCTGTCGCCGCTGATCAGGATGGCGTCGGCGCGGGCCTTGGCCACGCCGGCGGCGATGGTGCCGACGCCGGCCTCGGCCACCAGCTTGACGTGCACCTCGGCGCCGGGGTTGGTGCATTTGAGGTCGTGGATGAGCTGGGCCAGGTCCTCGATGGAGTAGATGTCGTGGTGCGGCGGCGGCGAGATCAGCCCCACCCCCGGCGTGGTGTGGCGCGCGGCGGCGATGTCCGCATCCACCTTGCCGGCGGGCAGCTCGCCGCCCTCGCCGGGCTTGGCGCCCTGGGCCATCTTGATCTCGATCTGGCGCGCGCCGGCGAGGTACTCGATGGTGACGCCGAAGCGCCCGCTGGCGACCTGCTTCATCGAGCAGGCGCGCGCCGTGCCGAAGCGCTCCGGATGCTCGCCGCCCTCGCCCGAGCCGGCCTTGCCGTCGATCCGGTTCATGGCGATGGCCAGCGCCTCGTGCGCCTCGCGCGACAGCGCGCCGAAGGACATCGAGCCGGTCGACAGGCGCGGCAGGATCGCCTCCACCGGCTCGACCTCGTCGACCGGGATGCCGCCGGCCGGGTCGGGCACGAACTCGAGCAGGGCGCGCAGGCTGGCAGGCGGCAGTTCGAGCCCGTCGACCTCGGCGGTGTAGGCGGTGAAGGCCCGGTAGTCCTCGTTGCGCACCGCCTGCTGCAGGCGGCCGATGGACAGCGGGTTCCAGGCGTGCTGCTCGCCAGCACGGCGCCAGTAGTAGTCGCCCCCGGCCTCGAGCGCCGGGCTGTCCGCAGCGCCGCTGGCGAAGGCCAGGCGATGGCGCTCGCGGCTTTCGCGCTCAAGGCCGTCGAGGTCCACGCCCGGCACGCTGCAGCTGGTGCCCTCGAAGCAGCGCCGCACCAGCTCGGGGGCGAGGCCGACGGCCTCGAACAGCTGCGCGCCCTTGTAGGCCTCGAGCGTGGAGATGCCCATCTTCGCCATGACCTTCAGCAGCCCGCCCTCGACCGCCGCGCGGTAGCGCCGGCGGGCGAGGACGGCGTCGGCCGCGAGCTCGCCGTCGGCCACCAGCCGGTCCACGCTGTGCCAGGCGAGCCAGGGGAAGACCGCATCCGCGCCGTAGCCGATGAGGGTACTGAAGTGATGCACGGCGAAGGGCTCGCCGCTCTCCACCACCAGGCCGGCCGCAGCGCGCAGGCCCTGACGCAGCAGGTGATGGTGGACGGCGCCCAGGGCAAGCAGGCTGGGGATCGCCATGCGCGCGGCGGCGACGTCGCGGTCGGACAGGACGAGGAGGGCGGCGCCGCCGGCCAACGCCGCCTGCGCTGCCGCCTCGAGGCGGTCGAGCGCGGCGGCAAGGGTCTCGTCCGGCGCGCAGGTGGTGTCCAGGCAGGCGAGCGGCAAGCGGGGGCGGAGGGCATCGAGGGCGGCGCGGCCGTCGCCGTCGAGCAGCGGCGACTCGAGCCGCAGCCGCCGGCAGTGGGCGGGCGTGGCCGCCAGCAGGTTGCGCTGGGGGCCGAGCTGGCCGCCGAGCGAGGTCACCACGGCCTCGCGCAGGTGATCGATGGGCGGATTCGAGACCTGGGCGAAGAGCTGGCTGAAATAGTGGAACAGGGGGCGATGGCGCGCCGACAGGAAGGCCGGCGGGGTGTCGCTGCCCATGGAGCCGAGCGGGTCCTTGCCCTCGGCCGCCATCGCCTGCAGCAGGCAGCGCAAGGTCTCGAGGCTGTAGCCGAAAGCCGCCTGCCAGCGCGCCACCGCCTGCGCCGAGGGTGTCGCCGCGGGCGTGGGCGCCGGGCTGGGGGCGGCCAGCTGCACGCGCTCGCGCGCCAGCCACTCGGCGTAGGGGGCGGCCGTCGTCAGTCCGGCAAACAGCTCGTGTTCCGGCACGATGCGCCGGCTGCGGGTGTCGGCCACCAGCAGTTCGCCGGGCTTGAGCCGGCCCTTCATGACGAAGGCCGAGGGCGGCCGCGCGAGCAGTCCGGCCTCGCTGCCCAGCACCAGCAGGCCGTCGGCGGTGAGCGCGCTGCGGCAGGGGCGCAGGCCGTTGCGGTCGAGTACCGCGGCGACCTGCTCGCCATCGCTGGCCACCACCAGGGCCGGGCCGTCCCAGGGTTCCATCAGGCAGGCGTGGTACGCGTAGAAGGCGCGTCGCCCGGCGTCCATCGACGGGTCGCCCTCCCAGGCCTCCGGAATCATCATGCGCAATGCATGGGGCAGGCTGCGTCCGCCCAGCAGCAGCAGCTCGAGCACGGCGTCGAAGCTGGCCGAGTCGCTCGCGCGCTCGTCGATGAGCGCGCGCAGGCGCGCGACGTCGGCGCCGAAGTGCGGGCTGGCCAGGGCCTGCTCGCGCGCCCGCATCCAGTTGCGGTTGCCGCGCAGGGTGTTGAACTCGCCGTTGTGCACGATGCAGCGGTAGGGGTGGGCGAGCGGCCAGGCGCCCAGCGTGTTGGTGGAAAAGCGCGCGTGCACCAGGGCCAGCGCGGAGGCCATGTCCGGATCGCCCAGGTCCGGGTAATAGGCCGCGAGCTGGGCGCTGGTGAGCAGCCCCTTGTAGACGAGGCGGCGGCGGTCGAGCGAGCAGACGTAGAGCCCGGGGGGCTCGCCGCGGGCGCGCTGCTCGATGAGCCTGCGCAGCAGGTACAGGCGCAGGTCCAGCGTGGCCGGCGGCAAGGCCCGGCGCGGCGCCACGAAGCACTGCCACACCGCGGGCTCGCTGAGGCGGGCGGCGCGTCCCAGCACGCCGGGCTCGGTGGGTACGCGCCGCCACGCCAGGACCTCGAAGCCGTCGTCGGCGGCCGCGCGCTCCACCAGGCGGCGCATCGCTTCGCCCGCGCTGTCCTGGGCGGCGAGAATCTGGCCGACGCCGTAGGCGTCCGCGCCCGGCAAGCCCGGCAGTATGCGGGCGAAGAAGGCATGCGGTTTCTGCAGCAGGATGCCGGCGCCATCGCCGCAGGCTTCGTCGGCGCCGCGTGCGCCGCGGTGGCCGAGCCGCTGCAGGGCGGCCAGTGCCAGCGCGACGACACGGTGGCTGGCGCCGCCGCCCAGGTCGACGATGGCGCCCACGCCGCAACTGGCGCGCCCGCCGCGGCGATCGTGAAGGCCTGGCCAGGGGCTCGCTGCATCCATCGCTGCTTCGCCTCGCTGCGCTCCTTTGGCGCCGTCTCGCGAACAGCCCTGCCCGGCGCCGACCGGCCCGCTGCGGGCCCGGATGGCAGGACCGTGATGCGCCGCAGTGCGCGGCGTACAAACTGCATTCTAGTCAGGCGCAGCCGCTTTGCCGGACCGGATGTGGCGCCGGCCGGTCGCGGGCCGGGTCCGGGGCGAGGGTGGAGGGCGCAGGGCGCGCCGCATCGAAAGCGCGCCCGGCCTGGGGCCGGGCGCGCAGGCCCTCGTCGAGGGGCTTACTTGAGCCGTGGCGTGACGCTGTGCACGTCGATGCTGAGGCCGTTCGACTTCAGGTCGGTGGCGGTGTAGACCGCGGTGACGTTGAGCTCGACGTTGCTGACGATTTCCATGAAGCCGATCGTCAGCGGCATCGGTGCGCTCGACGGGGCGCCGAGCAGCATCTCGGTGATGCGGCAGCAGTCGTCCATGGTCGCCGAATCGGCGGGCAGCCTGATGCGGTCGCCGAGGCGGCGCTTGACCACGTGCGGCTCGCGGCCGAGCGCGGCGCCGGCGAGCACCATCGGCATCAGCCACTTCTCGACCTCGGCGTCACGGCACTTGTGGTTGTGGATGTTGATCTCGGTGGCATAGACGCCGGGGCGCACCGGGGCGCAGGCGCATTCGCAGTCCTGCTGCACGCCGCAGACGAACTTCACGCTGTAGCTGAAGCGGCAGGCCGGGATGGTGATGCGCGTGGGCTTCCTGGCGACCACGGTGTCGTCGGCGACGACGTTGAGGAAGCCGCTGAAGACCTTGTCCTCGGTGCTGCAGCGCACGCCGCCGGCGCTGAAGACGAGCTCGAACTTGAGCACGTGGTCCTCGTCGCCGGCGAGCGGGCCGTAGCCGGCGGCCGGCGTGATCGACTCGACAAACGGCGCGATCGCGGCGTCGGGCACCAGGCTGACCTTGTCGATGGAGCCGACCACCGCCTTCACCAGGTCGATGATGGTGTTGACGATGGACAGCGCGTCGATGCCGCTGACGTGCTTGCCGCTGGTGGCGTTGGCGATGCGGGTGGCCTGTCCGGCCGCGCCACCGGCAGCCCCGCAGGCCGCCGCGTAGTCGGTCGACAGCGGCACCGGGTCGGCATCGAGCGCGCCGGCGGTGCCGGTGTCGGTGCTGATGGCGATCACCGCGATGTCCTCGCCGACCAGCTTGTTGGTGACGCTGGCCTCGCTGATGGCGTAGGGCAGGCCGGAGAGGGCCTGGCACACCGGGTCGTGCGCGGGCGCGTCACCGAACCAGACGATGATGCGCTTGGCGCCGGCACGCCAGCCGATCGAACCGCCGCCGGGCGGGACGGCGAGCTGGTCGAGGGCGAAGAACTGGCCCTCCGGCGCATCGCCGCCGCCGCTCGCGGTCCACGCGTTGATGGCCGCCAGCACGGCGGCCTGGACGTTGGTGACCGCCTGCTGCGCCGCGAAGGCATAGGGGTCGGACGGGAAGTCCTTGTAGTTGCCCACGCCGTAGGCCAGATCGAGGCCGAGCGCACCGAGCGCGTTGAGGATGTTCGCGGCGCCGCCCTTCACCGCGGCGAGGATGCTGCCCATGCTGCCCGTGGTGTCGGCGAGGAAGAAGATGTCGGCCTTCGACACCGCGCTGCTCCTGGGGATGGTGACCGTGATGGTCTCGGCGAGGCGATCGCATTCGCCCAGGCGCAGGTCGTTGCGCGACGGGTCGAGCTTGATCCGGCGCGGCTCCAGCGCCTCGAACGGAAAGTCGGGGAGCTTGGGGCTGAACAGCGCACGGCCGTCGGCGGCGCGCAGGCCGCTGGTGTCGACCACCGTGCCGGCGTCGTCCAGCAGCACGCTGACGCCGGGGTCATTGGGTTTGTCGGCGGCGGTCGCGGTGAAGCGGAAGACGGGCTTGCCGGTGGTGGCGAGGACGTCCTCGGCGACGTCGCGCAGCACCGGTTCCCTGATCTCGGCCTTGGCCGCGAGGGTCTTGAGGGCGACGCGCTTGAGCGCATCCAGATCGTGGGTTTTCATGGTTTCGGTCCTCATGTGTGGTTGTAGGGGTCAGGACGGCGTCGCCGTCACATGCACCACGTCGATCGATGTGGCGCCACTGGCGGGGTCGGTCACCGTGTAGGTGGCGGTGATGCCCAGCTCCACCATGCTCGTGATCTCCAGCACGCCGGTGCTCAGCGGGACGGTGCCGGCCGGCCTTGCGCCGAGGCTGGACTCGAGAATCCGGCAGCAGTCCTCCATGGTCGCGGTGTGTGGGAGCAGCGTGAGCTTGTCGGTGCTGGCCGCGGCGGCCAGTTGCGGGTTGCGGGCACGCACGGCGCCGGCGAGGACCAGCGGGATCACGCGCCGGACGATGTTCACCGGGCGGTCGCGCAGGTTGTGCACGGTGATCTCGGTGGCGTAGCGGCCGGGGCGCGCCGGGGCGCAGGGGGCGCAGGCCTCGGTCTGCTCGCCGCACAGGAACTTGACGCTGTACACGTAGCGTCGCAGGTCGGGCGGCGTCACCACGACGACGGGGCGCTCGGGCTGGACGAGACCGACGGCGGGCGGCTCGCCCGCGGCCGGATCCCAGCACAGCTTGATGCGGTAGGCCCCATTGCCAAGGTCGCTCAGTGCGCCGGCGAGACTCGTGCCGGGCTGCGCCTGGATGGCGAAGGCTTGGGCGCGGCCGGGGCCGAGGTGGTTGCCGTAGCGGTCGCGCGGCGTGATCGTCAGCAGCAGGCATTCGCTGCCGTCGGGCCCCGGGCCCAGCGGCGTGCTGCTGAGCTCGGTGCGCCCGGCGTCGATGCCGACCGCCACCACGAAGCTCCAGCTCAGCTCGCGCGCGCTCGCGCACGGCGCCTCGAAGCCGGCCTTGACGTGCGCCGTGTAGTGACCCTCCATGGTCAGCTGCTCGGCCAGGGCGCGGCCGTAGATGCCGCCGGCCTCGAACAGGCCGCCGGTGTCGGCCGGTCTGTCGGTCAGCGCGAACACCTGCTCCGCGTAGCTCACCGCCGGCTCGCCATGCGTGGCCTCGTAAGCGCGCAGGCTGGCGTGCACCGCGTCGAGCGTGTCGCCGGCCTGTGCCACCGGCGGCTGCAGGCCGGTGGTGGTGAGCAGGTTGCCGATGCCGCGTGTCGGCCGCGACAGCGTCAGCGTCATGGCGGCGTGCTCGGGCCAGCTGCCGTCGTCGTAGCGCAGCATCAGCAAGGGGTTGATCGTGTCGCCGGTGTAGTAGCGACGGCGGCCCGTACCGGCTACCGGCAGCAGGTGCGGGCCGCCGCCGGGAATCACATTGACGAAGTAGCGCAGCGCGGGTCCCGGCGGGGGGAATTCGCCGCTGCCGGGCGGACGGCGCACGCGCACCTGCCACGCACCGCTGCGCTCGCCGCCGTGCGGCAGCGGCACGCGCAGGAAGCTCCAGGTGCGCCCGGTGGCGGTGAGCACGCCGGCCGCCGCGGGCGACACCACCGCGCCGCCGGGCGTGGTGAGCTCGATGCGCAGGCTGGCGTCGGGCCGGTCCCAGCCGATCACCGCGGTGATGACGTCCTCGGCGCACACCGGGAAGCCGATCGCCTCGCCGTCGGCGTTCGCGGCCAGCGCGAACTCGGGGTCGAACAGCACGCCGGCCTCGAAGATGCTGCCGAAGGCCTGGGTGAAGAACTTCTCCAGCGCGAGGCCGTTGCCGGCCCGCATGTACAGCCCCTCATGCCCGGCCGCGAGTGCGGTCAGCAGTTCGCCGTCGAGGTTGGCCTCGGTGCCGAAGCCGATCGCATGCACCGCGATCGCGCCCAGCTCGCCCTCGACCTCGTCGATGAAGCGTGGCCGGTTCTGCATGCCGTCGGTGAGCAACAGGATTGCGCGCGGGTTGGCGCCCGGCGCCGGGAACTGCAGGCGTGCCGCGTCCAGGCCCTCGCCGATGCTGGTCGCGCCGCCCGGCAGCAGGCCGCCGACGACGCCGCCGGCGAAGGGCGGGCCGCCGATGAGGCTGTTCTTGCTCGCATTGCTCACGGCGGCGATGGGGAAATCGACCGGGCTGGTGGCCGTCGTGGCGAAGGACACCAGGCCGACGCGATTGCCGGTTCCGGCCTGCACCAGCTGCACGAACAGCGACACGGCGTCGCGTGCGGCCTCGATCTTGCTGCGACCACTGCCATCGTCCTCGATCATGCTGCCGGAGCGGTCGAACACCACCATCACGTCACGCGTCACCGGCGGCGGCGGTGCCGGCACGGTGTCGACGAAGAAGGCTGCGGTCGGGTAGTAGAGCAGCGCGCCGCCGGCGCAGGGGTTGCCATGCGACAGGATGCCGACGATGCGCCCGGCGAGGTCGAACAGGCCGGAGCCCGAACTGCCGCCGGAGACGTCGAAGTCGGCCGGCACCGCGATCGCCAGCGCATTGCTGGCGCTGACCGCGGCGAAGCCGGGATGCGGGATGGACAGCTTCTTCACCGCGCCGTTGGGGTGATGGATGCCGAACACCTGTTCGCCGGCGGCCGGTACGTCGTGGCGCATCTGCAGCGCGGGGATGCCGGCCGGCGCGGTCGCCAGCTGCAGCAGGGCGTAGTCGTGGGTGCCGTCCCAGCGTCGCTGCAGCACCGCGCTGACCTTGTGGAAGCGGGCGTCGTAGGCCGGCGGGCGGTTCCCCGCGCAGTCGGTCTGATAGTCGAACACCACGGACGCGGTCTCGGCCTCGGCGGTGGTGATGCAGTGGCCGGCGGTGATGACCTTGTCGGCGTCCACCAGGGTCACCGAGCAGGTGGACACGTGGTCGCCGTGGATCGACACGATCATGCCCACGCTGCGCGCGACCTGCGTGCGGACGTCGGTCGGCACGCAGGCCACGTTCTCCCAGTTGGGGGGCTCGCTGCAGTACCAGAAGGGGTCGTAGATCGGCTCGACGTAGACGGCGTCGCCGAGGAAGGGGTCGCAGTTGGACAGCGCGCCCGGATCCTGGATGCCGGCATGGCGCTCGCCGCGGCCGTAGCGGTCGATCTGCACGCTGCCGCTGGCCGCGCCGCTGGCGACGTAGCGGATCGGCACCAGGCCGCCGGCGAGGGCGTGGAGGTTGATCGGCCGCGTCCAGAACTGGCCGCCGTCGGCGGCGGTGAACAGGTCGGTGTCGTAGCCCAGATCGACTTCCAGCCGATTGCCTGCCGGCAGGCTGACGTTCTGGAAATGAAGGATGACGAACTTGGTGCCGCCGGGCGCCGGGGTGTGGGCAAAGGCGTGCGACCAGGTGTCGGGGGCGTCGGCTGGGGCGCCGCCATCGGGCCCGATGGTGATGGGCGCGATGATCTGAAGGGTGCCGGTGGCGTGGGACATGATGGCCTCCTGCTATGCACTGCGAGGGGGACTTCGCAGTGAGGCCATGCTAGGGCGGCGGCCACCGACGCTGCAGTGCGTCAGTGCCGGGCCGGATGTGACTTATTTACCTTGAGGCTCGGGCAGGCGGGGACTATCCGCGCGCGGGCCGGCGCGCGTCGCCGCCCCGCGCCGGCGAGGGCCGGAGCGGGGCGCGCCACTCAGTGGCGGCAGCCCGGCGGCAGCTGGTAGTAGGTGGTGGTGACCACGCCGCCGGCGGACACCGTCTGGAAGGGGCCGATCAGCACACAGTGCGAGCCGGTGTGGCCGAGGACGCCGACCGACTGCAGGCGGGTGACGGTGGTGCCGACCAGCTTGGCGCATTCGGGCACCTGCGTCGCCGTGCCGGCTTGCGTGCGCTCGGGGTCGGGCAGGCGGCAGGGCATCGCCGGCCGGCCGGCGGCATCGACCACGACGAGCTCGCCGCTGGCGCCGACCAGCACGCCGCCGATTGCCCCGCCCCCGGACAGGACGTTGCCGGCGACCGGCGCGCTGCCGGCAACGGGCGGCTCCCAGGCGGCGCGGGGCACGCAGCCGGCCAGCGCGGTGAGCGCGAGCGCGGCGCAGGCCGTGCGGACGAACGATGCGCGGACGGGTTGTGGGGTCTGTGGGGTGGGCATGAGACGTCTCCTTGGGGCGTGATGTCGCCGCCCGGCACGCCGCTGGAGGCGGCGTCGCCGGCGGCGGCTAGAAGCGCAGCTGCAGCTGCAGCAGGGCGGTGCGGCGCGGGAAGTACAGCGGCACCCGCGGATTGCCGTTGAGGTCGGTGTCCTGCAGCGCGAAGCGGCGATCGAACAGGTTGTGCACCGACACCGACAGCGCGCTGCGGCGCCCCGGGCCGGCGTAGGAGAGGCGGGCATTGGCCAGCCAGAAGCGCTCGCTGCGCTGCACCGAGCCGCCCTGCAGGCTGTCGGTGACGGCGCTGTGCTGGCGCACCCGCAGCGCCTCGAAGGCGGTGCTCCAGCGCTGATCGAGCCTGAGCCACAGCGCCAGCGGCAGCGCGTCGCTACGGGTGTCGTGCGGCAGGCTCACGAGCGCGGCGGCGTCGCCCTCCAGATGCACCCGCTCGTAGCGCCACGCTGCCGACAGCGCGGCGCGCTGGCCGAGTGGCAGCGCGACATAGGCGCGATGCAGGCGCTCCCGCCAGCGTGCGCGGCAGTCCGTGTCGCTGCAGCCGAGCCCGGGCACCGACAGCGTGCGCGCCGACCACTCCAGCCCGGCCATGAGGCCGCTGGCGAAGCGATGATCGAGGCCGGCCGCCGTGCGCCGCCAGCGCGTGCCGTCGAGGTCGTCGAAGAGCTGGTTGAAGCCAGCGAACTGGGTGGGCTCGAGCGTCTGGTCCTGGTACTTCGGGCCCTTCAGCCCCTGCAGCGTGGCCAGCCGCAGCGTGGTGCCGGGCGCGGGCTGGAAGCTGGCGCCGAACTTGGCGCTGAAGCCCTGGTGCGCGACCGCCGGGCTGCCCGACAGGGCGGCATAGGCGCCGCCGAGGTGCACGGTGGCCCAGGGCGCGGGGCGCAGGTCGAGGTAGGCGAAGGCATTGTGATGTTCCAGCGCTTCGCGCGTGCGCTCGGGGGCGGGTGCTGGCGACGGAAAGCCGACGACGTTGAAGCGGTCCTCGAGCGTCTGCCGTCGGCTCTCGCGGTAGCTCCCCAGCCCCATCGCCAGGCTGTGCTGCGGACCCCGGGCACCGTGCAGGAGACCCAGCTCGCGCGCCTGCAGCCGGGTGCGGACGTCGAGCTCGGCTTCGACGTCGAAGCCGAACAGCGAGCGTGTGAGCCGGTCCAGCGTGGCTTCGCGCGCGTGTTGCCAGCCGGCGCTGAGCAGGTACTCGCGATTCACGTCGGGCGTGTGGCGAACCGTCAGGCGGCCACGGTCGGTGCGCACCTCATGGCTCACGCGCTGGTCCCAGGCCAGCGCGGCGCCTTCGAGAAGGCGCGGGACGACGTCGCCGCCGCGGCGCTCGTCATGGCCGAGCTCGGCGTAGAGCATGGTCTCGGCGCTGGCGGCAAACTGGGCGCCGAGCCGGCTGCCCGACAGGTCGGTGTCGTCACGGTCGCCGAGGCCGTCGTGGCGGTAATCGAAGTGCCCGAAGGAGACCTGCGCCCGCGCGCCCGAGTGGGCGCCGACGAGGCTGTCGCCCAGGGTGTGGTGGCTGCCGCCGAGCAGGGTGGCGGCCAGGTGCGAGGGCCGGCGCTCGAACAGCGCCGCCGCCTCGTCGGGTGCGAGTGCGCGCGGCCCGGCCACGATCGGCAGATCGCGGCTGAGGAACTGGGGCGGAATCGGGGCCTGGCCGATCGGCTGGCGCACCTGCGCCTGCAGCAGCGCGCTGAGCCGGGCGCTTTCGAAGCGCGGCGTGTCGGCATAGGCATGGGCGAGCAGGCGATGGCCGGCGGCTGCGAGCGCATCGTCGTCCAGTGTGCGCATCGCCGCCGCCAGCATCGGCTGTTCGAAACCGACCTCGCCGTAGGCCGCGGCCAGCGTGGCGCTGCGTGCGGCGCGGTCGCTGTCGAGCAGCTGCGACGAGCGCAGCACGGCGCGATTGTCGTTGCGTGCGATCGCCTCGCCGGCGTCGGCGATGGCCCCGAGCGGATCGTTGTCGCGCAGCTTGCGGAAGGCGTCGAAGTACCAGGGCGTCGGCGAGGCCGGGTCGAGCCGGCGTGCGAGCGCGAACTGCGCGCCACCGAGCGCCGAGCGATCCTCCTCGACATAAATGCGGCCGAGGTAGCTGCGTAGCTCGGCATTGCCGGGGTCCAGCATCACGGCGAGCTCGATGTCGCGCCGGCCGCGCGCCAGCTCGCCGTTGCGCACATGGGCGAGACCGCTGCCGAGGCGGGGCAGCGGGTCGGTCGAGTCGTCGGCGACGGCGGCGCCGAAGTGCGCCAGTGCGACACGGGTGTCGCCCTCCAGCAGGGTGGCAAAGCCGAGCAGGGCGCGCGCCCGCGGCAGCGTGGGCGCGCGCGCCAGGGCCTGCTGCGCCGATGCGCGGCCGGCGGCGACCTGTGCCAGCGACAGTTCGAGTTCGGCCTGGCGGGCCCAGGCGAAGGGATGCTCGGGGGCGATGCGCACCGCCTCGCGCGCGGCCGCCAGCGCCTGTGGCAGCGCGCGGCCTGCCTGCAGGGCGTGACTCAGCGCAAGGTGGGCGGCGGCGCTCGCGCCGGGCTGCGCCACCGCCTGGCGGGCCGCGACGAGGGCGCTGCCGGGGTCGTTGCGGGCGACGTGGATCACTGCCGCGAGTGCGCCCGTGGTCACGTCGCCGGTGGGCGCGCGCGCATCGAGCAACGCCTGGGCGCGGTCGACCCGCCCCAATGCCAGCAGCAGGCTGATGCGCAGCGCCTCGACGGCGGCGACCGGCGCGGCCGCGGGCAGGGCTTCGAGCAGGGCGAGCGCCTCGCTCGCGCGCCCGGCTGCCATCGCCTGCTGCGCGGCGGCGACCGCCTCGCCCGCGGCCGGCTCGAGGGCGGCGCGCGCGGCGGCGTCGAGCCACACGACCTGCGGGTAGTGGATCGCCCAGCGCACCGCATCGAGCGGGCGCACGTCGATCGCCCGCGGGGCCGTCCCGGCCTCTGCCTGGGCAGCTTCGCCACTGGACAGGTGCCGTACACCGAGCGCGTTGTGCACCCGCAGCGCGCCTTCGGCCACCACCACCTGGGCGCCTGCAGCGGTGCTGCCGACGGTAAATTCCGTGCCCTCGACGAGCGCGTTGACGAAGGGCGTGACCACCTCGAAGCGCTGACGCAGGCGGGTGAGGACATGCGCAATGCCGCGGCCGAGTCCGAGCGCGACGTCGGCTTCGGGGGCGACGCGCGCGAGCTGCAGGGTGGTGTTCTCGTCCAGGCGCACGAGGACGTCATCGCCGAGCGCGATCGCGGCCCGCCCCGGTGCGCGCACGGTGATCTGGTCCCCCTCGCACAGCGGCTGCGGCGGCGCGATGCGCGTCCAGCCGTCGTTGCCGGCCGCGCGCCGCTCGACCACCCCCTGCGCCGACAGCAGGCGGCCGGCGGGGGGCTCGCAGGCGAGCGCCGGCGGGCACAGGGACAGCAGCGCGCACACGGCCGCGCTGCTCAGCGCACCGATGAGCCGGCTCCGGGAAAAACCGCAACGGCATGAAGACGTGCTGCTCATCGTCGGCTGGCGCTCCGTCCGCGGGTTGAAGGGCTGAACTCATCTTAGTCACGCGGAATGAGGATCGCCATGTCGGCGGTGTGCGCTGGCAGCGCGGTCTACTTGCCCGGCAGGATGGCCGCGCCGCGCCAGCATGCGCCCGGCGCATCGGCGGCAAGCTGGCGGCAGTGCTCGGCATAGAAGGCGGCCGGGCCCGTGTCGCCGGCCTCGCGGGCGGCGGCGAAGTGCGCACCGGCGGCGGCGAAGTCGGCCTGCTCGAAGGCGGCCAGCCCGAGCGCGAAACGCTCGGCGGCCGCCCGCGGCACGGTTTCGTGCGACACCTGCATGAGCTCGAGCGTGTGCGCCTTGCCGACGAGCAGGAAGCGCCCGAGCCGGCGGGTGAGACCGGCATCGAGCCGGGCGCCGACCTCGGCCGAGGCGAGCACGCGGGTGTGCAGGTACTTGTTGGCGCCCTGGATGCGGCTGGTGGTGTTGACGATGTCGCCGACGGCGCGGATCTCGCGCCGGCCGTCGGCACCGACCTCGCCGAAGAACACCGGGCCGCAGTGCAGGCCGAGGCGGGTGGGGAGTGCGCCCTCGGCGGCTGCAGCGCCGGCGGCGTTCATCGCCTGGTCGAGCGCGAGGGCAGCGCGGCAGGCCTGGTCCACCGCGGACTGTGGCTCGTCATCGGCGACCCACAGCGCCAGCGCGGCGTCGCCGACCATGTCCGCCACATAGCCGCCGTGGCGCTCGACGATGGGCACGAAGCGCGCGAAATAACGGTTGAGCGCGTCGCGCGCAGCCTCCGGGCTGAGGGCCTCGGACAAGGGGGTGTAGCCCACGATGTCGGTACAGAGGCACACCGCGAACACCGTCCTGCCGCTGCGCACGTCGCCGAGCACGGCCGCCAGCCGCTCCATCGCGCGGCGCGGCAGGCCCAGTTCGGCCGCCTGCTCGAGCAGGGCCTGGTGGCGCCGGTCGCGGCGGCGTTGCGCCACCATCCCCAGCACGATGGCCACCAGCGGCGAGACCAGCACCGGCACCACCAGCGGCAGCCACAGGAAGGCGGCGAAGGCCAGGTGGGCGATCCACACCCATCCCAGGGCCAGGCCCAGTGTGATCGCCAGCGCCGTGCGCGCCCGCAGCCAGGCCCACGGCAGGGCCAGCATGGCGGCGTGCAGGCTCACCAGCGCAAGCGTCGCCGCCGCCGGCGGACGCCGCAGGGAGGCCTGCTGCAGCAGGTTGGCGACCGCCGTCGCACACAGCTCGACACCGCTCACGTCGACCCCGTCGGCGCCGCTGTAGGGCGTCGGATGGGCGTCGATCTGGCGCGACTGGTTCGGCTCGGAGTAGCCCACCAGGACCGCCTTGCCGGCGAAGGCGGCAGCACCGGCGGCGGGGTCGGCGAGCAGCTCGAGGGCCTGCGCGTAAGGGATGGTGGGGATGGTGCCGAGCGGGCCATGCAGGTTGAGGATGCGACGCGGCGGCGTCAGCAGGGGGGCGGGCGGGGCGCCGAAGGGGGGGCTGAGGGCCGTGCCGGTCGCGGCCTGGCGGCGCTCGAGCATGCGTGCCGCCAACACGGTCGGCAGCGCGGGCCGGTCCGCTGCGGTGGGCACGACGGTCCAGAACTCAAGGATGCCCTGCGGCGTCTTGGGCAGCACGAAGGGGGCGGTCGCCATCGCGGCGTCGGCGAACAGCGGCAATGGAAGGATGCGCCGGTCGGCGGTGGCAAGGGTCCGGCCGTCGGCATCGCGGATGGTCTCGCGATGGATGGTCTCGGCCAGCACCACGTTGCCGGCGGCGCGCAGGGCATCACGGAGGGCCAGGTCTTCACACGGCTCGCGCGCCTCCGCGAACAGGATGTCGAAGCCGATCACCGCGGCGCCGTGCGCCACCAGTCCGGTGATCAGGCGGGCGTGCAGGCTGCGCGGCCAGCGCTCGGGGCGGTCGGCAAGGCCGAGCGCCTGGGCCGAGGCGGTGTCGAGGGCTACAATCACGACATCGGGAGAGGCCGGCCGCACCCCGCGCAAGGCGTAGAGCAGGTCGAGCCCCGGCCCGTTCTCGACTTCGGCCAGCGGCGACAGCCACAGTGCGGCGATGAGGGCCATGGCCGCCGCCGCGAGTCCGAGCCAGCCCCGGCGATGCTGCGCGGATGAGGGCGCCGGGGAGGGCATGGCTCAATCCCCACGCGAGGATGCCGACATGGGCGCTCTGGACCAGGTGGATCTGTTCGCCGGCCTCGAGCCGGAACAGCTCGCGGCCATTGCCGGCAGCGCCCGCCTGCGGGTGTTCGCGCGCGGCGCCATCATCGTCAGCGAGGGCGACGAGGGCCTTGGCCTGTTCGTCGTCCAGCGCGGCGCGCTCAAGGCCTTTGTGGTGGACGACAGCGGCCGCGAGCTCACCCTGTCCCTGCTCGGCCCGGGCGAGTACTTCGGCGAGCTCGCGCTGCTCGATGCCGCGCCGCGCTCGGCCTCGGTGATGGCCCTGGAGCGTTGCGAGCTGCTGCAGATCTCGCGCGCCGCCTTTCTTGCCGTCGTCGAGCAGAGCCCGACACTGATGCTGACGCTGTTGCGCAACCTCGTGCGGCGGGTGCGCAGCCTGACCGACAGCGTGCGCGCGCTCGCCCTGGTCGACGTGTTCGGGCGGGTCGCCCGACTGTTCGAATCCCTCGCCGTGGAGCGCGATGGGCATTGGGTCATCGAGCGGCAACTGACGCAACAGGACATTGCCAACCTCGTCGGTTCCTCGCGCGAAATGGTGAACCGGATCCTGCGCGATCTGGTGATCGGCGGCTACGTGTCGGTGGACCACCACCACATCGTGCTGCACCGCAAGCTCCCGGCACGCTGGTAGCCTCGCCCGCCTTCATCTTAGACAACGCGGCCGCTCCGGTCAGCGCCGGAGCGCTGCCAATCAGCTCGACCTTGGATGATTATCAACAGCCGAAGTAGCGAGGCGTCCTAATCGGAACCTTTGTTGATCCGGATTGCGGTGGACTGACATGAACGTCCCCCATCCCCGCGTTCGCGCGCCGCGGCGCTGATCATCACCCTGCTGTGGTCGCCGGTTTCGCGATCCACGGCAGCCATGGCCTGCTCGACTTCCGCTGCGCGGTCGTGGGGCACGACGTGGCGGCCTGCGTGCCGATCGGGCTTCGGATTCTGGCCAACTTCTGGCACTTCGTCAGCGGGCAGTCGGAGCAGCACGTGCCGACGCGGAGCGACATCGACTGCATGGTGAAGTGCGACGCCTATGGCATCTTCACCGGCGCGACCCAGCCCTGCACGATCACCGTCGAGCGCAAGCACGACCCGCTGCGGCGCATCGCCTAGCTCGGCGTGAAGCGGCCCGTCAACCCGCCGGGGTGGATTTCGGGCCCGCTGGTGCTGTTCTGGGGACGGTTCAAGGCGCTGATGCCCGACGGCCGCAGCCGGCAGCATGTGGCGCAGCGGCACACCGTGGGTGCCTTCCTGATCATCGATGTGTTTCGGGTCACCGCCGGCCACACGCGGCTCACCCATATCAAGGCCGTGATCACCGGCCGGCGGTGCAGCACGTGCGCCGTACTCATCGCTATGCCGGCGGGGCCACCATGCGGCAGCCCAACTTTCCTGCCGGCTGAGGTCTAATAGGCGCCCCAAGTGCAGAGGAGTGCATGCCCATGAAGACCCCCCGCATCGTCGTGATGGCCGGCAGCCGCCGTGCCAATGCGCTGTCCCGTCCCGTCGCCCGCGCCTGCGCGCAGGCGCTGGAGGCGGCCGGGGCCGAGGTCGACCCGATCGAACTCGCCGACTACCCGGCGCCGCTCTACGACGGTGACCTGGAGGCGGCGCACGGCCTGCCCGAGTGCATCGTGCGCCTGCAGCACAAGCTCCATGCGAGCGACGGCCTGCTGCTGGTGAATCCGGAATACAACGGTTCCATCACGCCGCTGATGAAGAACACCCTCGACTGGTGCTCGCGCCCCAACCCGGCCGATCCGGCGCGCTCGGGCGGCGCGGTGTATGCGGGGCGGGCGGCTGCCGTGGTGGGGAGTTCGCCGGGCGCGCTGGGCGGCATGCGCGCGCTCTTCCATGTGCGCGACATCCTCGGCTATCTCGGCATGCAGGTGATCCCGCAGCAGGTTGCGGTGGCCAAGGCCGGCGAGGCGGTGGGCGAGGACGGCTACCTCAGGGACCCGGCGCAGCAGGCCATGCTCGACAAGCTGGCCGCGGCGCTCGTCGATACTGCGCGCCGCCTACGTGCCTGAGCCCGTTACCTCGCGCTTCAGGGTGCGCAGCAGGTCGCGCGCCTGCTGCAGCACGCGCTCGGCCTCGTCGGCGTCGAAATCGCTGGCGTAGCGCTTCTTGACCCCCTCCTCGTTGAGCAGGAGGTGTTGATCCGGCTGCACGCCGCGCTGCGCCAGGCTGCTGCGGGTGCACTGCAGCGCGCAGCCGTCGATCGCCAGGATGGGACGGCCGGACTGGGCGATCCGCACCAGATGGGGCACGTTGCCGCCGACGCCGGCAATGCAGGACATTTCGGCGTCGCCCTCACGGTCCAGGCGCAAGGCGACGTGATTGGCCATCTGCGCGGCGCTGGAGCAGCCGGAGCAGGAATAGACGAGGGGTAGATGCTTGTTGCGACCGGCCATCGGGTGACTCCTTCGATGTGGTGGGCGCCAGGCTCGGGTTCGCGCGCCGCGGCGGGGTGGGCCAGCAGGCGGCTACACGCCCCACACGACGGGCGTTTCCTCGCGCAGCGACGCCTCGAGCATGTTGAGCAGCGGCCAGGCGCGCTGAGCGAGTCCGACGGGCGCGTTCATGCCGCTGCGGCCGGCTTCCTTGTCGGCCTCGTCGTCGTCCTCGGTGCGCTGGCGTTCGAGCTCGGCCTGGCGCCGGCGGTCTTCCTCGATGGCGGCCTTGAGGCGGGCGATGGCCTCGGGAATCTGCTCGACGGTGACGATCCCCTTGCCGTCGGCCGGGTCCTTGCCGAGGATGGCGATCAGCTTCCTGGCGGTTTCGCCGAACATGATGACGTCGGCACTGGCGTTGGACTTGAAGGTGACCAGCATGGAATCCATCCTTTTTCGGGTTAGAGACCTTTGACCGCGTAGATGCCGGGCGCGTTGCGCCAGTAGCCCTTGTAGTCCATGCCACAGCCGAACAGGAAGCGGTCGGCGATGTCGAGGCCGGAGAAGTCGGCGCGCATGCCGGGATAGGCCTTGCGCTCGTGCACCTTGTGCACCAGGACGGCCGACAGGACATCGGCCGCGCCTTCCTGGCGCAGGTGCTCGATGATGGCCTGCAGGGTGTGGCCCTCGTCGAGTATGTCGTCCAGCACCAGCACGGTGCGGCCGCGCAGGTCCTGCGTCGGGCGCACGCGCCAGTCGAGCAGGGTGCCCTGCACGGCATGGCCGTAGCGGGTGGCGTGCAGGTAGGCCACCTCGAGCGGGAAGGGCAGGCGCGGCAGGATGCGGCCGGCGAAGATGAGGCCGCCGTTCATGACCGCATAGACCAGCGGGTTGCGATCGGCCAGGCGCGCGGTGATCTCGCCGGCCATGCGGTCGAGTGCCGTTTCGACGGTGGCGTCGTCGGCCAGGCAGTCGGCTTCTTCGCGCGCGCGCTTGAGTTCGTCGAGGTCGATGGGCATGGGCGAAGTCCTGAAGGCCGGGGGCCGGGTCGGGGATGGGCCCCGCATTTTAGCGCCGAAGCGGCATGGGTGCTTGTGCGGGCTGCTGCGCCGCGGTAAAAGGTGCGGGTCTTCGCTCCTGCCGGAATGCCGCCATGCCCATCCACGAAGTCCGCCACCCGCTCGTGCGCCACAAGATCGGCCTGATGCGCGAGGGCGACATCAGCACCAAGAAGTTTCGCGAACTGACCGCCGAGATTGCCCGCCTGCTCGCCTACGAGGCGTGCCAGGACTTCCCGCTCGAGACGGTCGAGATCGAGGGCTGGGCCGGGCCGGTCGAGGTCGAGCGCATCAAGGGCAAGAAGGTCACCGTAGTGCCCATCCTGCGCGCCGGCCTCGGCATGCTCGATGGTGTGCTCGACATGATGCCGAGCGCCAAGGTGAGCGTGGTCGGCATCGCGCGCGACGAGGAGACGCTGCAGCCGGCGCCCTACTTCGAGAAGTTCGTCGGCCAGCTCGACGAGCGCATGGCCCTGATCATCGATCCGATGCTGGCGACCGGCGGCTCCATGGTGGCCACCGTCGACATGCTCAAGCGCAAGGGCTGCACCCATGTGCGTGCCCTGGTGCTGGTGGCCGCGCCCGAGGGGATTGCCCTGATGAACGCAAGACACCCGGATGTCGACATCTACACCGCCAGCATCGACAGCCACCTCAACGAGCACGGCTACATCATCCCCGGCCTGGGCGATGCGGGCGACAAGATCTTCGGCACCCGGCACAACTGACGCTGTGGCGGCGCCGCGGCGAGGCCCCTGGCGCCCTTCCTCGGCGCTTCATCGATAACGACAACCATGCCGGCTGTGCGGCGGGCTCGCCGCGACTGCCCGGCGGAGAACCTCCATGCGTGAAATCCCCATCCAGTTGGCCGAGCCGCTGTGGCGGCAGGCCGTCTCCGGCGCCCAGATCCTGTTCGTCGCCTTCGGCGCGCTGGTGCTGGTACCGCTGCTCACCGGGCTGAACCCCGCCCTCGCGCTGCTGGGGGCCGGCGTCGGCACCTTGCTGTTCCAGCTCATCACCGGCCGCCAGGTGCCGATCTTCCTGGGTTCGAGCTTTGCCTTCATCGCGCCGATCATCTTCAGCATGCAGACCTGGGGCCTGTCGGCGACCATGGGGGCGCTCGCCTGCGTGTCGCTGATGTATTTCCTGTTCGCCGGCGTGGTGTGGAAGCACGGTGCCGAGATCGTGCACCGCTACATGCCACCGGTGGTGGTGGGGCCGATCATCATGATCATCGGCCTGTCGCTGGCGGCGGTGGGCGTCAATATGGCGATGGGGCGCTCGGGCGACGGCAAGATCGAGCTCGTGCCCTATGCGACGGCGATGACGGTGGCGGCGATCTCTTTCGGCGTCACCGTGGTGGTGGCGATCTTCGCGCGTGGCTTCCTGAAGCTGGTGCCCATTCTGGCCGGGGTGGGGGCGGGCTATGTCGCGGCCGTGCTGTTCGGCCTGGTCGATTTCGCCGCGGTGGCGGCGGCGCCGTGGTTTGCCATGCCGCAGTTCGTCGCCCCCAGCTTCGAGCTCGCGGCGATCCTGTTCATGCTGCCGGTGGCGCTGGCGCCGGCGATCGAGCATGTGGGCGATGTGCTGGCGATCGGCGGCGTGACCGGCAAGGACTACACCGAGAAGCCCGGCCTGCATCGCACGCTGGCCGGCGACGGGGTGGGGGTGCTGTTCTCGGGGCTGATCGGCGGGCCGCCGATCACCACCTACTCGGAAGTCACCGGCGCGGTGACGCTGACGAAGAACTTCAACCCGGCGATCATGACCTGGGCGGCGGTGCTGGCGATCATCCTGGCCTTCTTCGGCAAGTTCAATGCGCTGCTGGCCTCGATCCCGGTGCCGGTGATGGGCGGCATCATGATGCTGATGTTCGGCTCGGTGGCGAGCGTGGGCCTCAATACCCTGATCAAGGCACGCACCGATCTCGACGAGCCGCGCAACCTCGTGATCGTGTCAGCGGTGCTGGTGATGGGGATCGGCGGGCTGGCGCTGAACTTCGACGGTCTCACGCTGCAGGGCGTCAGCCTGTGCGGCGTCGTCGCCGTGGTGCTGAATCTGGTTCTGCCGAATCGCCAAGGGCGCGCCTGAGGGCGCGCAGCGCCACCCGCAGGGCAGGGGCGAGCGCCGGCAGCAGGGCCGCCGGCGTGCCGCGCAGGCGCTTGTACAGCAGCCAGCCGAGCCAGGCGCGCTTGGCCACGCGGGCGGTGAAGCGGGGGCGGGCAAAGAGCAGCACGAGGGCGCCGACCGACAGCAAGGGCGCCTGCTCCCTGGCCCACGCGAAGTGATCGCGGACGCCGTCCACGCGATCGAGCACGCCCTCGATGCCATCGAGGCGCCAGGCGAGATTGTCGCGCTGGGCGGCGGCGCGCAGCTGCAGGCGCTGCTTCTTCAGCGCGATGTCGATCAGGCGTTCGTCCATGCCGCTGGCGGCCTCAGTCCTCGCGCTCGCGGCGCTGCACGGCATGACGGTCGCGTGCCAGTTCGGCCAGGCTGGCGGCAAACAGGCGGCTGCCCCGGCGCAGCTCACGGGCGGCATTGGTGGCGGCGAACACGCCGCCGCCCAGGCACGCCAGTGTCGCGAGGCCGAGCGCCAGCAGGCGGTGCTCCTCCCAGAACAGCACGGTCAGGAAGATGAGCAGGAACACCAGCCCGAAGCCGAGCAGCAAGCCACACAGCACCACGTTGAGCGTGAGCGCGGTGAGGCGCAGCTTCTCTTCCTGGATCTCGACGGCAAGCAGCTCGAGCCGGGTCTGCACGGTCTGCAGCCCGGCATCGATGATGCCGCGCAGGGTTTCGGCCAGGCGCGGCTTGCGCGCGTCGCTCATCGTCGCGGCGGGTCTCAGCGCCGACCGGACAACAGGCCGAGCAGGAAGGCCACGCCGGCAGCGATGCCCACGGCCTGCCAGGGCTTGTCGTGGACGTAGTCGTCGGTGACGCGGACCGCCTTGCGGCCGCTGTCGACGATCGCGTCCTCGGCGTCCTTGAGCCGCTCCTTGGCCAGGTTCAGGCGTGCGCCGAGACGCCCATGCACATCGGCGGCCTTGCCCTTGGCGTCGGTCGCGGTGAGTTCGAGCAGCTCTTCGGCGTCGCTGATGAGGCTCTTCAGATCGTCGATCAGCTTGTCCTTGGTCCTCTCGGTCGTCGTGCTCATGATGCCTCCTGTGAGTGAGTGGCTATGACAATGTCCGTGCGCTTGCGGCGTCAACGTCTAGGCTAGTCCGATTGGGGGGCGATGGCAATTTTGCCCAGCGGGCGTGTGTTTGGGAGTTTGTCATGCTGCAGTGCAATAAGGGGCGTATGGTGGAGCGCTGATGCAGGGTGGTTTGCCCGTGGCCTGGCGCTTCGCCGCGGCGGCGGCGTGCCGACAGACGGATCAACCGCTTCAAGATTCAGAAACACATGCCTCCTTCGTCCGAGATTCCGGTGCAGCCAGGAGCCGCACTTCCCGACTACCTGAGCCGCACCTATACCTGGGCCTATCTCGACCCGCGCATCCTGCCCTGGCTCGATCGCGCGCCGGTCGTGTCGGCGATCCTGTGGGGCAATGCCGGTCGGCTGATGCGCTGGGCGGTGGCGCAGTTTGCACCGGGCGAGCGCGTGCTGCAGGCGGCCTGCGTGTATGGCGACTTCTCGCCGCTGCTGGCGCGCCGGCTGGGGAGCTCGGGTCACCTCGCGATTCGCGACGTGGCGCCGATCCAGATCGACAACGTGCGGCGCAAGCTGGCCGGCCTGCCACAGGCGGAGGCGCGTGTGGCCAATCTTGCGCTGCCGCTCGATGAGCGCTTCGATGCCGTGTGCTGCTTCTTCCTCCTCCACGAGGTCCCAGTCGATGAGCGCCGGCGCATTGTCGCCAACCTGCTGGGGGCGGTGCGGCCTGGCGGACGCGCGGTGTTCGTCGACTACCATCGCGTCCGCGCCTGGCACCCCCTGCGTCCGGTGATGGGGCTGGTTTTCCGCTGGCTCGAGCCCTTCGCCGGCTCCCTGCTGGACACCCCGATCGAATCCCTCGCCGAGGCGGCGCGGGACTTCGAATGGCGCAAGGAAACGTGCTTCGGCGGGCTGTACCAGCGGGTCGTCGCCACGCGGTGTTGAGCGCTGCACGCGGCACCGCGCGTACGCGCTACAGCGACCAGTCGTAGTCGACCGTCAGCGGGGCGTGGTCGGAAAAGCGCTGTTCCTTGTAGACCGCGCTGCGCAAGGCCGTGCCCGCCAGCTCGGGGGTGGCGATCTGGTAGTCCAGGCGCCAGCCCACGTTCTTGGCCCAGGCCTGGCCGCGGTTCGACCACCACGTGTAGCAGTCATCGGTGGCCTCGGGGTGCAGGCGGCGATAGACGTCCACCCAGCCTTGCTCGTCGAACAGGCGGCTGAGCCATTCGCGCTCCTCGGGCAGGAAGCCCGAGTTCTTCTGATTCGATTTCCAGTTCCTGAGGTCGATCTCGCGGTGGGCGATGTTCCAGTCGCCGCACACCACGACCTCCTGACCGCTGGCGAACAGCGCCGCCATGTGGGGCAGGAAGCGCGCCATGAAGGCGAACTTGATCTGCAGACGCTCGTCGGAACTCGAGCCCGAGGGCAGGTACAGCGACACCACCGACAGCTTGCCGAAGTCCAGTTGCAGGAAGCGGCCCTCGGCGTCGATGTCGGCGACGCCCAGGCCCTCGATCACGCGATCGGGTTGGTGGCGGCTGTAGATGCCGACCCCGCTGTAGCCCTTCTTCTCGGCGTGATGGAACCAGCCCTTGAGCCCGCCGGGCGCGCGCATCTCGGCGCTGAGGTCGGCGGCCTGCGCCTTGAGCTCCTGCAGGCAGACGAAGTCCGCCTGCTGCTGCGCGAGCCAGCCGTAAAGCCCCTTGCTGGCCGCCGAGCGGATGCCGTTGAGGTTGAGGGAGATGATGCGTAACATGGGCGGCTCTGTGGATGACGCTGCATGGCAGCCAAAAGATCGTGGATTTTAGCCGGGATTTCATCGCCCTCGCCTGTCGCAAGGGCGTATTGCGCTTCGGCGCCTTCGTCACCAAGGCGGGGCGCAATTCGCCGTACTTCTTCAATGCCGGCCTGTTCGACGATGGGGCTTCATTCCGCGAGCTGTGCGGCTACTACGCGCGCACGATCCGCGCCTCGGGCGTGGCCTGCGACATGCTGTTCGGCCCGGCCTACAAGGGCATCCCGCTGGTGGCGGGCACTGCGATCCGGCTCGCCGAGGAGGGCGTCGACCTGCCCTTCGCCTTCAACCGCAAGGAAGCCAAGGACCATGGCGAAGGCGGCACGCTGATCGGGGCGCCGCTCAAGGGCAGGGTGCTGATCCTCGACGACGTGATCTCGGCCGGCACCTCGGTGCGCGAGTCGGTCGAGCTGATCCGCGCCGCCGGCGCCACGCCGGCCGGCGTGGTGATCGCGCTCGATCGCATGGAGCGCGGCAAGGGCGCCTTGTCCGCTGTGCAGGAGGTGAAGGAGAGCTTCGGCATTCCGGTGCTCACAGTCGCCACCCTCGAGGACCTGATCGGCTACCTCGCCGACAGCCCCGAGCTGGCCGCCAACCTGGGTGCGGTGAAGGCTTATCGGGAGCAGTATGGGATTGCGTCGCGCTGAATACGGCCTGGCAGGTCTCGCCTGCCTGCTCGCCCTCTCCGCCTGGCCGGGGGAAGCCGCGGCGCAGGAGGGCGGGCGCACGATCTATTGCTGCGACGTCGGTGGCCAACCGGTGTGCGGCGACATCCTGCCGGCCGCTTGCTATGGCCGTGCGTACCGCGAGATGAGCCCGTCCGGCGTGGTGCGGCGGACGGTGTCGGCGCCACTGACGGCCGAGGAAATCGCCCGCCGTGCCGAGACCGAGCGCCAGCGCCGCGCCGAGGAAGCCGACCGCCTGCGCCAGCTGCGCCTCGACCAGGCCCTGCTCGAGACCTACCGCAGCCTGAAGGACCTGGACAGCCGCCGCGACCGCGAACTGCGCGACCTCGACCGCAGCATCCGCGAACTGCGCGAGCGCGAATCGGAGCTGATCGAGCGCCAGCAGGTGCTCATCGGCGAGGCCACGCGGACCGAGGACAGCGGGGTCGCCGCCAGCCTGGAAGAGGACATCCGCACGCTCGACAGCGAGATCGTGACCCAGAGCCGGATCATCGCCGCCAAGCTGCGCGAACGCAACGCCGTGCTCGATCGCTTCGAGGAGCATCGCCGGCGCTATGTCGAACTGATCTCGGCCACGCCCGACTGAAGGGCGCGACCGGGCCCTGCGGCCGCGAGCCGCATCCCGCTGCGAGCATCGAATGACCGACCCTGTTCCTGCCGAAAAACGGGTGCGCGCAGCCTGCCCGCATGATTGCCCCGACACCTGTGCGATGGAGGTCACGGTGGCCGACGGGCGCGCGGTCAAGCTGCGCGGGGCGGCAGACATGCCGTTCACCAACGGTGCGCTGTGCACCAAGGTCGCGCATTACCTCGAGCGCGTCTATTCCGGGGAGCGCATCCTGCACCCGATGAAGCGCGTCGGGCGCAAGGGCGAGGGGCGCTTCGAGCGCATCTCCTGGGACGAGGCGCTCGACACCATTGCCGAGCGCTTCCGCGCCATCGCCGCGGATGATCCGCGCGCCATCCTGCCCTACAGCTACGCCGGCACGATGGGGCTGGTGCAGGGCGAGAGCCTGGACCGGCGCTTCTTCCACCGCCTCGGCGCATCCCACCTCGATCGCACGATCTGCGCCTCGGCCGGCGCGCTGGGCTGGCGGGCCACGGTGGGGGCGTCGATCGGCACCGACCCCGAGGCGGTCGTCGATGCCCGCCTGATCCTGA
This sequence comes from Thauera sp., assembly GCF_035444905.1. Taxonomy (GTDB): domain Bacteria; phylum Pseudomonadota; class Gammaproteobacteria; order Burkholderiales; family Rhodocyclaceae; genus Thauera. The sequence goes on from NZ_DAOMPS010000001.1 coordinate 42,268, forward strand.
TCTGGGGCGGCAACCCGGTGGTGTCCAACCTGCACGGCTGGCGCTATCTGCAGGAAGCGAAGCGGCGTGGCGCCAGGCTGGTGTGCATCGATCCGCGTCGCTCCGAGACCGCCGCCCGCTGCGACGTCCATCTTGCACCCTGGCCCGGCACCGACGGTGCGCTGGCGCTGGCGATGATGCAGGTGCTGATTGCCGAGGACCTGCTCGACCACGAATACATCGCCCACCACACCGAGGGCTTCGACGCGCTCGCCGAGCGGGTGCGCGATTTCACCCCTGAATGGGCGGCGCCCCTGACCGGCCTCGAAGCCAAGGTCATCCGCGACCTCGCGCGCGACTACGGCACCCAGTCCCCCACCCTGATCCGCCTCAATTACGGTCTCAACCGCTGCGCGGGCGGCGGCATGGCGGTGCGCAACATCGCCTGCCTGCCCGCCCTCACCGGGGCCTGGCGTCATGCCGCCGGCGGTGCGCTGCTGTCGACCTCGGGCAACTATCCGATCGACGGCGAGGCGCTGGCGCGGCCCGACCTGTGCCCGCAGCATGAAGGCCGTCCGCCACGGACGGTGAACATGTCCTTCATCGGCGAGGCCCTGCTCGAGGCGCGCGATCCGCCGATCCGCGCCCTCTACGTGTACAACGCCAATCCGGTGGCGGTGGCGCCCGACAGCAACCGGGTGAAGGCGGGATTCGCGCGCGAGGACCTGTTCTGTGTGGTGCACGAGTTGTTCCAGACCGACACCGCCGACTACGCCGACATCCTGCTGCCTGCCACCAGCCAGCTCGAGCATCGCGACATTCACGCCAGCTACGGCCACCTCAACGTGGTCGTGAACGCGCCGGCCATCGCGCCGCCGGGCGAGGCCAGGCCGAATACCGAGGTCTTCCGCCTGCTCGCCGCACGCATGGGCTTCACCGAGCCGGCGCTGTTCGAGTCCGACGAGGACATCGCCGCCGCCGCCTTTCGTCTGACGGACTCGCGCGCGCTGGGGCTGACGGCGCAGCAGCTCGAGACCCACGGCTGGGCACGGCTCAATCTCGCCCAGCCTTTCGTCCCCTTCGCCAACGGCGGCTTTCGCACGCCCTCTGGGCGCTGCGAGTTCCGCTCGGCGCTGCTCGAGCGGCGCGGTCTCGACCCGCTACCCGCCTGGCACCCGCCGGCCGAGTCGCCGGTGAGCAATCCGGCGCTGGCGGCGCGCTTTCCGCTCGCGCTGATCACGCCGCCGGCGCGCAACTTCCTCAACAGCAGTTTTGCCAACCTGGCGCGCTTCCGCGACGAGCTGGGCCGCCCGACGCTGCAGATTCACCCCGACGATGCTGCGACACGGGGCCTTGTGGGTGGCGACCGGGTGCGCATCCACAATGATCGCGGCGAGTTCCACGCCTGCGCCGTCGTCACCACCGACGTGCGCCCCGGTGTGGTCGTCAGTCCGTCGATCTGGTGGCAGAAGTTCTCTGGCGATGGCAACAACGCCAACGCGGTGACCGCGTCGACCGCCACCGACATGGGGGGCGGCCCGATTTTCTACGACTGCCTGGTGGAAGTGGCGAAGGCATGAGCGCGCAATCGCACGCCCTCGATGCCGTCGCCTCCCTGCTCGCCGAGGCCCGGCGCATCCTGTTCATCACCGGGGCGGGGATTTCGGCCGATTCCGGCCTGCCCACCTATCGCGGCATCGGCGGCCTGTACCACGAGCGTCTCACCGGCGACGGGCTGACGATCGAGCAGGCCTTGTCCGGCCAGATGATGGCGGCACGTCCCGAGATCACCTGGAAATACCTGGCCGAGATCGAGGCCACCTGCCGCGGCGCGCGCCCGAACATTGCCCACGACATCATCGCGGCGCTCGAGCGCGAACGCCCGGGGGTGTGGGTGCTGACGCAGAACGTGGATGGCTTTCACCGCGTCGCCGGCTCGAACAACCTGATCGAGATCCACGGCAATCTGCACCGGCTGTGCTGCACGGAGTGCCCGCATTCGCGCAGCCTGCCCGACTTCACCGGCATGCAGATCCCGCCCGCCTGCCCGCTGTGTGGCGGCGTAATGCGGCCGAAGGTCGTGCTGTTCGGCGAGGCCTTGTCCGTGCGCGACATCGAGCGTCTGGAGGCCATCCTGGCGGGCGGGCTCGATCTGGTGGTGTCGATCGGCACCACCAGCGTCTTCCCCTACATCGCCGGCCCGGTAGTGTGGGCCTGGCGCAGCGGCGTGCCCAGCGTGGAGATCAATCCCGGCGACACCGAGGTCAGCGCCATCGTCACTCACCGCCTGCGCATGCGTGCCGCCGAGGCGCTGCCGGAGCTGTGGCGGCGCATGCATCCCTGCGAGCCGGCCGAAGGCTGAACGCCAGGCGGGGTGCCAGGCGTGAGACGGGCCGGAGGGCTGGCGCCCGTCCGGCCCGTCGCCGTCAGTGCTTGCGCGCTTACAGCAGCACGCGCTCGATGCCGCCGCTGTTGGCCTTGGCGACATAATCCGGCAGCCAGTTGTCGCCAAGCAAATGCTTGGCCAGCTCGACCACGATGTAGTCGGGCTCGATGCCGCCGGCGTCGTTGGCGTAGCGGTGCATGCCCTGCAGGCAGCTCGGGCAGGAGGTCAGCATCTTGACCTTGGCGCTGGGGTCGCCTTCGCGCAGCGCGGCGGCGCCTTTCTCGATCTCTTCCTGCTTGCGGAAGCGCACCTGGGTCGAGATGTCGGGGCGGGCGACCGCGAGCGTGCCGGATTCGCCGCAGCAGCGCTCGGACAGGTCGACGCGCGTGCCCATCAGCTCGTTGACCACCTTGATGCCCGAATGCACCTTCATCGGCGTGTGGCAGGGCTCGTGGTACATGTACTTCACGCCATTCACGCCCTCGAGCCTGACGCCCTTCTCCATCAGGTACTCGTGGATGTCGAGCAGGCGGCAGCCGGGGAAGATCTTCTCGAATTCGTACTTCTGCAGCTGGTCCATGCAGGTGCCGCAGGACACGATCACGGTCTTGATGTCGAGGTAGTTCAGCGTGTTGGCGACGCGGTGGAACAGCACGCGGTTGTCGGTGGTGATCTTCTGGCCCTTGTCCTCCTCGCCGGCGGCGGTCTGCGGGTAGCCGCAGCACAGGTAGCCTGGCGGCAGCACGGTCTGCGCGCCGACGTGGTAGAGCATGGCCTGGGTGGCCAGCCCGACCTGGCTGAACAGGCGCTCGGAGCCGCAGCCCGGGAAGTAGAACACCGCCTCGGAGTCGCCGTTGGCCTTCTTCGGGTCGCGGATCACCGGGATGACCTTGTCGTCCTCGATGTCGAGCAGCGCGCGGCTGGTCTTCTTGGGCAGGTTGCCGGGCATCGGCTTGTTGATGAAGTGGATCACCTGGGCCTTGATCGGCGCCTTGCCGAGCGTGGCCGGCGGCGTCTTCACCTGCGGCTGGATGAGTCCGAACTTCTTGCCCATCTCGTGTGCCCAGCGCTGCGCCTTGTAGCCCCAATCCATCATGCCGACGCGCATCGCCTTGATCGTCGCCGGGTCCTTGATGGTGAGGAAGGCCATCGCCGCGGCCTTTCCGGGGTTGAAGGACTTCTTGCCCTGCTTGCGCAGCAGGTTGCGCATCTTGATCGACACGTCGCCGAAGTCGATGTCCACCGGACAGGGCTTCTCGCACTTGTGGCAGATCGTGCAGTGGTCGGCGACGTCCTCGAACTCGGCCCAGTGCGCGAGCGACACGCCACGGCGGGTCTGCTCCTCGTACAGGAAGGCCTCGATCAGCAGCGAGGTGCTGAGGATCTTGTTGCGCGGGGAGTACAGCAGGTTGGCGCAGGGCACGTGCGTCGAGCACACCGGCTTGCACTTGCCGCAGCGCAGGCAGTCCTTGATGTCGTGGGCGATGTCGCCGACGTCGGTCTGCTCCATGATGATGGACTCGTGGCCCATCAGGTTGAAGCTGGGGGTGTAGGCGTTGTCGAGGTTGCCGCGGATCGGGCCCTTGCGCATCAGCTTGCCGCGGTTGAAGCGACCTTCCGGATCGACCTTTTCCTTGTAGGCCCAGAAGTTGGCCATCTCGTCGTCGGTGAGGTAGTCGAGCTTGGTGATGCCGATGCCGTGCTCGCCCGAGATCACGCCATCCAGGCTGCGTGCCAGCGCCATGATGCGGTCGACCGCGCGGTTGGCGGTCTGCAGCATCTCGTAGTGGTCTGAGTTGACCGGCAGGTTGGTGTGCACGTTGCCGTCGCCGGCATGCATGTGCAGGGCGACGAAGACGCGGCCGCGCAGGATCTCCTTGTGGATGTCCTGGATGCGCGCGAGCACCGGCGCGAACACGTTGCCGTCGAAGATGCTGCGCAGCTGCGGGCGCAGCTCCTGCTTCCACGACACGCGGATCGAGTAGTCCTGCAGGCGGTGGAACAGGCGCGGATTGTCGGCGCGGTTGGACAGCTCGCCGGCCTCGATGCCGTACTCGGCGAATCGGGATTCGGCCTCGGCGAGCGGCAGGTCGAGGTTGTCGAGCAGCCACTGCCAGCGTCGGCGCATGGCGGCGATCTGCTCGAGCGCGGCATGGCGACGATCGCCGATCAGCTCCTCGCGGCCGACGTCGGCGTCACCGGTATTGAGCGGCAGCTCGCCCCGCAGGAACGCGCTGAGCGCGTCGCACAGCGCGATCTTGTTGTGCGTCGACAGCTCGATGTTGATGCGCTCTATGCCGTCACAATATTCGCCCATGCGCGGCAGCGGGATGACCACGTCCTCGTTGATCTTGAAGGCGTTGGTGTGGCGGGAGATCGCCGCGGTGCGGGAGCGCTCCAGCCAGAAGCGCTTCCTCTGCTCGGCGCTGACCGCGATGAAGCCCTCCGAGCCGCGCGCATTGGTCATGCGCACCACCTCGGAGGCGGCCTTCATCACCGCGTCCTCGTCGTGGCCGACGATGTCGCCGATCAGCACCATCTTCGGCCGGCCGTGGCGCTTGGCCTTGGTGGCGTAGCCCACCGCCTTGACGTAGCGCTCGTCGAGGTGCTCGAGGCCGGCGAGCTGGACGCCCGTGGCATGCCCGGCACCGCCCGGCTTGAAGTAGTCGGTGATCTCGACGATCGCCGGCACGGCCTCGCGCACCTGGCCGAAGAACTCCAGGCACACCGTGCGCGTGTGGGGCGGCATCTTGTGCAGCACCCAGCGCGCGGCGACGATCAGGCCGTCGGTGCCTTCCTTCTGCACCCCGGGCACGCCGCCGAGGAACTTGTCGGTGACGTCCTTGCCCAGCCCGACCTTGCGGCAGGCGGCGCCCGGCATCGACAGGATCTCCTCGCCGAGCGGCCGGTAGTTGAGGCCGTCGAAGCGGCGCAGGCGGAAGCGGACGGTCTGCTGCTCGTGGATCTTGCCGAAGTTGTGATCCAGGCGTTCGACCTCGAGCCAGTTGCCGTCGGGCGTGACCATCTTCCACCACGCCAGGTTGTCGAGCGCGGTACCCCACAGCACGGCCTTCTTGCCGCCGGCGTTCATGGCGATGTTGCCGCCGATGCAGGACGCGCTGGCCGAGGTCGGGTCGACCGCGAACACGCGACCGGCCGCGGCGGCGGCTTCGGACACGCGTTCGGTGACCACGCCGGCGCCGGTGCGGATGGTCGGGTAGGACGCGCTCATCGGCCCATCGACGCCCGGCAGCACGATGTCCTCGACCGCGCTGATCGAGATCAGCTTCTCGGTGTTGATCACCACCGAACTGGCGTCGAGCGGCACGGCACCGCCGGTGTAGCCGGTGCCGCCGCCGCGCGGGATGATGGTCAGGCCCTGGGAGATGCATTCGCGCACCAGCGGCGCCATCTCTTCCTCGGTGTCGGGGTAGAGCACGACGAAGGGGTATTCGACGCGCCAGTCGGTGGCATCGGTGACGTGGGAGACGCGGGCGTGACCGTCGAAGCAGATGTTGTCGCGGCGGGTGTGCCTGGACAGCGCCTTGAGCACCGCCTTGCGCCGGCGCGCGCTGTCGTCGAACCAGCGCTCGAAGTCCGACACCGCCTCGCGCCCGCGCACGATCAGCATGGCGACGCGGTCATTGCCCTGGCGGCGCTTGTCGACCTCGTTCAGGCGGTGGTGGAGGGCACCGATCAGTGCCTCGCGGCGTTCGCGGCTGGTGAGCAGGTCATCCTCGAGGTAAGGGTTGCGCCGCACCACCCAGATATCGCCCAGCACCTCGTACAGCATGCGCGCGGAGCGGCCGGTGACGCGCTCGGTGCGCAACTCGTCGAGCACCGCCCATGCCTCGCTGCCGAGCAGGCGGATGATGATCTCGCGGTCGGAGAACGAGGTGTAGTTGTAGGGGATTTCGCGCAGACGTTGGCTCATGGGGATACCGGGGAAACTGCTGCAGGGAGCCGCCAATTCTAGCGAACCGCAGTGCACCATGCAGCAAAATTCAAGACCTTATCGATGGTGTGGCTTAGTTGAGTGCGGCCGTCAGGGCGATCTCGATGCGCCAGCCCGCGTCGACCAGGCCGGCCACCTGCACGCAGGCGCGCGACGGTGCGCAGCCGGGTGGCAGCCAGGCCTCCCACACGGCGTTCATGCCGTCGCTGTCGGCGAGGTCGGTGAGGTAGAGGGTGGCCATCAGGATGCGCGAGCGGTCGCTGCCGAGCGCCTCGAGCTGGCGAGCGAGGCTGTCGAGCACTTCCTGAGTCTGCTGCCGGATGTCGCCGTCGCTGTGCGTGGGCACCTCGACGAGGTGGATCACGCCGTTGTGGATGACGGCGTCGGCATAGCGCGCGGTGGTGCCATGGCGTTCGATGTCGGACATGCGGGCTCCTGTTGCGGGTGTGGCGGGAAACGACGAGGTGGCCCCGAGTATAGGCCAGCACGAGTTGGACCGCCGGCCGGCGCCGAGGTGCTCAGGCCATCAGCCACAGGATCGCGGCGTAGCGCAGGCCCTTGCCGATCGCCATCCACAGCATGCAGGCGAGCCAGTTCAGGCGCAGCACACCGGCGGCGGCGCACAGCGCATCGCCAAGCAGCGGCGCCCAGGACAGCAGCAGGCTGAGGCTGCCCCAGCGCTGCACGGTGGCGAGTCTTGCGGGCACTTCCTTGCGCGGCAGCAGGCGGCCGAGCAGGTAGGTGCTCATGCCGCCGGCGGTGTTGGCCAGGGTGGCGACGAGCAGGGCAGCCAGGCCGAGCTCAGGGTGTAGTGCGAGCACGCCGGCGAACACGGCTTCCGAGCCGCCGGGCAGCAGGGTCGCGGCGAGGAAGGCCGCCACGGCGAGGCCGCCGAGCGCGGCCAGCTCGCTCGTGATCACTGGCCAGCACCTCCGCCCGCAGCACACCCGCCAGGCACCGCCGAGCGATCCGTGTCAATGACTTTGGCATTGACACGAAAATATGACAAACGCAGAATCCGGCTACGCATTTCGCGTAAATTGGACAAGGAGGAGTTCCGATGAAGACCATTCTGTGCGCCACTGCTGCGACGCTGGTGATGATGATGCTGGCGCCCGCCGAGGCCATGGCCAATCCTCAGCACGAACGCATGAGGCGCTGCAATGCCGAGGCCAAGGAGCAGCAGCTCAAGGGCGATGAGCGCAAGGCCTTCATGAGCGGGTGCCTGAAGGGGCGTCACGACGCGGGGGCAGCGCAGCCGGCGACGGAGGCGGGCGCAGGGGCGGGCGCTGCCCAGTCCAGCCCGGTGTCGGCTGCAGCCGTGCCCGCAGTCGTGGCTGCGGCGGACGATGTTGCCGATGAGGCGGTGGACGACAAGGCGCGCACCCGAGCCTGCAACCAGGCGGCCACCGAGCAGTCGCTCAAGGGCGCCAAGCGCAAGGCCTTTCTCAGCGAGTGCATGAAGGGCTGATCGCGCGCGGCACGGCGTGGGGCAAGGCCCCGCGCCGGCCTCAAACGATGTCGAAGAACACCAGGTCGCGCTCGATCTCGTTGGCCGAGAAGCCGCAGCCGATGCGACCCGGCCCGTTGAGCACCAGCTTGTCCTGCTTGATGCAGCGCTCCGGCTGACCGTCGAGGGCGACGAAGGTGCCGTTGGTGCTCTGGTCGAAAAGCACGAAGCCCTCGCGCCTGCGCTCGATGCGCGCATGCTGGCGTGACGCGCGCGGGTCCATGATCGCGAGGTCATTGCCCAGCTCCCTGCCCAGCAACAGCACCGGGCGCTGCTCCTCGACGAACAGCACTTCTTCCTGATGGCGCAGGCGCAGGCGCTGCGACAGCCGCGCCGTCGGCGGAATGGAGGTGACCAGGCCGCCACGCTGGCCGATGGCGAAGACTTCGAAGGGCAGCCGGCTGAAGGCCGCTTCGGCGAGCGGCTTGCTGCTCAGCAGGGGGCGCGCGCTGCTGGTGAGCAGCATCGCCGCGGTTGCCGAGGCCAGTGCCTGCTCGGTGGCGCACAGGGCAGCGAGCTCTAGGGCGAAGCTGACGCCCTCGCCGGCGGGGCCTGCATCGGTGAGCTCGACGATGCCGTAGTGCAACCCCAGGCGTACCGGCTGGCGGGCGCCGCGCAGCGGCGGCAAGCTGCGGATGCGCTGCAGTGCGTCGTGGGCGGCGAGCACGCCGGCGTCGCAGCGCTCGAAGCAGGCAATGGTGGTGCCGGTCGCGGTGAGCACGATGCGTCCGCCTTGTGCGGCGATCGCGCGCTCGATGCGGTTGGCGCAGCGCTCGGCGGCGTGAAGAGCCTCCTGTTCGCCCAACTGCGTGGCGAGCGGCCCGTTGTCACGGTGCAGCGCGACGAGGACGCAGAGGTTCTTCCGCTCGGACATCAGGCTTGGTCCCCGGGCATCAGCAGGCGCACGGTGGCGGCCTGGGCGGGGGGCAGCTCGGGCGGGTCGAAGGCAGTGTCGCCCTCATCCACTACCGTCTGCCGGCTGAGGCCGACGAAGTCGAACAGGCGCGCGTCGGCCAGATGCGAGGGCACGACGTTCTTCAACGCGGTGGCGAGCGATTCGATGCGGCCCGGGTAGTCGCGCGCCCAGCCCTGCAGCATGGCCTTGATCTGCTTGCGCTGGGCGTTCTCCTGCGAACCACACAGATTGCACGGGATGATCGGGAAGTCCATCGTGCGCGCAAAGCGGGCGATGTCGGCCTCGGTGCAGTAGGCGAGCGGGCGGATGACGACGTGCTGGCCGTCGTCGCTCACCAGCTTGGGTGGCATGGCCTTGATCTTGCCGCCGAAGAACATGTTGAGGAACAGGGTTTCGAGCATGTCGTCGCGGTGGTGGCCGAGCGCGATGCGGGTGGCGCCGATCTCCCTGGCGCTGCGGTAGATGATGCCGCGGCGCAGGCGCGAGCACAGCGAGCAGGTGGTCTTGCCCTCAGGGATCTTGTCCTTGACGATCGAGTAGGTGTCCTCGGTGACGATCCGGTACTCGACGCCGATCGACTCGAAATAGTCGGGCAGCACGTGGTCGGGGAAGCCGGGTTGCTTCTGGTCGAGGTTCATCGCCACGATGCGGAAATCCACCGGTGCGCGCTCGCGCAGCGCCAGCAGGCAGGACAGCAGGGTGTAGGAGTCCTTGCCGCCGGAGACGCACACCATCACGGTGTCGCCATCGCCGATCATGTTGTAGTCGCCGATCGCCTCGCCGACGCTGCGTTCGAGCTTCTTCTTCAGGCGCAGGAAGGTATTGGAGTGGCGCACGTCGGCCTCGCTGCCGACCGGGGCAGGCGGGGCGACGGGGGGCGCGGCAGGGGCGGTGGCAAGGGACACGGGCTAACTCGATCGACGGGAAAAACGAGCCGAATTATACGCCTGCCCGCTGCGGCTGCCTCACAGATGCGCACTGCGTCCGCCATCGACGGCGATGATCTGGCCGGTGATGTAGGGCGCGTCGAACATCAGGAAACGCACCGTGCGGGCGATGTCGTCGGCGCTGCCGACGCGCTTGAGCAAGGTGTGCTCGATGATCTGCGCGCGCTCGGCGGCGGAGAACTGCTCGTCCTCGGGCCAGTCGATCGGTCCGGGCGAGACGCCGTTGACCCTGACCCGGGGCGCGAGCTCGATGGCCAGGGCGCGGGTCAGCGCGCCCAGCCCGGCCTTGGCCGCGCTGTACAGCGGGTAGCGCTGCAGCGGGCGTTCGGCGTGGATGTCCACGATGTTGACGATCGCGCCGGCGCTGGCCCGGAGCGCCGGCGCGAGCGCCTGCGACAGGAACAGCGGCCCCATCAGGTTGGAGCCCATGAGCTCGTCCCAGGCGGCGCGGTCGATCTTTCCGAGCGGGGTGGCAAAGAAGCTCGAGGCGTTGTTGACCAGGCCATCGACCTGCGCGCTGCGGGCCAGGACCTGGGCGGCGATGTCCTCCGCGGCGCCGAAGCGCGCGAGGTCGCCGCCGACGGTGAAGGCGGAGTCGGGGCGCTGGCGGTTGAAGGCGGCCGCCAGGGTCTCGGCCTCGTCCGCGCTGCGGCGGTAGTGCAGGGCCACGCGCGCGCCGGCCGCATGCAGCTGGCGCGCGATCTCGGCGCCAACCCGGCGTGCGGCGCCGGTGACGAGGATCAGCGGCGCGGTGTTGCTGGCGTCGTCAACGGCCTGTGTCGAGGCGAAAGGGGGAGGGGGCGTCATCGCTTGTCCAACTCGGTTGTTCGGCCTGCCATTACAATCGCGGACTTCCGTCGCGCCGCATCGATCCTGCCATGTCTTCCCTGCCCGAACCCACTGCCGATGCGCGCGCCCAGAGCGCGCGCCTGCTCGAACTGATCGTCGCCGAGATCGCCGCGGCGGGGGGCTGGATCCCGTTCTCGCGCTACATGGAGCTGGCCCTGTATGCGCCCGGCCTTGGCTATTACAGCGGCGGCGCCCGAAAGTTCGGGCCGGGCGGCGATTTCATCACGGCGCCCGAGCTGACGCCGCTGTTCGGTCAGGCCCTGGCGGCGCAGGTCGAACAGGGGCTGCGCGCGAGCGCGCCCGAGCTGATCGAGGTCGGCGCCGGTACCGGCCTGCTCGCCGCCGACATGCTGCTCGAGCTCGAGCGGCGTGGCTGTCTGCCGCAAGCCTACGGCATCCTCGAGCTGTCGGGCGAGTTGCGTGCGCGTCAGTTTGACACCCTGGCGGCGCGGGCGCCCAAGCTCGCCGCGCGCGTGCGCTGGCTCGACGCCCTGCCTGACCACTTCGAAGGCGTGGTGGTGGCGAACGAGGTGCTCGACGTGATGCCGGTGCATCTGGTCGTGTCGCGTGCCGAGGGGCTTTTCGAGCGCGGGGTCGCGTTCGAGCGCGATGCCGCTGGTGTGCGCCGGCTGTGCTGGGCCGACCAGCCCGCCGCCGGCGCGGTGCTGGCCGCCGCGCGCGCGCTCGAGCTGCCGGTGCCGGCGCAGGGCGAATACGTCAGCGAGTTGAATCTGGCGGGCAATGCCTGGGTCCAGGCCTGGGCCGAGCGTCTGCAGCGCGGCCTGATGCTGCTGATCGATTACGGCTATCCGCGTGCCGAGTACTACCTGCCTTCGCGCGCCAATGGCACCTTGCTGTGCTACTACCGCCATCACGCCCATGGCGACCCCTTCCTGTGGCCTGGACTCAACGACATTACCGCCTTCGTCGATTTCACCGCGGTCGCCACCGCCGGCTTCGATGCCGGGCTGCAGGTCCAGGGCTATGCCACGCAGGCGCAGTTCCTGTTCAACTGCGGCGTGCTCGAGTGCCTGGAGCGGCGCGGGCCGCGTGAAGGCGCGGACTACATCCGGGCGGCGCGCGCGGTCCATCGTCTGACCGCGCCGCAGGAGATGGGCGAGCTGTTCAAGGTGCTGGCCTTCACCAGGGGGCTCGATGCGCCCTTGCTCGGTTTTGCGCGCGGTGACCGCCTGCACACCCTGTAGCGCACAGGCCGCGCCGCTTGGGGCTCAGAGCTGGCGCTCGACCAGCCAGGCCTCGATGCGGGCGGCGACGTCCTGCCAGCCGTGCTCGAGCATCATGCCGTGGCCCATGTCGGGGAAGATCTCGGCCCGACGGCCATAGGTGGCCGCCGTCATATGCACCTGGTCGGCAGGGATCAGGGCGTCGTGGCTGGCGCCGAGGATCAGCATCGGCGCCTGGTGCATGCGTGCGGGGTGCGGCAGGTTGAACAGCGAGATGTCCCAGATCGCACGGTGCGACTCGGGCTGGCTGAGCATGTAGTAGCGGCGCAGGTCGGCGGCATCGACCGGCTGGTGGAACAGGGCTTCGCGCAGGCTCTCGATGTTGACGTCGTTGCCCGCCATGATGGCGTTGAGGTCTGAGAGCAGGGCGGGGCGCTTCAACATGAGACCGAAGGCCGAGCCCATCAGCCCCTGCGGCGGCACCGAGGACATCAGCACGGTGGCTGGCGCGTCGTACTGCTCGAGGTACTTCTGCACCACCATGCCGCCCATCGAGTGGCCGATCAGCACCGGCGCGGCCGGCAGCTTGGCGGCGACCTCGGCGACGTCGCGCACGTAGTCGTCGATCGAATAGGAGTCGAGGTGCTCGCGCTGGCGGCTGCCGCCGTGGCCGGACAGCGACAGCGCATAGGCGGACCAGCCGCGCGCGGCGAACCAGGGCAGGAAATGCTCTTCCCAGCACCAGGCGGCGACATAGGCGCCATGCACGAACAGCAGCGGCGCGGTGTGAGTGGGGCGGGCGGGTGCGTGGCACAGCACCTCGAGCTCACCGAAGCGGGTGGTATTCATTGTTCTTCCTTGCGGTCGAGCGCCTTCACGGCCGCTACGCGGGCAGCGTGAAGGGCCTGCGGGATCAGTGCCTTGTCACGGCAATTGCGGGCGATTGTACCCGCGTCGATCCCGCGCACCGCGTGAAGCACTGCCGCCCAGCGCGCCAGTGGCGGCCAGTCCGTGACGGATTCCCGCTGGTCGCCGCGTCCGGCGTGGTCGCAGGCCGCGCCCTGCAGCATCAGCATGAAGCGCTCGGGGCGGCGCAGTGCGTCACAGCGCTCGATCAGCTTGACCATGGTGTCTGCGCGCAGGCTGGCAGCCTGGCCGAGGATGCCGTGTTCGCGCGCCAGCATTTCGGCCAGCTCACGGCAGTCGGCGGGTGCCTTGAGACGCTCCGACACTTCGCGTGCGCGCCGCGCGCTGGCGGCCTCGTGGCCATAGTGGTGCGGCAGGACGGCGGCGGGCGTGTCACCCTTGCCCAGGTCGTGCAGCAGGCAGGCCCAGCGCACCGCCAGCGGCTGTGCCGCGGCCGCGGCCTGATCGATGACCATCAGCACATGCTCGCCGGTGTCGATCTCGGGGTGGTGCCGGGCCGGCTGGGGGATGCCGAACAGGCGGTCGAGTTCGGGCAGGATGCGGGCGAGCGCACCGCAGTCGCGCAGGCTGCGGATCATGCGCGAGGGGCGTGTTTCCATCAGCCCGCGCGCGAGCTCCTGCCAGACGCGCTCGGCGACCAGGTGGTCCACCTCGCCGGCAGCCACCATCTGGCGCATCAGCGCGAGCGTTTCGGGCGCGATGCTGAAGTCGGTGAAGCGCGCCGCGAAGCGGGCCACGCGCAGGATGCGCAAGGGGTCCTCGGCGAAGGCCGGCGAGACGTGGCGAAAGAGGCGCGCCTCGAGATCGGCGACGCCGCCATAGGGGTCGATCAGTCGCCCGTCGGCATCGCGGGCGATGGCATTGATGGTGAGGTCGCGCCGGCGCAGGTCCTCCTCGAGCGTGACCTCGGGCGAAGCATGGCAGACGAAGCCGGTGTAGCCGCGCCCCGACTTGCGCTCGGTGCGTGCGAGCGCGTATTCCTCATTGCTGTCCGGGTGCAGGAACACCGGGAAGTCGCGCCCCACCGGCCGGAAGCCCTGCGCGAGCATGGCTTCCGCGGTGCTGCCGACGACGACCCAGTCGCGGTCCTTGACCGGCAATCCGAGCAGGGCGTCACGCACCGCCCCACCCACCTCATAGGCCTGCATCAGCCGTAGAGGTCCTCTTCCGGGATGGCTTCGGTCTCGGCGCGCGCGGCCGCCGCCCATTCCTGCATGTGCGCGTTGGCGAGCAGGGTGGCGGCATACTCGCCGGCCACGCCCTCGGGCTTCACGCCATAGGTCTGGAAGCGGAAGGCGACCGGCGCGAAGGCCGCGTCGGCGAGCGTGAAGTGGCCGAACAGGTAGGGACCGCCGCCACCGAAGCGGCCGCGGCAGTCGGTCCACAGCGCCACGATGCGCGCGATGTCGGCGTCCACCTCGGGGCTGTGGCCGAAGCCGGCGTAGTCCTTGCGGATGTTCATCGGCATGCGGCTGCGCAGGTTCTGGAAGCCGGCGTGCATCTCGGCGGTGGCCGCGCGCGCGATCGCCCGCGCGGCAGGGTCGGCGGGAAGCAGCGCAGGGGCCTTTTCGGCGAGGTATTCGCCGATCGCCAGCGAATCCCACACGGTGAAGCCATGGTCGATCAGGCAGGGCACCTTGCCCGAGGGCGAGTGCGACAGGATGCGCTCGCGGCTGCCGGGGATGAACAGCGGGATGCGGATCTCCTCGAAGGTGAAGCCGCCTTCGCGCGCGGCGAGCCAGGCGCGCAGGGACCAGGACGAGTAGTTCTTGTTGCCGATGATGAGCTTCATCGTGGACTCCGGGTCACGGTGGAAAGGATCGGAATGAGGCCGTCAGCGCCGCGCCTGGCGGCGGAAGGGATAGTAGTGGGCGCGCGTCGCTTCGTCGCCCAGCCAGGCCGGCGCGACCGCCTCGAGTGCGGTCGGCTGCAGGCCGAAGGGCAGCGGCGGACCGCTGGCGACGTTGTCCGCCCGCATCGAGCGCACATTGTCGCGGCTCATCAGCGGCTGCGGCGCGAGTTCCATCATGCGCGCCTGCAGCATCGCCAGGCCCTCGGGCAGGGGCACGATCGGACGCGGCTTGCCAGTCAGGGCCGAGACGTATTCGACGAGCTGGCGCAGGGTGTACACGCTCGGGCCGGCCAGTTCATAGGTCTGGCCCACCGCCTCGGGGCGCACCAGGCTCTGCCACACGACCTCGGCCACGTCCTCCACGTACACCGGCTGGAAGCGCGCGTGGGCGCCCGCCAGGGGCAGCACCGGGAACAGGGCCGCGAGCCGGGCGAACAGGTTGAGAAAGCTGTCGCCACGGCCGAACACCACCGATGGGCGCAGGATGGTCCAGGCGATGTCGGGGCCGGCGGTGCGGATCGCGGTCTCGCCGGCGGCCTTCGAGCGCTGGTATTCCGAGGGGCCGTCGCTGCTCGCGCCCAGTGCGCTGATGTGCACCAGGCGGGTGACGCCGGCGGCGCGGCAGGCGGCGACGATTTTCTGCGGCAGCTCGACGTGGTTGCGGGCGAAGGCCGGGCCGAAGGGCGTGCCGGGGCGCGAATGCAGCACACCGACCAGACTGACGACGGCGTCGGCGCCGGCGAACAGGCGGGCCAGGGTGGCGGGGTCATGGACGTCGGCCTCGACCACATCGACCTTGGGCAGCAGCAGCACATGGCCGGCGCGGCTACGGCGGCGGGTGGGGATCAGCACTCTGATGTCCGCGGCGGACAGTCGATTGGCGACGGCGCTGCCGATAAAGCCGGAGCCGCCGACGAGGACGACGCGTTTCGGATTCATGGTTCGACTCGATCAGTGTTGTTATCGGGGTGAGAGGGCATCGCAGGGCCGAAGCTTACTCGCTGGCCGCGCCCGGGGCGATCGTGCCAAGGCGCGCCTTCAGCGATTGCGGCTGCCCTTCGAGCATGGCCGCATAGACGACGGCATTGGCCAGCACCTTCTTGACGTAGTCGCGGGTTTCGTCGAAGGGGATGGTCTCGGCATAGATCGCGCCTTCCAGCGGTTGTGCATCACGCCAGCGCCGTGCGCGCCCCGGGCCGGCGTTGTAGCCGGCGCTGGCGAGCACCGGGTGGTCGTCCAGCCCTTCCATGATCAGGCGCATGTAGCTGGTGCCGAGCAGCACGTTGGTATTGGGGTCGGTGAGCAGGCGCGGGTGGTAGTTCGAAAGGCCGATGCGGTTGGCGACCCACTTGCCGGTGTCCGGCATGACCTGCATCAGGCCCTGGGCGCCGGCGCTCGAGTGCGCCGGGATGACGAAGCGGCTCTCCTGGCGCATCAGGCCGTACACCCAGCCCAGGTCCAGGCCCTGCGCGCGCACCTGAGGTTCGATGAGGTCGCGATAAGGGGTGAGGAAGCGCAGCTCGAAATTGCTGCGCGGGTTGGCAAGCTCGGCGGTGTTGATCGCGCGATCGTAGAGTTCGTGGCGCAGCGCGAGGTGGGCCGCGGCCAGGCGGAATTGTTCGTCGCGGTTGCGCACGCCCCATACCCATTCGCGGAGGGCCTCGGTGCGCATGTCGAGCTGATACAGCGCGAGCGCGCGGCGCAGGCTCGGGTCGCGTTCGGCTTCGTCGAGCTTGGCCCGTGGCAGCGGCGCGGTCGACGGCGGGGGCATGAAGAGCTGACCGAACTCCTCGGCGGCGAGCATGCCGTAGAAATGCGGCTCGCCGGCGATGCGCAGGTAGAGGGACTCGGCCTCGTCGCGGTTGCCGCTGGCGGCGTGGGCGCGCCCGAGCCAGTAGAGCCAGTCGGGGCTGTCACGTTCCTCGGCCGGCAGGGCCTCGATCGCGCTGCGCACCGCACGCCAGTCCTGCGCGCGCAGCGCGGCGCGCACCCGCCAGGCGCGCTGCATCGGGGTGGTGTCGATGCTGCCGGCGGCGGCATACAGCCCCATGGCCTCGGGACGGCGGCCGATCGCGGCGTGCATGGCCATCACCAGGTTCGCGTAGTTGCGCTCCTCGGCGCTCAGGCGGTCCTGGATGCGCAGCAGCCGGAGCTGGGCCGCGGGCCAGTCCTCGCGGGTGAGGCGGACCAGCGCGGCCAGCGCGAGCTCACGCCCGGCGCGGGTGACGGCGAAGTTGGCCGGCAGGCGATCCAGCCAGGGGCCTGGCGAGCGGATCGCCTGGTCGAGGTCGACGCGCGCCGGCGCCACCTCTGGCGGCAGCAGGGCCAGGCTGGCGAGGGCATCGTTCGGGCTGCGGGTGTCGATCTGGCGGCGGATGCGCCACCACACGCGATCCTCGCTCACGCTGCCGCGCTCGACGGCGGCACTCAGCGGCATGTCGCAGCTCGCCGGGGCCGACTGCAGCGCGTCCCATTGCGCCGCCACCTCGGCGAGGGCGCTGGCGTCGCCGGTGAGCAGGCGGGCGGTCCACGCCGAGCAGCGCAATTCCGCATCCGGATTCTGCAGCTCCGGGAACAGGGCGACGAAGCCGGTCCAGTCACCGTCCCTGGCCATGCGCCGCAGCCAGTCGGCGCGCAGGCGCTCGGCGAGATTGCTGCCGTCCTCGGCGTCGATGAAGTCGCGCAGGGCGCGCGCCGGTGGCGGTTCGCTGCGCGCAAGCTGGTTCATCAGCAGCCAGTAGCGCGGGTAGATGTCCAGCACATGCGGCTCGCGGACCGCCGCGAGTGCCTCCAGGCGGGCACGATCCCCCTTGCGCAGGGCCTCGCGTGCGGCGACGATACGGTCCGCCCCCGAGACCGCCGCCATGGTGTTGGCGGGCTGTGTGCTGGCTTTTCCGGGCAGCAGGAATGCTGCGGCGAACAAGCTTGCCCAGAATGCTTTTCTCATACCCTACGATGCCTCCTGTTCAAGGCCTACCATATCACAGTCATGAAACCGCTTCCTGCCCTTGATGCGCTTGTCGAGCCCGATTTTGCTGCAGAGCGGAAGCGGCTGCGCGAGGCCGCGTTGCGGGCTCGCCAGGCGATGCCGGCGGCACTGCGCGAGACCCTCACCGGACGCATGAGCGCGCACCTGGACGAGCTGATGGAGGCCTTGCAGCCCCTGCGGCTGGGATTCTGCTGGCCCTATCGGGCCGAGCCCGACCTGCGCGCGTGGGTCACGCACTGGCTGGGCGCTCATCCGGGCCGGGTGGCAGCGCTGCCGGTGGTGTTGGAGCGCAACGCCGCGATGGTGTTCCGCGCGTGGACACCGGGCGAGCCGATGCCGCTCGACCGCCATGGCATTCCGCACCCCGCGCAGGGCGAGGCGCTGGTGCCGGATGTGGTGCTGGTGCCGCTCAACGCCTTCGACGCGCGTGGCTACCGGCTCGGCTATGGCGGCGGCTATTTCGACCGCACCCTGGCCGGCATGGACACGGTGGCGGTCGGCGTCGGCTTCGAGATCGGCCGTGTGCCGAGCACCTTGCCGCAGGGCCATGACAAGCCCATGGCCTGGATCGTCACCGAGGCCGGCGCGGCGCCGGCGCAGCGCTAAGGCGGTCGGGCTCAGCCGGCGCTGGAGGACAGGAACAGGCGGTAGGCCGGGTTGTCGTTCTCGGCCACGTAGTCGTAGCCCAGACGCTGCAGGAAGTCGTCGAACGCTGCCTTGTCCTGCGGCGGCACCTGCATGCCGACCAGCACGCGGCCAAAGTCCGAGCCGTGGTTGCGGTAGTGGAACAGCGAGATGTTCCAGTCCGAGCGCAGGTTGGAGAGGAAATTCATCAGGGCGCCGGGGCGCTCGGGGAAGATGAAGCGGTACACCACTTCATTCTCGGCCTGCGGCGCGCGGCCACCGACCATGTAGCGCACGTGGGTCTTGGCCAGTTCGTCGTCGGTGAGGTCGAGCGCGGGCAATTCGTGGCGCTCGAGCATCTCGACCAGGCGGCCGACCTCGTTGCGGTTGTGCACGGTGACGCCGACGAAGATGTGGGCCTGCTGCGGGTCGGCGTAGCGGTAGTTGAACTCGGTGATGTTGCGGTTGCCGAGCACGCTGATGAACTTCTTGAACGAGCCCGGTTTCTCGGGGATTGACACCGCCAGCACGGCCTCGCGCTGCTCGCCGAGTTCGGCGCGCTCGGCGACGAAGCGCAGGCGGTCGAAGTTCATGTTCGCGCCCGAGGCCACCGCCACCAGGTTCTTGTCGCGCAGCTTGTTGCGGCGCACGTATTCCTTGGCGCCGGCCACGGCGAGCGCGCCGGCGGGCTCGAGGATGGAACGGGTGTCCTCGAACACGTCCTTGATCGCGGCGCAGATGGCGTCGTTGTCGACCACGATCATCTCGTCCACGTACTGCTGGCACAGGCGGAAGGTCTCGGCGCCCACCTCCTTCACCGCGGCGCCATCGGCGAAGATGCCGACCTGCTCGAGGGCGATGCGCTGGCCGGCCGCGAGCGACTGCGTCATCGCGTCGGCGTCGACCGCCTCGACACCGATGATCTTCGTCTCCGGGCGCAGGCGCTTGATGTAGGCCGCCACGCCGGCGATCAGGCCGCCGCCGCCGACACAGCAGAACACGGCGTGGATCGGCTTCGGATGCGCGCGCAGGATCTCCATCCCCACCGTACCCTGGCCGGCGATGACGTCGGGGTCGTCGAAGGGGTGCACGAAGGTCAGCTTCTCGGCCTTCTCCAGCTCCAGGGCGTGGGCATAGGCATCGGAATAGGATTCGCCGGCGAGCACGACCTCGCCGCCGCGCGCCTTCACCGCGTCGATCTTGATTGCCGGCGTGGTGCTCGGCATCACGATCACCGCGCGCACGCCGAGCCTGGCCGCCGACAGTGCCACGCCCTGGGCGTGGTTGCCCGCCGAGGCGCAGATCACGCCGCGCTTCAGGGCCTGCGGCGAGAGCTTGGCCATCTTGTTGTAGGCGCCGCGGATCTTGAAACTGAACACCGGCTGCATGTCCTCGCGCTTGAGGAAGATGCGGTTGTGGGTGCGCGCCGACAGGTTGCTGGCGAGGTCGAGCGGGGTCTCGACGGCGACGTCGTACACCTGCGCGTTGAGGATGCGTTCGAGGTAATCCGTGGGGGTGGTCATGGCCGGCGCGTGCGCTGCTGCAAAGCGGCTGAGGGTAACAGCCGCATGCGCAGGGCGGCAAGTGCGCGTCGTTCGGGGGGCGGGCGCGCGGCTCAGCTCAGCAACTCGCGCAGGCTGGCGAGCAGCAAGACGGCAGCGACGATGAGGATCAGCAGGTCGCGCATCAGCCAGATGCGGACCGTGCGGCTCATGGCCGGACGCCGTCCTCGTCGCGATCGCCTCCCGGGCTCATCGCCTGCATCTGGCGATCGATGAACTCCTGCGTCGAGTCGATGCCGCGCAGTTGAAGAATGGTCGAGCGCACCGCCGCCTCGAGCAGCACCGCGAGGTTGCGCCCGGCAGCCACCGGCAGCACCACGCGCGAGATCTTGACGCCGAGGATGTCCTGCGTCTCCTGCTGCACCGGCAGGCGGGTCGGATCGCCCGGGCCGGGCTGGCGGCGCTCGAGATGGCAGATCAGGCGCAGGCGCATCTTGCGCCGGCACGCCGTCTCGCCAAAGATCGTGCGGATGTTGATGATGCCCAGGCCGCGGACCTCGATGAAGTCCTGCAGCAGTTCGGGGCAGCGTCCCTCGAGCACGGTGGGCGCGATGCGCGACAGCTCGACGACATCGTCCGCCACCAGGCCGTGGCCGCGCGAGATCAGTTCGAGTGCGAGTTCGGACTTGCCTGCGCCCGAGTCGCCGGTGATCAGCACGCCCAGGCCGAGCACGTCCATGAACACGCCGTGCAGCGAAGCCTTCTCGGCCAGCTCGCGCGACAGGTAGAGGCGAAGCTGGTCGATCACGCTGGCCGCTGGATGCTCTGTCGTGAGCAGGGCGACGTCGTGGGCGGCGCAGATGCCGTGCACGATGTTGGGCACCTCGCAGCCGTCGGCGACGATGATGGCCGGCGGACGCGCGGAGAGGATCTCGTTGAGGTGATGCGCGACCTTCTCGTTCGACTGGCGACGTGCCCAGGCGAGCTCGGCGGCTCCGAGGATCTGCAGACGGGTCGGGTGGATCAGGTTGAGGTGGCCCACCAGATCGGCGGGCCAGATGCGTTCTTCGGCCACCGCGATGCGCGCGTCAAGGCGCCCGCTCAGGTGGCACAGCTTCAGGCTGTCACGGTACGCCTCATACAGCCGCGCGACGCTGGTCTGCCGCATCGGCGCCCCAGTTCATGAAGATCTGATGGATGTGGGCCGCGTCCGGCGCATTGAGCAGGGCTTCGCGGAAGTCGCGATCGCTGAACATCTGCGCGAGCTCGGACAGCAGTTGCAGGTGGGTTTCGTTCGCCTGCTCCGGAACGAGGAGGACGAACAGCATGTTCACCGGCCGCCCGTCCGGGGCGTCGAACTGCACCGGCGTGCCCAGGCGCAGGAAGGCGCCGGCGGCGTCCTTCAGGCCCTTGATGCGGCCGTGCGGAATCGCGATGCCTTGACCGAGCCCGGTGGAGCCGAGTCGTTCGCGGGTGAACAGGCTGTCGAACACGGTGCTGCGGCCGATGCCCTGGTTGTTCTCGAACAACAGGCCCGCCTGCTCGAAGACGCGCTTCTTGCTGCTGGCGTCGAGATCGACCACCACGTTGGAAAGTGGCAGGAGTTGAGATATCAGGCTCATTCGCTGGAAGGCTTGCGCAATGGCTGAACCGCCTAGGTCGGGAACTGCGATTGGACGGTCCGGGGCGAGTGGGGCTCGCGTCGTGAAAACGCGCGCATTATAACCACACCCCGGACGCGGGGCGGTAACGAAAGCGTCAGACTTCGGGGGCCTGGTGCTTGATCGTTTCGTGGTTGTGGTCGGCCTGCTTCTGCTTGTACTTCTGAACCTGACGGTCGAGCTTGTCGCTCATCGCGTCGATCGCGGCATACAGGTCGGCGTCGTCGCTCTCGACGAAGATGTCCTTGCCGCGCACGTGCAGCGTGACTTCAGCCTTTTGCTTGAGTTTCTCGACCGAGAGGATCACCGCGACACTGGTGACGTTGTCGAAGTGACGGATGACGCGATCGAGCTTGGAAGTCACGTAGTCGCGAATGGCCGGGGTGACTTCGACATGGCGCCCGGTGATGTTGAGATTCATGTTTACTCCTGTTGTTGTCAGATGGATTTGCGCAGACTGACCGGCGGGATATTGAGGGATTCACGGTACTTGGCGATCGTGCGCCGTGCGACCACGATACCCTGCTGGCCAAGGACTTCCGCAATCTTGGCGTCGGACAGCGGCTTCTTGCTGTCTTCTGCATCCACCAGCTGGCGAATCAGCGCGCGAATCGCCGTCGAGGATGCCGCTCCACCGGTATCGGTGGCGACGTGACTGCCGAAGAAATACTTGAGTTCGAACACACCGCGCGGGCTCGCCATGTACTTCTGCGTGGTGACGCGCGAGACGGTGGATTCGTGCAGCTCGAGCTGGTCTGCGATCTCCCGGAGAGTGAGTGGCCGCATCGCCACCTCCCCATGATCGAAGAACTGCCGCTGCTGGTCAACGATGGCCTGAGACACCCGCAGGATGGTGTCGAAGCGCTGCTGGACGTTCTTGATCAGCCAGCGTGCTTCCTGCAACTGGCCGCCGAGTCCGCCCCCCTGGCCGCGGTTCTGCTGCAGCAGGCTGGCATACAGGCGGTTGATGCGCAGGCGCGGCATCGCCTCCTGGTTGAGGGTGACGACCCAGCGCCCGCGCAGCTTGCGAACGACGACGTCGGGCAGCACGTAGCGCGTCTCGGCGCTCGAGTAGCGCGAGCCCGGGTGCGGGTCGAGGCTGCAGATCAGGGCATGGGCGGCGCGCAGGCCGTCGTCGTCGCAGCCGGTGAGCTTCTTGAGCTTGACGAAGTTGCGCTCGGCGAGGAGCTCGAGATGCTTGTCGACGATCTCGAGCGCGAGCGCCCGGGTATCGCTCTCGGGCAGCGTGCGCAATTGCAGCGACAGGCATTCCTGCGGGCTGCGCGCGCCGATCCCCGCCGGCTCGAGGTTCTGCACATGGCGCAGGGCGATGCTGAGCTCGTCGAGCTCGACCTCGGACTCCTCGGGCAGCAGTTCCAGCAGTTCCTCGAGCGGCTGGTGCAGGTAGCCGTCATCGTCGAGCGCCTCGATCACCAGGCGCACCAGGGCGCGGTCGCGGTCCGACAGTGGCGACAGCGAGACCTGCTGGTCGAGGTGCTCGCGCAGCGACACGCCGGCCGCCTGCAGGTCCTGGTAATCGACGTCGTCATCGTCCTCGCCGCGGCTCGAGGCGCCGCTGCCGACGTTCGACCAGTCGATGCCCTCGTCCTCGCTGCTGCCCTCGCCGCCTTCCCTGGGCTCGCCGGCCTCGGCTCCGGCGCTGTCGGGCGCCGCCTCGCGCGCCTCGTCCTGGCGCTGCTGTTGCTGCAGTTCGTGCTCGGGCGGGCTGCCCGGCGCGGCAGGGGGCATGAACTCCACGCCATCGCTGTCGGCGCGTTCGAGCATCGGGTTCTCGAGCAGGAAGCGCTCGATTTCCTGGTTGAGCTCGATGGTCGACAGCTGCAGCAGCTTGATCGACTGCTGCAGTTGCGGCGTCAGCGTGAGGTGCTGGGAGAGCTTGAGCTGGAGGCTGGGTTTCATCGTGGTCGGTGTGCGTGCGCACTCACAGGCGGAAATGCTCGCCGAGGTAGACCTGGCGCACGCGCTCGTTGTCGATGATCTCGGTCGGCTTGCCGCTGGCCAGTACCCGGCCTTCGCTGATGATGTAGGCGCGGTCGCAGATCCCCAGGGTCTCGCGCACGTTGTGGTCAGTGATCAGTACGCCGATGCCGCGCTCCTTGAGGAAGCGGATGATCTTCTGGATGTCGATGACCGCGATCGGGTCGACGCCGGCGAAGGGCTCGTCGAGCAGGATCAGGCGCGGGTCGGTCGCCAGTGCGCGGGCGATCTCGCAGCGCCGGCGCTCGCCGCCGGACAGCGACACCGCGGTGTTGTTGCGCAGGTGGTTGATGCCCAGCTCGAGCAGCAGCTCGTCCAGGCGGGCGTTGATCTGCCGCGTCTCCAGCCCCCGCAGCTCGAGCACCGCGCGGATGTTCTCGGCCACGCTGAGCTTGCGGAACACGCTCATCTCCTGCGGCAGGTAGGACAGGCCGAGGCGGGCGCGGGCGTGGATGGGCAGGTGGGTGAGATCGGTGCCATCGAGCGTGATCTGACCGCCGTCGGCACGCACCAGGCCGACGATCATGTAGAAGCAGGTGGTCTTGCCCGCGCCGTTGGGGCCGAGCAGGCCGACCACCTCGCCGGGGTCGACCTCGAAGCCGACATCGTGCACCACGGTGCGCGCCTTGTAGCGCTTTTGCAGGCCGGCGACCTTAAGCAGACTCATCGAAGGGCTCTTTCAGCAGCTTGCGGATCAGTTCGGGGGCGAAGCCGCGGGTTTGCAGGAAGCGCGCCTGGCGCGCCCATTCGCGCGGGTCGGCCGGCGCACAGCTGAAGCGGCTGCGCAGCACCTGGCGTGCGCGTTCCAGCTCCGATTCTACGCATTCGCTCGCGATCGCCTGCTCGATCAGGTCACGCTCGATGCCGCGCCGCGCCAGCTCGCTGCGCAGCCGGCTGCTGCCGAAGCGCGCTGCCTTGCCACGCACGAAGGCCTCGGCGTAGCGGCTGTCGGACTGCAGGCCGAGTTCGCCCATGCGCGTGATCACGGCGTCGACCTCGTCCGACTCACCATGGGCGGCGAGCTTGCGCGCCAGCTCGGCGCGCGAATGGTCGCGCCGCGCCAGGTGGCGGAGCGCGCGCTCACGCAGGCTGGGGACGGCCATGGCCGGACCTTGGCCCCGCTCAGGCCTCGGCGGCTGCCGCTGCGGCGGTCGTCACCGCCATTGCGGGCAGGCCGACCGCAGCGCGCACCTTGTTCTCGATCTCACGCGCCAGCGCCGGGTTGTTGCGCAGGAACTCGCGCGAGTTGTCCTTGCCCTGGCCGATCTTGTCGCCCTGGTAGGCGTACCAGGCACCGGACTTGTCGACGATCTTGTGCGTGACGCCGAGGTCGATGATCTCGCCCTCGCGCGAAATGCCTTCGCCATAGAGGATGTCGAAGTGCGCTTCCTTGAACGGCGGCGACACCTTGTTCTTGACCACCTTGACGCGGGTCTCGGAGCCGACCACCTCGTCGCCCTTCTTGATCGTGCCGGTGCGGCGGATGTCCATCCGCACCGAGGCATAGAACTTGAGCGCATTGCCGCCGGTGGTGGTTTCCGGGCTGCCGAACATGACGCCGATCTTCATGCGGATCTGGTTGATGAAGATCACCAGCGTGTTGGTGCGCTTGATGTTGGCGGTGAGCTTGCGTAGCGCCTGCGACATCAGGCGCGCCTGAAGGCCGGGGAGCTGGTCGCCCATCTCGCCCTCGATCTCGGCCTTCGGCGTGAGCGCGGCGACCGAGTCGATGACGACGATATCGACCCCGCCCGAGCGCACCAGCATGTCGGCGATCTCGAGCGCCTGCTCGCCGGTGTCGGGCTGCGAGATCAGCAGGTCCTCGATATTGACGCCGAGCTTCTCGGCGTAGCCGACGTCGAGCGCGTGTTCGGCGTCGATGAAGGCTGCAGTGCCGCCCAGCTTCTGCATCTCGGCGATGACCTGCAGGGTCAGCGTGGTCTTGCCGGATGATTCCGGGCCATAGATCTCGACCACGCGGCCACGCGGCAGGCCGCCGAGGCCGAGCGCGATGTCGAGCCCGAGCGAGCCGGTGGACACGGTCTGGATGTCGCGTTCGACGTTGCCGTCGCCCATGCGCATGATCGAGCCCTTGCCGAACTGCTTTTCAATCTGCGAAAGCGCGGCAGCGAGGGCCTTGGCCTTGTTGTCGTCCATGGAAGTCTTCCCTGTCTGGTTGCTGGATTATGGCACAAAGATTGCATGCGTGCGGTAGCGCACGGCCAGTGCTGCTAGTGTAAGAGCTGTACGGGCATACAGCAAATCCGCGCTTGCCGGCGAACGCGGCTCAAGCCTCGGCCGTGACGGCGATGACGCCCTCGAGGGCATGGATGACGGCTTGCCGACGCACGGCCTCGCGCTCGCCGTCGAAGTGCGCGGTGAGCACGCGCGAGACGCCGTCGCGCGCGGCCCAGGCCAGGCACACCATGCCCACCGGCTTGGCCGCCGTGCCGCCGCTGGGGCCGGCCACGCCCGAGACGGCCACGGCGACGTCGGCGAGGCTGCGGCTGAGCGCGCCCGCCGCCATCTCGACGACGGTCGCTTCGCTGACCGCGCCGTGTTCGCCGAGGGTGCGCGCCGACACGCCGAGCATGTCCATCTTGGCCTCGTTGGAGTAGGTGACGAAGCCGCGGTCGAACCAGGCCGAGCTGCCGCTGATCGCAGTCACCGCCTCGGCGACCCAGCCACCGGTACAGGATTCCGCGGTCGCCAGTCGCCAGCCGTGTGCGGCAAGGGTCCGGCCGACGCGCTGGGCGAGGGCGTCGAGTTCGATGTCGGTCATGGCTTCAGCTACCGAACAGGGTGACGAGGATGGCGAGCACGAGCAAGGTGTAGCCGGCGGCGACGAGGTCGTCGAGCATGACGCCGAAGCCGCCCTTGAAACTGCGGTCCGCCCAGCGCACCGGAGGCGGCTTGACGATGTCGAAGAAGCGGAACAGCGCCACCGCGACCGCCTGCCAGAGCAGCGTGGCGGGGGTGAACATCAGCACCAGCCAGGTCGCGACCATCTCGTCCCACACGATGCCGCCGTGGTCGGGCACGCCCAGCGCGCGCCCGGTGCGCTCGGCCGCCAGTATCCCGGCAACGAACAGGCTGGCGAGCAGGGCGAGAAAGACGAATTCGGACAGTGGCGTGCGGATCAGCGGATACAAGGCCCAGGCCAGCAACGTGCCCATGGTGCCGGGCGCCCACGGCGACAGGCCGGCGCCGAAGCCCAGGGAGATGAAGTGGGCGGGGTGACTCATCATCAGGCGGGCGGTCGGGCGCATGGGCGGGCTTGGTGGGGTTGGGAGGGGGCGCTGGCGGGCGGGCCCGTCAGCCGAAGTGATCGTAGCCCGCGGGCGTGCCGCGGACCAGCCGGCCATCGCGCTCGCGCAGCCAGAGCGCGCCGGGCTCGGCGGTGAGTTCGCCGATGCGGTGCAGCGCAAGCCCGAGCTGGGCGGACAGGACCTGGAGCTCGGCGCGCCTCGCGGCGGGGGCGGCAAAGAGCAGCTCGTAGTCGTCACCGCCACCGAGCAGGCAGCGTCGCGCCAGCGCCTCATCGGCGCCGGTCGCGAGCAGCGGCGCGAGCGGCAGGGCGCCGACGTCGATGATCGCGCCGGTGGCGGAACACTCGAGGAGGTGGCCGAGGTCGCCGAGCAGCCCGTCGGAGACGTCGAGCATGGCGCTCGCGATGCCGCGCAGCGCGAGGCCGAGGGCCACGCGCGGCTGCGGCCGCTGCAGCGCGGCGAGGCAGGCGGTGCGGCCAGCGGCCGCCAGCCGCGCCTCGCCACGCAGCGCCGCGAGGCCGAGGCCAGCCAGGCCGGGCTGGCCGGACACCCACAGCTCGTCGCCGGCGCGACCCCCGGCGCGGGTGATCGCTGCGCCGTGGGGCAGCTCGCCGATGATGGTCACCGACAGCGTGAGCGGTCCGCGCGTGGTGTCGCCGCCGGCGAGATCCACGCCGTGGGCATCGGCGCAGGCGAACAGGCCGCGCGCGAAGGCGGCGATCCAGGCTTCGTCCGCAGCTGGCAGCGCCAAGGCGAGAAAGGCCCAGCGCGGGCTCGCGCCCATCGCGGCGAGGTCGGACACGTTGACCGCCAGCGTCTTCCAGCCCAGGTCCTCGGCGTCGGTGTCGGCGAAGAAGTGCGTGCCGGCGACCAGCATGTCGGTGGAGACGGCCAACTGCATCCCGGGTCGCGCGCGCAGCAGGGCTGCATCGTCGCCGCCGGCGAGGTCGGTGTGCCGGGTCGGGCGGCTGAAATGGCGCCGGATCAGGTCGAACTCGGACGGGGCTGCCGATGGCGCGGAGGGCGTCGCTGCAGGGGGCTTGGCGAAGGACATGGCGCGGCTTGTGCGGCGCGTTCGGGGCGCCACGGTCAGAACGGGGCCGCTAGATTACCGCAGATGCCACCCGGATCGCGCGCGGCGATCGGGGTGGCGGGCGCGCCTGCAGGGCAGGCGGCAGCGGGTAGGCGTTCAGCGTCGGCCGCTGAGGCGGGACTTCAAGGCCTCCCATTCCACCGCGTCGAGCGTGTTCTTCACCAGCAGGCCGAGATCGGTGTCGCCTTCCATGCGCAGGCGGCGGCTGAAGAACAGGGTGTCGGGATCCTCCTCGCGCAGCGCGAGCGCGATGAAGTCGCGCGCGGTGGCCGAGATGACGAGGTCGGGCTTGGCTTCCGCGGCCGGCGCGGCACGGCGGAAGCCCTTGTCGCCGAGGCTGAAGTCGAGCGTCAGGCCGGCGTCGAGCACGCGCAGCTGCAGGTGGCGGCCGGTGAGCGGTACGAGCGTGTCGCGCGGCAGGATGCGCCCGAGCGCGAGGTTGAGCGCGAGCGTCAGCACGTGGGTGGGCGCTTGCTGCGGCAGGCGCGCGACCAGCCTGGCCAGCGCCGCGGGCACGGTGAAGTCGGGGACGCGGAAGGCCTCCAGGCGTTCGCCGATGCGCTGGCGCAGGCTGCCGGGCAGTAGCTCGGCGGGCAGGGGCGGACGGGGGAGCGAAGGCAGGGCGGGCATTGCAGGACTCCGGAAGCGGGGCAGGGAAGACAGCGAAATCAGTCATGTGGGAGCAGGCTTGGCGGCGAATTAGCGACGCCCGAGCGCGCCATTTTTGGGCAAGCTCGCTCCCACGGTTCAGGCAGCGACGTACTGCTCCACGCCGGCGCGGGCGTGCCAGAAGCCGTTGCAGGGCGCCTCGACCATCAGTTCGCGGCTGGCGGCGAGCGCGGCGGAGGGCGTCTGCGCGCCATCGAGGGCGGTGCGGAAGTGCTCGATGATCTGGCGGGTGTGCGCGCCCTGGGGGCTGATGCGCAGCAGCTCGGCGCTCTGGCGCACCGCAGCCAGGTCGCCGAGCAGGTTGTGCACCCGCGCCGACTGGGTCTGCACGCCGTTCAGCGTCAGGAAGGGTTCGCCCTCGCGCGTGCGCAAGGTGATGCCGTCCATGATCGACAGGCAGCGGAACTCGCAGGTGTCCTTCTGCAGGTTGAAGTGGCGGGCGGTGAAGCAGCGCGCCGAGTGGGCCAGCGGCAGGCGGCCGTAGGCGAAGACCTCGGTCTCGACCGGTGCGGCCAGCGCAGCGCGCACCTCGGCGAGCGCCGCGCCCGACATCTCCGGCGCGACCGCCCAGCGCGTGGCGCCGGCGTCGAGCATCAGCTGCAGGGTGGCGGGATTGAAGAGGTTGAGCGTGGGGCCGGCGACCCAGTTGCGCACGCCGGCTTCGGCCAGCATGCGCACCGCGCCCATGTCGTTGGCCTCGACGCGAAAGCCGGTCTCGCCCTCGGTGGTCTGGCGCACGATGCGGCGCAGCACCTTGAGGTCGGATTCGGACTCGATCAGGCCCTGGGTGCTGATCACCACTTCCTTGCCGGCGCCGGCCAACACCTTGCCGACCTCGAGCCAGTCTTCGAGGCGCAGTTCGTGGCGGCGCGAGCACACGGTCTCGCCGAGATAGACGCTGTCGAGTGGCGCTTCGGCCATGTCGGCGTAGAAATCGAGCACGCTCTGGTGCGGCCAGTAGTAGAGCAGGGGGCCGAGGGCAAGTTTCATGGGGCGGTTCTCATTCGGACTGGATGGCGCCGCGGCGGCCTCCGGCCGGCGTCGGGGCGGGCGGGTGCAGCGGCGGTGGGGGTGGAAGCGCCGGGCGGGGCTGTGCACGGGCGGTGCGTAACCCCGGAGCGGCGCGCGTCATGGCGTCGCGATGGGGGTCGAAGGGGCTCACTTCCAGGGGCGGTAATACGCCCCCAGCGTGTGGCTCTGGCCTTCGGAGACCTTGTTGAGCTCGGTCATCCACGCCGGCAGCACGGCAAAGCCCTCCGGGCCACCGGCCTTGAGCTTGTCGAGCGCGGCGCGCCACACCTTGGTGACCTGGGCGACGTAGGCCGGGCTGCGCTGGCGGCCCTCGATCTTGATCGCGCGGATGCCGATGCGGGCGAGTTCGGGCAGCAGCTCCAGGGTGTTGAGGCTGGTCGGCTCCTCGAGCGCGTAATAGGTCTCGTCGTTGACCTCGAAGCGGCCCTTGCACAGCGTCGGGTAGCCGGCGCGCTCGCCCTCGGCGAAGCGGTCGATGAGGATTCCGTTGAGGCGCGTCTCCATGCCGCGCGGGGTGTCTTCCCAGCGCACGTGCTTGCCCGGCGAGCAGGCGCCGTTGCAGTTGGGTGACTCGCCGGTGGCATAGGCCGACAGCGCGCAGCGGCCCTCGACCATCACGCACAGACCGCCGAAGCCGAAGACCTCGATCTCGACCGGCGTGTGGGCGATGACACTCTCCACCTGCGCCATCGACAGCACGCGCGGCAGCACCGCGCGCTGGATGCCGAAGCGCTCGTGGTAGTAATTGATGGCCTCGTAGCTGGTGGCCGAACCCTGCACCGACAGGTGCAGGCGCAGTTGCGGATGAGTCTTCGTGGCGTACGCCATCAGGCCGGGGTCGGCGAGGATCAGCGCGTCGAGGCCGAATTCGGCGGCGCGGTCGATGGCTTGCGTCCAGCTCGGCCAGTTGCCGGTCTGCGGGTAGGTGTTGAGGGCGAGCAGCACCTTTCGGCCACGGGTGTGGGCGTAGGCGATGCCCTCGCGCATCTGCGCCGGGTCGAAGTTGAGGCCGCTGAAATTGCGCGCGTTGGTGGCGTCCTTGAAGCCGAGATAGACGCAGTCGGCGCCGTGGTCGACGGCGGTCTTGAGGGCCGGCAGGCTGCCGGCGGGGCAGACGAGCTCGATCGGGGTGGGCACGGTCATGGTGGCGGGCGGATGGGAAAAACGCCGCAACCATAGACGAGGGGCCGCGCGCCTGCGTTGATCGGTATCAAACGCAGGCGGTGCCGGCATTGAAGCCCGGCCCCGCCTGCCTGTCTGCGCCGACGGCGGCGCGTCGGTCGCGATGAGGTCAGCGCGTCGTGTGGTAGGTGCCTGCCGCAGCGTGATGGCCGCCGATGTGAGGGCGATGGTGCGGCTTCGGGCCGAGCAGGCCGCCCACCAGCATGCCCAGCGCGCTGGCCGCCAGGCCGTAGAGCTGAGGTTCGACATCGCCTTCGGTGACGAAGATCTCCAGCAGCAGCCAGGTCGACAGGCCGAGGATGATGGCCAGCGCCGCCCCCAGGTTGTTGGCGCGCTTCCAGAACAGGCCGGCGGCGAGCGGCACGAAGGCGCCGGCCAGGGTCACGCGGTAGGCGCTCTCGACCATATGGTGGATGGTGGCCTCGGTGGTGGTGGCGTACCAGGTGACGAGGATCGTGAACACGACGACCGTCACCCGCGTGCTGAGCAGCAGGGCGCGGTCGGTCATGTCCGGGATGAAGCCGCGCAGCACGTTCTCGGAGAAGGTCACCGAGGGGGCGAGCAGGGTGCCAGAGGCCGTGCTCATGATCACCGACAGCAGCGCGCCGAAGAAGATCACCTGGGCGTAGAAGGGCATGTACTGCAGGATCAGCGTCGGCAGGATGAGCTGCGAGTCCTGCTCCATCAGGCGCTCGACCATGGCTGGATCGATGATGTTGGCGGTGTAGGCGAGGAACAGCGGCACCGCGGCGAAGAAGAAGTAGCTGACGCCGCCCAGGGTCGTGCCCCACACCGCGACACGCTCGTTCTTGGACGAGTTTACGCGCTGGAACACGTCCTGCTGCGGAATGGAGCCCAGCGCCATGGTGGCGAAGGCGGCGATCCAGGCGATCATGTCGATCATGTCGAGCGTGGGCAGCCATTCGAACTTGCCCTCGGCGGCGGCCTTGGCGATGACGAGTTCGAAGCCGCCCGCCATGTCGCCGGCCAACCAGGTCACCCACACCAGGCCGATGACGATCACGATCATCTGCACGAAGGTGGTGAGCGCGACCGACCACATGCCGCCGAACAGCGTATAGACCAGTACCACGCCGGCACCGATGAGCATGCCCTGGTTCATGCTCACGATGTCGTTCGACAGCACGTTGAACACCAGGCCGAGCGCGGTGATCTGCGCCGCCACCCAGCCCAGGTAGGACAGTACGATGCAGATCGACAGCACCAGCTCGGTCGTGCGGTTGTAGCGCATGCGGAAGAAGTCGCCCAGGGTGAGCAGGTTCATGCGGTACAGCGGGCGGGCGAAGACGAGGCCGAACAGGACCAGGCACACCGAGGCGCCGAGCGGGTCGGAGATCAGGCCGCGAAAGCCTTCCTCGAGGAAGGTGGCGGAGATGCCGAGCACGGTCTCGGCGCCGAACCACGTCGCGAACACCATCGCCAGCACGATGAACATCGGCAGGTTGCGGCCTGCGGTGATGTAGTCGCGCGCGTTGTGCACCCGGGTGGCGGCATACAGACCGATGCCGATGGAGACGACCAGATAGGCGACGACAAGCCAGAGCAGCATCATGAGGCCCTTCGTGAATGCGCTTCAGGTGCGCGGTTGTAAGATCAGGCGCGAGTTTAGCAATATGCTGCAGCGCAATGGGGGCGGAGTTTTGTCGTTGTGCGGGCGGCCGGCACCGCTTTATTGCAGATTTGCAACGGCACCGGTGGGGCCGGCCGCGCCGCGCTCGGCGACGGACTGCCGCAGCGTGGTCACGATGCCTTCGATCGCCGCCTCCAGCGTGTCCTCGTCGATGATCAGCGGCGGCGCCAGGCGGATGACGTTGCCATTGGTGTCGCGGGTGGCGATGCCGCGCGCGAGCAGGCGCTCGGCGAGCTCCCCGGCGTCGGCCAGGGCGGGATCGAAGGCCAGGCCGACCAGCAGTCCGCGACCGCGGATGTCGACCACGCCGGGCAGCGCGGCGGCGCGCAACGCGTCCATCAGGCGCGTGCCGAGGCGCTCGGCGCGCTCCCAAGGACGGGTGTCCTCGAGCAGGGCGAGCACTTCGGTGCCGACCGCCGCGGCCAGCGGATTACCTCCGAAGGTCGAGCCATGGTCGCCGGGCCGGAACACGTCCATCAACGCACGATCGGCCAGGAAGGCCGACACCGGCAGCAGGCCGCCGCCGAGCGCCTTGCCCAGGATCAGCCCGTCCGGGCGCACGCCCTCATGGTCGCAGGCGAGCAGTCGTCCGCAGCGGCCGAGCCCGGTCTGCACCTCGTCGGCGATCAGCAGCACGCCGTGGCGGCGGCAGATCTCGGCGCAACGCGACAGGTAGCCGGCCGGGGGCACGACGATGCCGCCTTCGCCCTGGATCGGCTCGACCAGAAAGGCGGCGGTATCGGGCGTGATGGCCGCCTCGAGCGCATCGGTGTCGCCGAAGGGCACCCGCTCCAGGCCGGGCGGGAAGGGGCCGAAACCGTCGCGGTAGTGCGGGTTCGACGACAGCCCGACGATGGCGATCGAGCGTCCGTGGAAATTGCCGTCGCAGGCGATGATGCGCACGCGCTCGGGGGCGATGCCCTTGACCTGATAGCCCCACTTGCGCGCCGCCTTGAGCGCGGTCTCGACCGCCTCCAGGCCGGTATTGACGGGCAGCGCGCGCGCGTAGCCGAAGGTGGCGCACAGGCGCTCGAGGAACACCGGCAGGCGGTCGCTGGAGAACGCGCGCGAGGTCAGGGCGAGGCGTTGGGCCTGGTCGATCAGGGCGCCCACCAGGCGCGGGTGACTGTGGCCGAAGCTCACCGCCGAGTAGGCGCTCATCATGTCCAGGTAGCGCCGGCCCTCGGTGTCCCACAGCCACACCCCCTCGCCGCGCTGGAACACCGCAGGCAGGGGCGCGTAGTTGGCAGCACCGTAGCGTGACTCCTTGTCGCGCAGCCAGGCGCTCGAGGGGCCGAGTGCCGCAGCCGCGAACTCGACCACCCAGCGCGCGCTGCGGCCGTCGGCGTCGAGGTCGGGGCGGTACTCGACGATCTCGAGGCCGACCAGGTCGGCGCAGGCGCGCAGCCCCAGCAGGCAGTCGGCCAACGCGCGCGGATCGATGCCGGCCGCCTCGGGGCAGGTCACCGCGGGCAGGCCCTGCGGGTCGATCGCATCCAGGTCCAGGCTCAGGCCGAAGCCGGCGTCGGGGTCGGCGCGCGCGATCGTCATGGCCTCGCAGAACACCGTCGGCAGGCCGCGGGCATTCACCTCGGCCATGTCGAACACGCGTACGCCGAAGCGCGCGAGCAGCGCCTGCTCCTCGGGCTCCCAGGCGCGCGCGCCGATGATGCAGGTGCGCGCCGGGTCGAGGTCGGGCCCGGGAATGGCGCACAGCGCCGGGTGGCCGGCGCCGAGCAGGGCCGCCAGCGGCATGCCGTGGATGTTGCCTGAGTGGGTGCTGGCGTCGGTGTGGCTGTCGAGGTGGGCGTCGATCCAGATCAGGCCCGGCGCCCGCCCGCGGCGACGGCCGATGCCGCGCCAGGTACCGGCCGCGACCGCATGGTCGCCACCGATCACGAGCGGGAAGTGGGCCGGCGGCAGCGCGCCAAGGTGGTCGGCGAGGCGGGCGGCGAAGGCGGCATTGGCGGCGATGCGCGTCGTCATGTCCGCCTGGTCGGCTCCCGCTGCCGTGTCGGTCGCCAGCGGGCTCAGCGTCGCCAGCCATTCGACCGCCAGGCCGAGGGCGCGCAGGTGGCTGGCGAGCGGGCCCGCCTGCAGCGCCGACGGGCCCGCTGCGGTGCCTGCATGCGGTGCGCCGAGCGCGCTGGCGGCGCCGATGATCTTGATCGTGGAGTGGGGCGCCCGGGTTCCCGAGCCGCCCCCGAACCGTGTGCCGAACTGTGTCTTCATCCCCGCCCCCTCCGTGCGGCTTGCGGTCGTCCGCAGTATGCCGTTTGGAGGGGTGGCGGCGGCGATTCGTTCAGCCGCCGCAGGCGTTCAGCCCAGCAGGCGGTGGAGCTCGAGACCGAGCAGGGCGGCGGCGAGGGCGCCGATCAGCAGCAGCAGCCGGCCCTGGCGGCGCTGGTTGGCGGCGAGCTCGTCGAAGCGCTGCTGCTGGGCCGCATGCTGCCTGGGCGACTCGCTGAGCGCGTGGTGCACCAGGCGCGGCAGTTGCGGCAGCGTGCCGGCCCAGCTGGGCGCTTCTTCCTTGATGCCGCGCGCCAGCGCGCGCACGCCCATGCGCTCGTCCATCCAGCGCTGCAGGAAGGGCTTGGCCGTCTTCCACAGGTCGAGCTCGGGATCGAGCTGGCGGCCTAGGCCCTCGATGTTGAGCAACGTCTTCTGCAGCAGCACGAGCTGGGGCTGCACTTCCATCTCGAAGCGGCGTGCGGTCTGGAACAGCCGCAACAGCGTCTTGCCGAAGGAGATGTCCTTCAGCGGCTTGTCGAAGATCGGCTCGCACACGGTGCGGATTGCGGCTTCGAATTCATCCACCCGTGTCTTCGCCGGCACCCAGCCGGCCTCGATGTGGGCGAGCGCGACGCGGTGGTAGTCGCGCTTGAAGAAGGCGAGGAAGTTCTGCGCGAGGTAGTTCTTGTCGACCTCGTTGAGCGTGCCCATGATGCCGAAGTCCAGCGCGATGTAGCGTCCGTCGCGGTGCACGAAGATGTTGCCGGGATGCATATCGGCATGGAAGAAGCCGTCACGGAAGACCTGGGTGAAGAAGATCTCCACCCCCGCGCGCGACAGCGCCGACAGGTCGGTGCCCTGGGCGAGCAGGGCTGGCGTCTGCGAGATCGGCACGCCGTGCATGCGCTCCATCACCATGACCTTGCTGCCGCACCAGTCCCAATACACCTCGGGCACGATCAGCAGCGACGAGTCCTTGAAGTTGCGCCGCAACTGCGAGCAGTTGGAGGCCTCGCGCATCAGGTCGAGCTCGTCGTGCAGGTACTTGCTGAACTCGGCGACGACCTCGCGCGGTTTGAGCCGGCGCCCTTCGGGCCAGATTTTCTCGAGCAGCAGCGCGGCGACCTCGAGCAGCGCCAGGTCGTGCTCGATGACGCGCTCGATGCCGGGGCGCAGCACCTTGACCGCCACCTCGGTGCCGTCGGGCAGGCGGGCGAAATGGACCTGGGCCACCGAGGCCGAGGCCACCGGGGTGCGTTCGAAATCGTCGAACACGGCGTCGATCGGGCGACCGTAGAAGCCTTCGAGCACGGCCAGCGCCTGCTCGGTGGGGAAGGGCGGCACGCGGTCCTGCAGCAGCGCGAGCTCGTCGGCGAGGTCGGGCGGCAGCAGGTCGCGCCGGGTCGACAGCATCTGGCCGAACTTGACGAAGATTGGCCCGAGTGATTCGAGCGCACGACGCAGTCGCACCCCGCGCGGCTGGGAAAAGCGTCGCCAGAAGAACACCGCATGCCAAACGCGTGCCAGGCGGCCGCTGGCGTCGGCATCGAGCACCATGCGGTCAAGGCCGAAGCGCAGGCCGACGGAGACGATCTTGGCGAGACGAAGGAGGCGCACGTTGAAAGCCGGGCAGACGCAAAGGCCGGACTTTAGCCGGAAAGCGCGGCGCGTGGAATGTTGGCTTGCGCGCGGGCGCGTCGCGCGGCCGCGGCGGGGATTTGTGCACGCGGGCGTGACGTGTGCAATCTGCGCTCACATCCTCGGCAGGGCCGGCTCGCGCGATCCGCTATAATCGCGGGTTTGAATTTCCAGCCGAGTGCCATGAGCGCCGACCCGAAAGTCCTGCTGACCGAGCTGCTGCAAGCCGCGCTGAAGAGCGTTGCGCCGGATCATGCCGATACCCCCATCCTGCTCGAGCGCCCGAAGCAGGCCAGCCACGGCGATTTCGCCACCAACCTCGCGCTGCAGCTGGCCAAGCCGCTCAAGCGCAACCCGCGCGACCTTGCCGGCCTGCTGCTGGCCGAGCTGCCGGCCTCGAAGCTGGTCGCCAAGGCCGACGTCGCCGGCGCGGGCTTCATCAACTTCACCCTGGCTGCCGACGCCAAGACCGCGGTCGTGCGCGAGGTGCTAGCGAAGGGGGCGGACTTCGGCCGCGGGGCGGCCAAGGGCGTCAAGGTGCAGGTGGAGTTCGTCTCCGCCAACCCCACCGGCCCGCTGCACGTCGGCCACGGCCGCGGCGCGGCCTACGGCGCCTCGCTGTCGGACGTGCTCGCCTTCGCGGGTTACGACGTGACCCGCGAGTACTACGTCAATGACGCCGGCCGCCAGATGGACATCCTGGCGCTGTCGACCTGGCTGCGCTATCTCGCCTTCTTCGGCATCGAGATTCCCTTCCCGCCCAACGCCTATCAGGGCGACTACGTGATCGACATGGGGCGCGAGATGCGCGATGCCCATCAGGATCGCTTCGCCAGGGTTAGCGCGGAGGATATCCTCGCCGGCACGCCGGGACTGCCGCCTTCTGATCGCAAGGACGACGAGGCCAGGCAGCAGCGCGAGGCGCACCTCGATGCGCTGATCGCCAAGGCGAAGAAGCTGCTCGGCGAGGACTACCCCTGGGTGCATGGCTTCGCGCTCAACGAGCAGCTCGGCGACGGCCGCGACGACCTGCAGGAATTCGGCGTGCGCTTCGACAAATGGTTCTCGGAGCAGAGCCTGTTCGACACCGGCCTGGTCGAGCGCGCGGTTGCCCAGCTCGAGAAGAACGGCCACATCTACCTGCAGGACGGCGCCAGGTGGTTCCGCTCGACCGCGTTCGGTGACGAGAAGGATCGCGTCGTTCAGCGCGAGAACGGGCTGTACACCTACTTCGCCTCCGACATCGCCTACCACCTCAACAAGTACGAGCGTGGCTTTGATCGCATCATCGACATCTGGGGTGCCGACCACCACGGCTACATCCCGCGCGTGAAGGGCGCCATCGCTGCGCTCGGCCTGCCGCCGGAAAAGCTCGAGGTGGCGCTGGTGCAGTTCGCGGTGCTCTACCGCAACGGCCAGAAGACCTCGATGTCGACCCGCTCGGGCGAATTCGTCACCCTGCGCGAGCTGCGCCGCGAGGTCGGCAACGACGCCTGCCGCTTCTTCTACGTGCTGCGCAAGTCCGACCAGCACCTGGACTTCGACCTCGACCTCGCCAAGAGCCAGAGCAACGAGAACCCGGTCTACTACGTGCAGTACGCCCACGCCCGCGTGTGCTCGGTATTGAACCAGTGGGGGGGCGAGGCGTCGGAGCTGGCAGGGGCCGACCTCGGCCTGCTGCAGAACGAGCGTGAACTCGCACTGTGTGCGCGTCTGGCGAGCTTCCCCGAGCTGGTGCAGAACGCCGCTGCGGACTACGCGCCGCACCAGATCGCGTTCTACTTGAAGGATGTCGCCGCCGACTTCCATAGCTGGTACAACGCCGAGCGCATGCTGGTCGAGGACGAAGCACTCAGGCTCGCCCGCCTCGCGCTGGCGGCGGCGGTGCGTCAGGTGCTGGTGACCGGCCTCAAGATGCTGGGCGTGTCCGCGCCCGAGTCGATGTGATGCAGGAGGTGGCGAGTTGAGTCGAGATCGCAAGGCGACCCGCAAGCCCGCACGTGCGCCGGCGAAGAGCGCCGGCGGCACGCTGATCGGCATCTTCATCGGTCTGGTGTTCGGTGCCCTGATCGCCGCGGGTGCGGCGTGGTACTTCACGCGCGCCAACCCCTTCCAGCCGGCGCCGGTCGCCCCGCGCGTACAGGCGCCGGAGAACGGGCCGGCCGCGCTGCCCGGCAAGCCCGGCGATCGCCCGGTGGTGAAGCAGGACTTCGAGTTCTACCGCATCCTGCCGCAGGGCGAGAACGTGCCGGCCCAGGTGACGCCGCAGGCGCAGCCGCCCGTCGCCGCCGTGCAGCCGCCCGTGCCGGTGGTGGAGGCTGCGCCGCGTCCGGTCGAGCGCCTCTACCTGCAGGTAGGCTCGTTCGAGAACCCGAGCGAGGCCGACAACCTCAAGGCCCGCCTCGCGCTGTCCGGCATCCAGGCCAGCGCGCAGCGCACGCAGCTCAGCGATGGTCGCGTCGTGCACCGGGTACGGATCGGCCCCTTCGCCCGTCCCGAGGACATGAATCCGGTGCGTGCGCGCCTTGCCGACGCCGGCTTCAATGCTTCGGTGAGCCGCGCCACGCCGTGATCCCGGGATGCAGCGGGCGGGAACGCCCGCTGCCGTGCCGCGTCTGATGAAACCGATTGCCCATGGAGCACAGCATGAAACGTCGTGATGCCCTCAAACTGGCCACCCTGGCCCTCACCCTGCCTGCCGCATCGCTCGCCCGTGCGCAGACCTCTTACACGGTGCTCAATCCGCCGCAACCCGGCGACGATCCGGGCAAGATCGAGGTCATCGAGTTCTTCCACTACGGCTGCCCGCATTGCCGCGATTTCGATCCGCTGATCAGCGACTGGAAGAAGAAGCTGCCGGCCGACGTGGCCTTCCGCGCCGTGCCCGCCATCTGGAACAACGCCCAGCTTACCGGCCTCGCCCGCCTGTACTACGCCACCGAGGTGTCGGAGCAGCTCGATGCCATCCACGCGGCCGTGTTCGTGGCGGTGCAGGACGAGAAGCGCCCGCTGTTCACCGAAGAGCAGGTGCGCGACTGGGTCAGCGGCAAGGTCGCGGACCCCGCCAAGTTCATGGACGCTTACAAGTCCTTCGGCGTCAACTCGATGCTGCAGCGGGCCGACCAGCTCGCGCGGGCGATGAAGATCCAGGGCGTGCCCACGGTCGTCATCGACGGCAAGTACGTCACCTCGGCCTCGCTCAGCGGCAGCCATCAGAACACGCTCAAGGTTGCCGACGAGCTGATCGCGCGCGCCCGTCAGGAGCGCGGCGCCAAATGAGTGACGACCTGCCCGATCGTCTCGTGCCGCCGTCGCCCGATGCCGCCGAGCCGACGGCGCAGGACAGTGCCGAGCGTCGTCGCATCCAGCGCTTCCTCGCCTTGCGCCGGGGCGAGCCCTGCTTCTGGGTGGTGATCGACGGCGGGGCGCGTCTTCCGTTGCGTGACATTTCGGTCGAGGGCTTCTCGATCGGTCTGGAGGGCCTGCCGGGCGATGGCGAGCCCTTCGACTTCGTCATGCACCGCGAGGGGGTGCCGGACCAGATCCGTGGTCGGGCGCGGGCGGTGAACTACATCGCGTCGGCAGCCCAGGCGGGCTGCCGTTTTCTCGCGCTGGAGGCCGATGGCGCCGAGCGACTGCGCGACTGGCTGATCGCGCTGGTGATCATGAATGCGAGCGTGCGCATCAACGAGAAGGATGCCGCGGCTATCGTGGCGGGCCCCTCGCTGATCTGAGTACGCGCAGCAAACAAATGGCCGTCCTCGCCCATGGGGGGAGGACGGCCTTGCCGCGTGTGGGCAGGCTCAGGCCTTGATGCGCTCGGCCTCCTTCTTGCGCTGGCGCGGCTTCTGCATTGAATAGACCAGGCCGAGCAGCACGAAGGCCGGGACGAACATCCACTCCTTCGGCGGCCGTTCGCCGGAAGGCAGCTCGATGGCGGTGATGGTGAAGCCTTGCTCAAGGCCCAGCCGCGCGGCCTGGCTGCCGAAGCGCACCGCGGCGATCTGCACGTCGTCGCCCAGCGCCATCACCGTGAGCCCCATCGCCGCCAAGCGTTCGCGGGCGTTGTCGGCGCGTTCACCCAGTGGCAGCAAGACGCCCTTGGAGATATCCCGGCCCTCCAGGCTCAGGCCCTCGACCCATACCCGCAGGTTGGCGTTGCGCGGCGCCTCCTCGACCAGGCGTGTGAGCTCGGTCGGCGGAATCTCCTCATACGGCGGATACAGCAAGTCCATCCAGAAGCCCGGACGGAACAAGGTGAAGGTGACCAGCAGCAGCAGCAGGGTCTCGTGGATGCGATTGCGGGCGATGAAGAAGCCCTGGGTCGCCGCCGCGAACATCATGCTCGCCACCGTCGCGGTGACGATCGTCAGGATGAGCTGGAAGGCCGAGGTGATGCCGATCAGCAGCAGCTGGGTGTTGAAGATGAACATGAAGGGCAGCACGGCGGTGCGCATGCTGTAGCCGAAGGCGGTGAGGCCGGTACGCATCGGATCGCTCTTGGCGATGCCCGCTGCCGCGTAGGATGCGAGGCCCACCGGTGGCGTGACGTCCGCCATCAGGCCGAAATAGAACACGAACATGTGCACCGCGATCAGCGGCACCAGCAGCCCGGACTGCGCACCCAGCTCGACGATCACCGGCGCCATCAGGGTCGACACCACGATGTAGTTCGCCGTGGTCGGCAGGCCCATGCCCAGCACGAGGCAGATCACCGCCACCAGCACCAGCATGATCATCAGGTTGCCGCCGGACAGGGTCTCGACCAGCTCGGTCATGGCCAGGCCGATGCCGGTCAGCGTCACCGTGCCGACGATGACGCCGGCCGTTGCGGTG
This sequence comes from Thauera sp., assembly GCF_035444905.1. Taxonomy (GTDB): domain Bacteria; phylum Pseudomonadota; class Gammaproteobacteria; order Burkholderiales; family Rhodocyclaceae; genus Thauera. The sequence continues at coordinate 83,149 of NZ_DAOMPS010000001.1, forward strand.
GCGATGGCGATGCCGATCATGTTGCGCGCGCCGGTCACCAGCCCCGAGAACAGGTCGTGGAAGCCGAGGCGGGTCGCGGCGCCGAACTCGCCGGTGCCGCGGAACAGGGCGAACAGCGGGCGCTGGGTGACAAGGATGAACATCAGGAACAGCGTCGCCCAGAAGGCCGACAGCGCCGGAGACAGTTGCTCGACCATCAGGTTCCAGATCAGCGCCGCCACCGGCAGCAGGAAGTGCAGGCCGGATTTCAGCGTGGGACCGATCTCGGGCAGGTACTCCATCTTCTCGCCCGGCTTTTCGAGGTGAAGCTCGGGGTACTTCGCGCCATGGCGGACGATCAGGATGTAGGCGATCAGCATCAGCACGCCGACCACGATGAAGGCCGCGCCGCCGAAGAGGTCCTTGATCCAGCCGAAGCCCCAATAAACGATGGCAGACAGGATCACCAGGCCGGAGAAGGTCATCAGCGTGGTGATCACTGCCTTCTGCCAGGGCAGCGGTTCGCGCCGCGGCAGGCCCTGCAGGTCCATCTTCAGCGCCTCGAGGTGGACGATGTAGAACAGCGCGATGTAGGAGATCAGCGCCGGCAGGATGGCGTGCTTCATCACCTGGACGTAGGTGATCCCAACGTATTCGACCATCAGGAAGGCGGCCGCGCCCATCACCGGCGGCATGATCTGGCCGTTGACCGAGGAGGCCACCTCGACCGAGGCGGCCTTGTCGGCGCGGTAGCCCACGCTCTTCATCAGCGGGATGGTGAAGGTGCCGGTGGTGACCACGTTGGCGATCGACGAGCCCGAGATGAGGCCGGTGCTGGCCGACGCCACCACCGCCGCCTTGGCCGGGCCGCCGCGCATGTGGCCCAGCAGGGCGATCGCGGACTTGATGAAGTAGGCGCCGGCGCCGGCGGTCTCGAGCAGGGCGCCGAACAGCACGAACAGGAAGATGAAGCTGGTCGAGACGCCGACGGCGACGCCGAACACGCCTTCGGTGGTCAGCCACATGTGGCTCATGCCCTTCGACAGCGAGGCGCCGCGGTGGGCGATGACCTCCGGCATGTAGGGGCCGAAGAAGATGTAGATCAGGAACACCACCGCCAGGATCACCATCGGCAGGCCTAGCGCGCGGCGCGCGGCTTCCAGCAGCAGGGTGAGGCCGACGACGGCGACCGCCAGGTCGGTGTCGGTGGGCAGGCCCGGGCGGGTGGACAACTCGGCGTAGAACAGGAACAGATAGGCGGCGCAGAAGGCCGCCACTGCCGCCAGCACCCAGTCCTGGATCGGCACGTAGTCGTGTGGCGAGCGCTTGAGTGCCGGGTAGGCGGCGAAGGCGAGGAAGACCGCGAAGGCGAGGTGGATCGAACGCGCCTCGGTGTCGTTGAACACGAACATGCCGAGCGAGAAGGGGAGCGGTGAGGCGATCCAGAGCTGGAACAGCGACCACGCGAGTGCGACGATCAGCAGCACCTGCGCCGTCAGCCCGGTGGGCTTGCGTCCGCCGGTGTCGGCCTCGGCGACGATCTTCTGGAGTTCCTCGTCCGACAGCTCGAAGCTGTCTTTCTTTTCATTCGCGCGGGTCATGAGCAGCGCCTCTCAAGGTCGGAACGCAGACGAAAACGGCGGGGGGCTGATGGCCCGCCGCCGCTTTCGAAGACAGGAGCACCGGCATCCTTCCCGTGGGCGCCGGCCAGCGGATTACATCCAGCCCTTTTCCTTGTAGTACTTCACCGCGCCCTCATGCAAGGGGGCCGTGAGGCCATCCTTGATCATGTGCGCCGGGTCGAGATTGGCGAAGGCCGGGTGCAGCTTCTTGAAGTCCTCGAAGTTCTCGAATACCGCCTTGACCAGCGTATAGACGGTTTCGTCGGGCACCTTGGCCGAGGTCACGAAGCTGGCGACCACGCCGAAGGTCTCGGTGGGGTTGGGGTTACCCGCATACATGCCGCCGGGGATCTCGACCTTGGCGAAGTAGGGATGGTCCGCGACCAGCTTGTCCGCCGCCGCACCGGTCACCGGCACCAGTTGCGCGCCGCAGGTGGTGGTCGGATCCTGGATGTTCGCCGCCGGGTGGCCGACGACATAGGCGAAGCCGTCGATCTTGTTGTCGCACAGCGCCGCGCTGTGCTCGTCGGGGCGCAGCTCGGAGACGAGCGAGAAGTCGGAGGTCGACATGCCGAGCGCCGGCAGCAGCATGTCCATGGTCGCGCGCTGGCCGGACCCCGGGTTGCCGACGTTGAAGCGCTTGCCCTTGAAGTCTTCCATCTTGGTGATGTTGGCATCCTTGCGCGCAAGGATGGTCAGTGGCTCGGGGTGGAGCGAGAACACCGAACGCAGGTCCGCCACCGGGCCGCCATCGGCGAACTGGGCCTGACCCTTGATTGCATTGAACTGGACGTCGGACTGGGCCACGCCGAAGTCGAGCTCGCCGCCCTTGATGGTATTGACGTTGTACACCGAGCCACCGGTGCTCTCGACCGAACAGCGCAGGCCATGCTGGGCGCGGTCCTTGTTGATCAGCCGGCAGATCGCGCCGCCTGCCGCGTAATACACGCCGGTGACGCCTCCGGTGCCGATCGTGACGAACTTCTGCTGGGCCTGCGCCGGCGCGGCGCCGAGGGTACCGACGAGGGCGAAAGCGGCGGCGACTGCGGTCAGTTTCTTCATGAAATCCTCCTGGGATCGGATCAATAGGGGTAGGGGATTGGCGCAGCGTGAGTCCGAAGGCATCCCGCCTTGTGGGCGGCAAGCTCGATGCGCCTCGACATTCCATCAGGACCCCGAGCTTTGCACAAGCACGCCGTAGCCGCTACTCGGGTTTCCCCGCAAGCCGCATCCATGCGTGCTTTGGGGCGCGTTAGAATTCAGGCTGAATGTTCTGGATGAGGCTGCATGCAAGCAAATTCGAGTGAGGATCAGCCCACGGGCTGGATCGATGCCGGCGGGAAGCGTCACGCCGCCGCCGACGGCCAAGTGCGCATCGTCTCGCTGGTGCCCTCGCTGACGGAACTCCTCTTCGATCTCGGTGTGGGCGATCGTGTGGTCGGGCGCACCGGCTTCTGCGTCCATCCGCGCGAGGCCCTGCGCATCGTGCCCAAGGTCGGCGGCACCAAGGACGTGAAGCTCGACCGCATCCGTGAACTCGCCCCCACCCACGTGCTGGTCAACATGGACGAGAACCGGCGCGAGACGGTCGATGAACTGGCCGCCTTCGTGCCCCACATCGTCGTCACCCATCCCAACACGCCGCAGGACAACCTCGACCTGTTCGCGCTGCTCGGCGGCGTGTTCGGCGCCGAGGGCGCAGCGGCCCGGCTGGCCGACGACCTGCGCGCCGCGCTCGCCGAGGCGGCCGCGCTGCGCGCGACCCTGGCCGACGAACGCGTGCTCTACCTGATCTGGCGCGAGCCGTGGATGACCATCGCCCGCGACACCTACATCGCCGCCACGCTCGAAGCCGTCGGCTGGCGCACCCTGCCGGCAGTGGAAGGCGGCGAGACCGGCGCGGCGCGCTATCCCGCGTTCGACTGGGATGCACCCTGGCTGGCGAGCGTGGATCGTGTGCTGCTATCGACCGAGCCTTACCCCTTCCGCGAGTCCCATGTGGACGAGGTCGGCCGCCTCGCCGCGCGCCCCGCGCTGCTTGTCGATGGCGAGATGGTGTCGTGGTACGGCAGCCGGGCCGCGACGGGGCTGCGCTGGCTGTGCGCGCTGCGTCGTCAGCTCACAGGGCGTGCAGTGCGCTGAAGGATTCCGGGCTGAGGATGCGGAAGCGGTCGCGGATCTCGCGCTTGCGAGCCATGGCCAACAGTGCCCGGTCACGCGTCAGCAGGTGGCTGGCGTTCGCCTGCCAAGCGAGCTCGAGGAACTTCTGATCGTCCGGGTCCTTGCATGCTGGCAGCGCGACCTCGGTCGCGCTGGTGGGCAGGCAGTGCACGCGGTCGCGGTAATCGGCCAGCAGCGCTGCCTGCGCGGACCCGGTTTGGCCGAAGTGTGCGTAGCCCAGCACTGCGGCAAGCTCGGCGAGGGTGTCCTCACGGGCGAACAGGCTTGGCCGTGTCGACTCGATCCATCTCCGCAGGCCGTCGAGTACAGGATCGCGGAACATCCACAGCGCAAGCACGGTGTTGGTGTCCAGCACCAGGTGCAGGGGGGAATTTGCCTCCGCCCGGCTCGAGTCAGGGGCAGTGTTTTTCATTGTCGGACGCGGGTGAACGAAAAAGGGGAGGGTTCCCCCTCCCCCTGCTCAGCGCTCAGTGGCTCAGGCCGCTTGTTTGGCGTCGATGCGCAGTTTGACGAAGCTGCCCGGTGCGTCGTCCAGCACCTTGAGCTTGCCCTTGACGGGGTCGCGGGCTTCGGTCTGCTCGCTGTCGTGGGCGGTGACCCAGGCCTGCCAGTCGGTCCACCACGAGCCTGCGTGCTGCTGCGAGCCCTCGAGCCAGGCGTCGGCGGTGTCGGCGAGCTTGGCGGCGGGGTTGAGCCAGTAGCCGTACTTGTTGGCCGCCGGCGGGTTGACGATGCCGGCGATATGGCCGGAGCCGCCGAGCACGAAACGCACCGGGCCGCCGAAGCGGCGGGCGCCCATGTAGGTGCTCTTCCACGGCGCGATGTGGTCTTCGATCGTGGAGATGAAGTAGCACGGCACCTTGATCTTGCCGAGGTCGATCGGCGTGCCGTCGATCTCGATGCCGCCCGGCTCGATGAGGCGGTTCTCCATGTACATGGTGCGCAGGTAGAAGCTGTGCATCTTGGCCGGCATGCGCGTCGAGTCGGAGTTCCAGTACAGCAGGTCGAACGGGAACGGATCCTTGCCCATCAGGTAGTTGTTCACCACGAAGGACCAGATGAGGTCGTTGGCGCGCAACATATTGAAGGTACCGGCCATCTCCGAGCCTTCGAGGAAGCCGCGCTCGAACATCTTCTTCTCGAGGCTGGTGACCTGGCCCTCGTCGATGAACACGCCGAGCTCACCCGGGTCGGTGAAGTCGGTCATGGTGGTGAAGAAGGTGGCCGAGGCGATGCGCTTCTGGCGCTTGGCGGCGAGGTAGGCCAGCGTGGTGGCGAGCAGGGTGCCGCCCAGACAGTAGCCGGCGGCGTTGACTTCCTTCTCGCCGGTCTGCTTCTCGATGGCGTCGAGCGCGGCGACCACCCCATCCTTGACGTAGGCGTCGAAGCTCTTCTCGGCGAGTTTCTCGTCGGGGTTGACCCAGGAGATCACGAACACGGTGTGACCCTGGTCCACCGCCCACTTGATGTAGGAGTTCTTCTCGCGCAGGTCGAGGATGTAGAACTTGTTGATCCACGGCGGCACGATCAGCAGCGGCTTTTTCAGCACCGTGTCGGTGCTGGGCGTGTACTGCAGCAGCTGCATCATGTCGGTCTGGAACACGACCTTGCCCGGCGTGGTGGCGACGTTCTTGCCAAGCTCGAAGGCCGTGGTGTCGGTCATCTTGACGCGCAGGTTGCCGCCGCCGTCCTCGACGTCGCGCAGCAGGTTGTTGAGGCCTTTGAGCAGGTTCTGGCCGTGGCTCTTGACCGTCTCGCGGAAGACCTCGGGGTTGGTCATCGCGAAGTTGGACGGCGACAGCGCGTCGATGTACTGGCGGGTGTAGAAGTTGACCTTCTTTTGCGTCTGCTCGTCGAGGCCGTCGACACAGCACACGGTGTCATGGATGTGACGCGCGGCGATGAGGTAGGACTGCTTGATGAAGTCGAACAGGAAGTGCTGCTCCCATTCCTCGTCCTTGAAGCGCTTGTCGGACTTTTCGGGCGCGGCGATCGGCGCGGCGTTGAGGCCGGCGAAGCGCATCATCGAGTGCTGCCACAGCGAGAAGTAGTCCCACACCAGGTTCATCTGCGCCTGGGCGAGCTTGTAGGGGTTGGCGAGCAGTTTGGCCATCATGTCCATGAAGGCCTGGGCGATGCCGAGTTCGTCGGCCGGGGTCGACACGCCCTTCTTGAGCTGGCGCTGGACGTGGTCGCTGATCAGATGCGACGCGCGGCGCGCAACTTCGGCATAGGTCTTGGCGACTTCCTGCGGGTCGGGCAGGTCGGCGTTGGGGGTCTCGGTACTGGGTGCAGCCATGTTGTTTGGGCTCCTGATTTCGACGGGGCAGGCTTTAGCGGCAAGGGGTGAAACGGATCTGTCCGTTCGCATCGACCTCTCTCGAAAGCGCTCCCTGCCTTTCGAGATGGTTGAGGTGGGCGATGGCCTCCCCCATGGCGAACATGACCTGATGGGTATCGAGCTCGCGTGGGAACAAGGTCGCAAGCAGATCTCCCGCGCTCTTGGGCGTGTCGCATGCGGCAAGCAAGGCGGCACTGCGTTCGCGGTGATGCTCGACGAGTTGATCCACTCTCGCCCGGATACCCTTGAAAGGTTTACCGTGCGATGGTAGCACGAGCGTGTCTTCCGGTAATGCGCAGAGTGCCCGCAACGAGTCGAGAAACCAGCCCAAAGGGTCGTCATCGGGCGTGGCCGCATAGGCGCTGATGTTGGTGGAAATGCGCGGCAGCAGCATGTCGCCCGAGATCAGGATGCCCAGCTCGGCGCAGTACAGGCTGGCATGCTCGGGCGCGTGGCCATAGCCCACGATGACGCGCCAGCGCCGGCCGCCGATGTCCTGCTCATCGCCGGCGAACAGGCGATGGAAGGCCGCGGGCAGTTCCGGCGCGCCACGGCGATAGGCATTGCCGCGCGTGCGCAGGGATTCGAGCGGGGCGGGGTCCAGGCCGTGGCGGGCGAACTGGGCGACCATGTCGGCCACGCAATAGCCCGGCAACTGGTGCCAGATGGCCTGCGCGGCGAGGAATTCCCCCTGCGTCATGTGGATCGTGGCACCATCGCGCGCTGCGAGCCAGGTGGCGAGGCCGATGTGGTCGGGGTGGTGGTGGGTGACGATGACGCGCCGCAGCGGCCGGCCATCGGCATCGAGCACGGCCTGCCAGGCCTCACGCGTATCGGCCACGCCGTAACCGCAGTCGACCGCTACCAGGCGGTCGCCATCCTCGAGCAGCCACAGGTTGATGTGGTCGAGGGCGAAGGGCAGGCTCATGCGCAGCCAGCGGATGCCGGGGGCAATCTCGAGGTATTCGCCAGCGGCGGGAAGGTGCTCGAAGGGGTAGTGCAGTGCGGGCGACGCGGCTGGGATCTGTGTCATGGGGGCGTCCGTGCGGTATCGATGGGCGGGGTTGGCGAGAAGGATTGGGGAAGAGGGGCGGATGGCCGGATCGCAGCGCGGTGTCCGCGTTGAAGAAAGGCCTGAAATCTGCTTAACTTTTGCTCAAATTTTGTGCAACAGGCTGACAAAGCACTGCTTCAGGGGCGAACGTCGCGCATTCTTGCGCTTCGTCCCGCTTAAATGACCATGGTTGACGACGAAACCTACACCATTACCGAACTTGCCCGCGAGTTCGACATCACCGCGCGCGCGATCCGCTTCTACGAGGACCAGGGCTTGCTGACCCCGGCCCGTGCGGGACGTGCGCGGGTGTACACCAAGGCCGACCGCACGCGCCTCAAGCTCACGCTGCGCGGCAAGCGCCTCGGCCTGTCACTGGCCGAGATCCGCGAGCTGCTCGACATGTACGGCGGCGTGCGCAACTCCGCGACCCAGTTGCAGCGTTTTCTCAAGGTGCTTGCGGTGCGTCGTGCGGCGATGGAGCAGCAGCGCAAGGACATCGAGGCGGTGCTTGACGAGATCGACATGCTCGAGCAGCAGTGCCAGGCCCTGCTTGGCGACAACGCCGAGGGGGCGGCCGCAGCGCGCGCCGAGCTGGCCCGCCGTATCGACCGCGCCAGCGTGAGCTGAAGGGCTCACGCTCATTTTTGGTTCTCGACTTACGTTGACGTTAACGTAAAATAACGCAAAATATAAGGCAAGGAGAGAGACGCATGCGCCCGGAGATGCCGCAATTCCAGCCCAAGGACCCCGCCTACGCCGAGCGCGTGCGGGCCAGCTTTGGCCTGCAGCAGGCAATGCAACTGATCGGTGCCGAGCTGGCCGTGGTCGAGCCCGGCTACACCGAGATCCACCTCGCCAACAAGCCCGGCATCACCCAGCAGCACGGCTTCATCCACGGCGGCGTGGTCGGCATGATCGCCGACTCGGCGGCCGGTTACGCGGCCAACACCCTGACGCCCGCGGACACCAGCGTGCTCACCGTGGAATACAAGATGAACCTGGTCGCGCCGGCCGATGGCGACCGCCTGGTGGCGCGCGGCGAGGTGGTCAAGCCGGGACGCACGCTGATCATCACCAGGGCCGAGGTGTTTGCCATTCGCGACGAAAAATGGACCTTGTGCGCGCTGATGCAGCAGACCATCATGGCCATGCAGGGCCGCAAGGAACGCGCGGGCTGATGCCGCGCGCCCAACGAGTTCGGGGTGGGCTGGCCGTTGTCCGCGCCGTCCGCCATTGCCGCGAGGTGTGACATGACGATCCGATTGCGTACGCTCGGTGCCGACGACGTGGCAGAACTCAGCCACGTGCGTCAGTTCTTCCGCCACTATGCGGCCTGGCTCGGGGTGGACCTCAGCTACCAGGGCTTCGCCGACGAAGTGGCCAACTTGCCCGGCGCTTACGGCGAAGCCGATGGCCGGCTGTTCTATGCCGAATACGAGGGCCGCCCGGCTGGTTGCGTGGGAATCCGCCGCTTTTCGGAAGGCGTGTGCGAGATGAAGCGGCTCTACGTCGACCCCGATGCGCGCGGGCACGGCCTGGGGCGACAGCTCGCGCTGGCCGCGATCAGAGCCGCGCAGCAGCTCGGCTACCGCCGCATCCTGCTCGACACCCTGCCTGCGATGCGCATTGCGGTGAAGCTGTACCGCGAGCTCGGCTTCACCGAGGCGCCGGCGTATTACCCGAGCCCGGTCGAGGGCACGATGTTCCTCACCCTCGACTTGTCGCAGTGGTCGGAGGAGGCGGTCAGCAACGAGAACCTGTTCCACCTGTTCGACTACAACCAGGCGTGGTCGCGCCAGATGCAGCAGATCGACCCCGGCTTCTTCGAGAAGCTGTCGCACCTGCAGAGTCCGGAGTACCTGTGGATCGGCTGCTCCGATTCGCGCGTGCCGGCCAACCAGATCGTCGGCCTGCTGCCGGGCGAGGTCTTCGTGCATCGCAACGTGGCCAACGTGGTGGTGCACACCGACCTCAACTGCCTCGCCGTCGTCCAGTACGCGGTGGATGTGCTCAAGGTCAAGCACATCATGGTCGTCGGCCACTACGGCTGCGGCGGCGTCAAGGCGGCGCTTGAGCGTGCCCGCGTCGGCCTCGTCGATCTGTGGCTGCGCCACGTGCAGGACGTGCATGTGCGCCACCTGCAGGCGGTCGATACGCTGCCGCCCGAGCTGCGCCACGACCGCCTGTGCGAGCTCAACGTCATCGAACAGGTGGCCAACGTGGCCCAGACCGTGGTCGTGCAGGACGCCTGGCGACGCGGTCAGCCGCTCACCGTGCATGGCTGGATCTATGGCCTGAAGGATGGCCTGATCCGCGACCTGGGAGTGAACGTCAGCCGCAGTGAAGACCTCATGCCGCGCTATGCCGCGGCGCTTGAAGCGCTCGGGCCCTGAGCGCAGCCAACAACACCGATTCAACAGGAGAACCGCATGTCCGATCCCATCGTCATCGTTTCCGTCGCCCGCACGCCGCTGGGCGGCTTCCAGGGCGATCTGTCCAGCCTCACCACGCCGCAACTCGGCGCCATCGCCATCAGGTCGGCGGTGGAGCGCGCGCGCCTTAAGCCCGAGCAGGTCGAAGAAGTCATCATGGGCTGCGTGCTGCCCGCCGGCCTCGGCCAGGCGCCCGCACGCCAGGCCGCGCTCGGCGCCGGCCTGCCGCTGTCGGCCGGCTGCACCACGATCAACAAGGTGTGCGGTTCGGGCATGAAGGCCACCATGCTGGCGCACGACCTGCTGCTGGCCGGCAGCAACGAGATCATGGTCGCCGGCGGCATGGAGTCGATGTCCAACGCGCCCTACCTGCTGCCCAAGGCGCGCGCCGGCTACCGCCTCGGCCACGGCCAGATGTTCGACCACATGTTCCTCGACGGCCTGGAAGACAGCTACTCGAAGGAGAACAAGGGCCGCCTGATGGGCACCTTCGCCGAGGACTGCGCCGGCCACTTCAACTTCACCCGCAGCGCGCAGGACGAGTTCGCGATCGCCTCGACCACCCGCGCGCAGGCCGCGATCAACAACGGCGACTTCACCTGGGAAGTGACCCCGGTCACCGTGTCGGGCCGCAAGGGCGATGTGGTCGTCGACAAGGATGAACAGCCGCTGAAGGCGCAGATCGACAAGATCGCCTCGCTCAAGCCCGCGTTCCGCAAGGACGGCACCGTCACCCCGGCCAATTCGAGCTCCATTTCGGATGGCGCCGCCGCGCTGGTGCTGATGCGCAAGTCCACCGCCGACAAGCTCGGCCTCAAGCCTGTCGCCACCATCGTCGGTCACGCCACCCACGCGCAGGAGCCGGCGCTGTTCACCACCGCCCCGGTGGGCGCGATGCAGAAGCTGCTGGCCAAGGCCGGCTGGACCACCGACGACGTCGACCTGTGGGAGATCAACGAGGCCTTCGCGGTCGTCACCATGGCGGCGATGCACGAGATGAAGCTGCCGCACGACAAGGTCAACGTCAATGGCGGCGCCTGCGCGCTCGGCCACCCGATCGGCGCCTCGGGCGCGCGCATCCTGGTCACGCTGATCGGCGCGCTGCGCAAGCGCGGCCTCAAGCGTGGCGTGGCCAGCCTGTGTATCGGTGGCGGCGAGGCCACGGCGATGGCGATCGAGGTCGATTCCTCGGTGGCCTGCGGCTGAATCTGATCGAAAGCTTCGGGGCCGCTCACGAGGCGGCCCCGTCATGCCCTCAGCAAGGACTTCTACAAGGACAGCAGTGCAATGATTCTGACCCAGGAACAGGAACTCATCCGCGACTCGATGCGCGCCTTCGCGCAGGAGCGCCTGGCCCCCTTCGCCGCCGAATGGGACCGCAACCACACCTTCCCGCGCGAAGCGCTGAACGAACTCGCCGAACTCGGCGCGCTCGGCATGGTGGTGCCCGAAGAGTGGGGCGGCGCCGGCATGGACTACATGAGCCTGGTGCTGACGCTGGAAGAAATCGCCGCCGGCGACGGCGCCACCTCGACCATCGTCAGCGTGCAGAACTCGCTGCCCTGCGGCATCCTCAACCGCTTCGGCAGCGACGCGCAGAAGGAAGCCTGGCTGAAGCCGCTCGCGCGCGGCGAGAAGCTCGGCTGCTTCTGCCTCACCGAGCCGCACGTGGGCTCGGACGCCGCCGCGATCCGCACCACCGCGGTCCGCGACGGTGAGGAATGGGTGCTCAACGGCGTCAAGCAGTTCATCACCACCGGCAAGCATGCCGACGTCGCCATCGTGTTCGCGGTGACCGACAAGGCCGCCGGCAAGAAGGGCATCACCTGCTTCCTGGTGCCTGCGAGCGCGCCCGGCTACCAGGTCGGCCGCATCGAGGAGAAGATGGGCCAGAAGGCTTCCGACACCACCCAGATCCTGTTCGAGGACTGCCGCATCCCGGCCGACTCGGTGGTCGGCAAGGAAGGCGAGGGCTACAAGATCGCGCTGTCGAACCTCGAGGCCGGCCGCATCGGCATCGCCGCGCAGTGCCTGGGCATGGCGCGTGCCGCGCTGGAAGCGGCGGTCAAGTACGCGCAGGAGCGCGAGAGTTTCGGCAAGCCGATCTTCGAGCACCAGGCGGTGAACTTCCGCCTCGCCGACATGGCGACTCAGCTCGAAGCCGCGCGCCAGCTCGTGTGGCACGCCGCCAGCCTCAAGGACGCCGGCCGTCCCTGCCTCAAGGAAGCCTCGATGGCCAAGCTGTTCGCCTCCGAGATGGCCGAGCGCGTGTGCTCGGACGCAATCCAGGTGCATGGCGGCTACGGCTACGTCACCGACTTCCCGGTCGAGCGCATTTACCGCGACGTGCGCGTGTGCCAGATCTACGAAGGCGCGAGCGACATCCAGAAGCTGGTGATCGGGCGGGCACTGGCGGGCTGATCCTCCGCAGCGAGTTGTCGCGGGTGCAGCGCGGCCGGTCTTTCCCGCAAGGGGAGGCCGGCCGCGCCGTTTGCGGTGTGGCGTCGATCGCCGAGGGCTTTTCGGTTACATTCCTCCCGATGCGCTATGCAAGCGCCGTGCGGGCGGCGCGACACCCAGGGGCATGGTCATTTCGCGCAACTTCTCCTTCCTCGCCGAGCACGATCCGGTCTTCCTGCAACTGGCGTCCACTGCCGAGCAGGTCTTCGCCGCCGACCCCAACACCACCCTGATCAAGCTGCGCCAGCTCGGCGAGGCCATCGCGCAGGACCTCGCCGCCCGCGTCCGCCTCGGCGGCCGGCTGGAGACCGTGCTCGAAACCTTCGCCGATGCGCTGTGGCCGTCGGCGGCGTGAAGCGCGGCGCTTGTCTGCGCGCATGAGCCGAATCGACTGCTTATTCGGCTCATTAAGCGATATTAAATGAGCCGAATAATGCTAGCATTCGGCTCATCTGTATTCTTTGCAAGGCCCTGATGCCGCGCTGGATCTGGCAACACCCCGACTGGCCGCACTTCACCTGGCAGACCGAGGCACTGGCACCGCTGCTGCGCCAGGTCACGCTCGCCCAGGGGGTGCTGCTCGGTCGCGCCCTGGGCTCCGAGCCGGAACTGCGCGCGGAATTCACCCTCGATGCGCTGCTGCAGAACATCATCGACTCCAGCGCCATCGAAGGCGAAACGCTCAATGTCGGCTCGGTGCGCTCCAGCATCGCCCGCCGGCTGGGTTTGGCGGGCAGCGACAGCGCACCGGCGGAGCCGCGCGCGGAGGGCCTCGCGCAGATCATGTTGGACGCCACGACCAAGCTCGATGCGCCGCTGACCGAATCGCGCCTGCTGCAATGGCACGCCTGGCTTTTCGCCGGCGAAGATGGCGCGCTCGAAGGCTTTCTCGGCCGCCGTATCCGCGTTGGCGACTGGCGCGGACCCGACGCCATGCAGGTCGTGTCCGGCCGCATTGATCGCCCCACCGTGCATTTCGAGGCGCCGCCACGGGAAGGGCTGGAGGCGCGCGTCGCCGGGTTCGTGGCCTGGTTCAACGCCAGCCAGACCGATGTCACGCTCGACCCCTTGCTGCGCGCGGCGCTGGCGCATTTCTGGTTCGTCACCCTCCACCCCTTCGACGACGGCAACGGCCGCATCACCCGCGCGCTCACCGATCTCGCGCTGGCGCAGGGCGAGCGGCAGAGCATCCGTTTCTACGCCATGTCGGCTGCGATCCTTGCGGACCGCAAGGGCTATTACGCTCAACTCGAAACCGCCCAGAAGATGCATGCAGCGCCTGCGCCGATGGATCTGACGCCGTGGCTGCACTGGTTCCTCGGCACGCTGCTGCGCGCCATCGAGTCGGCCTCGGCGCAGATCGACCGCGTGCTCGCCAAGAGCCGCTTCTGGCATCGCCACCGCGAGCAGGTCGCGAGCCCGGAGCAGGTCAAGGTGCTCAATCGCCTGCTCGACGGCGACCAGCCCGGGCGGGGCGGGTTCGAGCGCGGCATCAGCGCCGCGCAATATCAGGCCGTCGCCAAGGTCTCCAAGGCCACAGCCACCCGTCATCTGGCCGATCTCGTCGCCAAGGGCTGCCTGGACAAGCTGCCCGGCGGCGGTCGCTCGACCCGCTATCAGATCCATTGGCCGGCGACGGGCGATGTCTAGCAAGTGCAACTCAAGGCCCGAAGTCAAAACATGAGCAACAACGAGATCGTCAAGAAGCGCTGGAACCTGTGCGACGTGCTGCGCGTGGCCCGCCGGCAGGATCCGCATTGACAAACCCGGGATACGGCCTAGATTGAAAACGATTGTCATGCGTGTTCTTGACGCCGCGGTCCGGTGACATGAGCCGTCGGGCCGCCCGCCCTGGAGACCAACCCGCGAGGAGGACCGACGATGGACCGAATGCGCAATCGAGCACGGCCATGCGCTGCGCTCAGGGGTTTGCTGGCGGGCATGCTCGCCCTGGCGGCGAACCTGCCGGTGACGCTGCAGGCGGACGAGACCTGTGTGTCGCCATACTCTCCCAAGATCGTCGGCCAGGAAGAATTCGCCTACGTCTGGACCCTTGGCCAGGCCGGCGTGGGGGACGAGCAGGACAAGCTGGTGACGGTCGATGTCCGACCGGATTCGCCCACCTACGGCAAGGTCATCCATGTCGTGGCGGTGGGCGGGCGCAACGAGGCGCATCACTCCGGCTACACCGACGACCGCCGCTATCTGTGGGCCGGCGGGCTGGACACCAGCAAGATCTTCATCTTCGACGTGCACTCCGACCCGGCTCGGCCCAAGCTCACGCGGACGGTCGACGACTTCGTCGCCGCCAGCGGCGGCGCGGTCGGTCCGCACACCTTCTTCGCCCTGCCGGGGCGGATGATGATCAGCGCCTTGTCCAACAGCAGCGACCACGGTGGGCGCACGGCGCTGGTCGAATACACCAATGACGGCGAGCATGTGGCGACCCACTGGATGCCCACCGACGACAACCTGCGCGGCGCCGAGAAGAGCGGCAGGTATGCCGATGGCTACGGCTACGACGTCCGCTTCCTGCCGGCCAAGAACGTGATGGTCACCTCCTCGTTCACCGGCTGGTCGAACTACATGATGGACTTCGGCAAGATGTTGCAGGACGAGGAAGCCATGAAGCGCTTCGGCAACACCGTGGTCGTCTGGAACCTGCACGAGCGCCAGCCCAAGCGCGTGCTGGACGTGCCCGGGGCGCCGCTGGAGATCCGCTGCGCGTGGGGCAACAACTACTGCTTCGTCACCACGGCACTGACCGCCAAGATCTATCTGATCTACGAGGATCGCGACAAGGGCTGGAGCGCCGCCGAGGTGGGCACCATCGGCAACCCCGCGGATGTGCCCTTGCCGGTCGCGTTCTCGATCTCTGCGGACGACAAGTACCTGTGGGTCAACACCTTCATGGATGGCAAGGTGCGGCTGTTCGACGTCTCCGACCCCTTCAACGCGAAGCTGGTGACCGAGCAGGAGATCGGCGCGCAGCTCAACATGGTGTCCCAGAGCTGGGACGGCAAGCGCCTGTATTTCAGCTCGTCCCTGCTCGCCAACTGGGACAAGAAGGGCGACAAGGACGTCCAGTTCTTCAAGAAGTACCACTGGGATGCGCAGTCGCAGACCCTGAAGCTCGCGTTCGAGATCGACTTCTACAAGGAGAATCTCGGCCGCGCGCACCTCATCACCTTCAATTCCAGCCGCCTGTTCGCGAGCAACATCGCCGCCACGTCTGCGCCCGACGGCGATCGCGACGCGCCCATCGTCTCGGCGACCCTGACGAACGCGCAGTAGGCGCGGCATTAAAGGCTGGCCGGGTCGGTGCGGGCGGCCGGCGAGGCGCCGGGCCTTGCCCGGCACAGGCGGAGGACGGCGATGGACGCGCTGCGTTGCCTCACGGTGGCCGGACTCGCGGCTCGTCTGCGCCGCCTCGCGCTGGGCGGGCTGATGCTGGCCGCTGCGGCGAGCGCGCATCAGGGCCATGAGCATCCCGGCGATGCCAGCGCGCCGCCCATGACCGGCGCGGTGCGCGGGCCCGATGTCCTGGCGCCGGGCTATGGGCCGCTCGGCTTCGCCAGCCCCCGGCCCGGTACCTACCGGCTGCCGCCGATCCGACCCGCTGCCGACGGCGAGGTGCTGCTCGCGAGCGGCGCGCGCAGTCGGCTGCACGAGGTCTTCGGGGCCGACCGCCTGGTTTTCCTGAGCTTCATGTACACGCGGTGCCCGGACCCCGACGGCTGTCCGCTGGCGAGCTTCGTGTTGCAGCGCATCCACCGCGAGCTTGGCCGCAGTCCGGACCTGGCCGGCCGTGTCCGGCTGGTATCGCTGAGCTTCGACCCCGAGACGGACAGTCCGCAAGTGATGCGCGAGTACGCCCGGCTGTTCGATGCCGACGCGTCGGACGACTGGGCCTTCGTCACCTCGGCGTCGATGCAGGCCGTCCAGCCCGTGCTCGATGCCTATGGCCAGGGCATCGAGCGGATCTACAACGAAGCGGGGCGGTACACCGGCCATCTTGCCCACATCCTGCGGGTCTACCTGATCGATCAGGCAAGGCAGGTGCGGAACATCTACAACGTCTCCTTCCTGCACCCCGACATCCTGCTGGCCGATGCGCGCACGCTGCTGATGGAGGCGGACGCCCGGGCGCAAGGCGGGGTGGGGCCCGCCGTGGGCGCGAGTCCGTCGGCCGGCGAACGCCTGGCGCGCGCCCTTGATCCGCCGCCCGGGCTCCCCGCGCTGCCCGCAGCGCTGCGCGATGGCTTGAGCGCCGAGCGCGTCGCGCTCGGCCAGCGCCTCTTCCTCGACCGCCGGCTGTCGGCTAACGGCAGCCTCTCCTGCGCGAGCTGCCATGTCCCGACGCAGGCCTTCGCCCACAACGCGATGGCACGCTCGATCGGCGTCGAGGGCGCCGGCCTGCGGCGCAACGCACCATCCGTACTCAATGTGGCTTATCGGACGCGGCTGTTCTGGGATGGACGCGAGTCACGGCTCGACACCCTGGTGTGGAGCAAGCTCCTCGACGAGTCGGTCCTCGGCAACCGCGCGGTCGATGAGGTGATGGCAAGGCTGCGCGCCGATGCGGCGGTCGAGCAGGGTTTCGCCGCCGCCTTCCCGCGCGAGGGCCTCACCATGAAGACGCTCGCCGACAGCCTCGCGGCCTACCTGGCGGTGCTGGTTTCCGGCGGCTCGCGTTTCGATCGCTGGCACTTCGGCGGCGACGGCAGCGCGCTGACCGACGAGGAGCAGCGCGGATACGCGCTATTCACGGGCCGCGCCGGCTGCGCGGCCTGCCACACGATCGGCCCGGACCACGCCCTGTTCGCCGACGACGGCTTTCATGACACCGGCGTCGGCTACGCACACTCCATGGGCAAGCGTGCGCGGCGTGACACCATTCCGGTGGGCGACGACGGCGCGCTCAGGGTCAATCTGGCGGCCCTGCGCGGCACCGAGGAGCGTCCGTACAACGATCTCGGCCGCTACGAAGTGACCCAGCATCCGGCAGACCGCTGGAAGTACCGCACGCCCTCGCTGCGCAATGTGGCGCTCACCGCCCCCTACATGCACGACGGCTCGATTGCCACGCTGGAGGGCGTGGTGGCGCATTACGATGATGGTGGCATGGCGCACGAGCTGCAGGCGCCGCAGGTCCGGCCGCTTGGCCTGAGCGAGGCAGAGCGGGCGAGCCTGGTCGCCTTCTTGCGCACGCTCACGGATCCGGCGTTTGCCGATCCGCGCGCCGAGCGATAGGGGGCTCATCCATGGCGGCGGCGGACGCGGTGTTGCCGGGGCGCGAGGCGCGCAGGCTCCGTGCCATGGCCGGTGCAGGACGGTGGCGGCGAGGGCTGCTGCGGGCTTGGCTGCTGGTCGCGCCAAGTCTGGCCTGTGCGGCCACGGACGGGCCGGGCGACGACCGTCGCGGCTACGAGGAGGCGCACTTCCACACCCGTTCGATTGCCGTCGAGGCACGTGCCGGTGCGCCGGCCGACCTCGTCGCCCGTGCCCGCCGGGGGCAGCTGGGCCTGCCGGCGCTCGAACTGGCCGTACCCGATGCCGTGTTGAGCGCACGCGCGGCGCTTGGCCGCAAGCTGTTCTTCGATCGTCGCCTGTCGCTCAATGGCACGCAGTCCTGCGCGATGTGCCACATCCCGGAGCAAGGCTTCGCCAACAACGAGATCGCGATCGCCGTCGGCATCGAGGGGCGCTCGGTCGGGCGCAATGCGCCCACGCTCTACAACGTCGCGTTCATGCAGGTGCTGTTTCACGATGGACGCGAGCGGACGCTCGAGCAGCAGGCCTGGCAGCCGATCCTGCACCCGAACGAGATGGCGAGCCCCTCGATCGGCTTCGTTGCCGATCTGATCACGGCGCTGCCCGACTACGCCGGCCTGTTCGAGGCCGCCTTCGACGGGCGCGGCCCCGCGCTCGAGACGGTCGCCGAAGCGCTGGCCACCTACCAGCGCCTGCTCGTGTCGGGTGGCTCGCGCTTCGACCGCTGGTACTTCGGCGGCGACAGCGCGGTGCTGGACGAGCGCGAGCGCCGCGGCTTCGAGCTGTTCACCGGACGCGCGCGGTGCGCCGCCTGCCACCTCATCGGTGCGCAGCACGCACTCTTCACCGATCAACGCTTTCACAACACCGGCGTCGCCTGGCGCCGGTCCGAACGCGCCGGCGCCGACGCGGCGCGGGTGTGGCTGCAGCCCGGTGTCAGCGTGACCGTTAGCGCCGAGCTCATCCGCGCGGTGGGGCGCCCGCCCGCCCCCGATGCGGGCCGCCAACGTGTGACCCGCAACCCGGCCGATCGCGGCAGCTTCCGTACGCCCGGGCTGCGCAACGTGGCCCTGACCGCGCCCTACATGCATGACGGGTCGCTGCCCACGCTCGCCGCCGTGGTGGCGTTCTACGACCGCGGTGGCGCCCCCGACCCACAGCTCAGCCCCTTGATCGGGCCGCTTGGCTTGTCGGCGGCCGACAGGGCCGACCTGGTGGCCTTTCTCGAGGCCTTGACCGGCGAGTACCGCAGCCTCGTGCTCGACGCCTTTGCTGCTCCGGTCGGCGCTGTCGGCGGCGGCCCGCGTCCGGCTCCGGAGGGGGGCAGGTGAAGCCGGGCCTGCTGCTCGCCTCGGTGCTCGGCTTCGTGCTGGTCACCGGCGCGAGCCTGGCCACCGCTGGCGGGTCGATCCAGGCGCTCGAAGGCTCGCCGCCCGCCGCCGAGCTCGCACTGCCCGACACCGAGGGCCGCGAACGCAGGCTGGGCGAGCTGCGCGGCAAGGTGGTGCTGGTCAATTTCTGGGCGACCTGGTGCGTGCCATGTCGCACCGAGATGCCGGCCCTGGAGCGCCTCTACCAGCAACTGCGGGGGCAGGGTCTCGAGGTCCTGGCGGTCCACGTCGGGCCCGCGGGCGCGGAGATGCGCAGCTTTCTCGCCGCGGTCCCGCTGTCCTTCCCCGTCCTTGTCGATGCCGACCTCGACCTCGCGGGTTGGCCGCTGCGGGGCTTGCCCACGACGGTCGTGGTGGATCGCAGCGGGCGCAGGACGCATGCTGTCCTCGGCGCGCTGGAGTGGGATGCCGCCGAGGCAAGGGTCTTTCTGGAAGGGCTCCTCGACGGGCGTTGAGCTCGCGCTCGGGGGGCTGGGCAGCCTGCCGCCGGGCCTCGGGGAAGCGGGGCGGCTCCGGCCTGACAGCAGCCTGTTGCGGCCCCATTTTTCGCCTATAAGAGACCTATCGGCGCACTGCTTTCAGTGTCCGTCGAGTGCAGACGCGGATTCCGCCGCTGGCCAGGCCACGGCGGCGGAGCCCACGGGCGGGAGACGAACGATGACGCGTGATCCTGACTCCTCGCCGCTGGTCACGACCGCGTGGCTGGCGACGCATCTGAACGATCCGGACGTACGCGTGATCGACGTACGCTGGCGTTCGCGCTACGAGAACGGGCGCGGCATCAGCTTCGATGATCACGACGACTATCTCGCCGGCCACATTCCGGGTGCCGTTTTTGCCGGCATGATCGCGGACCTGTCCGATCCGGCGCACCCCATCCCCGACATGCTGGTCGGGCCCGAGCAGTTCGCCCGCGTGATGGGGCGCCTGGGCGTTGGCGATGACACGCTGGTGGTCGCCTACGACAACATGGGCTTCCCGCTCGGCTCCGCGCGCCTGTGGTGGGCCCTGTCCTATTACGGGCATGACCGGGTTCGGGTGCTCGACGGCGGCCTGCGCACCTGGCGGGCGGAGGGCCGCGCGCTGTCCTGCGAGGTACCCGCGCCCGCGCCTGCCGTGTTCCGCCCCCGCGTCCGGCAGGGCTGGAAGGCCAGCAGGGACGAGGTCGCCGCGGCGCTTGGCCAACCGGGCACCGTCATCGTCGACTGCCTGACGCCCGAACTCTACCGCGGCGGCGGCGAGCGCCACCTCTGGGGGCTGCGTCCCGGCCACATCCCCGGCGCGGTGAACGTGCCTTACATGGCCAACATCGATCCTGAACTCGCCGCCGTCACCGCCGCCGAGCGCGAACGCATGCTGGCGAGTGGCCGCGCGCTCACCTTCGCCCCACCCGAGATCCTGTCAGCGCTCTACCGCGAGGCCGGCGTGAGCCCGGATCAGGAGGTCATCACCTATTGCGGTCGCGGCTACGCCGGTGCCTGCGGCCTGCTCGCCCTCAAGCGGCTGGGCTACCCCCGGGTCCGTCTGTATGACGGCTCCTGGGCCGAATGGAGCGCCGATCCGGACCTGCCGGCCGAAGTGAGCGAGGCGTAGAACGCGCGCTGGCAGCGCTCGGCCAGCTCGCTTGCCTTTAAAGCCACGCGCACTGATCTTCCTTGTTTCCACGCACGCGATTCTCCCCGCCGGCGGGCGAATGGCGGTTCTCCTTGCACTGCAGGTTGCCGTTGACCCGGTTGCGGCCCACCGTGATCGCCCTGTGGTTCGAGAACAGCTGGATGTTGCCGCCGACCTCGGCAGACTCGATTCGTGCTCCGCCCCCCTGCTTGAGCTGGATATTGCCGCCGACTCGGGACCTGATCACCGCCACTTGGCGCGCGCTTTCAGCCTGGATGTTGCCGCCGACGCGGGACCCGATTATCGCGACCTGGCGCGCGCCTTCGGCCTGGATATTGCCGCCGACCCTGATGTTGTTCGCATCCAGGGTGGCGCCGCGGCCAACCTTGATGTTGCCGCCGATGCGGGTGCCGTCGAGTGTGCAGCGCGCGCCCGACGGGACGCGCAGGTTGCCGTCGAGGGCGGCGCGGCCGATGCGGGTGCTGCAGTCGAATTCGCCCGCCTGCGCGGGGCCTGCGAGCAGCGCGGTGCAAAGGAGGAGGCTGGCGAAGCAGGACGTCTTCTTCATGGTGGTTTCCTGTCGAGGCGGGTGTCCCTGGCGAAGGGGCGCTGGAATGTGCCGGATGTACGGCCAATTCTAGAAGCTGACCTGGTGCGAAGGCAGCTCGCGCTCGTAACAGGATGCGGCGGAGCGACCGGGGCCGCGCCGCCGCACTGTGCCTGCGCGATCAGCGCGTGGCCCTGCCCACCTGCTTGTCGCGATCGATGCGGAACACCGTGGTCGTGCCGCTGACCTCGTTGGCGACCACGAGCAGGGGCACACCGGGGATCGGGCTGTCCTGCGGCTCGATCACGTGGATGCCCTCCGGACCCAGGTCGAGTGCCGCCGGCGTGCTGGGGGTGGCGCTGAAGTCGCGGTGGTTGAAGTACTGCACGAAGCCGGGCGCGTACGGGTTGGTGATGTCGTAGATCATCACGCCACCGATGCGCTCCAGGCCGATGAAGGCATAGGTGCGGCCGAACAGCCTGGCCACCGCCACCGCCTCGGGCTCGGGGCCCTTGTCATCGCTGCGCGCGTCCGGTGCGTTGGCGGTGTGGTTGGCGTTGAAATGGGCCGGGTTGACGCTGGCGATGTGGCGTTCGAACTCGGCACCACTGTCGAACACCTGCTTCAGGTCCGCGGTCCAGATCGAGAACGAGCGCGCACCATATGCGTAGAGGTCCTCGTAGCAGCTGCCGTCCGCACGCAGGCCGGTGGCGGTGGTGACGTTCAGGCGGCCCAGGTTGGCGTTGTCGCGCAGCTGCGCGAGGCTGCTGATGGCGAAGGGATTGTCGGCGAGGAAGGCCTGCAAGCGGGGCGAGTCGGCGCAGGGCGGCGTGCGCTCGGACAGCGCACGGAAGCGCGAGACCTCGCTGTAGCCCGACCAGTCGCGCGAATCGCCCTCGTTGGCGGTGACGATGTAGGTTTGGCCGCGGTACTCGTAGCTGGCGATCGCGTCGGGCTGGTACATGCCGAGCACCGGCCAGTTGCCGATGCGGATGCCGTCGCGGTCGCTGACGTCGAGCTCGTTGCCCGGCAGCATGTGGTCCTTGAAGCCGAGCGGCTTGATCGCGCTGAACTCGCCCGCCTCGATGTCGAGGATCGCGATGGCGTTGGCCTCCTGCAGCGCCACCCAGGCGGTGCGCGAGTCCCTGGATACGGTGATGTACTCCGGCTCCAGGTTCTGTGCCACCGTGCCCTTTGGACCGAATACGCGGATGGCGGGGTCGAGCGCGACCTCGTTGAAGCGGGTGAAGCCGGCGGTGCGCACGTGCTGCGGGCCGAGCTGGGAGATGTCGGCCGGCAGGTCGATGATGCTCACCGAGCCTTCGGGGTCGATGGTGTAGGCGTCGTTGGGCTCCCCCTCGTTGGCGACCAGCACGCGCTTGCCGTCCGGGGTGAAGGTGAGCATGTCGGGCAGGGCGCCGACCTCGACGTCCGTCAGCGTGCGCCCCTCGGCGGTGAGGAAGACGACGCGGCCCGGCGCGGTCTTGACCGGGTTCTCGACGGCCGCCGCAATCAGACCCTTGTGCACCGCGACGCTGTTGACCGTGCCGCCGAGCGAAATGTTGAAGAGGAAGGTGGGCGAGGCCGGATCACGGACGTCGAGCACGTCGATCATGCCGCTCGCGGCATTGACCACGAACAGGTGCTGCGAGGCCGGGTCGTGGCCGACGATCTCGGCGGCCGACTGCTCGAAGAGGCCGGTCTGGTAGCTGCCGAGTGGCCAGATCGTCACCTGGTGGGGCGATGCGGCCGGAGCGGCGTGGGCGTGGGCGCCAAGGGCAAGGGCGCCGGCGCAGAGCAGTGTGGACAGGGTGTTGATCTTCATGGCTTTCCTCGGGGAGGGGGTGTGCAAACCCGCCGAGGGTGCCCGTGGAAGATTTCGTCAGCATGACGGCCGGCGTGCTCGTAACGCCTCACGCCTGCTGTGCCCGCGTCAGCGAGTCCAGGTACTTCGCCGGCGGCTGGCCGAGTGCCTTCTTGAACATGGTGATGAAGGCGGTCACCGACTCGTAGCCCAGTTCGGCGGACACCTGCTGCACCGTGGCGCCGGCGGCAAGGTGGCGCAGGGCCACCAGCAACTGCAGTTGCTGGCGCCAGCGCCCGAAGCTGAGGCCGGTCTCCCTGAGCATCAGGCGGGCCAGGCTGCGCTCGCTCATCGCGACGCGGCGCGCCCATTCCGGCAGGGTGCTGCGGTCGGCGGGGTTGGCGGTGAGCGCATCGGCGATGCGGCGGATGCGCGCTTCGCTGGAGATCGGCAGGTGGAGCTGCTCGACCGGCATGTCGGGCAGGGTCTCGAGCAGCACGTGGACGAGGCGGGCGCAGCGGCTATCCGGGGCGTAGTCGTGAGGCTGGCCGGCGAGGTGCAGGATCAGCTCGCGCACCAGTGGCGAAATCGCCAGGGTGCAGCAGGTCTGCGGCAGGGCCGCGGCGCCCGGCTCGAGGAACAACAGGCAGAGGCGGGCGTTGGGGGTTACGCGATTGCTGTGCGGCATGTCGCCCGGCACCCACACCGCGCAATTGGGCGGGACCATCCAGCGTGCGTTGGGCACCTCGCAGACCACGCCGCCTCGCAGCGCCAGCACCAGTTGGCCCTTGCGATGCTGGTGCACCGGCGCCTCGCTGTCGTTCTCGGCGACATCGACGTGCAGGGCGATCGCCGGGCGGGTGTTGCGGTCGGGGTCGAAGTTGCGCCAACTGGCGTTCATGGGCGTGTTCATGGCTGGTTTTGAAGATTGTTTGGCAATCTATCCAGATACGCCCAGCCGGTAAATCCCTAAGCTCGGGGCTCTCGCATGCCTTGATCGATGTTCTCCATGAGCCACAGCCCTTCCCTTGCCCTCCGCGACCTGCGTCCGATGCTGCTGCTGATCGGCATCCTGCTGGTCGCCACCAACCTGCGCGCGCCGATCACCGGGCTTGCCCCGGTCCTGTCCATGATCCAGGACGCGTTTGCGCTCGGTACCGCGCACGCCGGCCTGCTGACCACGCTGCCGCTGCTGGCCTTCGCCCTGGTTTCGCCGCTGGCGCCCTGGCTGGCGCGCCGTGTCGGGCTGGAGCGGGCCTTGTTTGGCGCGCTGGCCCTGATCGCAGGCGGCATCGTCCTGCGCTCTGCCGGGCTGGCATGGAGCCTGTTCGCGGGTACCGCGGCGCTGGGGGCGGGGATCGCAGTGGGCAACGTGCTACTGCCCAGTCTGCTCAAGCGCGACTTCCCGACCCGCATCGCCGCAGTGACCGCTGCCTATGCGCTGACGATGGGCGTTGCCGCCGCGATCGCCTCGGCGGCGATGTTCCCGCTGGCAACAGGCTTCGGCCTGGGCTGGTCGGGCGCATTGCTGGCAATGCTGGTGCTGCCGTTGGCGTCGATGCTGCTGTGGTGGCCGCAGCTCGGCCGCGCGGCGGCCGCCGCACCGGTCGTCTCCGCGCCACGTGGCGGTCCCGTGTGGCGTCACGCGCTGGCCTGGCAGGTGACGCTGTTCATGGGGCTGAACTCCTTCATCTACTACGTGATGGTCGGCTGGCTGCCCGCCATCCTGACCAGTCGCGGCTATTCGCCGATCGAGGCGGGTTCGCTGCATGGCTGGATGCAGCTCGCCTCGGCCGTGCCCGGCCTGCTGCTGGGGCCCCTGATCCAGCGCCTGAAGGATCAGCGCCTGGTGGTGTTGGCGATGTCCTTGCTGGTCGCCGTCGGCCTGCTCGGCCTGCAGCAGCTGCCGCAGCTGGCCGGCCTGTGGGTGGCGTGCTTCGGCTTCGGAGCGGGCGCCTGCATCATCCTGGCGCTGATGTTCATGGGCTTGCGCACCGACAATGCGCGCCAGGCGGCGGCGCTGTCGGGCATGGCGCAATGCGTCGGCTACCTCCTTGCCGCCTTCGGCCCGCCGCTGATCGGCAGCGTGCGCGACATGTCGCAGGGCTGGAGTCTGGCCCTGACGCTGTGCGTGGCCTTGTCGCTGGCGATGGCGGTGTTCGGCATGCTGGCCGGGCGCGACCGGCGCATCCATGAGGTCGACTGCGCGCGCGCCGCCCAGTCAGCTTGAACGGACAGGCGGTCCAACGCGATTTCCGCTGGCGGGTGCGGCGCAAGCCGCCCCTGCACATCGACGCTCACTGCCCGCCGTGCACCTCGGCGAACTTGCGCTCCATCTCACGCCGCATCGCCCGGCGCAGCTCGGCTTCGGCGAAGCGGCGGCGTTCGTCCGCAGTGTGGGGCGTGAGCGGCGCCACCTTGGTCGGCCGGCCGTCGTCATCGACCGCGATCATGGTGAAGAAGCAGCTATTGACGTGGCGCACGACCTTGGCGCGGATGTCCTCCGCGACGACCTTGATGCCCACTTCCATGGACGAGTTGCCGGTGTGGTTGACCGAGGCGAGGAAGGTGACCAGTTCGCCGACCTGGATCGGCTGGCGGAACATCACCTGGTCGACGCTGAGCGTGACCACGTAGTGGCCGGCGTAGCGGCTGGCACAGGCGTAGGCCACCTGGTCGAGCAGCTTGAGGATGGCGCCGCCGTGAACCTTGCCCGAGAAGTTCGCGGTGTCGGGCGTCATCAGGACGGTCATGGTGAGCTGGTGGGCGGGCAGGTCCATTGCGGGGTCTCGTGGTGATGAAGGGGGGCCGGGGCGTGCGGATCATGGCGGCCGGCGCGTCGCTAGTTTGCCACCGTAGGGCCGCGCGGCGCTGGTGGCGTTGGCTGGCGGCGGAAGGTGTCGGTGAGGCGGCGGAACTCCGCGAGGTACTCCGTGGCGAGGTTGCTGCCAACCAGCCCCTGGAAGATGAAGTAGCCATCGCTGTCGGGTGCGATGACCTGGTAGAAGCGCAGCGGCAGCCCGCTGCGCTGGTCCTTGGCATCGGCGACGATCCCGTACGCCGCCAGCCCATCCACTCTCAGGCTGCGGCCCTGGATGCCGCGCAGGCCTGAGATCTCCGCGGTCTGGTGCGCGCGCTGTTCGGCGAAGCGCGGCAGATCGTCGATCGCGTCCCTGCCCAGGGACGGACCGACGACATACAAGGGCTCATCCGCCGAGGTGCGCGTCATCGACCCGTTGCGGTTCAACAGCAGCATGTGCCCCATGCGCCCGGCGACCTTGAGCCGTGAACCCGCCTCGACATGGAAGGGCAGGTCGGCCGTCGGGGCCGCCCGCCCGGTCCTCGTCAGCGCGGTGCTCAGCACCGCCACGCGCACCGCCTCGCCGAATGCCGCGGGCGCCGTGCGTGGAAACGTGCCGACGACCAGCACGCTTTCGCCCGCGCGCGGCGCAAGCAGCATCCATTTGCGAAACTCGATCCCTGCTGCATGCTGGCTGACGTGTGCGAGGTAGGCCTGCGCACCCGCCGCCCTGACGTCTTTTGCGTCGAGCAGCTCCATTCCGCGCGATGCCAGCCCTTCGCGGCTGAATGCGGCGCGCAGCTCGGCGTACCCGGCCGGCATTTCGCTGACCACGATCGAAGCGCCCTGCGCCGGGTGCTCGAATCCAGGAAACCGCTGCGACGGGGTGAATCCTTCCGGCGGCTGGAGTTCGACCCCTGTGCCCGGCACGGATGCCGCTGCGGCGGGATCGCAGGTCAGCGCGGCGGCAATGAGCGCCAGCATCGCCGCCCCGATTGAAGTTCTCGTCATGTGCGGCTCCCGTTTGGCAACGTATTCAACATAGTCGGAACGGCCGCCGGGTCAATCAGGATCGGCAGGCGGCTCGAGACAGCGGGTGCCGGATGCGCGCCCTTGTCTATGCTTAGCTTGAATACCACGAGCGTCACCAAGGTGATCCCTCCATGCCTGCCTACCCGTACATCCTCGTCGTTGGCACCACCTTCAGTGTTCCGCTTCCTTGGTATCGGCCGTTCCGACGCCTTGCCGACATGGTGGGGCGCGAACTGGCGCGCAGCGGATTCGGGCTGATCACCGGCAACACGCCGGGGGTGGACAGGGTCGCGGCGCGTGCCTTCTGGGCGGAATGCCTGCGCCGCGGCCTGGCGCCGGCGACGGGCTACCTGCAGCTGTGGCTGCCGCACTTCCAGCGCGGCTATTTCCTGCCGGGCGAGGGCTTTGCCGCGCCGGCCGAGTGCACCTTGCGTCTGGCGGACTACGACGAGTGGATCGAGCAGGCGATCGGGCGTGCCGGCGCCGCAGTGATGATCGGCGGGCGGAGTGGCTCCCTTGTCATTGCGCGACGCTTCATCGACGCCGGCAAACCGGTGCTGCCGATTCCCTTCGCGGGCGGCGAGTCGCGCGAGGTGTTCCACGAGATCCTGCGGACCTGGGGCGAGGCGCCCGTGCCGGGGCTGAGCCAGACGCAGTTCCTGAGCCTGGCCGTGCCCTGGATCAACAGCACCGGGCCGCTTGCGCGGCTGCTGCTGGGCACGCTCGCCGGGCAGGCCGACATCTTCATCTCCTATCGTCGTGCGGACGCCGGCATGGCCGCCGGTCGCCTGCGCGACGACCTCATCGAGCATTTCGGCGCGCGCCGCGTGTTCATGGACCTGCACGGCATCGACCCGAGCGCGGACTGGCGCGAGACGATCGGTGCAGCGATCGCAGCCAGCAAGGTCGGCGTAGTGCTGATCGGGCGCGGCTTCATGGCGGGTGACGCGCAGGGCCGGCCGCGACTGTGGGACGAGGGCGATGTGTTGCGGTTTGAACTCGAGTCCCTGCTTGCAGGGCAGAAGCGGATCATGCCCTTGCTGGTGGACGATGCCCAACTGCCCCCGGAAGACGCCTTGCCCCAGCCACTCAGGCCCTTGCTGCGCTACCAGACCCCGCGCATCGACAACGCCAACTGGCAGGCGGTGAGCGCGGCTGTGGTGGGGGCGATCGAAGCGGTGTTGAGGCGCTCGGTGGGTTGATCCTGGCGCAATCAGCGCGGCGGCAAAGGCTGCAGCGTTTCCGCCAGAGCGTCCGTCCGGTAGGCGCTCGGTGCCACCCCCGTCCACTCCCGGAACGCCCGCGCAAAGCTCTTCTCGCTGTCGAAGCCCACCGCAGCCGCGATCTGTTTCACCGGTCGGCGTGTCTGCAGCAGCAGCCTGATCGCCCGCTCGCGCCGCGCCTCGTTCTTCAGCCGCTGCAGCGAGACGCCCTCTTCCTTCAATTGCCGGTGCAGCGTGCGCACCGAGGTGTTGAGCTGGGCGGCAATGTCCTCGGCGGTGTGGGTCGCGGCCGGGTCGGCGGCGAGGATCTGGGCGACGCTGTGCACCAGCAGGCGGTCGCGGCGGTATTGCAGTACGGTGAGCGGCAGTGCCCGCTGCAGCATCGTCTGCAGGGCCTTCTCGTCTCGGCGCACCGGCAGCTCGAGGTAGCGCGCATCGAAGGCGAGGGCGGCGGCATCGGCCTCGAAGCGGACCGGGCCGGGGAACAGGTAGCGGTAGGCGTCGGCGTGGGGCGGCGCGGCGAAGGGCAGGGTGGTCTCGGACAGCGCGATGCGCGAGTCCACCAGCCAGCAGAGGTAGCCGAGCAGGTAGCGCAGGGTGGAGACGAGGCAGAACTCGCGCAGCTCACCCAGCGGCGTGTGCTCGGCGATGCGGATGGTGGCGGTGCCGCGCTGCTGGGTGAACGCGAGGACGATGTCTTCGGTGAGCAGGCGGTGGTGGCGGCACCAGCGCTTGAGTGCCACCTCCAGCGTCGGCGCAGTGAGCGATGCCCGGCACAGCATGCCGTAGCTGCCCCAGGGGAGCCGGCGCGAGAACCAGCCCAGGGTCTCGTCGTCGAGCTCCTGCATCGCCACGCCCGACATCACCTCCATCTGCGCGGCGGTGACGCCGGCATGCGGGTCGTCGAGCAGTGCTGGCGGGATCTGCGCCTGCGCCAGCGCGCTGGCCGGATCCATGCCCCGGCGGCGATACGCGGTGACGATCGCGCGGATGAAGGCGATCGGCGTAGCCGCGCGGCCCAGGGTGAGTTCGGCGGCCGAGGGGGTGAGGATCTTCATGTGCCGGAATGCTAGCCCCAATGGCACGAATTGCAACCATGATGGCACTCATGAGGCTGTCGGGGCGGCTAATCTGCGCCCATCCTCGGGCATGCGCCGTCCATAATGGATTTGCGCAACGAGCCCACAGCGCCAGGACAACCTCGAGAAGGAGACACCCCATGAACGTGCCCAGCCTGAACTTCAACCTCGGCGAGACCATCGACGCCCTGCGCGATACCTTGCAGGCCTTCTGCGCGGCGGAGATCGCCCCGCGCGCGGCCGAGATCGACCGCGTCAATGAGTTTCCCGCCGACCTGTGGAAGAAGCTCGGCGACCTCGGCGTGCATGGCATGACGGTGAGCGAGGAGTACGGCGGCACCGATATGGGCTACCTCGCCCACATCGTGGCGATGGAGGAGATCTCGCGCGCGTCGGCCTCGGTGGGCCTCTCGTACGGCGCGCACTCCAACCTGTGCATCAACCAGATCCGCCGCAACGGCACCGAGGCGCAGAAGCAGAAGTACCTGCCCAAGCTGATCTCGGGCGATCACGTCGGCGCGCTGGCGATGTCGGAGCCCAATGCCGGTTCCGACGTGGTGAGCATGAAGCTGCGCGCCGATCGCCATGGTGATCGCTTCATCCTCAACGGCGCCAAGATGTGGATCACCAACGGCGGCGACGCCGACACTCTGGTGGTCTATGCCAAGACCGACCTCGCCGCCGGCCCCAAGGGTATCACCGCCTTCATCATCGAGAAGGGCATGAAGGGCTTCTCCCACGGCACCCACCTCGACAAGCTCGGCATGCGCGGCTCCAACACCTATCCGCTGTTCTTCGACGACGTCGAGGTGCCGGTCGAGAACGTGCTCGGCGGCGAGGCCAACATCGGCCGCGGCGTGCAGGTGCTGATGAGCGGCCTGGATTACGAGCGCGCGGTGCTGTCGGGCGGCCCGCTCGGCATCATGGCGGCGTGCATGGATGCGGTCGTGCCCTACATGCACGAGCGCAAGCAGTTCGATACTCCGATCGGCGAGTTCCAGCTCATGCAGGGCAAGATCGCCGACCTGTATTCCACCTGGAGCGCCTGCCGCGCCTACGCCTATGCCGTGGGCCAGGCCTGCGACCGCATCGACCATGCGCGCACGCTGCGCAAGGACGCCGCCGGCGTCATCCTCTACACCGCCGAGAAGGCCACCTGGATGGCGGGCGAGGCGATCCAGGCCCTGGGCGGCGTGGGCTATACCAATGAATATGCGGTCGGCCGCCTGTGGCGCGACGCCAAGCTGTACGAGATCGGCGCCGGCACCAGCGAGATCCGTCGCATGCTGATCGGCCGCGAGCTGTTTTCCGAAACCCGTTGAGCGGAGCGTCTGCGATGAGCGTGATCAAATCCAGCATCAACACCCGCAGCGAGGACTTCCAGGCCAACGCCGCCAGTCTGCGCGCCCAGGTCGAGGACCTGCGCGCCAAGGCCGCCCAGGTCAGCCTCGGCGGCGGCGAGTCGGCGCGCGCCAAGCACACCGCGCGCGGCAAGCTGCTGCCGCGCGACCGCGTCGGCCATCTGCTCGACCCGGGTACGCCCTTTCTCGAGGTCGGCCAGATGGCTGCGTACGGCATGTATGACGACGAGGCGCCGTCTGCGGGCGTCATCACCGGCATCGGCCGCGTGCAGGGCGTCGAGTGCATGATCGTGGCCAACGACGCCACGGTGAAGGGCGGCACCTACTACCCGATGACGGTCAAGAAGCACCTGCGCGCGCAGGAGATCGCCGAGCAGAACAACCTGCCCTGCATCTACCTGGTCGACTCGGGCGGCGCCTTCCTGCCGCGGCAGGACGAGGTCTTCCCTGACCGCGACCACTTCGGCCGCATCTTCTTCAACCAGGCCAACATGTCGGCCAAGGGCATCCCGCAGGTCGCGGTGGTGATGGGCTCGTGCACCGCGGGCGGGGCCTACGTGCCGGCGATGTCGGACGAGACCATCATCGTCAAGAACCAGGGCACGATCTTCCTCGGCGGCCCGCCGCTGGTGAAGGCGGCCACCGGCGAGGTGGTGAGTGCCGAGGACCTGGGCGGCGGTGACGTGCATACACGCCTGTCCGGCGTGGCCGACCACCTGGCCGAGAACGACGCCCACGCGCTCTACATCGCGCGCCGCATCGTCTCCAACCTCAACCGGACCAAGCCGATCGGCCTGGCACTGGGGCAAGGCGAGGCGCCGTTGTACGACCCGGAAGAGATCTACGGCATCATCCCCAGCGACACCCGCAAGCCCTTCGATGTGCGCGAGATCATCGCCCGCGTGGTCGATGGCTCGCGCTTCGACGAGTTCAAGGCGAGGTACGGCACCACCCTGGTGTGCGGCTTCGCCCAACTCCACGGCTACCCGGTGGGCATCGTCGCCAACAACGGCATCCTGTTCGGCGAATCGGCGCAGAAGGGCGCGCACTTCATCGAGCTGTGCGGCCAGCGCGGTATCCCGCTGCTGTTCCTGCAGAACATCACCGGCTTCATGGTCGGGCGCAAGTACGAGAACGGCGGCATCGCCAAGGACGGCGCCAAGATGGTGACCGCGGTCGCCACCGTACAGGTGCCCAAGATCACCATGCTGATCGGCGGCAGCTTCGGTGCCGGCAACTACGGCATGTGCGGCCGCGCCTATTCGCCGCGCTTCCTGTGGATGTGGCCGAATTCGCGCATCAGCGTGATGGGCGGCGAGCAGGCCGCGAGCGTGCTGTCCACCGTACGCCGCGACGGCATCGAGGCCAAGGGCGGCGCCTGGAGCAAGGAAGAGGAAGAGGCCTTCAAGGCGCCGATCCGCGAGCAGTACGAGTTCCAGGGTCATCCCTACTACGCCACCGCGCGCATGTGGGACGACGGCGTGGTCGATCCGGCGCAGTCGCGGCGCATCCTCGGCCTGTCGCTGTCCGCCGCGCTCAACGCGCCGATCCAGCCGACGAAGTTCGGCGTGTTCCGGATGTAATGCAGCGAGGCGAGGTCTAGAATGGCTATGTAGATAGCCATCAAAGGAGGTGCAGATGATCTCGATTGCCGATGCGAAGAACCAGTTGCCCGCGCTGATCCATCAGGCCGAAGCGGGTAAGCCGGTCACGATCACCCGCCGCGGCAAGCCGGTGGCGGTGGTGGTGTCGTTCGAGGAGTACGAGCGGGTTCGGGGGGCGACGGTCTCGTGGATGGACCAGCTCGACGCCTGGCGGGCAAGCTTGCCCGAGGGGATCGAGGGTCTGACGGAGGCCGAACTCGAGGCGGTGCGGGATCGCGAACCCTACATGCCACGGGTGGACTTCGGCTCCGACGAATACGCCGACCTGGATGGTGCTACGACGCTGCGCGTCGCAGAACCGGAGGTTGGCGCGCAGTCCGGCAGGGGGCGCAGGAGCAAGCCGTGAAGTATCTGCTCGACGCCAACATCCTCTCCGAGTTGCTGCGGCCGCGCCCGGACCCGAGGGTTGCGGCCTTGGCGAGGGCCCATGAGGCCGTTTGTGTGAGTTCCAGTGTGGTTTATCTGGAGTTGTGGTCGGGGGTGGCGTTGCTGGGTGATACGGCGCGTGGTTGCTACCTGCGCGAGGGCTATCAGCGCATGTTCGGGATCGGCAGGCTGCAGGTGCTGCCCTTCGATACCGATGCCGCGCGCTGGCTGGCGAGTGAACGTGCGCGACTCGCCGCGATCGGACGCCCGCCGCCCTTGCTCGATGGCCAGATCGCGGCCACGGCCGCGACCCGGAACCTCACCTTGGTCACGCGCAACACGCGCGACTTCGAATGCTTCGACGGCTTGCGACTGGAGAACTGGTTCGCAACCGGGAACGAGTGAAACGCCCACCGAGGCGAGGAGATACGATGTACGAAACGCTTGAAATTCAACGTGAAACCGGCGTGACGACGATCTGGATGAACCGTCCGGACGTGCATAACGCCTTCAACGCGCAATTGATCGCCGACCTCACCACCGCCTGCATCGAGCTCGATGCCGACGATACGGTGCGCGCGGTGGTGCTGGCGGGGCGGGGCAAGAGCTTTTCGGCCGGCGCCGACCTCAACTGGATGAAGGCCGCCGGGGAGGCGAGCGAGGCGGAGAACTTCGCCGATGCGATGAAGCTCGCTGGCATGCTGCGTACCCTGGCCGAGATGAAGAAGCCGACCATCGCGCGCGTGCATGGCGCGGCGCTCGGTGGCGGCATGGGCCTGGCGAGCGCCTGCGACATCTGCATCGCCGGGGATAAGGCGGTGTTCGCCACCTCCGAGGTCAAGTTCGGGATCATCCCCTCGGCGATCAGCCCCTATGTGATCCGCGCCATCGGCGAGCGCCAGGCTTATCGCTACTTCCAGACCGCCGAGCGCATCAATGCCACGCGTGCGGCTACGCTGGGGCTGGCGCACGAAGCGGTGGCGACCGAGGAACTGGACGCCAAGGTGAGCGAAGTGGTCGAGGCGCTGTTGCAGGGCGGCCCGAAGTCGCAGGCCGCGGCCAAGGACCTGATCCGCGCGGTGGCCAACCGTCCGGTGAGCGACGCGGTGGTGGAGGACACCGCGCGCCGCATCGCCGGCCTGCGCGCCACGCCCGAGGCGAAGGAAGGCCTCGCCGCCTTCCTCGACAAGCGCCCCGCAGCCTGGATCGCGCAGGGCTGAATGCCGCGATCGGGCCGGACTCGCGCCCAGACTCGGGCCAAACCGACACAAGACACGCTGGAGACAACATGTTCGACAAGATCCTGATTGCCAATCGCGGGGACCAGGCGCGCAGCGCCGCAGCGACGAAGTCAAATCGCCTTGCATGCGCAGCATGCTCGGCAGATTTCACCGAGGAGCACCGCGATGTTTGACAAAATCCTTATCGCTAACCGAGGTGAAATCGCCTGCCGCGTCATCAAGACCGCCCGCCGCATGGGCATCAAGACCGTTGCGGTGTATTCCGAGGCCGATGCCAACGCCCGCCACGTGCGCCTGGCCGACGAGGCGGTGCTGATCGGCCCGGCGGCGGCGCGCGAGAGCTACCTGGTGATCGACAAGATCATCGCTGCGGCCAAGGCCACGGGCGCCCAGGCCATCCACCCCGGCTACGGCTTCCTGTCCGAGAACGAGGACTTCTGCCACGCCTGCGAGCGCGAAGGCATCGTCTTCATCGGCCCGCCGGTGTCGGCGATCCGCGCCATGGGCTCGAAGTCCGAGGCGAAGAAGCTGATGGAAGCGGCCGGCGTGCCGCTCACCCCCGGCTACCACGGCGACGACCAGGAGCCCGCCTACCTCCACCAGCAGGCCGATGCCATCGGCTACCCGGTGCTGATCAAGGCCGCGGCCGGTGGCGGCGGCAAGGGCATGCGCCTGGTGGAGAAGTCCGAGGACTTCATCGACCTGCTCGCGTCCTGCAAGCGCGAGGCGATCTCCAGCTTCGGCGACGACCATGTGCTGGTCGAGAAGTACATCACCAAGCCGCGCCACATCGAGATCCAGGTCTTCGGCGACACCCACGGCAATGTGGTGTACCTGTTCGAGCGCGACTGCTCGGTGCAGCGCCGCCACCAGAAGGTGCTCGAAGAAGCCCCCGCGCCCGGCATGACGCCCGAGCGCCGCGCGGCGATGGGCAAGGCCGCGGTCGATGCCGCCAAGGCGGTGGGTTACGTCGGTGCCGGCACGGTCGAGTTCATCGCCAACCAGGACGGCTCCTTCTACTTCATGGAGATGAACACCCGCCTGCAGGTCGAGCACCCGGTCACCGAGATGATCACCGGGCTCGACCTGGTGGAGTGGCAGTTGCGCGTGGCCTCGGGCGAGAAGCTGCCGCTGCAGCAGGAGCAGTTGCAGATCCGCGGCCATGCGCTGGAGGCGCGCATCTACGCCGAGGACCCGGCCAAGGGCTTCCTGCCCTCCACCGGCAAGCTGGTGCACCTGGCGCCGCCGGCCGAATCGTTGCACGTGCGCGTCGACACCGGCGTCGAGGAGGGCGACGAGATCAGCCCGCACTACGACCCGATGATCGCCAAGCTCATCGTGTGGGACATCAACCGCGACCGCGCGCTCGCCCGCATGCTGCAGGCGCTGGCCGACTACCGCGTGGTGGGGGTGGCCAACAACATCGAGTTCCTGTCGCGACTGACCGCCTGCCCGGCGTTCTCCGGTGCCGACCTCGACACCGGCCTGATCGAGCGCGAGAAGGCCTATCTCTTTCCCGCCGACGAGGGCGTGCCCGACGAGGTCTTCCAGATCGCCGCGCTCGCCGAGCTGCTGCGTGAGACGGCACTGGCCGACAAGCGCGCCCAGCGCACGGCGGATGCGCGCTCACCCTGGCATGCCCGCGACGGCTGGCGCATGAACGCCACCGCGCGTCGCACCCTGTTGTTCCGCCATGCTGACACCGACCATGCCGTCGATGTTGCCTACCTGCCCGGCGCCTGGCGGCTGACGATTGCCGGCCGCAGCGTCGAGGCGCGCGGCGAGTTGAACGAACGCGGCCTGCTGCGCGTCGAGCTCGACGGCACGCGCATGGACGCCACCGTGATCGCCGCCGCCGGCCGCCGTCACGTCTTCGCCAAGGGCCGCGCCTGGCAGCTCGCCGCGGTCGACCCGCTGCACCACGGCGGTGAAGGCGGCGGTGCCGAAGGCGGCCTGCTGGCGCCAATGCCGGGCAAGGTCATCGCCCTGGTCGCCGCCGAGGGCGCCAAGGTCGAGAAGGGCGCGCCGCTGCTGATCCTGGAGGCGATGAAGATGGAACACACGATCACCGCGCCTGCGGCCGGTACGGTGAAGGCCTTCCGCTTCGGCGTCGGCGACCAGGTGGGCGACGGGGCCGAGCTGGTCGAGTTCGAAGCCGCCGCCTGACCGGCGCGGCAGTCGCGAGCGAACACGCTGAAAAGGGCCTGAGCCCGAGGGCGCGATCCGGCCGCAAGAGCCGGCGCGCCTTGCATGGAGAGGAGATACAACTCGATGAGCAATACGCAGAGCTACGTCCACGGCGCATCCGACAAGCCACTGATCGGCCAGACCATCGGCCGCTTCTTCGATGAGGCCTGCGCGCGCCACGCCGAGCGCGAGGCCCTGGTGGTGCGCCACCAGAATGTGCGCCTCACCTACGCGCAGCTGAAGAGCCGCGTCGACGCGCTCGCCTGCGGGCTGATGCGCCTTGGCCTCGAGCCGGGCGAGCGCATCGGCATCTGGTCGCAGAACACCATGGAGTGGGCGCTGACCCAGTTCGCCAGCGCCAAGGCCGGCCTCGTTCTGGTGAACATCAACCCCGCCTACCG
This sequence comes from Thauera sp., assembly GCF_035444905.1. Classification (GTDB taxonomy): domain Bacteria; phylum Pseudomonadota; class Gammaproteobacteria; order Burkholderiales; family Rhodocyclaceae; genus Thauera. The sequence goes on from NZ_DAOMPS010000001.1 coordinate 119,205, forward strand.
CCGCTCCGAGCTCGAATACGCGCTCAACAAGGTCGGCTGCCGCGCGCTGGTGCTGTCGCCCGCCTTCAAGTCGAGCAACTACCTCGAGATGATCGCCGACCTCGCGCCCGAGCTCGGCCACTGCGAGCCCGGCCTGCTGCGCAGCCACCGTCTGCCCAGCCTGGAGATGGTGATCCGCATGGGCGCGGACACCTCGCCCGGCATGATCAATTTCGATGCGCTGCTGCGGACGCCCAGCCGCGAGGAGCTGACCGCGCTCGCCGTGCTGTCCGAGAAGCTGCAGTTCGACGATCCGATCAACATCCAGTTTACCTCCGGCACCACCGGCCACCCCAAGGGCGCGACGCTGTCGCACCACAACATCCTCAACAACGGCTTCTTCGTCGGCGAGGCGATCAAGCTCGTGCCGGGCGACCGCCTGTGCATCCCGGTGCCGCTCTACCACTGCTTCGGCATGGTGATGGGCAACCTCGGCTGCCTGACTCACGGCGCCACCATGGTCTACCCCGCCGAGGCCTTCGAGCCGCTGGCGGTGCTGGAGACTGTGGCGCAGGAAAGATGCACCGCCCTCTACGGCGTGCCGACGATGTTCATCGCCGCGCTCGATCATCCGCGCTTCGCCGAGTTCGACCTCGGCAGCCTGCGCACCGGCATCATGGCCGGCAGCCCGTGCCCGATCGAGGTCATGAAGCGGGTCATCGGCAAGATGAACATGTCGGAGGTGACCATCGCCTACGGCATGACCGAGACCTCGCCGGTGAGCTTCCAGAGCGGCACCGACGACCCCATCGACCGCCGCGTGTCCACCGTTGGCCGTGTCCAGCCGCATCTGGAAGTGAAGATCGTCGACACCGAAGGCCGCATCGTGCCGCGCGGCCAGGCGGGCGAGCTGTGCACCCGCGGTTACTCGGTGATGCTCGGCTACTGGGACGACGAGGCCAAGACGAAGGAGGCGATCGACGCCGGCGGCTGGATGCACACTGGCGACCTCGCGGTGATCGACGACGAGGGCTTCTGCAACATCGTCGGCCGCATCAAGGACATGGTGATCCGTGGCGGCGAGAACATCTACCCGCGCGAGATCGAGGAGTTCCTCTACGCCCATCCCAAGGTGCTCGACGTGCAGGTGGTCGGCATTCCCGACCAGAAGTACGGCGAGGAGCTGTGCGCCTGGATCATCGTCCGCGAGGGCGAACGTCTTACCGAGGACGAGGTGCGCGCCCATTGCCAGGGCCAGATCGCGCACTACAAGATCCCGCGCTACATCCGCTTCGTCGACAGCTTTCCGATGACGGTGACCGGCAAGATCCAGAAGTTCCTGATCCGCCAGAAGATGAAGGAAGAGCTCGGGCTCGACGAGGCGAAGACCGCCTGAGCGCCGGCCGCCCGATCGAGGCCAACCCGCATCGCGACCGTTTCCTCCCCCCTGGGAGCGCCGGGCGCGATCGTCATTCGACAGGAAACCGATTCATGACGACCACCAGCCTGCCCACCGCCGTCCGCATCGTCGAGATGGGCCCGCGCGACGGCCTGCAGAACGAGAAGCAGCTCGTCTCCACCGACACCAAGCTCGAACTGGTGCGGCGCCTCGAGCGCGCCGGGCTGAAGGCGATCGAGACCACCTCCTTCGTGTCGCCCAAGTGGGTGCCGCAGATGGGCGACAACGCCGAGCTGCTGCCGCGCGTGCTCGCCGCCGCCGCGCCCGGTGTCGCCTACCCGGTGCTCACCCCCAACCTCAAGGGCTTCGAGGCCGCGCTCGCCGCCGGGGCGAAGGAGGTCGCGGTGTTTGGCGCCGCCTCCGAGTCCTTCAGCCAGAAGAACATCAACTGCTCGATCGCCGAGTCGCTGGAACGCTTCCGCCCCGTCACCGAGGCGGCGCACGCCGCCGGGGTGCGCGTGCGCGGCTACGTCTCCTGTGTGGTCGGCTGCCCCTACGAGGGCGCGATCGCGCCGCAGGCGGTGGCGAACGTGGCGGCGACGCTGATGGAGATGGGCTGCTACGAGGTCTCGCTTGGCGACACCATCGGCGTTGGTACCCCGGCTAGCATCGCCCGCATGCTCGAGGCGGTGGCGAAGCGCGTGCCGGTGGCCAAGCTCGCGGGCCACTACCATGACACCTACGGCATGGCGGTGGCCAATGTCTTTGCCTCGCTGCAGATGGGCGTGGCGGTGTTCGACGCCTCGGTCGGCGGCCTGGGTGGCTGCCCCTACGCGGCCGGCGCCTCGGGGAACGTCGCCACCGAGGATGTGGTCTGGTTGCTGCATGGGCTGGGCATCGGGACCGGCATCGAGCTCGATGCGCTGGTCGATACCGCCGCCTGGATCAGTGCCCAGCTCGGCCGCGAGCCGGCCTCGCGGGTGGCGCGTGCGGTGCTGGCCAAGCGCGCCAAGGCGTTCGGCACCTGAAGCTGGGCCGGTGGGCGCGCGCGTCTGCGCCGGCTGGTTCATAATCCGGTTTCAGTTTCACGAGGCGAACCACACGCATGGGCCGCCCGCCGCCCCTACAGAGATTTCGACATGAGTGTTGCTTCCCCCTGCATCAACATCTGTCGCATGAGCCCCGAAACGGGTTGGTGTGAAGGCTGCCAGCGCACGATCGAGGAGATCACGCGCTGGAGCCGGACCAGCGACGAGGACCGCCGTGCCATCCTCGCCGCGGTCGCCGAGCGCCGAGAATGGATGGACGCGGCCGTGCCTGCGGTGGAGCGGCGCGCATGAGTGGCGATGCGCTGTGCGTCGGCGTGTGCATGATCGACTGGGATTCGGGCGTGTGCCTGGGCTGTGGGCGCACCGCCGACGAGATCAACGGCGTGCCGGTGGCGCCGCCGCCCGAGGCGCTGGTGCCCGCGAACGACAAGCCCACGCCGCTACCGGCCAACGTCGCCGCCCAGCTCGGGGAGGGCAGCGATTGAGCGCACGCCCCCGCCTGCCCGATACCCTGCAGGTCTTCGAGCGCGGCTGGCTGTCGGCCAACAACGTGCTGCTGTTCGACGGCGGTGAGGTGACCCTGATCGATTCGGGCTACGTCAGCCACGCCGCGCAAACGGTGGCGCTGCTGCGCGCCGCGCTCCACAACCGGCAGCTGACGCGGCTGATCAACACCCATTCGCATTCCGACCACATCGGCGGCAACGCCAGCGTGCAGCGCGCCTTCGGCTGCAGCATCACCGTGCCGGTCGGCATGGAGCGCGCGGTGACGCACTGGGACGAGGCGGCGCTGCTGCTGTCGACCGCCGCCCAGGCCGGCGAGCGTTTCCACGTCGACGCCACGCTCGCGCCCGGCGACCGCTTTCTCGCCGGCGAACTCGAATGGCAGGCGATTGCCGCCCCCGGCCACGATATGGACGCGCTCGCCTACTACAACGCCGAGCGCCGCGTCCTGATGTCGGGCGACGCGCTGTGGCGCGACGGCTTCGGCATCCTGTTCGCCGACGTGCTGGGCACCGGCGACGGCCTCGGCGAGGCGCGGCGCACGCTGGAAGGCATCGGCCGGCTGGCGGTCGACGTGGTCATCCCCGGCCACGGCGCACCCTTCGCCGAGTTCGACGACGCGCTCGAGCGCGCCTTCGCCCGCCTGCGCGCCTTCGAGGCCGACGGCGCGCGCATGGCGCGCAACGCCATCCGCGCCTGCATCACCTTCCGCCTGCTCGATGTGCGCAGCATGGCGCTCGACGAGCTGCCGCGCCATCTGGACGAGACGCCGCTGTACCGCGAGGCCAACCAGCGCTTCCTCGGGCTGGCGCCGGACGCCCTTGCCGGCTGGCTGGTGAAGGAGCTCGAACGGGCCGGCGTGGCGCGACGCGAGCACGGCATGCTGGTGGCGAGCTGAGCCGGGTGATGGGCCTGCTCGGCCGCCGCCTCGCTGTGCGCGACCGCTCGCGAGGCGCCGCCCCCTCGGGCAGGCGGTCGTCACGAGCCCGATCATGCTCGCCGGCCTGATCCACGCCGAGCGACCGGACGAGCTACGCCGCGGTCTGCGCTGGCTGTATGGCTTCGTGCGCCCGCAGCGGCGTCGCATCGCCGGTCTGCTGCTGCTGTCGTTCGCCGCCACGCTGCTGGTGCTGCTGCAGCCCTGGCTGACCAAGCTGTTGATCGACGACGGCCTGCTGGCGCGCGATTACCGCACGCTGCTGCTGGTCGCCGGCGCGATGATCGTGGTCGGCATCGCCGGCACCGTGCTCGCCGGGGTGAACCGGCAACTGCACACGCGGCTCTCCGGCATGATCCTGTTCGCCCTGCGCAGCGACCTCTACCGCCACCTGCAGACGCTGTCGCCGGCCTTCTACGGCCGCCAGCGCATGGGCGACCTGATGTCGCGCCTCGACGGCGACGTCGCCGAGATCCAGCGCTTCGCGGTCGACAGCCTGTTCGCCGCGGTCAGCAGCGTGATCGGTCTGGTCGGGGCGGTGGCGCTGATGCTGAGCCTGTCGTGGCAGCTGTCGCTGCTGGTGCTGGTGCTGGTGCCGCTCGAGGCCCTGTGGCTGCGCTGGATGCGGCGCAAGGTCGAGGTCCGCACGCGCACCGTGCGCGAGCGCGCGGCCGATGTGTCGAGCTTCCTGGTCGAGACCCTGCCGGCGATGAAGTTCATCCAGGCCTCGCGCCGCGAGGCCGACGAGCGCAGCCGGCTCGACGGCCTCGGCACGCGCTACCTCGACGACCTGCTGCGCTTGCAGCGCACCGAGTTCATGACGCATGCGATCCCGGCGACGTTGACCTCGCTGACCCGCGCCGCCGCCTTCATGATCGGCGGCTGGTGGGTGATCGAGGGCAGCTGGCAGCTCGGCGCCCTGATCGCCTTCTCGACCTACCTCGGCATGGCCACCGGGCCGGTCAACAGCCTGCTCGGCCTCTACGTCGCGATCCAGCGCATGAGCGTAAGCCTGATGCGGGTCAGCGAGCTGCGCGAGGCCTCGGCCGATGTCGTGGAGGGCGCGGATGCCGCCTTGGCGCCGGCGCCCGCGCCAGCCTGGCGAGGCCAGATCGCGTTCGAGGGAGTCAGCTTCCGCCACCAGGGGCGTGCGGAGGCGGTGCTCGACCGTGCCCGGCTGACGATCCCGGCAGGCAGCAAGCTGGCGCTGACCGGCGCCTCCGGCGTCGGCAAGTCCACGCTGATCGATCTCCTGCACCGCCACTATGACCCCCAAGGCGGGGTCATCCGTCTCGACGGCGTCGACCTGCGCGCGGTCCCGCTCGGCGAGCTGCGCCGCACGGTGGCGGTCGTGAGCCAGGACATCGTCCTGTTCCGCGGCACGCTCGCCGACAACATCCGCTATGCCGCACCGCAGGCAGACGACGACGCGGTGCGCGCGGCGGCGCGGCGGGCGCATCTCGATGCGCTCGTGGCCAGCCTGCCGCAGGGCCTGGATACGCTGCTAGGCGAGCGCGGCCAGCAGCTCTCCGGCGGCCAGCGCCAGCGCATCGCGATCGCACGCGCGCTGTTGCAGGATCCCTGCGTGCTGGTGCTGGACGAGGCGACCTCGGCGGTCGACGAGGCGACAGAGGCGGCGATCATTGCCGAAGTCGATGCGCTCTTCGCCGGACGCACCCGCATCCTGATCAGCCATCGCGCGGCGACGCTCGCCGGCTGCGATGTGCGCGTGCGGCTCGAGCGCGGGCGGCTCGAGGTCCTGCCGCCCGCGGCGGAGCCGGTGTAGCGATGGCGCTGCGGATCGCGGTGGTCGATAGCGGCTGTGCGGTGGCGCATGCGCCACGGGTGCGCGCGGCGGCCGCTTTCGTGGTCGACCACATCGGCCTGAATCAGGTGCCGGCCACTGGCGACACGCTCGGTCATGGCAGCCGGGTGGCAGACATCCTGCTGCACTGTGCCCCGCAGGCCGACCTGCTGGTCGCCCAGGTGTTCCGCGAACGCCTGACGACCACTGCGGCGCAGGTGGCGGCGGCAATCGACTGGGCGGTGGCCAGTGACGCCCAACTCGTCAATCTCAGCCTTGGCCTGCGCGAACCGCGCCCGGTGCTGGCCGAAGCGTGCGCACGCGCAACGGCGGCTGGGGTCGTCCTGTGCGCGGCGGCGCCCGCGCGTGGTGCGGCGGTGTATCCCGCGGCCTTCCCTGGCGTGCTGCGGGTGACCGGCGATGCGCGTTGTGCGCCCGCCGAGCTCGCTACGATCGGCACCGCCCAGGTCGATTTCGGCGCCCATGTGCGCCCGCTCGACGGCAGCCTCACGGGCGCCGGTGCGAGCATGGCCTGCGCCTGGTTCAGCGGCCTGGCGGCGCGCTACCTGGTGGCAGGGGGCAGCGCGGACGGCCTGCGCGCCGCGCTGGCGGCGCAGGCCAGCCACCACGGCGTGGACAACCCGAGGACAAGACAGCATGGCGGCTGAAGGCATCGTCATCATCGGCGCGGGGCCGGCCGGCGCGGCCGTTGCGATCGGACTGGCACGCATGGGCGAGCCGGTGGTGCTGGTGGGCGAGCCGCGCCGCTTCGCAGCGGTCGAGGGCGTATCGGGCCGGGTCATCGATGCGCTACGCGGCCTTGGCCTGCAGCAGGCGCTGAAGGCCTTCGCGCCGCCTTCGCCGCGGCGGGCGAGCTGGAATGGCACCTACACCGAGGCCAACCAGGAAAGCCTGGTCGACCGCCAGCGCTTCGACCACGGGCTGCTGGACGATCTCGAGCGCCTGGGCGTGCCGGTGGTGCGTGGCCGGGTGACGGCGCTGCATTCGACGGCGGGTCGCCACGAGCTGGAGATCGACACTGACGCTGGGCTGCGCAGGCTGGCCGCCGGTTTCCTCGTCGAGGCGCGGGGACGCGCTGCGCCGGGCGGCGGCACGCCGCGGGTGCGCGGGGTGGAGACGGTATCGCTGCTGCAGTACTGGCGGGGCCCGGTGGGCGAGGCCGGCTCGGCCGTGCTCAGCGTCGAGGACGGCTGGATGTGGATGGCCGCCCTGGCCGATGGACGGCGTTATCTGCAATTGACGGTGGACGTCGCCAGCGCCGCGCTGCCGCCGAAGAGAGCGCTGGGCGACTACTGCAACGCGCGTTTTCGTGCAGTCGCGGCGGCGGCGCCCTTCCTGCGCGACGCGGCCCCGGTCGGCGAGCCACATGCCCGCAGCAGTACGGCGGTGCTCAACGAAGCGGTGGCGGGCGAGGACTGGATCCGCGTCGGCGATGCGGCAATGGCAGTCGATCCGCTGTCGGGCAACGGCATCTTCCAGGCCCTGTCTTCTGCACTGCAGGCGCCGGCGGTGGTTGCCACGCTGCGCCACGACCCGGCACGCGCACAGCTCGCGCAGCAATTCCACACCCAGCGCATCGAGCACCTGTTCTACCGCTTCGCGCGCATCGGCCGCGACTTCTACGCCCAGGAGACGCGCTGGCCGCAGTCGCCGTTCTGGGCGCCGCGCCGCGGCTGGCCCGATGCCGCCCCGCTGCACGCCGTGGTGACGCCAGACCGCGTCGATGTCGCACGCCGGCCGGTGGTGTGCGAGGGCCGCATCCTCGAGGAGGAAGTCGTGGTGACGCCCGACCAGCCGCTCGGTGTTTGGCATGTCGACGACATCGCGGTGGCGCCGCTGTTGCGCGCCGTGCGCGAGCAGGGGGGCACGACGCATGCCCCGCAAGCGGCTCAGGCGCTGCTGTGCGCGCGCTTCGGCCTCACGCCGGCGCGTGCGCGCGCACTGCTGAGCTGGATGCGCGCCCAGCGCTGGCTGCCCTGAGCGCCGCCGGGACTACTCGAAGCGATAGCGCATCATCGCGCTGACCCGGCTGATCGTGCCCTTGTCGTGCTGGAAGGTCTCACGCTCGCCGAAGCTGTAGTCGACGCCGACGTCGACGTTGCGGTACGGATTCCAGAAGGTGTTGAGGAAGAGCTGGCGCAGGCGGCGGTTGGGCGCGAAGTCCGACAGCGGGCCGCCCACCGCGGCGAGCTGGGCGGCGTTCGCCTCGTCGTCGCGGGCGAAGCGCGTCCAGGCGAAGGCGGCGGTGCTGCGCAGGGCGTCGCTCCATTTGTGCGTGTAGCCCAGATGGGCCCCCCAGCCCTGCCACAGCCGGATGCCCTCGGTGCTGTCAACCGCCTGCTGCACCAGGCCGTTGTACATGTAGCGGCCGATGCCTTCGCCGCCGGCCGCCAGCAGCACGACGCTGTCGCGCGTACCCAGGTTGACCCGCGCACTGGCGGCGAGCCCGTAACCGCGGCGGTCGTGGCGCTCGTTGTCGTACTGCATCGTCACGCCGCGCAGCGAGAAGTGGCCCCAGTCCGTGTCCTGGTCATAGCGCGCGACAAGGTCGTAACCGGTGTCGAAGTCGGCGTTGGGCGGCCGTGTCCAGCTGTTGCCGATCGAGTTCTCGACCGCGAACTCGACGCGTCCGCGCTCGCCCAGCGGCAGGCCGTAGCGCAGCATCGCCTGACGGATGGTGGGGACGATGCCGGTGCTGTTCCATTCGACCAGTTCGGGAATCGCGCGCAGATCGACGAAGGTGCTCCAGGTCTGCCCGGCGAGCAGGCCGCCGAGCTTCACATAGGCTTCGCGCAGGCGCAGGCTGGTCTGGGTCTCGCCGCCGAGGTCGTTGCGGCCGTCGAAGTCGGCCTCGAGCTTGGCGGTGAGCGGGCCGGCGTCGGTCGCGGTCGGCGTCGAGGCGAGCAAGCCGAAGCGCGAGCCGCGCGCGGTGGCGTAGGTCTGGCCGTGGCGGCCGCCGGCTGCGCTGTGGTCGAGCGGCTGCACGAACAGGCTGTTGGCCCAGCCCACGGTGTTGATGTTCGACAGTCGGCCCTTGATGTCGTAGGTGGCATCGAGGCGGGCATGGCCGTAGACCTTGATCGAGGTGTCCGTGCCGGGCAGCTTGAACGAGCCCGGCAGCTCGCCGACCTCCACGTAGCGGCCGGCAGGCGGCGTGGTGGCGGGGCCCGGTGCGGCCGCGGTACGCAGCGGTTCCTTCAGCGCGGCGACTTCGGCCTGCAGGTCGCGCACCATGCGGCGCAGCTCGGCCACGTCGTCGTTTGCCAGGGCGGTCGTGGTGGACGCCAGCAGCAGGCCGGCGGCGAGGGTGCGCAGCGTGGGCTGCGCGAGGCGGTGGTGATTCATGTCTGTCTCCTTCATTGTTCGTGCGATCGGCCCGGGCTGGTGGGCGGTAGGGGCGTGCGCCGGCCGCCGGCCGTGCCGGAGGCGCGGTCGTCGGGTTGGACTCGAGCGGGGATGTGGCCGGCGACTGCCCGCGGGGCGGGTGCGCCCGGCTTAGAGCAGGGCCGGCTTGCGCTGCTGGACCCAGCGCGTCGCCTGCTCGTACGCGTGGGCGAGCTGCAGCACGGCACGGTCGGCCTGGGCGCGGCCGATCACCTGCAGGCCCATCGGCAGGCCCCGGGCGTCGAAGCCGGCCGGGACGTTGATGATCGGTAGCCCGGCGAGCGTGCCGCCGATCACCACTTCCATCCAGCGGTGGTAGGTGTCCATCGGCCGCCCGGCGACTTCGGTCGCCCAGTGCAGCCCGGCGTCGAAGGGGAACACCTGGGCGGTCGGCAGCACCAGGTAGTCGTAGGTCTCGAACAGGCGGCGCAGGGCCTCGTACCACTTGCTGCGCTGCACGCTTGCCTGCCATACCTCCGTCGCGCCCAGCTTCAGTCCGCCTTCGATCTCCCAGATCAGCTCGGGCTTCATCAGCGCGCGCTTGGCGGGGTCGGCATACAAGCCTCCACCCAGGCCGGCGATGGTGAAGTGGCGCAGGGTCAGCCAGGTGTCCCACAGCTGCGCCATCGGGTAGTCGGGCATCGCCTCCTCGACCACGCAGCCGATCGCCTCGAAGCCCTTCAGCGCCTCGCGGCACAGCTCGAGCACGCCGGACTCCATCGGCAGGTAGCCGCGGTAGTCGCCCATCCAGCCGATGCGGGTGCCGCTGAAGTCGCGCTGCAGCGAGGCGGTGAAGATTGCCGGATCCTGGTCGATCGACAGCGGCGTGCGCGCATCGTGACCGGCCTGAACCGAAAGCAGCATCGCGAGGTCGCGCACGCTGCGCGCCATCGGGCCTTCGTAGGCCATCTGCTGGAAGAAGACCTCACCGGTGGGGCCGAAGGGTACGCGTCCCTGCGAGGGGCGGAAGCCGAAGACGTTGTTGTAGGCCGCGGGATTGCGCAGCGAGCCCATCATGTCGCTGCCGTCTGCGACCGGCAGCATGCGGGTCGCCAGCGCCACCGCGGCGCCGCCGCTGCTGCCGCCGGCATTGCGGCCGGGATCGTAGGCATTACGGGTGATGCCGAAGACGGTGTTGTAGCACACCGAGCCGAGCCCGAATTCCGGCGTGTTGGACTTGCCGATCATGATCGCGCCGCTGCGGCGCATGCGCTCGACCATGATCGAGTCCTGCCTCGGCACGTAGTCCTTGAAGATCGGCGAGCCGTTGGTGGTGGGGATGTCGGCGGTGTTGGTGAGGTCCTTCGGCGCCTGCGGCAGGCCGTGCATCCAGCCCAGGTACTGGCCGCGCGCGAGCTGGGTGTCGCGCTCGTCGGCCTGCTTCAGCAGCTGCTCGCGGTCCTGCAGCGACACCAGGGCATTGACCACCGGGTTGACGCGCTCGATGTGGTCGAGAAAGGCGTTCATCACCTCTCGGCACGACAGCTTGCGCGCGCTGATCCAGCCCGACAGCTCGAGCGCGTCGGCCATCACGATGTCCGTGGCGGTGGCGGCGCCACCGCCTGCCGCTACGGCATGGCCCCCCGGCACGCCGGGCACGGCCGCCGCGGCCGCGAGCAGGCCGGCGCGGCGCAGAAACTCGCGCCGGCCCATGCCCGGTGTCTGCGGCGTGCCGGCCGGTCCGCCGCCCGCCTTGTTGCGCATATTGTCCATCCTCGTCTCCTTGTTGTGCTGGGCAAGCGCCCGCGGCGGATTCTGGAAACGCAGTGAAGATTACTCAAGCGCATAATATTCATTGAATGGATGCAGATACTGCATCCACTTATGGAGCTGATATGGACACCCGCAAGCTCAGGCATTTCGTCGCACTGTGCGAATACGGCACCTTCAACCGCGCCGCCGAGGCGGTGCACCTGAGCCAGTCGGCACTCAGCCGCAGCATCCAGGCGCTGGAGCAGGAGCTGGGCGCGCGGCTGGTCGACCGCATCGGCCACCGCACGCGGCTGACCGCGTTCGGGCAGTCGCTGCTGGTTCGCGCGCGCCGGGTCTTGCAGGAGGAAACCGAGCTGCAGCGCGAGCTGGCCCTGGTGCACGCGGGCGAGTTCGGTGAGCTCGCATTGGGCGTCAGTCCGACGCCGGCCTCGATGCTGCTGCGCCGTTGCCTGGTCGAGCAGGCGCGACTGCGTCCGCGGCTGCGCATCAATGTCACTATGGGACGCACGCGGGAACTGCTGCAGATGCTGCGCGCCGAGCGTCTCGATGTGGTTGTCGTCGATGCGACCGACATCGGCGATCCTGATGGGCTGGCGATTGAACATCTCGCCACGCTGCCGGGTGACTTCCTGTGCCGCCGTGGCCATCCGCTGCTGGACCTGCCGGCGGTGGACTTCGCTGCGCTGCTGAACTATCCGGTGGCCTGCTCGGCAGTCAGTGATGCGCTGGCGCAGACACTGGTTGAAACCTTTGGCCCGGCGGCTCACCCGAACCGGCTGATGACCTACCGCTGCGACAGCTACGAGATTCAGCGCCAGGTCGTGATGCAGAGCGACACCGTGTTGATGAGCGTTCTGGCGATCATGCGGGCCGAGATCGAGGCGGGCGAGCTGGTGCCGCTCGGTGTGATGCCCGGCGTGCTTCACGGGAGCTATGCCATCGTGCGCTTGCCGGGGCGCACGCTGTCACCCGCGCTGGTGCACATCCACGAGCAGGCGAGGGCCTGTTTCCAAGCCTGAGCGTGAGGTCCGTGCTGGCGTCCGGTTGCCGATTTGGGCTAATGGCGTCAAAAGCAAAATCTATCGCTCGGTCCGTCGGAGCGTCTCCGAGGGCAGTTCGCCGAACATCGTCTTGTATTCGGCGGCGAAGTGCGATAGGTGCCAGAAACCCCAGCGCGCGGCGATATCGGCGACGGTCGTGCGGCCGCCCGGGTCGGTGGCCTTCAACGCGCGCCGTACCGCATTGAGGCGAATTGCGCGCAGGAACTTCACCGGATTCAGGTCGAGTACGTCCTGGAAGCTGTATTGCAGGGTGCGGCGCGACACACCGAGCTCGATGCACAGGTCGGCGACGGTGATCGGTTCGTCGATGTGGGCTTCCATGTAGGCGCGGGCGCGCGCCACCACGAGCTGGCGGGCGTGGCACGAGGGGGCGGCGGTCTGCTGGCCGGCGTCCCACGACAGCGTGTCGAGCAGGGTCGCGAACAGCGCCTGCTCCATCGCCTTGCGCATCTGCGCGTGCTGCAGCAATTCGGGCGTTGCGCGCAGGCTGGTCATCATCGTGGCCAGCAGTCTGCCGAGTGCCTCGATCCGCTCGGGCGTCGCCGGCGCCATCCTGCGCCCGGCGAGCTCGGCCTCGAGGTTTCGATGATCGACCTGTTGCGCGTAGTCGCCGAGCGCCTTCGCATCTGCCGTACAGGCCAGGATCTCGAGCTGGCGAGGTGTGCGAAAGTCCAGCTCGTCCGTCCCCCCCAGCGTCAGCATGGAGTGCGCGCCATAGACCTCGCCCGCAAACCACCCCGTGCCGTCGATCGCGACTGGGACCGCGAATGTGCGCGACCCCGGCCAGGCCCCACCGGTCTGGTGTACCGACTGGTTCAGCCCTTCGCGGAACAGCTGCACCTTGTCGAAGCAGAACTCCTCGAACAGTCCGGCGAAGCTGCCGGCGCTCAGCTGATCGTAGCGCTGCTGCCAGTTACTCAGGCAGGCGGCGTGATCGTCGGCATCCTGCGTGTCGCGTCGAGCATGCGAATAAGGGAGCTTCCCCGTCTTCGCGGCGGCCGGGCTCATTGCCTGCACTCCCCCGGGAGCGGCCCGGTGGTGTTGGCCAACATGTCTCTTCCTTTCCCGATCGGCGTGCGATCGTCGTTGTCGTTATGGACTTCAGACAGGAGCTGATCAAGGACTTCCGCCTTGGCTGTGTGATCCCCGATCCGATTTCAGAATGGCACGTCAGCGCACGCCGTGGCAAGCCGGACGCCGGATCTCCGCTTGCCGTTTTCGGCTAACGCGACTGGCGAACGGTGGCCTAGGATGAATGAAGCCTTCTGCAGGAGCCCGGCGACGATCGGGAGCGGTGGGCGCTTCATCAGAGGACACAAGAGGAGATCCGGCCTTGAAGATCAAAACAACGACGGCTGCAGCGAGCAGCCTGGTAGCCCTTGGCGTCGCGCTGGCATCCCCGCCGGCCGTCGCCTCGGCCGAAGCGCTGATCCGCGCCAAATGCCTGCCCTGTCACACCCAGGGCGATGAAGGCCTCAGCCGCATCAGCCAGCAGCGCAAGACCCCCGAAGGCTGGCTGATGTCGGTGGCGCGCATGCAGATCATCCACGGCCTGAAGATCAGCGACGAGGAGCGCCGCACGGTGGTCAAGCACCTGGCCGACACCCAGGGGCTGGCGCCGTCCGAGACCGCCGGCGTGCGCTACGCGGTGGAGCGTCGGCTCAATACCGTCGAGGCCTTCGAGTCGGAGAAATTCACCCAGATGTGCGCGCGCTGCCATTCCGGGGCGCGGGTGATGCTGCAGCGCCGCCCGGCGCAGGAGTGGGAGCACCTGGTGCATTTCCACCTTGGCCAGTTCCCGACCACCGAGTACCAGGCCCTAGCGCGCGACCGCGACTGGTTCGGCATCGCGTTGAAGGAGATGGTGCCCGAGCTGGCGAGCGAGCTGCCGCTGGCGTCCGAAGCCTGGACGCAGTGGCAGGCGCGGGCGCCGCAGGAAGTGAAGGGCGAGTGGAGCATGAGTGGCCACCTGACCGGCCGCGGTGGCTTCTCGGGCGTGATGAAGGTTGCGGCGGGCGAGGGCCAGGACCGCTACACGCTTGCCATCGACGGTCGCTGGGACGACGGCAAGCCGATGCAGGGCAAGGGTCAGGCCTTGATCTACACCGGCTATGAGTGGCGTGGCGATCTGGTGGTGGACGGCACGCCGATGCGTCAGGTGTTTGCGGTGGAGGACGGCGTGATGCGTGGGCGCATGTTCCTGCGTGATCAGGACGAGGTCGGCGCCGACGTGCTCGCCAGCCTGCAGCAGGCGGGCAACAGCCGCGTGCTGGCGGTACATCCAGCCTACCTGAAGGCGGGCGAGGCGGCCGAGCTGCGCATCGTCGGCTCCGGCCTGACGGGCGAGGTGACGCTGCCGCAGGGCGTGAAACTGCTCGATACGGTCAAGCGCTCGGCCACCGAGGTCGTGGTCCGCGTGCAGGCCGACGCGGCGGCGCGCGGCGTGCATCCGGTCGCGGTCGGCGCGGCGTCGGGCGGCAGCCTGGCGCTGTACGACAGCATCGCCGCGGTGAAGGTGCTGCCCGCGTTCGCGGTCGCCCGCATCGGCGGCAACGGCACACCGACAGCCAAGGTCGAAGCGCGCTTCGATGCCGAGGCCTGGGCGGCCGGTGCCGACGGCAAGCCCGGCACCGAGGACGACTTCCGCATCGGCGTGGTGCCGGCGCTGTGGTCGGTCGAGCCCTTCGACGAGGCCGCGGTGCGCGACGAGGACGTCAGGTTCGCCGGCCTGATGGATGCCGCGAGCGGGGTGTTCGTGCCGGGCGATGCCGGCCCCAACCCGGCGCGCCGCATGTCGGCGAGCAACGTGGGCAACCTCAAGGTGGTGGCCGAAGTGGCGCAGGGCGGTGAGCGCCTGCGCGGCGAAGGGCAGGTGATCGTAGCCCCGCCGCGCTGGAACAACCCGCCGCTGCCCTGATCCGCCGCGCGCGATGTTTCCGGCAGGCGTGGCCTGCCCTCCGCAACCCCGACACCGAAGGAGGCTCCCATGGGTGCCGTCTTGAATCTGGTGCAGAACAACCTGCACGAGCTGCGCGTCGATGAAACGCGCATGCTGTTCCACATCCCGAGCAGTTCGCTGTTCGCGCTCGACCCGCTGACCGCGGCGCTGATCGATCGCATCCGTCGTCAGAGCCTCACCGCCGAGGCCCTGATCGATGGCCTGCGCAAGGAGTTCGACGCCGACGAGGTGGCCGAGGCGATCCGCGAGCTGGTGGCGCTCGAGCTCATCGACGACGGCCGCCCGGCCGGCGCCAGTGCGCTCGCACACACCTTCGAACGCTTCCCGCTCACCACGGTGGTGCTCAACGTCAACACCGGCTGCAACCTGAGCTGCACCTACTGCTACAAGGAAGACCTCGACAAGCCCTCGGCGGGCAAGAAGATGGCCTTCGAGACCGCGCGTGACGCGATCGAGATGATGCTGCGCGAGTCGCCCGACGAGCCGCGCTACAACGTCGTCTTCTTCGGCGGCGAGCCGCTCAGCAACCTGCCGCTGATCAAGGACGTGGTGGCGTACTGCGAGGCGCGCTTCGCCGAGCTCGGCAAGCCGGTCGATTTCGTCATGACGACGAATGCGACCCTGCTGTCCGACGACACCATCGCCTGGCTCAATGCCCATCGCTTTGGCCTGTCGATCAGCATCGACGGCCCCAAGGCGATCCACGACCGCAACCGGCTTACCGTCGGCGGCCAGGGCAGCTACGAGACCGTGCGGCGCAAGGCCGAGCGCCTGCTGTCGCGCTACACCGCACGGCCGGTCGGGGCACGGGTGACGCTGACCCACGGCACCACCGAGGTCGAGCGCATCTGGGACCACCTGTTCAACGAACTCGGTTTCGCCGAAGTGGGCTTCGCGCCGGTGACCTCGGGCGATATCAGCACCTTCAACCTCACCGGCGAGGAGCTGGTCGAGGTATTCGCCGGGCTCAAGCGGCTTGGCGAGCGCTACCTGGAAGCGGCGCTGGCGGGGCGCAACATCGGCTTCTCGAACATGCACCAGCTCATCACCGACCTGCACGAAGGTCACAAGAAGGCGCTGCCCTGCGGCGCCGGGCTGAAGATGCTGGCGGTCGATCACAAGGGCGAACTGAACCTGTGCCACCGCTTCACCGGCTCCACGCTGCCGACCTTCGGCGACGTGAAGAACGGCATCAAGCGCGAGCAGCTCGGCGACTTCCTGTCCCAGCGCCTGGATCGCACCGATACCGGCTGCGCCAGCTGCCGCATCCGCAACCTGTGCTCGGGCGGCTGCTACCACGAGAGCTACGCGCGCTACGGCGACCCGGCACATCCCACCTACCACTACTGCGATCTGATGCGCGACTGGGTGGACTTCGGCATCGAGGTCTACAGCCGCATCATGGCCGGCAACCCGGCCTTCATCGAACAGCACATCACCCCGAGGAGGGCGTCATGAAACATCTCAAGGCGATCAACAACAAGGCGCGGCTGCTGGACAAGGCGGTGGGCGAGAACCGGGTCGAGGAAGTGGTGGCGATGAGCGCCATCGCCGGCTGTGCGGCGACCGTGGACCCGGGCTGGGAAGTGGACGCCTTCGGTGGCGTGTCCTCGCTGTGCCAGCCGATGGAGTCCGATCTCTATGGCTGCGCCGACCCGTGCTGGTGGCCGGCCCAGGTGCCGGACGTGATGAACACCTACCCGGACTGGAACAAGGACGCGACCAACTCGCGCGAGGACTGGCGCAATCTCGGCTCGGTCTTCCCGGGCGACAAGCTGTAAGGGGGCAGCCATGAAGAAAACGATGATCGGCGGCGCGCTGCGCCGCAGCGCGGCTACGCTCGCCTGTCTGGCTGCGGGCGCCTTGCCTGCGATTGCAGCCAATCCCGCCGCGGCGGCCAACGAATCGCTGGCGCTCAAGCCCGGCAACGAGTACCTCATGGTGGCCAACTACCCGAACAACCTGAACGTGGTCGATCTGGCCAGCGAGCGCGTCTACAAGACCTGCACGCTGCCCGACGCCTTCGGGCCCGGCACCACCCAGATCGCGCCCGACCGCCGCACCGCCTACATCCTCAACAACCGCTTCGGCACGATCTACGGCATCGATCTCGACAGCTGCAAGCTCACCTTCCGCGCCGAGATGTCACAGGGCGACAACGAGCGCGCCAAGTCGATCGCATCCTTCACCGTCAGTCCTGACGGCAAGGAGCTG
Source organism: Thauera sp. (assembly GCF_035444905.1). GTDB lineage: Bacteria > Pseudomonadota > Gammaproteobacteria > Burkholderiales > Rhodocyclaceae > Thauera. Next base: position 136,229 of record NZ_DAOMPS010000001.1, read on the forward strand.
TACGCGGTGCAGAACCCGACCCAGATCAACCGCGACCACTACCGCGTGGGCGAGCCCCGCTTCGCGGTGTACGACACGAGCGCGGGCCTGGAGGCCAAGCCGGTGCGCATGTTCCCGGCGCCGCGCCAGGCCAACATCATGCAGGCGGGCGACGACGGTGCGGTCTATCTGGCCGGGCCGAACATCTACAAGGTGGATGTGAAGACCGGCGCGATGACGGTGGCGCTGCCGATCCGCGATTGGCAGCGGCCCACCCATGCGCCGCTCGACGTGCTCTACATCTGGCCGGTGCAGACGCCGCAGCGGGATTTCACCCTGCTCTACACCACGGCGAAGTTCCAGGATGACAAGCAGGACATGGCAAGCGCCGAGTACCAGTACGGCTTCCTCAACGTAAACCTGAAGAGTGGCGAGACCGAGGCGCGCGAGTTCGGCCCGCTGACGGAGATCTACTTCACCGGCCTGCGCTCGCCGAAGGACCGCAACATCATCTACGGCCTGCTGCACCGCCTCACCAAGTACGACATCGCGCAGCAGAAGCTGGTGCAGGCCGCCGAGCTCGACCACACCTACTACACGCTGCTGACCAACCAGGCCGGCAGCCGGCTGTACCTCACCGGCACCTTCAACGACATCTCCATCCATGACGCCGACACGCTCGCCAAGGTCGGCCAGGTGAAGCTGCCGGGTGGGGACATGTCGCTCGGCACCGGGCAGGTTTTCGTGCGCTGAGCCCGAACTCGCAAGCACTGATCCGCTGACCCCGCGTCACGGGGCGTTCATCGGGGCCTTGACCGGCCCCGAGGAGGCCCCGCACGCCAAAACAATCAATCAGGAGACGTACATCATGCGCATTCACACGACCGTGGCCGCCTTGCTCGCGGGGCTGGCCACGCTGGGCAGCGCACAGGCCGCCGATTTCTATGAGCGCGACGGCACCACCCTGGGCTTCAATGTGGACGGCATGGCCGGCGCCTTCTCGACGCGCGAGGACTACCTCGGCGAAGGCGGCAGGCAGTGGCGCGAGGCCTTCATGCACGGCGTGCTGGTGGGCAAGACCCGCGCCGGGGAGGGTGAGCTGTATGGCGGGCTGGGCGCGATCGCCCAGGGCACCTGGGGTGACGGCGACGCCGGTGGCTACACCACCGGACGCGAGCGCGACGTCGACCTGGAGGATGCCTACCTCGGCTGGCGCAGCGCCGGCGGCCTGCTCGACCTCTCCTTCGGTCGCCAGCAGTTCCAGCTCGGCGACGGCTTCCTGATCGCGGGCGACCGCATCAACCTCGGCAAGGGTCTGGACGTGCTCGGTGTCGACGTCGATCGCGGTGGCGCCTACTACATTGCGGCCAAGAAGAGCTTCGGCAACACCGCCATCCTGCGTGTCGATCCGGACGGCCCCGTGCGCGGCGACGCCTTCTGGCTGCAGTCGAACAACCCCTACCACCAGGACACGGAGCTCGGCGGCCTCAATGTGGAGTATGTGTCGGAGACGCACGGCACCCTGGGCCTGAGCTGGATGAAGGTGCTCGACGTGGACAAGGGCAGCGGCCTGGGCATCTTCGACCGCCGCGACGGCATGCGCATCACCAGCGTGCGCGGCCAGGGCAGCCTCGGGGTGGAGAACCTGTTCCTGTCCTTCGAGTATGTGGACCAGCGCGGCGGCAGCGACGTGGTGACGAACGACGCCGACGCGTGGACCGTCGAGGGCGGGTGGACCTTCGCCGAGCTGCCGTGGAGCCCGACGCTGAACTACCGCCATGCGCGCTTCTCGGCCGACAAGGCGGGGACCGATCGCAACGAGGCCTTCGATCCGCTGTTCTTCGGCCTCAGCCGTGGCCTCGGCACCTGGTTCCAGGGCGAGGTCGCGTCCAACTATGCCGGCCCGGCGAATAGCGGCAACAAGGTGGACCGGCTCGAGCTGACGCTGGCGCCGCGCGCGGACCTGTCGGTGAGCCTGCAGTACTGGGACATCAAGTCCATTGGCGATGCCGCCGACCTCGACGGGCGCGAGATCGACCTGTTCGCCTTCTGGCAGATCAACGACAACTTCACCTTCGTGCCGCTGATCGGCATCTACGAGCCGCGCGGCGGGGACGTGAAGGCGCTGCAGGGCAACGACCGCCGCAACGTCTATCTGCAGGCGGTGATGCTGTTCAACTTCTGATGCGCGCGGACTCCGCGTCCGACAGCGCAACCCGATTACCTCAAAACGCATACAAATACGGAGACGAACGATGGATCGATACAAGGGTGATTTGCTGAGCGCCAACACACGCCGCTTCCTGGCCCAGCCCAAGCGCATGCTGATCGGCAGTGAGTGGCTGGAGGCCGTCGGCGGGGGCACGCTTGAGGTGGTCGACCCGGCCAGCGCGCAGGTGTTCGCCAGCGTGCCGGCGGGCGAGGCGGCCGACATCGACCGCGCGGTGGCCGCGGCGCGTAAGGCTTTCGAGCACGGCGAATGGCCGAAGATGCGCCCGGTGGACCGTGAGCGCCTGCTGCTGCGCCTGGCCGACCTGGTGGAGGCGAACGCGCAGGAACTGGCCGAGATCGAGGCGCTCGACAACGGCAAGCCGGTGACCATGGCGCGCGCGGTCGACCTGGCGCTGATGGTGGATTTCCTGCGCTACATGGCGGGCTGGGCGACCAAGATCGAGGGCTCGACGATGGAAGTGTCGGTGCCGCTGGTGCGCAACCGCGAGTTCTTCGGCTTCACCCGCCGCGAGCCGGTGGGCGTGGTCGGTGCGATCATCCCGTGGAACTTCCCGCTGTTGATGGCGGCGTGGAAGGCGGGGCCGGCGCTGGCCTCCGGCTGCACCATGGTGCTCAAGCCGGCAGAGGAGACCCCCTTGTCGGCGCTGCGCTTCGCCGAGCTGGTGCTGGAGGCGGGCTACCCGGCCGGGGTGTTCAACGTGGTGACCGGCCACGGCCACACCGCGGGGGCGGCGCTGGCCGCGCACACCGGCATCGAGAAGGTCGCCTTCACTGGCTCGACCGAGATCGGCAAGCTGGTCGGCAAGGCCGCGCTCGACAACATGACGCGGGTGTCGCTGGAGCTCGGCGGCAAGAGCCCGGTGATCGTGCTCGACGACGCCGATCCGGCGGCGGCGGCGGCGGGTGCGGCGCAGGCGATCTTCTTCAACCAGGGCCAGGTGTGCTGCGCGGGTTCGCGCCTGTATGTGCACAAGAGTCGTTTCGAGCGCGTGGTCGAGGGCTTGTCCGAGATCGCTGCGGGCATGAAGCTGGGCGCCGGCATCGACCCGACGACCCAGATCGGTCCGCTGGTCTCGGCCACCCAGCAGCAGCGCGTGCTCGGCTACATCCGCAGCGGCTTCGACCAAGGCGCGCGCGCGCTGGCGGGCGGCGCGGCGGGCGAGGGCGAGGGCTACTTCGTCAAGCCCACGGTGCTGGTCGACACCCGCGACGACATGAAGGTGGTGCGTGAGGAGATCTTCGGCCCGGTGGTGGTCGCGATGCCTTACGACGACCTCGACGAGGTCGCCCGCCGCGCCAACGACACGCCCTACGGCCTGGGCGCCAGCATCTGGTCGAACGATCTGTCGCGGGTGCATCGGCTGCTGCCGAAGATCAAGGCCGGCACGGTATGGGTCAACTGCCACAACATCCTCGACGCCTCGATGCCCTTCGGCGGCTACAAGCAGTCGGGCATCGGTCGCGAGATGGGGCGCGCGGTGCTCGACCTGTATACCGAGAGCAAGTCGGTGATCATGGCCCTGTGAGCGCCCTGCGCGCTGCGGCGTGGCCGGCCGCGCGCAGGGCGGGGCCGCGGGCCACCGGCCCGCGGCCCCGGTGGCTGCGAGGAGGAAAGGGAATGAATGCCCCCGAACTGGCGGTGGCGGCCTGCCACACGCTCGATCTGACGTGGATCGCGGCCGCGCCCGCGGAGCGCGCACGCCACTGGCAACGCATCCATGGCGATGCCGAGCTGGCGGGCTGGCTGGCGCCGCTGCGGCCCACCCATCTGTATTTCGGCAGCGAGTTCTGCGAACACCTGCTGCCCTCGACGCGGGTACTGCGCGAGGCCTTGCGCCAGGCGGAGGACGTCGGCCTGCGTCTGGTCCTGCTGACCCCGGTCGCCTCGCCCGAGGTCCTGGCGCGGCTCGATGCGCTGCTGACCATGCTGCCGGCCGGCAGTGAGGTGGTGGTCAATGACTGGGGCGTCGCGCATGAGCTGGCGAGCCGCTTCCCGGACCTGCGTCCGGTGGCCGGGCGCGTGCTGTGCCGCATGACCAAGGACCCGCGGCTCGATGCGGGCTGGGCGGGCCGTTGCGGCCATGGCCTCGCGGCGCCGACGATGCGCGGCCTGTTCGCGCGGCTGGGAATCGAGAGTCTGGAGATCGATGTGCCGCTGTTCGCCGACGCCACCGCGTTCGCCGACCTGCCCTTGCCCACCGCGGTGCACCTGCCCTACGTCTATGTGGCCAAGGGGCGCATGTGCCGGGCGGGCTCGCTGGCGGTGAAGGGACCGGAGCGATTCGCCGTCGGCCGCCGCTGCCAGAAGGAATGCCTGCGCTTCTCGGCGCTGGCCTCGCGTCCCGGGCGGGCGGACGCGGGGGCCAGCGTCCAGTTGGGCAACACCATGTTCAGCCGCCATTCGGCGGCGATGGCGCACAGCCTGAGGCAGGCGGTCGACAGCAGGCGTGTCGCCCGCCTGGTCGTGCCGGGAGCGCCGCTATGAGGATCGTCGCCCCGGTGTCGCGCGTCGCCGAGATCGAGCCGCTGGCGCAGGCAGGCGCGAACGAGTTCTACTGCGGCCTGGTGCCACCCGACTGGCTCGGCCGCTTCCACGCGATCAATGCCAATCGCCGTCCGTCGGGCAACCTGACCCGCTACGAGGACCTGGCGAGCGCGATCGACATCGCCCATGCGCATGAGGCAACCGTGTCGCTGGTGCTCAATGCCCAGCACTATTCCGCCGCCCAGATCGGTGCCGCGGAGGACATCGCCGGGCGTTTCGCCGAACTGGGCGGCGATGCGCTGATCATCAGTGATCTCGGCCTGCTCCATGCGCTGGCGATTCGCTTTCCGGCCCTGCGCATGCACGTCAGCTCGGTGGCGACCTGCCGCAACGCCGGGGCGGCGCGGCTGTGCCGCGAGCTCGGCGCGCAGCGCCTGATCCTGCCGCGCGACGTCACCCTGGCCGAGGCCGCCAGCATCGCCGCCGAGGTGCCCGACATCGAGATCGAGGCTTTCGTGCTCAACGACGGCTGCATCTTCGAGGAAGGCGCCTGCCACACCATCCACCTGCCGGGCCAGCTCGGCGGGCCGATCTGCCTCGATCGCTTCGAGTACCGCTACCGCCGTCGTGATGGCAGCGACGTGTCGCCGCGGCTGGCGGCGCGCCTGCAGGAGAACGATGCCGAGTACGAGCGCTGGCTGTGGTACCGCTTCTCCTGTGGCTTCAGCACTACGCCCGAAGGACTGCCCTATGGACCTTGCGGCTTGTGTGCGGTGCCGGCGCTGCGACGCGGGCGGGTGGCGGCGATCAAGATCGCCGGGCGCGAGGCGCCCACCGCGCGCAAGCTGGCGAGCGTGCGCATGGTGAAGTCGGTGCTCGAGCGCGCATGCGAGGGCACGGATGACGCGGAGGTACGCGATTTCGCGATGAAGCTGCGTCCTTCGGAGGTGCACTGCGCGACCGGCTACATGTGCTACTACCCCGAAGTGCTGCGCACCGAGGTGGCCTGAGGTGGTCGGGCTGCCCCGCCGTTTGCCGAGCTGGGCCCTCACCGTGGTCGTGGCGGCGCTGGCCGCGCTGTGGCCGCCGCTCGGCAATCTCGTCCTTGCGGCCGTGGCGGCACTTGCCGTGCATGCCGCCTTGAGGCCGGCGCGGCGGGTGCAGGTGCTCGCCGTTGCCGCGATGCTGGCGTGGGCCTGCGTCCTTGCGCTGGGCTGGCATTTCGCTCGTGATCACTTCGCGCTGCGCTACGTCTGGCTGTACAGCAGTGCCGACTTGCCGCTGCATCTGAAGATCGCCAACGTCTGGGGCGGGGACGAGGGCACGACCTTGCTGCTGGCCGCCTGTCTCGCCAGCCTGGCCGCACGTGCTGCACGGGCCGGCCTCGATGATGGACGGCGCTCGGTGGCGGCGGCGCTGCTTGCCTGGCACGGCCTGCTCGCGCTGTGGCTGACCCCCTTCGCCGCTACGCCCGCCGACTGGCTGGCGCAGCTGCCGTCGCAAGGCATGAATGCACACCTGATGAAGCCGTGGATGCTCTTCCATGCGCCGCTGGTGGTGGCGGCCTACGGATGGACGCTGATGCTCGCCGGCCCCGCGCTCGATGCCTTGCGCGGCCGCCAGACGGCCTGGCCGCCGCTCGCCCGTATGCGCGCCCGGCGCGCCTGGGTCGTGCTCACCGCCGGCATCGGCTTCGGCATGCTGTGGGCGTTCGAGGACGCGATGTACGGTCAGGTGTGGCACTGGGATCCGGTGCAGACCGCCGTGTTCTGCCTGTGGTGCCTGCTCGGGGCGCATCTGCACGGGGTGACGGCCTGGGGGCCGGGGCGTCGGCGCTGGCGGCTGATGCCGGCTGCAGCAGCGCTTGCCGCTGCGGCCGTGCCGCTGGTGATGGCGGTGACGCGCAATCCGGCCCTGGCCAGCTCGCACCGTTACGTTGGCGCCGATTCCTGGGTGGCGCACGTGGCGCTCGGCAGCATCCTGCTCGTGCTCACCTTCGGCTGCGCTATGGCCGGTCGCGGGCGTGGACTGGCAGTGGCGGGGGCGCAGGCACGGCCGGCCGCGTCGCTCGGCTTGTGGCTCGCCCAGCTATGCTTTCTTACCGCAGCCCTCGTCGCGGCCGGACAGCTGCTGTTCGCGTTCGCGGCCACGGCGCTGGAGATGCCACGCCCGGAGGCGTACAAGCCCTTCCTCGCGATGCTTGCGAACATGGTGACCGGGCGTGAGCTGGCGGCGCTGCGCGCGGCGTTCGAGCAATGGGATGTCGACGGCTATGCGCTCGCGCGCGGCTTGCTGGTTCCGCTGGCCGGATTCGGCCTGACAGGTGGTTGGTATTTCTTCCGCCGATTGTCTGTCGCAGCGGGGCGCCTTTCCCTCGCGCTGGCACTGGTGGTGGCGGCCGCGAGCGTCTTGTGGACGGGGCCGCTGACCCGGCTTTACGCCGGCGAAGGCATTCTCTCGCAGCAAGTGGTGGCCCTGCTGCCGCTGCTGGACGCGGCGTTGCTCACCAGTGCCTACCTGGCCCTGGGGGGTATCGCGTGGGCGGTTGCCGTGGTTCGGCGCCATGGTCGCCGCGGCGTGGTGCCGGCGATCCCCTTGATGGCGATTCATGCGGGTGTCGCGCTCGCACTGTGTGGGGGTCTGCTGGCGACGGCACTCAACAGCTACTCCGAGCATGAGATCGTCTTCGACGGCGAGCCGAGCGCGTGGAAACGGGACCGTAACGGCTACGCCTTCCGTCTTTCCGCCATCCGGCTCGAGCCGGTGCACGACGGGGCGTTCGGTGCGGCTTCCAGCGTCCGGGCGCTCACCGTGATCGAAGCACGCGGCGCGTCAGGCGAAGTGATGGATGGGCAGACGCTTTACCGCGACTCGCGCTCGCCGCCCCAGCGCTACGATGGTCCCTTGCGCCAAGTCTGCGAGATGCTCGACTACCGCTACGCGCGCCATGTCGGCACTCCTGGCTACCTCCTCGATCCGCTGATCGATCAGGACTGGTCGCGCGCGGTACAGTTCTGGGTGTCGCCGGCCGGCGTGGTCGAGGCGATGACGGGGCGGGCGGGCGGCACGGCAGTGTTCGTCGTGGTGAAGGTGTTCCCACTGATTTCGCTCTTGTGGACTGGTCTCGCGCTCATGCTGCTCGGTGGGGGCTGGCTCGCGTTGACCGGTCTTGCCGACAGGAAGGTGGCGGGGCGTGCTCCGCATGGGGTGGCTGACTGATGGTCCGGGTTGTTCCCGATGCTGCGTCCGCGCATTGATCTGCAACAAGCGGATACAATCAGGCTCACACATTTTCCGGGTACGCCGTCATGCAAGAAACCGTCGACTGGATCAACGGCTGGGTGTGGAGCCCCGCCCTCGTCTACCTGTGCCTGCTGGTGGGCCTGTACTTCTCGATCCGCACCCGCTTCATGCAGGTTCGCCATCTCGGCGAGATGGTGCGGGCCATGTTCCGCGGCAAGAGTTCGGCTGCCGGCGTTTCATCCTTTCAGGCGCTGACCCTCGCGCTGTCGGGCCGGGTCGGCACCGGTAACATCGCCGGCGTCGCCACCGCGATCGGCTTCGGCGGCCCGGGCGCCATCTTCTGGATGTGGATGGTCGCCTTCCTGGGGGCGGCGACCGCCTACGTCGAGTCCGCTCTCGGTCAGATCTACAAGATCGAGCATCATGGCCTGTACCGTGGTGGCCCGGCCTACTACATCGAGAAAGGTCTGGGCTGGCGGGTGTATGCGATCGTGTTCGCGGTGGCGACGATGCTGGCGTGCGGCATCCTGCTGCCCGGCGTGCAGACCAACAGCATCGCGGCCGGCATGGAGAACGCCTTCGGCATCGCGCCGGCGGTGACCGGCACGGTGATCGTCATCCTGCTCGGCCTGATCATCTTCGGTGGCGTGCGCCGGATCGCCCAGGTCACCCAGGTGGTCGTGCCCTTCATGGCCCTCGGCTACATCCTGGCGGCGGCCGTGGTGGTGGCGCTCAACGTAGAGAAGGTGCCCGAGGTCATCCGCCTGATCCTGTCGTCCGCCTTTGGCCTGGAGGCCGGCTTCGGCGCCATGATCGGCCTGGCGATCCAGTGGGGTGTGAAGCGCGGCGTGTATTCGAACGAGGCGGGCCAGGGCTCCGGTCCGCACGCTGCAGCCGCGGCCGAAGTGCCGCATCCGGCGGCACAGGGTCTGGTGCAGGCTTTCTCGGTCTATGTCGACACCCTGTTCGTGTGTTCGGCGACTGCCTTCATGATCCTGATCACCGGCACCTACAACGTGATGGGCGCCGACGGCCAACCGGTGTTCACCGGCCTTGCCAACATCGCGGCGGGCACGGGCTACACGCAGGCGGCGATGGAAAGTGTGCTACCCGGTTTCGGCGCGGTCTTCGTCGCGGTGGCGCTGTTCTTCTTCGCCTTCACCACGGTGCTGGCCTACTACTACATCGCGGAGACGAACCTCGCCTACCTCACCCGCAACCTGCGTTCGGAGGCCCTGATCTTCGTGCTGCGCGTGGCGCTGATCGGCTCGGCGCTGTATGGCTGCGTGCGCACCAGCGACCTCGCCTGGGGCATGGGCGACATCGGCGTCGGCATCATGGCCTGGCTCAACATCGTCGCCATCCTGGTGCTGCAGAAGCCCGCGCTGCTCGCGCTCAAGGACTACGAGGCGCAGCAGGCCCAGGGCCGCGTCGTGCCTGACTTCGATCCACGCCCGCTGGGCATCGAGAAGGCCGACTGGTGGGTGGAGCGCGCCGAGCGCAGCAAGCGCGAGGCCTGATTGACCCGCTTCAGGTCATTGCCCGCCGACGCTGCGCTATAGTGTCGGCGGGCTTTTTACGTGTAGGGGACCATGCAGATCGTACTCATCAGCGGGCTGTCCGGATCGGGCAAGAGCATTGCGCTCAACGTGCTCGAGGATGCCGGCTACTACGTCGTCGACAACCTGCCTGCAGCCCTGCTGCCGCAACTGGTGGCCCACCTGCGTGGTGCCGGTTGGCGGCGGGTGGCGGTCGCGGTGGACATGCGCTCGGGGGTCAGCATTGCGGCCCTGCCGCAGCAGGTCGAGGCCTTGCGCGCCACCGTCCGCGACCTGCGGGTGATTTTCCTCGAGGCGCGTGACGACGCGCTGATCGCCCGCTTTTCGGAGACCCGCCGCCGCCATCCGCTGGCGATCGACGATGTCAGCCTCGAAGAGGCCATCCAGCGCGAGCGCGGTGCGCTCGAGAGCATTGCCGCGCTTGGTCACCGGATCGACACCAGCGACCTGCATCCGAACACCCTGCGCGCCTGGGTGAAGGACTTCATCCAGATGCCGGCCGCCGAGGGCATGACGCTGATGTTCGAGTCCTTCGGCTTCAAGTACGGCATCCCGCTCGATGCGGACCTCGTCTTCGACGTGCGCTGCCTGCCCAACCCGCACTACGACCCCAATCTGCGGCCGCTCACCGGGCGCGACCAGCCGGTCATCGACTTCCTCGAGAAGCTGCCCGAGGTCAGGCGCATGGCGCGCGACATCCATCGCTTCGTCGCCGACTGGCTGCCGGCCTATCTGCGCGACAATCGCAGCTACCTCACCGTTGCCATCGGCTGCACCGGCGGCCAGCATCGCTCGGTGTATCTGGCAGAGTGGCTGGCCGACCAGTTTCGCGATCAGGTCGAGGTCATCGTGCGTCATCGCTCGGCGGCACGACGTGCGGCCGATCGTGCGGCGGGCCGGATCGATGATGTCGCAAGCCGCCCGGTCGGCGAAGGCGCTGGCGGCAGCGTGTGAGGTTTCGGCCTGGCGACTGGTGGGCGCTGCTGCGCCCGGGTGATGTGCTCGTCGTGCTCGCCGGCCTGCTGCTCTGTGGCCTGGCGGTGCGCGCCCTGTGGCAGGGCGGCGCGCCCGACGGCGCGGTGGTGCGCGCGGGCGGCCAGGTGGTGGCCGAGGTGGACCTGTCACGCGAGCGCTTCATCGAGGTGCCCGGTCCGCTGGGCGTGACCCTGATCGAGATCCAGCCCGGGCGCGCCCGCGTTGCCTCCGATCCGGGGCCGCGGCAGTACTGTGTGCGTCAGGGGTGGCTGACTCAGGCCGGCGCGGTGGCGATCTGCGCGCCGAATGAGGTCAGCCTCAGTCTCACCGGACGTGCGGCGAACTATGACTCGCTCAACTATTGAACTGACGCCGACGGTCGAGGACCGCCGCATCGCCCGCCATGCGGCAGCGGCGATCGTGCTGACCGTGGCCGAGGCCGCGATCCCGCTGCCGCTGCCGGGGGTCAAGCCCGGATTGGCCAACATCGTCACCCTTGTCGTGCTGGCCCGCTGGGGCTGGCGCGAGGCGGTGTGGGTGTCCTTGCTGCGCGTGCTCGCGGGCAGCCTGCTGCTCGGTCAGTTTCTCGCGCCCGGCTTCTTTCTCAGCCTGTCGGGCGCGGTCGCCAGCCTGCTCGTGCTGGGGTTGGCAATGCATCTGCCGCGGCGCTGGTTCGGGCCTGTGAGCCAGAGCATTCTGGCCGCCTTCGCCCACATCGGCGCGCAACTGCTGGTGGCACGGCTGTGGCTGGTGCCGCACGATGGCGTGTTCTACCTGTTGCCGGTGTTTGCGCTGGCGGCGGTGGTGTTCGGTCTGGTCAATGGCCTGGTTGCCGCCCGCCTGCTCGGTGAGCTCGACCCGCTGCCGAAGGGCGAGGGCGGCGCAGACGGCAAGGGCGCGGCCAAATAGTCGGAACGCAGCCGGGGCGCTGACGTCCAACCACGCGTCGATGCCTGATGAAGGCACAACTCAAGGCGCGGAGGAGACATGCGGAGAGGCTGGTGGCGATGGCTGAGCGCGCTGCTTGCAACGCTGTGCGGGCTCGCCTTCGGCTGGGTCGCGGGGTCGGGGCTGGTGCATGCCGCCCCGATCGGAGAACGAGGTGCGCCCGCTGCGGGATGCGAGACCGTGGCGGTCAAGAGCGAGGGACGGCCTTGTCAGCCGCCCCACGCGTCGAGTGCTCAGGCGCGATGCCTGGCGAACCAGTCCAGCAGCCGCTTCCAGCCATCCTCGGCCTCGTCCTTGCGGTAGCTCGGCCGGTAATCGGCATGGAAGGCGTGCGGCGCGTCGGGATAGACGTGAATCATGCTCGCGCTGCCGGCCTTCTGCAGCGCCTCCTGTGTCATCCGCACGTCGTCGAGCGGAATGCCCTGATCCTGGCCACCGTACAGCCCCAGCACCGGCGCATGCAGCTTGTCGACGACGTCGATCGGGTGCTGCGGGGTGCTCTCCGACGGGGCACCGTCCAGGCGGCCGTACCAGGCCACACCCGCTTTCAGCGCCGGATTATGTGCGGCATACAGCCAGGTGATGCGTCCGCCCCAGCAGAAGCCGGTGACCGCCAGCCAGTCCGGGTCGCCGCCTTGGGCGGACACCGCCCAGGCTGCGCAGGCGTCGAGATCGGCCATGACTTGCGCGTCGGGCACCTTGGACACGATGCTCTGGATGATCTCGCCGACGTTCTCGAGCTTGCTCGGGTCACCCTGACGGAAGAACAGCTCGGGCGCGACTGCGAGATAACCCTGGTGAGCCAGACGCCGGCAGACGTCCCGGATGTGCTCGTGCACGCCGAAGATCTCCTGCACGACGAGCACCACGGGCAGCTTGCCGACGGCATCTGCCGGGCGGGCGAAGTACACCGGGAGGCTGTCTCCGCTGACGTCGATGGTGGCTTCGCCGGTGCTGAGGCCGGTGCTCGCGGTGGTGATCATCGTGCTGGCCTGAACGGGTTGCACTGCCAGCGCGAAGCCAGCGGCAACGAGCGTGGTGACGAAGCCGCGGCGGTCGAGCCGGGCCGCGGGCAGCAGGCTGTCGAAATCCTGGCGCTCTGAGAGGGTGTCGGGTGCGGTCATGAGGTCTGTCTCCTGCGTGGTGGGTGAATTGCCAATGCAGGTCCGCGCGCGTTGCGAGCACGCGGAACCATCATGCAGACCGCCTCTTCTCTCAGGGGGTTCCGCTGCATGCCGTGTATTGCGGCATGCAGCGCGCAGCCCGGAAGGGGATGCAGAGGGGACGCAGCGAGGACTCAGCGGCGACGCTGGGGGGGTGCGGCGCTTGCGCCGGCGGGGCGTCCCGGCAGGTGGCGGAAGGTGATGCGGCCCTTGCTCAGGTCGTAGGGCGACATTTCCAGCGACACGTTGTCGCCGGCGATGATGCGGATGTGATGCTTGCGCATCTTGCCGCCGGAGTAGGCGATCAGGTTGTGACCGTTGTCGAGCGTCACGCGGTAGCGGCCGTCGGGCAGCACCTCGGTGACGGATCCTTGCATTTCGATGAGTTCTTCCTTGGCCATGGTCGGCTCCTTGTCATTGTGCTGGCACTGCGCGAGGGGCAGAGCCAGTCGGACTCGCCTCCGCCGGGAGCGAATCAGGGACCAGGGCGAAGCGCGCGATGTGCGGCGATGGCCTGGAGAAATCGGCACGATGTTCGGCGGACCGGTCGATGGGACTCGCAGCGAAAACCCTGCAACGCGAAGGCAGGGTTGGGGGCGAGCACTTGGGGCGGGGTCAGCGACACTTCGCCAGGCAGGAAACGAAGGCGTTCTAGCCGGGCGAAAGCTTGCTGTTACTGAGCCGCTGATTGCCGAATTAAATCTTTAAATTCAAAACCGGCAAAAGTCTAGTGCAAAACTATACGCGATTTGGACGCTCAGGTCCATGTCGCAGGCTGTGCTGTCTGCGCGGTCGGTAGATTCGGCGCAAAAGAAAACGCCCCGACCGGAGTCGGGGCATTTCCTCGTGTTCCTGGTAGGCCGTGCTGGATTCGAACCAGCGACCAACGGATTAAAAGTCCGCTGCTCTACCAGCTGAGCTAACGACCCAAAAGCGAGGCCGAATTCTAGTAAGCGCGAGCGTGTCCGTCAAGTGCCGTTGCGCAGACTGCCGCGGCGAAGGGCCGTCGCGGCACTGTCAGGCTCCGCGCATCATCAGCCAGTACTGGATCTTCATCGTGATCGCCGAGCCGACGATGATCGCCAGGGTGGTCAGGATCGAGCCCAGCGCCAGCGTGGACAGGCCGGTGATGCCCTGGCCGATGGTGCAGCCCAGCGCGGTGACGCCGCCGAAGCCCATCAGCAGCCCGCCCGCCATGTGGCGCACGAGATCGCCAGCGTCGCGAAAGCTCTCGATACGAAAGCCGCGGCTCACGACGGCATAGGCGGCCGAGCCGGCGATGACGCCAAGCACGCTGGCGATGCCGAAGGTGACCACCCGGCTGGTGTCGCTCCACAACAGCAGCAACTCCAGCGTGTAGGCCACGGGCGCGACGAAAGTGAGCGACTCGGCGCGACCGCTGTTGGTCGCGATGAAAGCCTCTTCGAGCGTCTCGGGGTGCTCGGCGACGTAGCCGATATGAGCCGAGACGTACCAGCCTGCGACCACCGTGACGCCGACGACGACACCGCCGAGAATCACGTCGCTGCGCCAGGCCTCGCGGCGGGCGAGCGACCACAGCAGCAGCCCGCCGCCGACCGCCAGCGCCGTCGCGAGCAGCGCGGTGCCGGATGCCATGCCGGTGGCGGCGCCGAGGAAGGCGGGCAGGTCCTGGCCGTGGGGCAGTTCGGTGGCGATGTTGTCGAGGTGACGCACGCGCCAGACACCGAACAGCCCGCGCATTGTCATGTAGGCGCCGATGGCGAGAAAGACGAAGACGACGATCGACTTCAGGTTGCCGCCGCCGATGCGGATCAGGGTCTTGCTGCCGCAGCCCGAGGCAAGCGTCATGCCGATGCCGAAGCACAGGCCGCCGAGCAGATGGGAGAACCAGGTCAGCCGGTTGCCGGTATAGATCGATTTCGACGCGTCGAACAGGCCCAGCCATTGCAGCGCGGCGGTGCCCAGGATGGCGGTGGCGATGGCCAGCGCCCACATCCGCATGCGGTTCCAGTCGCCCATGTTGACGATGTCGGATACCGCGCCCATGGTGCAGAAGTTCGTGCGGTTGGCCACGAAGCCGAACACGCCGCCCACGGCGAAGGCGAGCCAGACGATGGTCGAGGCGGAGACCAGAGATTCTTCCATGATGGGGGCCGGCGACGAAGGGAGGCCGAATTCTAACCAAAAAGGGCGCCGCGGACGGCGCCGGGCTCAGCGCGGGAGGGGCTGATAAGGGGTCGGGTCGGGTACGCCGGCGGCTGCGAATCCGGCGGCGCGCAGGCGGCAGGCCTCGCAACGGCCACAGGCGCGACCGGCGTCATCGGCCTGATAGCAGGTGACCGTGAGGCCGTAGTCGACGCCCAGGGCGATGCCGCGACGGATGATGTCGGCCTTGGACAGCTCGATCAGGGGTGCGTGGATGCGCAGGTGGGCGCCTTCGACGCCGACCTTGGTGGCGAGGTTGGCCATGGTCTCGAAGGCCTGGATGAACGCCGGTCGGCAGTCGGGGTAGCCGGAGTAGTCCACCGCATTGACGCCGACGAAGATGTCGTTGGCCTTGAGGACCTCGGCCCACGCGAGCGCA
The DNA here is from genome assembly GCF_035444905.1 of Thauera sp. GTDB lineage: Bacteria > Pseudomonadota > Gammaproteobacteria > Burkholderiales > Rhodocyclaceae > Thauera. Next base: position 151,379 of record NZ_DAOMPS010000001.1, read on the forward strand.
ATCGACAGCATCACGGTGTTGCGCGCCGGCACGTAGGTGACCGGGATGCCGGTGTTGTCCTCGTTCTCGGGCACGGCGATGCCCGGATCGGTGAGCGCGGAGCCGCCGAACTGGCCAAGGTTGACCTGCGCAGTGCGATGCTCGCGCGCTCCCAGCGCCTCGGCAACGCGCTTCGACGCGCTGAGTTCGGCCGCGTGGCGCTGGCCGTAGGCGACCGACAGCGCGTAGGTTTCGAAGCCCATGTCACGCGCGATGGCGAGGCAGGTGGCGGAATCGAGGCCGCCGGACAACAGCACGACGGCGCGGGGGGGGGTGATCATGAGGCAGGTGTTCGGGGTGTGAGGAAAAGTTTTCAGCGCCCGCGGGCGTCGTTCCACAGCAGCTTGTGCAGCTGGAGCTGGAAGCGCACCGGCAGACGATCGCGCACGATCCATTCGGCGAGCGTGGTCGGCTCAAGCTCGCCGGCGACGGGTGACAGCAGCACGCTGCAGCGTTCGTGGAGGCGGTGCGTGGCGATCTGCTGCCGTGCCCACTCGTAGTCGGCAGCGTCAGCGAGCACGATCTTGAGTTCGTCGCGCGCATTGAGCAGGGCGAGGTTCTCCAGGCGGTTCTTGTCCGCTTCGCCCGATCCCGGTGCCTTGAGATCCATGATGCGCGACACGCGCGGGTCCACCCCGGCAATGTCCAGCGCGCCGCTGGTCTCTAGCGACACCGAATGGCCGGCGTCGGACAGGGCCGTGAGCAGGCTGAGGCAGGCCTTCTGTGCGAGCGGCTCGCCACCGGTCACGCACACGTGCTGCAAGCCGTGGCTGGCGACCTCGGTCACGATCTCGTCGAGGGTGCGCATCTCGCCGCCCGTGAAGGCATACGCGGTGTCACACCAGGTGCAGCGCAGGGGGCAGCCGGTGAGGCGGACGAATACCGTGGGCAGGCCCACCCGGCTCGATTCGCCCTGCACGGAGGCAAAGATCTCGGTGATGCGCAGACGGACGGTCGCGGCCGTCCATGGCTCGTGCGCCGACATCGACTCAGCGTACGGCCAGGCGCTGGCGCGCGACCTGGGCGGCGTTGCTCTGCGGATAACGTTCGGTCAGCGCCTGCAGGGTGCGCCGCGTTGCCGCGGCGTCGCCGAGGGCCTGCTGGCTGTTGGCGAGGCCGAGCATGGCGTCGGGGGCGACGTCGTCATCGGGCCACTTCTGCAGGACTGCATTGAAATGCTTGGTCGCACTGGCGACATCGCGTGCCTGCAGCGCCGCGTTACCCGCCCAGAAGTGAGCGCCAGCGGTGAAGCTGCCGGCCGGGTAGCGGCCGACGAAGGTTTCGAAGGCGGCGAGCGCTTCGGCCTGCTTGCCGTCCTTGAGCAGGTTCAGTGCGGCCTGGTAGTCGGCCGACTCCGCTGCGGGGTCGCCAGCGGCCGCCGCCCTGGGGGCGGCGCCACCGGTCTCGATCTGGCGCAGGCGCGTGTCCAGGTCGACGTAGAAATCCCTCTGCCGCTGCTTCAGCGTCTCGACCTCGTTCATCAGCAGTTCGATCTGGCCACGCAGGCGCGCCACTTCGGCGCGTAGCTGCTCGTTCTGCATGGCGAGCTCGAGCTGGCCACGGCTGGTGGTCTCGAGCTGGCCCTGGAGATCCTGGCGCAACTGGATGATCTGGTTGCGGGCTTCGGTGTCGCCGCCGAACAACTGGGCGTGAGCACTGCCCGCCGCGGTCAGGACGATGAACGTCGCGAGCGGCAGAAGGCGTTTCATCTTAGAACTCGCCCGAGTAGAGCATGTCGCCGCGACGGTTCTCGGCGTAGCAGGCCTCGGTGCGGTCTTCGCAACGCGGCTTCTCTTCGCCCAGGCTCACCGACTCGATCTGCGACTCGCGGGCACCCAGCAGCATCAGGGCCTGACGCACGACGTCGGCACGCTTCTGGCCCAGCGCGAGGTTGTACTCGCGGCTGCCGCGCTCATCGGTGTTGCCCTGGATCAGCATGCGCATCTGCGGGTTCTGCACCAGGAAGCGGGCGTGCGCTTCGATCAGCGGGCGGGCTTCGGGCTTGATGACGAAGCTGTCGAAGTCGAAGAACACGCTGCGCTTGGACAGGATGTTGTTGGGGTCGGTCAGCGCAGCGATGCCGGTGCCGGTGGCGCCGGGGGCGGTGACGGTGGCGACGCCGGCGCCCGAGCGGTCCTCGACCGCGGCGCCGGTGGCGTCGGGGCCGGTGCTCGAGCACGCTGCGAGCATCATGGCGAGCAGGGCGGGGACAATCAGTTTCTTCATGGGTAGTGCTCCAGGATTTGTGTTGAAAGACAGCAGTGAAGTGATGCGACGTTTGCGCCGCGTTTTGATTACCGGATCTGCGGGCCCCACGCGGGCTCGCGGACATCCGCAGCCTGCACCGTCAGTCGCTGGCGGATGCGCCCGTCTGTCGACACCGCCGACAGCACACCGCGTCCACCGCTGTCGGTGGCGTACAGGATCATGCGGCCGTTGGGAGCGAAGCTGGGCGATTCGTCGCGTGCCGAATCGGTGAGGATCGTGGTCTGCCGGGTGGCGAGGTCCTGCACGGCCACCTGGAAGCGGCCGGCATTGCGGGTGACGAAGGCGAGCAGCTTGCCGTCGCCCGACAAACGGGGCGAGACGTTGTAGTTGCCTTCGAAGCTCACCCGCTGGGCGCTGCCGCCGCTGGCCGGGATGCGGTAGATCTGCGGACTGCCGCCGCGATCGGAGGTGAAGTAGATGTGCCCGTCGCTGCCCCAGAAGGGCTCGGTGTCGATGCCTGCAGACTGGGCCAGGCGGCGCACGCCGGAGCCGTCGGCATTGATGGCGTAAAGCTGGGACAGACCGTCCTTGGTCAGCACGACCGCGAGCTGGCTGCCGTCGGGCGACCAGGTCGGGGCCGAGTTGGAACCCTTGAAGTTGGCGACCACGCGGCGCTGGCCGGTGGCGAGCGTATGCACATAGACGATCGGCTTCTTCTGCTCGAAGGAGACGTAGGCCAGGCTCTGGCCGTCTGGCGACCAGGCGGGCGAGATGATCGGTTCGCGCGAACGCAGCGCGGTGGCCGCGTTCATGCCGTCGGCGTCGGCGACCTGCAGCTCGAAGTTCGGCCCGGCCTTGATCACGTAGGCAATGCGGGTGGCGAAGTAGCCGGGCAGGCCGGTGAGCTTCTCATAGACGAAGTCGGCAATGCGGTGGCCGACGATGCGGTTCTGCGCCGGGCTCATCGGCAGAGCCATGGCGCCGAGCTCAAGCTGCTTCTGGGCGTCGAAGAGGCGGAAGCGCACCTCGTAGCGGCCGTCCGACATCGGGATCAGGCTGCCGGTCAGCACTGCATCGGCACCTCGGGCGCGGACCGCGGCGAGGTCGGGCATGACCGACTCGGGCAAGGGCAGCGGGCCCATATCGACGAGGCTGAACAGGCCGCTGCGCTCGAGGTCGGCGCGCACGACGTCGGTCACGCTTTGCGGCAGGCGGCCTTCGTTCTCGAAGATCGGGATGATGACCGGGAAACGCGAGGCGCCCGCGCCGGTGATCTCGATGGAGAGTTGCGCCTGCGCAGTCAGGGCAAGGCTGGCCAGCGCAGTGACGATGAAGAGGCGGAAGGCAGAGATAATCATTTTCATGCGGTTGTGCTCCAGCCGCGGATTATAGACATGGCAGGCTCAATCTTCCGCCAGCGGGCGGAATTTCAGTTCCAGCGTGCGCTGGAACAGGCTTCGGTTCTCGGGCAGCGGCAGCGGGCTGGAGCGCCGGATGGCGCGCTCGATCGCGTCGTCCAGTGCGGGAACGCCGGATGAACGCTTCAGGCGCACGTTGAGCACCTCGCCGCTGGGAAGCTGGTCGACCTCGAAGATCGCCTCCGGGTTTCCGGCCAAGCCGGGCGGGCGCAGCAGATTGCCGCGCACCTTGGTAGCGATGGCGTTGCGGTAGCGATCGACGTCACCGGCCGCAGCCGCGCGGGCGCCCTCCTGGCGCAGCAGGTTGTCCAGGCGCGCCTCCTCGGCGCGCCGGGTTTCCTGCGCCAGGCGCTGCGCCATGTAGTCGTCCTGCGCCGGCTTGGGTTCGGGCTTCGGTTGCGGTTTGGGCTCGGGTTTGGGTTCGGGCTTCGGCGCGGGCTTGGGCTCCGGTTTCGGCGCGGGCTTGGGCTCCGGTTTCGGCGCGGGCTTGGGTTCCGGCTTCGGTTCAGGTTTCGGGGCCGGCTTGGGCTCAGGCTTGGGTTCGGGTTTGGGCGCTGGCCTGGGCGGCTCCGGCTTCTTCTCGGGCGCCTTGGTCGCGATCTCCGGCTTCGGCGCCGGAGCGGGCGTTGGCTTCGGCTGCTCGGGGCGCGGCTGCGGCTTGGGCGGCTCCGGCGCGGGTTGCGGCTTGGGCGGCTCGGGGGCAGGCTGCGGTTTCGGTGGCTCGGGCCTGGGTGCAGGCTGCGGCCTTGGCGGGGTGGGCGCTGCGCTCGGCGCGGCGGCAAGCTGCACCTCCAGCGCGGCCGGCGGGCTGCTCTGCCAGCGCACGCCGAAGAACAGGAACAGTGCGAGGCCGAGGTGGACCGCGATCGTCAGGCCGAGCGAGGCCCATTTTCCCGGAAGCTCGCGAGTGCGAGTCACGCGCTCGTTCATCGGCTGCTGCCACCCGACTGCGTCTGCAGGCTGATCTTCTGGACGCCGGCCAGGCGTGCGGTCTCGAGCACGTCGATGACCTGCTGGTAGTTGAGGCTGCGGTGGGCGGCGACCAGGAAGGTCTGCTCCGGATTCTGCGCGAGCAGGTCGGCGAGGGTGGTCTGCAGGCGCACCGCGGGTACGTCCTCGGGCTGCGCGCCACTGCGACGGATGATCGAATAGGCGCCCTTGTCGTCGACCTGGATCACCACCGCCTCGCTCAGCGGCGCGGCGACCGGCGCCGCGGAGGGCACGTTGATGTTGCCGGTCTGGACCATCGGTGCGGTGACCATGAAGATCACCAGCAGCACCAGCATGACGTCGATGTAAGGGACGACGTTGATCTGGTTCATCAGGCGGCGTTGGCGCATGGCGGGCGTCTCCGGTCCGTTCAGCGCAGGTTGCGCTGCAGGATGTTGGAGAACTCTTCCATGAAGCTCTCGAAGCGGATGCCCAGGCGGTCGATGTCGTGCGCGAAGCGGTTGTAGGCGACGACCGCCGGAATCGCGGCGAACAGGCCGATCGCGGTGGCGACCAGGGCTTCGGCGATGCCGGGCGCGACCTGGGCAAGGGTGGCCGAACCGACGCTGGCCAGGCCGCGGAACGAGTTCATGATGCCCCACACGGTGCCGAGCAGACCGATGTAGGGTGACACCGAGCCGACCGAGGCGAGGAAGGCGAGATGGGCCTCGAGGTCGTCGACCTCGCGCTGGTAGGTGGCCCGCATGGCGCGCCGCGCGCCGTCGAGCGTGGCACCATGGTCGTGGCCCTTGGCACGCAGCTTGGTGAACTCGCGGTAGCCCGCCTCGAAGATCCGCTCCATGCCGTCGGCCTGATGGCGGCTGGCGGCGTCGTAGAGCGTGTTGAGGTCGCCGCCGCTCCAGAAGTCACGCTCGAAACTCTCGGTCTCGTTGCGTGCCTGGCGGATCTGGAATGACTTGCGGAAGATCCAGTACCACGACACCAGGGACAGCCCGGCGAGCAGGGCCATGACGAGTTGCACGAGCACGCTCGCCTCGCTGATGAGGCTGAGGATGGAGAGATCTTGAGTGACGGTCATGCTTGGCTTTCGAGAAGGGCGTGCAGAGGGGCCGGGATGGCAGTGGGTTTGTGGCGATGAATGTCGATGCTGGCGACCAGGGTCCGGGCGGTGAACAGGACTTCGCCCGCGCGCTTCACCTGCTGGTCGAACACGATGCTGGCGCGACGCAGGCCTTGGATGCGGCTCGCGACCATGAGTTCGTCGTCCAGCCGTGCCGAGGACAGGTATTCCGCCTGGACCGAGCGCACCATGAAGCCGATGCCTGCCTCGTCGAGCAGGGCTTGCTGGGCGATGCCGAGCGCTCGCAGCCACTCGGTGCGGGCGCGCTCGCAGTATTTGAGATAATTCGCGTAGTACACGACGCCACCGGCGTCGGTGTCTTCGTAATAGACTCTCAGGGAAAGGCTGTGGGCTGGCGCAGACGCGGACGGGCTTGTGGCCGGCGCGTCGTTACGACTCGTCTTCGGTTGCATTGCAGCATTCTAGCCGAGCGTGCGCGGGCGGTGCACTGCCTGTTTCAAATGTTGATGATTGTTTTTGCTGACCGAGCTTAATAGTTGTTGTACAAGCATTTTTCCAAAAATACTATTGTTTTTCCGTCGCCGCTGGCGCAGGCATGAAGGCGCCGGCGATCGGGTCTTGAGAGCGCAGGAAAACAGACGTGGCACTTCCCTTCTTCGGCAAGAAACCGACGTCCGCCGAGCCTTTGGCCGGGGGCGTCGAGCGTGCGCATGCCGCAGACGGTGCACCGCCGCCGACCGAGCTGTCGGGGCTGGACTTCTCCGCCACCGACCATGGCCGCGGCCTGGCACGGGCGGCGGGGCTGGTCGAGGTGCAGGAGGTGGGCAGCGGCATCGGCGCGGCGTTCGAGGAGGCGGCGGTGCTTTATGCGAATGGCAACGATGGCGAAGCGCTCGCGCTGCTCGAGGCGATGGTGGATGGCGAACACGCCGAGGTCGGCGAGGGCGTGTGGCTGATGCTGCTCGACCTCTATCGGCTGGCTGGCAACAAACAGGGCTTCGAATCCCGTGTGCTCGACTACGCGACGCGCTTCGAGCGCTCGCCACCGCCCTGGGTCGATCTCTCTGCCGCCGGCGGGCGGGCACGCAGCGGGTTGCCGCCCCTGATCAATCTCACCGGACAGCTGACGGCCCAAGCGGAGAAGCAGTTTCAGCAGGTCGCGGCGCTGGGTCGCCGCAGTGGCGCCGTGCGTCTCGACGTGGGTCGCGTGCGTGGCGTCGATGACGCCGGCTGCGGGGTGTGGCGGCGCCTGCTGGGCGATCTCGCGGCTGATCGGGTGAAGGTCACGCTGCTCAGTGTCGAGCCGCTCGCCGAGATCCTCGGCAAGCGCCTCGTGGTGGGCAAGGCGCAGGAGCGCGACACCTGGCTGATGCTGCTCGAGCTGTTGCAGTACGCCGACGACCAGGCGCGCTTTGAGAATCTCGCCGTCGATTATGCCGTGACCTTCGAGGAATCGCCGCCGTCCTGGGAGTGCCGGGGCGCTACCGCCGCGCTGCGCGAGGCGCCCACTCCAGCACTGGCGACGACCGAGCCCGACGGGTTCTGTTTCGAGGGCGAGCTCAGCGGCACGTCCAGCGACACCCTCAAGCGACTGGCGAGCTTCGCCGCCGACCGCCGCCAGGTGCGCATCGACTGTGCGCGCCTGCGCCGAATCGACTTCGTGTGCGCGGGCACCTTGTTCAACATTCTCGCCACGCTGCAGGCTCAGGGTAAACTCGTGAGCCTCGTCAACGTCAATGCCATGGTCGCGGCCCTGCTGCGCGTCATGAGCGTGGACCAGGTCGCGCACGTCACCTTGCGCCAATGATCACTTGAAGGCGCCGGCGCCCGGCCGGCGGGAATCAACATGGAACAATATCGCGGCACCACCATCCTGTCGGTGCGGCGCGGCAACCGCGTCGCCCTTGGCGGGGATGGCCAGGTCACCCTGGGCAACATCGTCATCAAGGCCTCGGCGCGCAAGGTACGCACGCTGTACAACGGCCAGATCCTGGCCGGTTTTGCCGGAGGCACGGCGGACGCCTTCACCTTGTTCGAGCGCTTCGAGGCCAAGCTCGACAAGCACCAGGGCAACCTGCTGCGCAGCGCGGTCGAGCTCGCCAAGGACTGGCGCACCGACCGCATGCTGCGCCGCCTCGAGGCCATGCTGGCGGTGGCCGACCGCGAACACTCGCTGGTGATCACCGGCAACGGCGACGTGCTCGAGCCCGAGCAGGGCATCGTCGCCATCGGCAGCGGCGGCGCCTACGCGCAGGCCGCGGCGCGTGCGCTGATCGAGAACAGCGAGCTCGAGCCCAAGGAGGTCGTCGCCAAGGCGCTCACCATCGCCGGCGACCTGTGCATCTACACCAATCACCACCACACCATCGAAGTGCTGGATTGAGAGCGACCGCATGACCCAGATGACCCCGCCGGAGATCGTCTCCGAACTCGACAAGCACATCGTCGGCCAGGACAGGGCCAAGAAGGCCGTCGCCATCGCGCTGCGCAACCGCTGGCGGCGCGCCCAGGTCGAGGAGCCGCTGAGGAGCGAGATCACCCCCAAGAACATCCTGATGATCGGTCCCACCGGCGTCGGCAAGACCGAGATCGCGCGCCGCCTGGCGCGCCTCGCCCATGCGCCCTTCATCAAGATCGAGGCGACCAAGTTCACTGAAGTTGGCTATGTTGGCCGCGATGTGGACACCATCATCCGCGACCTGATGGAAATCGCGATCAAGGATGGCCGCGAGCGCGCGATGAAATCGGTGCGCGACCGCGCGCTCGACGCCGCCGAGGACCGCGTGCTCGACGCCCTGCTGCCACCGGCGCGCCCGGTCGGCTTCAACGCCGAGCCCGAGCCGGCGCAGGACTCCGCCACCCGGCAGAAATTCCGCAAGAAGCTGCGCGAGGGCGAGCTCGACGACAAGGAGATCGACATCGAGGTCGCCGCGCCGTCGATGAGCGCCGAGATCTTCGCCCCGCCCGGCATGGAAGAGCTCACCCAGCAGATCCAGGGCATGTTCCAGAACCTCGGCGGTGGCAAGAAGAAGCAGCGCAAGCTCAAGATCCGCGAGGCACTGAAACTGCTCGCGGACGAGGAAGCCGCGCGCCTGATCAATGACGAGGAGGTGAAGCTCGAGGCGGTGCGGGCGGTCGAGCAGAACGGCATCGTCTTCCTCGATGAGGTGGACAAGATCGCCGCGCGCAGTGACGTGCACGGCGCCGACGTCTCCCGCCAGGGGGTGCAGCGCGACCTGCTGCCGCTGGTCGAGGGCACGACGATCTCGACCAAGTATGGCATGATCAAGACCGATCACATCCTGTTCATCGCCAGCGGCGCCTTTCACCTGTCCAAGCCGTCCGACCTCATCCCCGAGCTGCAGGGCCGCTTTCCGATCCGCGTCGAGCTCGAGTCGCTGTCGGTGGAAGACTTCGCCCGCATCCTCACCAGTACCGATGCCTGCCTCACCCGCCAGTACGAGGCCCTGCTCGCCACCGATGGCGTGCGCCTGAGCTTCACCGCCGACGGCATCCGCCGCCTGGCCGAGATCGCCTATCAGGTGAATGAGAAGACCGAGAACATCGGTGCGCGCCGGCTGTACACGGTGATGGAGAAGTTGCTCGAGGAGGTCTCCTTCGAGGCCGGCAAGGGCATGCTGGACGAGGTGGTGGTCGATGCCGGCTACGTCGATGGCCGTCTAGACATGCTGGCGCAGCGCGAGGATCTCGCGCGCTACGTGCTGTAACGCGGTTTCGCGTTGTAACCCGCGGGCCGGCGGCGACGTCCGGCCCGTTTTCATTTGCCGCGTGCGAAGCAAGGTAGGTTTTGATGCTGCTGCGAATCGTCGAAATTCTGTTCCCATTGTTTTCGATCACCGCGCTGGGCTATTTCGTCGGCCGCCGGATGAAGCCGGACCTGTCGCAGGCCAACAAGCTCAACATGGACGTGTTCGTGCCGGCGCTGGTGTTTGCCGCGCTGGCGAACAAGGCCTTCGACGTCGGCGCCTTCATGCCGCTGATTCTTGCTTCCACGCTGATGATGGTCGGCGCCGGCCTGGCCGGCTGGGGGTTGGCCAGGCTCACCGGCATCCAGCCGAAGACGCTGGTGCCGCCGATGATGTTCAACAACTGCGGCAACCTCGGTCTGCCGCTTGCCGTGCTGGCCTTCGGCGAGGCGGCGCTGGCGCCGATGGTGGTGATGTTCATGGTGTCGAACCTGATCCACTTCTCCTTCGGCGCCTGGCTGCTCGACCATCGCGTGCGCTTCTACATGCTGTGGCGGGTGCCCTCGGTGATGGCGACGGCGCTCGGGCTGTCGGTCAGCCTCACCCATTTCGAGGTGTGGCCGCCGCTGCTCACCGCGATCCGCATGCTCGGCGAGATCTCGATTCCCCTGATGCTGTTCGGGCTCGGCGTGCGCCTGGCCGAATCCCGCATCGGCGCGGTCGGCGTCGGCATGTTCGGTGCGGTGGCGCGCCCGCTGGTCGGGCTCGCGCTGTCGTGGATGGTGCTTCAGTTCATCGACCTGCCGGCGCGCGAGCAGGCGCTCGTGCTGGTGTTCGGCGCCTTGCCGCCGGCCGTGCTGAACTTCATGTTCGCCGAACGCTACAGTCAGGAGCCGGACAAGGTGGCTTCGATGGTGCTGATCGGCAACGTCGCCGCGATCGTGTTCCTGCCGCTGGCGCTCGCCCTGGTCCTCGACTAGCGCGCGAAACATGGCAGTGCGGTTGCGGAAAAATGACTGTCATGTGATCGAAACCGTAACAATCCGCTGGCAGGCTATCGCACCTGGCCCGCGCCCTTGCTGCTGCGGGCGACCGACAGACTGCGAGGATGATGCGGATCATGAGGCAACGCGGCTTTACCCTGCTCGAACTGCTGGTGGTGATGGTGATCATCGGCTTGCTCGCCGGCTACGTCGGACCGCGCTTTTTCTCGCAGATCGGCAAGTCCGAGGTAAACACCGCGCGCGCCCAGGTCGATGCCTTCGAGAAGGCGCTCGACCAGTATCGCCTCGATGTCGGCCGCTATCCGGGCACCGAGCAGGGGCTCGACGCCTTGATGGCGGCGCCTGCGGGCGAGTCGCGCTGGCAGGGGCCTTATCTGCGCAAGTCGGTGCCGGTCGATCCCTGGGGCAGCCCCTATCGCTACCGCCACCCGGGCGAGCACGGCGAGTACGACATTTTTTCCTACGGCGCGGACGGTCAGCCCGGCGGAGAGGGTAGCAACGCCGACGTCACCAACTGGTGAGCTGAGTCACCGATGCGCTTCCGGGTAAAGGCGATCGCCGCCGACGCGCGGGTCGTCGAAACCGAACTCGACGCCCCCTCCGAAGCCGAGGCGCGCGTGCTCGCCGCCGGCCGCGGCTTGGCCGTGCTGTCGCTCGCGCGCGCAGGGCGCGGCGGTGGGCGGGCGCGCTTTCCGCTGCTGCTGTTCAACCAGGAACTGCTCGCTTTGCTGCGGGCCGGCATTCCGCTCGCCGAGGCGGTGACCGCGCTGTCCGAGAAGGAGACGCGCACGCCCGTGCGCAGCGTGCTGTCCGACCTCGTTGCCGCGTTGCGCGAGGGGCAGCCCTTGTCGCGCGCGCTCGAGCGCGCGCCCCAGGGCTTTCCCGCCCTCTACGTCGCCATGATCCGCGCCGCCGAGCGCACCAGCGACCTCGAGCGTGCGCTCGAACGCTACGTCGCCTACCAGCAGCAGGTCGACACCTTGCGTGACAAGCTCATAAGCGCGGCGATCTACCCGGCGCTGCTGATCGGCGTCGGTGGGTTGGTGGTGCTGTTCCTGCTCGGCTACGTGGTGCCGCGCTTCTCGCACATCTATGAGGACGTCGGCAGCGATCTGCCCTGGCTGTCGCAGCTGCTGCTCGACTGGGGGCGGCTGGTCGAGACCCATGCGCTGGCGATGGGCGGCGCGCTGCTGGTGCTGATCGCCGCCCTCGTACTGGCGGCGCGCAGCGACGCGGTATGGGCCGCGGTGGGGCGTCAGGCCTGGCGCACGCCGGGCATCGGCGAGCGCCTGCGCGCCTTCGAGCTCGCACGCTTCTACCGCACGCTGGGCATGCTGCTGTCGGGCGGCATCCCGGCGGTGGCGGCGCTGCGCATGGTGTCCGGCCTGCTGTCGCCGACGCTGCGTGCCAGCCTGGAGCTCGCCATCGAGCGCGTACGCGAGGGCCAGCCCTTCACCGCCACGCTCGCCACCTGCGGGCTGGCGACGCCGGTGGCGCAGCGCATGCTCGCCGTCGGTGAGCGCGCCGGCAATCTCGGCGAGATGCTCACCCGTTCGGCGGAATTCCACGAGGAGGACACCGCACGCGAGATCGAATGGCTGACCCGCCTGTTCGGCCCGGTGCTGATGCTTGTGATCGGTGGCGCGATCGGCCTGATCGTGGTGCTGATGTACCTGCCCATCTTCCAACTTGCGGAGAGCATCGGATGAGTGCCTTGCCCGACATCCGTCACGAGCCGCTCGCGCCGGCGCGGCCGTTCTCGAGCGCGGAACTGGCCGCTGCGCGCGCCGCCGGCAGCCGTCTGCTGGACGCGCTCGCCGAGCAGGTCCCCGACGCCGATGCGCGCCTCGTCCGCATCGCCGCCACCTGCGGCCTGCCGGTGCTCGGCCACGCCACGTTGATGGCACGCACGCCCGACTTCGCCGCGGTCGGCTTCGAGACCGCGGTGCGCCACGAGTGCGTGGCCCTGCGCGACGAGGCCGGCGGCCTGGTGCTGGTGCTCGCCAACCCCTTCGACAACGACCTGCTCGACGGCCTCGCCGCGCGCCTCATCGAACCCTTCGAGCTGGCGATCGCCGACCGCGACGACCTCGCCGCCTGCCTCGCGCGCCACGAGGACCAGGTCCGCCGCGCCGCCGGCCTGGACGAGGGGCGCCAGGGCACGGGCGGCGGTGGCGAGGTCGAGGACCTGTCGCTGCAGCGCATCACCGCCGGCGCCAGTCCGGTGGTCAAGCTGGTGAACTCGACGCTGTACGACGCCCTCAAGCAGGGCGCCAGCGACATCCACCTCGAATCGCAGCCCGGAGGCCTGGTCATCAAGTACCGCATCGACGGCGTGCTGTCGCGCGTCGGCACGGTGTCGGCGGTGGACCTGGCCGAGCAGGCGATCTCGCGCCTGAAGGTGATGGCCGAGCTCGACATCGCCGAGCGCCGCGTGCCGCAGGACGGGCGCTTCAAGGCTCAGGCCGGCGGGCGCGAGATCGACTTCCGCGTCTCCATCATGCCCAGCATCCACGGCGAGGACGCGGTGCTGCGCGTGCTCGACAAGGAACACCTGAGCCGCGAGATGAGCGGGCTCAGTCTGGAAGTGCTCGGCTTCGATGCCGAGGCCCGCCGCGTGCTGCGGCGGCTCGCCAACGAGCCCTACGGCATGCTGCTCGTCACCGGCCCCACCGGCAGCGGCAAGACCACCACGCTGTACGCGGTGCTGGGCGAGACCAACCGTGGCACGGACAAGGTCATCACCATCGAGGACCCGGTCGAGTACCAGCTCGCCGGCGTGCTGCAGATCCCGGTGAACGAGAAGAAGGGCCTCACCTTCGCCCGCGGCCTGCGCTCCATCCTGCGCCACGACCCCGACCGCATCATGGTCGGCGAGATCCGCGACGGCGAGACCGCCGAGATCGCCATCCAGGCCGCGCTCACCGGCCACCTGGTGTACACCACGGTGCATGCCAACAACGTCTTCGACGTCATCGGCCGCTTCATGCACATGGGCATCGACCCCTACAACCTGGTCGCCGCCTTGAACGGCGTCGTCGCCCAGCGCCTGGTGCGCATCAACTGCCCGCACTGCAGCGAGGACGTGGTGCCCGACCACGCGCTGATGGCGGATTCCGGCCTCGGCGACGTGACCGCCTTCCGCTTCCGTGCCGGCCACGGCTGCGGCCACTGTCGCGGCTCGGGCTACCGCGGCCGGCGCGCGGTGGCCGAAGTGCTGCTGCTCGACGACGAGGTGCGTGAGCTGATCCTCGCCCGCGCGCCCGCCCGTGCCGTACGCGAGGCCGCATCGCGGCGCGGCTTCCGCAACCTGCGCGCGGCGGTGGTCGAACTGGTCGCCGCGGGCGAGACCACACTGGAGGAACTGAACCGTGTCACGCTCCACGGCTGAAGTCCGGCTACGGCTCGAGCGCGAGGCCTGGGTGCTGCAGGGTCCCGGCGGTCAGATGCGCTGCGCGCTCGATGGCGCGTTGCCGGGTGCGGCGCTCGAGCGCCTGCAACCCGCCGGCGTGCTGCGCGGACGGCGCCTGAGGATACGGCTCGGCGATGCCTGGCTGCGCTACCTGGTGGTGCGCTGGCCGCAAGGCGTGCGCGGGCCGGCCGAACGTGCCGCCTTCCTCGCCCATCGCTTCGCTGAGGTACATGGCGTCGGCGCCCCGGACTGGGTGCTGGCGGCGGACTGCGATGCGTTCGACCTGCCGGCGCTCGCCTGCGCCGCACCCGCCGCGGTAGTGGCTGCGGCGCGGGGCTTCGCAGCACGCCACGGCTGCCTGCTCGAGGGCATTGCGGGGGATTTCGTCACTGCCTACAACGTCTTGCGCCGGCGCTTCGACGAGGCCGATGGCGTGCACGCCGCGCTTGCCCTGCTGCGCGACGGCCGACTCACGGTCGGCATGTGGTCGGGCGGAACCTGGGCCGGCGTGCGCAGCCAGGCGGTGCGCGACGACGGTGCCGCGGCGCTGCGTCGGATGCTCGAGGCCTGGATGCGCGATGCCGGTCCCCACTCCAGCTCCGCCGACCAGGCCGTGGAGGGCACGCAGTCGGGGGGTGTGGTCTATGCCGCAGGCTTTGCCGGCAGCCCGCCCGTCGCCTGGCGGCGGGTGGATGTGGAGCTGCCGGCATGAAGCTTTTCTCCAACGCGCCAGCCACGATCGAACTCGATTTCGCGCCGCCGCGTCGTCGCCGGCCGCGGTTGCCTGGCTGGCTGCTGCTTGCGATCGGCGCGGCGGCGCTCGGCCTGGCGGCCTACGACTGGCAGGCCGCCCAGGCCGAGCTCGCCGAGCGCGAGGCGCTGACCGCGAGGCTACGCGCGGAATTGCGCGACTCGCGTCCGCAGCAGGCGGCGCGCACCGCCACGCCAGCTACGCCCGAAGAGCGTGAGCCCGCGCAGCGCGTCGCGGGCGTGCTCAATGCCGACTGGGCTGCGCTGTTCGCCGACCTCGACCGCGCCCGCCATCCCGAGGTGGCGGTGCTCGACCTGCAGGGCGACGCCGGGCGCGGCACGCTGCGCATGACCGGCGAGGCGCAATCGGTGGAGGCGGCGTTTGCCTATGTGGAGAAGCTGCAGCGCACCGCCGCACTGCGCGAGGCCCGCATCGACAGCCATGAGTGGGTGACACAGGGCCCGCAGATGGTGGTGCGCTTCATCCTCACCGCGCACTGGAGGACGGTGCCATGAAACGGATGCTCCGTGTGCGCGAAGCCTTGCGCCGGGCTTTCCGCGGCGCCGGCTGGGCGGGGGCTTGCGGAGGCTTGCTGCTCGCACTGGCCGTGGCGGTGGACCAGCAAGCTGCGAGCGACATCGAGACGCGCCGTGCGGCGCTCGGCGCCGAACGCGCCGTGCTGCTCGGCGGCGACACGCCGGCGCGTGCGGCCCCGACCGGCATCGACCGCCATACCCTGCAGGCCTTCTACCAGGGCTTCCCGACCCGCAGCGAGCTGCCTGCCCTGCTTGCCGCGCTTCAGGTGCAGGCCGAGACCCATGGCATCGATGTTGACCGCAGCGACTACCGTGTCA
The DNA here is from genome assembly GCF_035444905.1 of Thauera sp. Taxonomy (GTDB): domain Bacteria; phylum Pseudomonadota; class Gammaproteobacteria; order Burkholderiales; family Rhodocyclaceae; genus Thauera. Next base: position 166,804 of record NZ_DAOMPS010000001.1, read on the forward strand.
GCGAGGAGGCGGGCGCGCCGCTGCTACGGATCGCACTGAGCCTGCCGGTGCGCGCCGAATACGGTGCGCTCTACGGCTGGCTGTCCGAGCTCATCGCCACCGCACCGCATGTGGCGCTGGAGGCGATCGCGCTGCGACGCGCGGATGCGCGCAGCGGCTACGTCGAGGGGGAACTGCGCCTACTGGTATTCGTGAACCGGGGGGCGCCATGAAGCCGCGACAGTGGGGCATGGCGGCAGCGCTGATCGCGACGCTGGCGGCGACGTGGTGGGCTGCGCAGGTCGAGGACAGCGGCGAGGCGGAGGTGGCCGCGCCGGTGGTCCGCTCCGCGCGCACACCCGTGCCCGCATCCGCAGCCGTGCGCGACCGCGCGGGCGAGGTCGCAGCGCAGGCCGGGGGCGCGCTCGCGATCGTGCGCGAGCCCTGGCCGGCGTCCGCTTCCGACCTGCTGCAGCCTGCGGCGGGCGTGCAGGCGCAACTGAACCAGGGGGTGCCGCTTGCCGTGGCACCGAGCGCACCGCCGCTGCCGTTCACCTTCATCGGCAGCATTGAGCGCGGTGGCCGCCGCACGGTGATGCTGATGGAAGGCGAAGAGCTCCATCTGGTGGGCGTGCGCGAGCGCATCGGCGAGCACTACCGTGTCGAGCGCGTGACGCAGACACAGATCGAATTCACCTATCTGCCGATGCAGGAGCGGCAGGTGCTCGAGACCGGGCAGGACTGAGAAGATGAAGACATCCCGACTGAAGAAGCTGCATGCGCTCAGCGCAGTGGCGCTCGCCGCCGCCGGTTTGCTCGCCGGCTGCGCCACGCCGCTGCCGGCGATGCCGCACGACGCCGCAGTGGAGGCGGATCCGGTCGCCGAACTACGCCGTCTTGGCGAGGCCGTTGTCGCCGAACCGCGCAACGCCGACCTGCGCGCGCGCTACCTGGCCCGTCGCGAGGCGCTCGCGGTCGGCTGGCTCAACGAGGCCGAGCGCGCGCGCGCCTTCGGGCAGTTCGAGCAGGCCGAGCGCCTGTACCGCGAGGTGCTCGGCATCGAACCCGCCAACGCGCGTGCGCGCACCGGGCTAGACACGCTGATCGACGAGCGCCGCCGCCTGCAGCGGCTGGACGAGGCCGAAGCCGCCTACATGCGCGGCGACAGCGCCAATGCCGAACGCCTGGTGCGCTCCGTGCTGGCCGAATCCCCTGCCAACCCGCGCGCGCGCCGCCTGCTGCGCGAGCTCGACGAGCGTCGCCTGCTGCAGCCGCCGGTCGAGTCGCTGGCCGGTCCGCTGGCGAAGAAGGTCAACCTGCAGTTCCGCGACGCCCCGCTGCGCGTGGTGTTCGAGGCCTTGTCGCGCGCTGCCGGGCTCAACTTCGTGTTCGACAGCGACGTGCGCGACGACGCCCTGGTCAGCCTCTTCGTGCGCGACACCTCGGTCGACGAGGTCATCAAGCTGCTCACCGCCACCCAGCAGATCGAGCGCAAGCTGCTCAACGCCAACTCGGTGCTGATCTACCCGGCCACGCCGGCCAAGCAGCGCGAATACCAGGAGCTGGTGTCGCGCAGCTTCTACCTCGCCAACGCCGACGTGAAGCAGGCGCTCAATCTCATCAAGCAGGTGGTGAAGACGCGTGACGTGTTCATCGATGAGAAGCTCAACCTGCTGGTGATGAAGGACACGCCCGAGGCGATGCGCCTGGCCGAGCGCCTGGTCGCCGCGCTCGACGTGGCCGAGCCGGAGGTGATGCTCGAGGTCGAGGTGCTGGAGGTGAGCCGGACCAAGCTGCGCCAGATCGGCCTCGAGTTTCCGCAACAGATCGGCTGGGGCTCGATCGACGGCCAGAACGTCGGCCCCTTGCGCGAGGGTGTCATCAACCTCAACGACACCGGCGGGCTGGTGCCCTTCGTCTCCAACCCGGCGGCGGTGCTGCGCCTGCGCGCCGAGGACGGCGACACCACGCTGCTCGCCAACCCGCGCATCCGGGTCAAGAACCGCGCCGAGGCCAAGGTGCATATCGGCGAGAAGGTGCCGGTGTTCACCACCACGTCGACCGCCAACGTCGGTGTGGCGGCGTCCGTGAGCTATCTGGACGTCGGCCTCAAGCTCGACGTCGAGCCGAGCGTCACGCTGGATGACGAAGTCGCGATCAAGGTCGCACTCGAGGTCAGCAACATCGTGCGCGAGGTGCCCGGGCCCGAAGGCTCGCTCGCCTACCAGATCGGCACTCGCAGCGCCGCGACCACGCTGCGCCTGAAGCACGGTGAGACCCAGGTGCTGGCCGGACTCATCAACGACGAGGAGCGCGGCAGCAACCTGCGCCTGCCCGGCCTGGGCGACCTGCCGGTGGTGGGACGCCTGTTCTCGTCCGAGCGCGACCAGGCCGCGCGCACCGAGATCGTGCTGCTGATCACCCCGCGCATCGTGCGCAACATCGTCGCCCCCGCCTTCACCCGCGACGACCTCGCCGCCGGCACCGAGGCACTGGTCGGCGCGGCGCCGCTGCGCATCGGACCGATGGCGCCGGAGAGCCTGCTGGTGAGCGGCACCGGCCAGCCCGGGGTTGCGGCTGCCGCGGCAAGCGTGGCGGCGACGCCCTTGCTGCCGTCGGGCGCGGCCGAGATCGACCCCGGCAGCGTGGTGGTCGATCTGGCCGCGCCCGACAGCGCCGTCGCGGGCGGCGCCCTGACGCTGTCGCTCAAGCTCGACGGCAGCGGCGGCCACAACGGTGTGCTGATCGAGTTCGACTACGACGTAGAGCGCCTCGAGCCGGTCGGCTTCGCGCCGTCCGAGAACGGCCAGGCGACCACCGCGCTGCCCGCAGGCAACCTGCCGGCGACGGTGCCAATCGGCTTCAAGGTCAAGGAAGGGGCCACCGGCGCGGCCAACGTGCGCATCAATGGTCTGATCTTCGACCTCGGCGGGCGCCAGGTGCCGGCTCCGGCCGCCGGCGCGGCCGCGGTCAACATCCTTGCCCCATGACGCGGCGCGCGCGCGGCTTCACGCTGATCGAGCTGGTGGTCACCCTGGCCATCATCGGCGTGCTCGCTGCCGGCGTGATGCCGCTGGCCGAACTGGCTGCGCAGCGCAGCAAGGAGTCGGAGCTGCGCACGGCGCTGCGCCAGGTGCGCAATGCGCTAGACGCCTACAAGGCCGCCTATGACGAAGGCCGCGTCGAGCAGAAGACCGGCGCCTCGGGCTATCCGCCCAATCTGCGCGTGCTGGTTGAGGGCGTGCCCGACGTCAAGGACGAGGAGGGCCGGCGCATCTACTTCCTGCGCCGCCTGCCGCGCGACCCGATGCACACCGACCCCAGCGTCGAGCCCGAGCGCAGCTGGGGCCGGCGCAGCTACGCCAGCCCGCCCGATGCGCCGCGCGAGGGTCAGGACGTGTTCGACATCTATTCGCTGTCCGAGCGCACCGGGCTCAACGGCGTGCCCTACAAGGAATGGTGAGCGCATGACCCGCCTCCTGCCGCCGGCTTTGCGCGGCGGCTTCACCCTGATCGAGCTGCTGGTGGTGATGGCGATCATCGCCACCCTGCTCAGCATCGCCGCGCCGCGCTACTTCGGCCAGGTCGACAGCGCGCGCGAGAAGGCGCTGGCGCAGTCGCTGGAGGTCATGCGTGACGCGATCGACAAGTTTCGCGCCGACACCGGCAAGTACCCCGCCACGCTCGACGAACTGGTCGACAAGCGTTACCTGCGCAAGCTGCCGGTCGACCCGATGACCGAGTCGGCCGAGACCTGGGAGCTGGTGCCGCCGCCGGATCCCGCCGACAGCGGGGTGTGGGACGTGCGCAGCGGCGCGCGCGGCAGCGGCCGCGACGGCCGTCCCTTTGCCGAGTGGTAGCACGATGCGCCTGCGCGCCGGCCAGCATGGCTACACCTATCTGCTGGTGCTGTTCATCGTTGCCGCCATGGGGCTGTTCGTCGCCCGCACCGGCGTGGTCTGGCAGCAGGCCGCGCAGCGCGAGCGCGAGGCGGAGCTGATCGCCATCGGCGTCGAGATGGCCCGTGCGCTCGCCAGCTACGCGCGCGAGACCCCGGTCGGCACGCCTTCGCGGCCCACCGAACTCGCCCAGCTCGTCGAGGACAAGCGCTGGCCCACGCCGCGCCGCCATCTGCGCAAGGTGTATCGCGACCCGATGACCGGCACCACCGAGTGGGGCGTCGAGCGCGACGGCAACGCCATCCTCGGCGTGCATAGCCTGTCGACCCGGGCGCCGATCCGTCGCGACGGCTTTCCGCCCGAGCTGGGCGACGTCGCGGCGAGCGCGGCGGGCTATGCGGAGTGGGTGTTCAGGCCGGTGGTGGATTGAGTCGCTGCCGCGCGCATCAGGGCTCAGGGCTTGCCTGAGCCCGACCCCATCAGCTTGCCCAGCAGATCCACCGGCACCGGAAACACCAGCGTCGAGCTCTTGTCGCCCGCCACCTGGGTCAGCGTCTGCAGGTAGCGCAGCTGCATCGCTGCCGGGTCGCGCGACAGCATCTGGGCGGCCTCGAGCAGGGTCTCGGCGGCCTGCTTCTCGCCTTCGGCGTGGATCACCTTGGCGCGCCGCTCGCGCTCGGCCTCGGCCTGGCGGGCGATGGCGCGCACCATGGTCTCGTTGAGGTCCACATGCTTGATCTCGACGTTGGCGACCTTGATGCCCCAGGCGTCGGTCTGGGCGTCGAGGATCTGCTGCACGTCGGTATTGAGCTTCTCGCGCTCGGACAGCATCTCGTCGAGCTCGTGCTTGCCGAGCACCGCGCGCAACGTCGTCTGCGCGAGCTGGCTGGTGGCATTGAAGTAGTCCTCGACCTGGATGATGGCCCTCTGCGGGTCGACGACGCGGAAGTACACCACCGCGTTGACCTTGACCGACACGTTGTCCTTGGAGATGACGTCCTGCGAGGGTACGTCCATGGTCACCACGCGCAGGTCCACCTTCACCATCTGTTGCAGGCCGGGGATCACGATCACCAGGCCGGGACCTTTCACCCGCCAGAAGCGGCCGAGCATGAAGATGACGCCGCGCTCGTACTCGCGCAGGATCTTCAGCGCGGCAATGATGAGGAAGATCAGCAGCAGGACCAGCGGCGCAAAGCCGAATTGAAGGTCGATCATCACGATGTACTCCCCGGGTAGATGTGGGATGAATCGGTTGGGCTCTCGGCCGGGACGACCTCGAGGGTGAGGCCGTCGATGCCCTGGACGCGGACGCGGCTGCCCGGCTCGAGCGGCTGCGGGCTGCGCGCGCGCCAGGTCTCGCCGTGCACATGAATCCACCAGCCGCCGCCTTCGGCGGCAGCGCTGACGGTGCCCAGCGCGCCGAGCATCTCCTCGCTGCCGCTGACCACCGGCCGGCGATAGCTGCGTGCGGCGAAGGTGCCGATGGCGATGATGATGGCCGCGCTCGCCAGCGCCATGCCGACGATGAGCGCGAGCGGGATGCCGAAGCCGGGCACGTCCGCATCCATCAGGAACAAGCCGCCGACCACGAAGGCGATGATGCCGCCGACGCCCAGCACGCCGAAGCTGGGCAGGAAGGCCTCGGCCAGCATCAGCGCCGCGCCCACCGCCAGCAGCAGTACGCCGGCCCAGTTCACCGGCAGCAGCTGGAAGGCATAAAGCGCGATCAGCAGCGAGATCGCGCCCGCCACGCCGGGCACGCCGAAGCCGGGCGAGGTGAATTCGAAGAACAGTCCGTACATGCCGATCATCATCAGGATCAGCGCCACCTGCGGGTTGGCGAGCGCCGCCAGCACGCGGTTGCGCCAGTCGGGCTCGATGCGCTCGATGGCGAGGCCGGCGGTGGCCAGGGTGCGCTTGCCATCGAGCACCGCGACCTCGCGGCCGTCGAGCTTTTTCAGCAGCTCGGCGGTGTCGAAGGCGATGACGTCGATCACGCCCGCGGCCAGTGCCTCCTCGGCCGACAGGCTGGCGGCTTCGCGCACCGCGCGCTCGGCGAAGTCGACGTCGCGCCCGCGCAACTGCGCCAGGCTGCGGATGTAGGCGGTGGCGTCGGACATCGACTTGGCCGCCATGGCGTCGGCGGGTGTGGCGGTCTGCGGTCGGGAGCCCGCGGCTGCGGGCGGGGTGGTCGGGCGCGGGTCGGTGCCACTGCCGTCCTCTGACCCGGACGCCTCCTTGGCGTGCTTCGCCTCTGCGCCCTCCTGATCATCCGCGCCGGCCTGCCCGGCCGGCGGCTCCTCGCGCGGTGAGGTCCGTCCCGGCTGGGGGCCGCCGATGCCGATCGCCACCGGCGTGGCGGCGCCCAGGTTGGTCGCCGGCGCCATCGCGGCAATGTGGCTGGCGTACAGGATGTAGGTGCCGGCGCTTGCGGCGCGCGCCCCTTCGGGCGCGACGAAGGTCGCCACCGGCACGGGTGAGGCGAGGATGTCCTTGATGATGGCGCGCATCGAGGTGTCGAGCCCGCCCGGGGTGTCGAGCTCGATGACCACCAGTTGCGCCCCGGCGTCGGCTGCGTGTGCCAGGCCCTTGCGGATGTAGTCCGCGCTCGCCGGGCCGATGGCGCCCTCGACGCGCAGCACCAGTGCGCCGCCTGCCGACTGCGCCGTCAACGCGCCTGCCAGCGTCATCGACAGGGCAAGGACGATCAGCACCAGGCTGAAGAACCTTCGCATGAGCCTGAATGCGCTTGTCGTCATCCTCGCCTCCGTCGTCGTCCTGCGCCGCCGAACCCTGCTGCCGGCCCTGTCAGTCCGAGTGTAGATGGCGCGGACAAGTTCGCGCCAACAAACTCGGCCCGGCGCATGCGTCTGCGCGCCTCGTCGGAAGAGGTCGGGTCGCGGCTTCAGTAACCGCCGAAGCGATCCATCCTGCGCCGGTCGCGCTTGGTCGGGCGGCCATGCAGATCGGCGCCGGGCGTGGCGGCGAACTTGCGCAGCTCTCGCGCTCGCTCGCGCGCCTCGATGCTCTCGGCGGTCTCCTCGTACAGCGTCTGCGCCACCGTGGCCGAGCCGCGCTTGTCGGCGATGGCGCGCACGATCACGGTGCGCGTGTCCTCGCCGATGGTGATGTCGAGCCGGTCGCCGACCTTCACCTCGCGGGCCGGCTTCACCGCCAAGCCGTTGAGCTTGACCTTGCCGCCATCGACCGCCTCGGTGGCGCCGGTACGATGCTTGAAGAAGCGCGCGGCCCACAGCCACTTGTCGAGGCGGGTGCGGACGGCGTCGGCGGACAGGGCGTCGGGGGCGGGCATGGGTGGAAGAAGTGGAGAAAAGGAAACGGCGCTGCCGACATTATCGGGAGCGCCGCGCGCGCGTGCAAAACGCGCCGTCCAGCGGGCCGGTCAGCCGATCATGCCGGCGCCCACCGTGTTGTTGGTGCTCTCGTCGATGATGATGAAGGCGCCGGTGGCGCGGTTGTCCTTGTAGCGGTCGGCGACGATCGGCTGCGCGAGCTTGAGCGTGACGCGGGCGATGTCGTTCATCGCCAGGCCGGCGGTGGCTTCATGCTCGAGCGTGTTCACATCCAGCCGGTAGTCGATCTTCGCGAGCTTGGCCTTCACCTCGCGCGTGGTGTGGCGCACGAGGTAGGTGCGCGCCGGGCTCAAAGGCGTCTCGGACAGCCAGCACACGGTGGCGTCGATCTGCTTGACCGGCTCGGGCGCCTCGCTCGACTTGACGATGAGGTCGCCGCGCGAGATGTCGATCTCGTCTTCCAGCAGCAGGCTCACCGACTGCTCGTGGATGGCGCGCGCCAGGCTCTCGCCGCCGAGCTCGATGCGCTTGATGCGGCTGCTGGCGCCCGAGGGCAGCACGGTGACTGCATCGCCCACGGCGATCTCGCCCGATTCGACCCGGCCCATGAAGCCGCGATAGTCGTGCAGCTCGGGGTTGGCGGAGTCCTGCGGGCGGCACACGAACTGCACCGGGAAGCGGAAGTCTTCGGCCTGCTCGGTGTGGGCGGCAGGGGCGTTCTCGAGGATGTCGAGGAGCGTTGGGCCCTGGTACCAGCCAAGGCGCTCGCCGCGGTCCACGATCATGTCGCCTTCCAGCGCCGAGATCGGGATGAAGCGCACGTCCGCGATGCCGAGCTTGCCGGCGAAGGCGAGGTAGTCGGCCTTGATGCGCTCGAATACCGCCTGGTCGTAGTCGACCAGGTCCATCTTGTTGACCGCGACGACCAGGTGGGGGATGCCGACCAGGCTGGCGAGGTAGGAGTGGCGGCGGGTCTGGGTGAGCACGCCCTTGCGCGCATCGATGAGGATGATGGCGAGGTTGGCGGTGGAGGCGGCGGTCACCATGTTGCGGGTGTACTGCTCGTGGCCGGGGGCGTCGGCGATGATGTACTTGCGCCGGCCGGTGGAGAAGTAGCGGTAGGCGACGTCGATGGTGATGCCCTGCTCGCGCTCGGCCTGCAGACCGTCGGTCAGCAGCGACAGGTCGACCGCGCTCATGCCGCGCTTGGCCGAGGTCTTCTCGATGGCGTTGAGGGTGTCGGCGAGGATGGTCTTGGTGTCGAACAGCAGGCGGCCGATCAGGGTGCTCTTGCCGTCGTCGACGCTGCCGCAGGTGAGGAAGCGCAGCAGGCCGTTGTCGATCTCGGGCAGGTGTTCAAGGGCGGACATGGTCATGATTCCTTCAATTCTCTCTGTTCGGGCGCGGGTCAGAAATAGCCTTCCTTCTTACGCTGCTCCATCGACGCTTCGGAGGTCTGGTCGTCCATTCGCGTCGCGCCGCGCTCGGTGATCGTCGTCGTCGCCGTCTCGGCGAGGATCTTCTCCACCGTGTCCGCATCGGATTCCACCGGCGCCGTGCAGGTGATGTCGCCCACGGTGCGGAAGCGCACCAGCACGTCCTCGACCACGTCGCCGTCCCGGGCCGGGGTCAGCTCGGTCACCGGCTGCAGCAGCCCGCTCTTGCGCACCACCGGACGGGTGTGCGCAAAGTAGATCGACGGCAGCTCGAGCTGCTCGCGCTGGATGTACTGCCACACGTCGAGCTCGGTCCAGTTGCTGATCGGGAACGCCCGGATGTTCTCGCCCTTGTGGCTGCGTGCGTTGTACAGGTTCCACAGTTCGGGGCGCTGGTTCTTCGGGTCCCACTGACCGAACTCGTCGCGGAAGCTCATGATGCGCTCCTTGGCGCGTGCCTTCTCCTCGTCACGCCGCGCGCCGCCGATGCAGGCATCGAACGAAAACTCCTCGATCGCCTCCAGCAGGGTCACCGACTGGTGCTTGTTGCGCGACTCGCCCGGGTGCTTGAGCACCACGGTGCCGCGTGCCATCGAATCCTCCACCGAGCGCACGATCAGGCGCTCGCCCAGCTCAGAAGCGCGCTTGTCGCGGAAATCCGTCACTTCCCTGTAGTTGTGGCCGGTGTCGATGTGCATCAGCGGGAAGGGGAAGCGGCCCGGGCGGAAGGCCTTCTCGGCCAGGCGCAGCAGGCAGATCGAGTCCTTGCCGCCGGAGAACAGCAGCACCGGATTGGCGCACTGGCCGGCGACTTCGCGCAGGATGTGGATGGCTTCGGCCTCGAGCCAGTCGAGGTGGGACAGGGTCTGTTTGGTCAGCGTCGACATGTTGTGATTACCGTTGCGGATGCTTGTTCGGATGGGGGCGGAAGGCGCGCAGCGCGGCCTTCAGGCCGGCGCGCAGCGCTTCGAGGCGGTGTTGCAGGCTGCGGCGGTGGGCGCCGACGGCGGTGCCGTGCGCAGCCTGGGCAGGGTGCTTGCCGTTCATCGTGTCAGCCCTCCTTGACGTGCAGGCCGCATTCCTTGGATTCCGGGTTCTCCCACCACCAGCGGCCGGCGCGCACGTCCTCGCCGACGGCGATCGCGCGCGTGCAGGGCGCGCAGCCGATGCTGGGGTAGAACTGGTCATGCAGCGCGTTGTACGGGACCTCGTTGATCCGGATATAGGCCCAGACCTCGGCCTCCGTCCAGTCCGACAAGGGGTTGAGCTTCTGCAGGCCGTTGGCGGAATCGAACTCGCGCAGCGGCAGACCGGCGCGGGTGATCGACTGGGCGGCGCGCAGGCCGGTGATCCAGGCCTTCTTGCCCGCGAGCGCGCGGCGCAGCGGCTCCATCTTGCGCACACCGCAGCAGGCCTTGCGCAGCTCGACCGAGTCGTAGAAGGCGTTGATGCCGTGGCTGCGCACCAAGGTCTCGACCGCCGTCGCGTCCGGGAAGTAGATCTTGAGCTTGGTGGCGTAGCGGCGCTCGACTTCGCCGATCAGGGTGTAGGTCTCGGCCGGCAGGCGACCGGTGTCGAGCGAGAAGACCTCGATCGGCAGGGCGTTGGCGAGGATGAGGTCGGTGAGCACCATGTCCTCGGCGCCGAAGCTGTTGGCGAAGGCAAGTTCGCCCTGGCTGCCGAACTCGGCCACGGCCTCGCGCAGCAGCGCCTGAGCCGCCGCCGCCTTGGCGCCGACCCTGGCGCGCAGGGCGTCGGTGAGTTGCGGGTGGGTCGCCGGGTTGCCGGCGCCCGGACGCAGCAGGGAGACGCTGGCGTTCATCAGGCGGCCTCCTTGTTAAGCGGGTTGCGCGGCTGGCGGCGGAACAGCGGTTCCGGGCGGTCGACCGCGCCCTGGTAGGGCTCGGAGAAATCACGCAGGCTGGCGAGCGCCGCTTCGAGCTGGGCCGGCGTGTACTTGCCCTCGCGCGGCTGCAGGACCGAGAAGCCGCAGCGCAGCAGGAAGAAGAACTGGTCGCGCAGCACGTCGCCGATCGCGCGCAGCTCGCCGGTGTAGCCGTGGCGGGTGCGCAACAAGGTGGCGATCGAGTAGCCGCGGCCGTCGGCGAACTTGGGGAAGTCGACCGCGACCAGTTGCAGGCGCAGCAGGTCCTCGGCGAGGGCGGCGGGGTCCTCGTTGCCGGCCAGCCAGACGCCGAGCACGCCGGCTTCGGCCTTCGCCAGCAGTTCCTCGCGGCGCGCCTGCCACACGGCCAGCGGCACGATGACGCGGCCCGGGGGGAGGGCGACGGTGGCGGCCTCATCCACGTTGGCGCCCTCGGCCAGGCGCAGCACCGTCCATTCGTCGGCGTGGACGCGGCCGTTCTTGATGATGTCAGACATGGGCGGTCTCTCCGGCTTGCTGGCGCGCACTGCGTTCGGCATACACGCGGGTCTTGAAGGGTTCCACCCCGATGCGGCGCACGGTGTCGATGAAGCGCTCGTCGTCGTGGCGGTTGTCGATGTAGTTGTTGATCAGGGAGCTGATCACGTCAGGCATCTCGGCCGCGGCGAAGGAGGGGCCGATCACCTTGCCCAGTGCGGCCTGGTTGCCCTGCTCGCCGCCGATCGTCACCTGGTACCACTCGGCACCGTTCTTATCGACGCCGAGGATGCCGATGTGGCCGACGTGGTGGTGGCCGCAGGCGTTCATGCAGCCCGAGATGTTGATCTCGAGCTCGCCGATGTCGAACAGGTGGTCGAGGTTGTCGAAGCGGTCCTGGATGGCATTGGCGATCGGGATCGACTTGGCGTTGGCGAGCGCGCAGAAGTCGCCGCCGGGGCAGGAGATGATGTCGGTCAGAAGGCCGATGTTGGGCGTCGCCAGGCCGATCGCGCGGGCGTCCTGCCACAGCTGATGCAGGTCGGCTTCGCGCACGCTGGCGAGCACGATGTTCTGCTCGTGGGTGCTGCGCACCTCGCCGAAGGCGTAGCGCTCGGCCAGATCGGCGACGGCTTCGAACTGGTCGGCGGTGAGGTCGCCCGGCGCCACGCCGTAGGGTTTGAGCGACAGCACCACGCTTGCATAACCCGGCACGCGGTGGGCGCGCACGCTGCGGCGCGCCCAAGCGGCGAAGCCCTTGTCTTCGGCGAGGCGGGCGCGGTAGCCGGCGTCCTGTTCCAGCGCGCCCAGCACCGGATCGTTGAAGCGGCCGGCGACGCGGTCGATCTCGGCCTGCGTCAGCGTGGACGGGCCATCCTTGAGGCGGGCGAACTCTTCCTCGACCTGGCGCGCGAACTCGGCCACGCCGAGCGCCTTCACCAGGATCTTGATGCGCGCCTTGTAGGCGTTGTCGCGGCGGCCGTGCAAGTTGTAGACGCGCAGCACGGCTTCGCAGTAGTTGAGGATCTGCTGCCAGGGCACGAAGGCGGCGACCTCCTCGCCGATGATCGGGGTGCGGCCCAAGCCGCCGCCCACCAGCACGCGGAAGCCCAGTTCGCCGGCGGCGTTATGCACGACGTCGAGGCCGATGTCGTGCACCTGGATCACCGCACGGTCTTCCTTCGCCCCATTGACGGCGATCTTGAACTTGCGCGGCAGGAAGGCGAACTCGGGGTGGAAGGTGCTCCACTGGCGCAGGATCTCGCACCACGGGCGCGGGTCCACGATCTCGTCGGCGGCGACGCCGGCAAAGGGGTCGGAGGTGACGTTGCGGATGCAGTTGCCCGAAGTCTGGATGGCATGCATCTGCACGCCGGCGAGCAGGCCGAGGATCTCGGGCACGTCCTCCAGGCGCGGCCAGTTGAACTGGATGTTCTGCCGCGTGGTGATGTGGCCGTAGCCGCGGTCGTAGCGGCGGGCGATGTGACCCAGGGTGCGCAGCTGCTTCGAATTGAGGTTGCCGTAGGGCACGGCGATGCGCAGCATCGGCGCGTGGCGCTGGATGTAGAGGCCGTTCTGCAGGCGCAGCGGGCGGAATTCGTCCTCGCTGAGCTCCCCGGCCAGGTAGCGGCGGGTCTGATCGGCGAACTGGGCGACACGCTCATCCACGATGCGCTGGTCGTATTCGTCGTACTGGTACATGGCTGGCTCTCTTTTTGGGGGCGTCGTTGTGCGCTGCATCGTATCGCCGAGGTTTAGTTTCAAAAAGACATTTTGAGTTAGTATTCAAGAAGATTTGGTTATATAGGATGGCCGCCATGAACATCCAGCAACTGCGCTACATCCAGGAGGTGGCTCGGCGCGGGCTCAATGTGTCCGAGGCGGCCGATGCGCTATTCACCTCGCAGCCGGGCGTGTCCAAGCAGATCCGCCTGCTCGAGTCCGAGCTCGGCATCGAGATCTTCGTACGTCATGGCAAACGCCTGGTGGATATCACCGAGCCGGGGCGGGCGGTGCTGGAGATCGCCGAGCGCGTGCTGCACGACCTCGCCAACCTGCAGCAGGTGGGCGAGGAGTTCGCCAACGAGGCGAGCGGCAGCCTGTCGATCGCCACCACCCACACCCAGGCGCGCTACGTGCTGCCCCGCGTGGTGCGCGACTTCATGCTGCGCTACCCGCAGGTCAAGCTGTCGCTGCACCAGGGCAATCCGCGCCAGGTGTGCGAGATGGTGCTCGACGGCACGGCCGATATCGCCATCGCCACCGAGGCGATCGCCGACTACGACGAGCTGGTGATGCTGCCTTGCTACCAGTGGAACCGCTGCGTGGTGGCGACGCCGCGTCACCCGATCCTGCGCGAGTCGCCGCTCACGCTCGAGGCCATCGCGCGTTATCCGATCATCACCTACGACGATGCCTTCACCGGCCGCAGCCACATCAACAAAGCCTTCATCGGGCGGGGCCTGAAGCCCAATGTGGTGCTGTCGGCGATCGACTCGGACGTGATCAAGAAGTACGTCGAGCTCGACCTGGGTATCGGCATCCTGGCGCGCATGGCCTACGACGCCGAGGAGGATCGCAGGCTGGGCATGGTGGACGCCTCACACCTGTTCGAGTCGAGCACGACGCGGATCGGCTTGCGCAAGCGCGCCTGGCTGCGCGCCTATGTGTATGCCTTCATCGAGGGCTTCGCGCCGCACCTGACGCGGCGCATGGTGGAGGCGGCGGTTGCGGGCGGGGGGTCCGACCCGGGGCTGTAGGGCGGGGCCTTCAGCCGCGCTCGAACCAGCGACGCAGGCGCGCGCCGCGCAGGCCGGCGCCCAGGCCGGCGATCAGGCGCACGCGGGCCTTGAGCGGATCGAGCGCACCGGCGTTGAGCCAGTTGCCCGGCCTGTCCGTATGGTGCGCGCTGACGCCGCCGCCGCAGCGGCTGGCGAGCACCACCGGGACGGCATGCGGTAGCTCGTGCAGCGCCGGCAGCCAGCTCTCGGGCAGGCTGGCGTTGCCGGGCAGCGCCAGTACCAGGCCGGCGCCACCGGTGAGCAGACTGGCGCGTGCGAGGGCGCGGGCCACCGCAGAAGCCAGCGCGGGCGAGCTCCCGGCGCCGACCGTCAGCAGCTCGACCGGGGGCAGGGTGACGAGCTCGGCAGGCAGGCTGATGCGGCTGTAGCGGTAGGGGGTGAGCGCCTGCAGGGCCGCGTCACTGGCCAGTACGCTGAGTGCGTCGGGCGTGCTGAAGGCGTCGACCGCGGTCGGGTGGCGCTTGGCGAGGCTCGCCGCCGGCAGGATGCGGTCGCCCAGCACCGCGAGCACGCCAGCGCGCGCGGCCGCCGGGCGGCAGGCGAGCTCGACCGCCTGGTAGAGGTTGAGCGGCCCGTCAGCCGACAAGGCCGTCGCCGGGCGCATCGCCGCGGTCATCACGATCGGCTTGCTCGCATTCACCGTGATCTGCAGGAAGTAGGCGGTCTCCTCGAGCGTGTCGGTGCCATGCGAGATGACGATCCCGTCCACCGCCGGATGCGCGGCCAGCATCTGCACGCGGCGCGACAGCAGCAGCCAGTGCTGCGGCGTCATGTCCTTGCTGTCGATATTGAACAGCTGCTCGAAGGTCAGCTCGGCCAGACGGGCGAGCTGCGGCACCGCCGCCACCAGGGCTTCGGCGCCGAGCTGGCCCGCGGTGTAGCCGCGCGTGTCGGTTGCGGAGCTGGCGGTGCCGGCGATCGTGCCGCCCGTGGCGAGCAGGACGATGCGGGGTTTGCGGGGGCTCAGGGCGGTGGTCAAGACAGCCTCGGTGCGAGCGGGCGCGGTGGTGGAGGGGGGATGACGATGAGACGAGCGCAGATTCTAATGGATCGTCGGTGTCTCAAGTCCGTGCAGGACCGCTGCACTCAATCCTGCGCCGCTTCCTCCTGCTGCTGCAGCAGCCACATCTGCGCATAGGCGCCGCCGGCGGCCAGCAGCGGGGTGTGACGGCCGCGCTCCACGATGCGCCCCTTGTCGAGCACGATGATCTCGTCGGCGTCCATGATCGTCGACAGGCGGTGGGCGATCACGAGCGCGGTACGCCCCTCGGCGGCACGCATGATCTGCGCCTGGATTGCCTTCTCCGTCTTGGAGTCGAGGGCTGAGGTGGCTTCGTCGAAGATCAGGATGGCGGGGTTCTTCAGCAGCGCACGCGCGATGGCGACGCGCTGCTTCTCACCGCCGGAGAGCTTGAGGCCGCGCTCGCCGACGCGAGTCTCGTAGCCTTCCGGCAGCTGGCCGATGAAGTCCTCGAGCTGCGCTGCGCGCGCGGCGGCTTCGACCTCCTGGCGCGAGGCCGCGGGCCGGCCGTACTGGATGTTGTAGAACAGGGTGTCGTTGAACAGCACCGTGTCCTGCGGCACGATGCCGATCGCCGCGCGCAGGCTGTCCTGGGTCAGCTGGCGGATGTCCTCGCCGTTGATGCGGATCGCGCCGCCCTGCACGTCGTAGAAGCGGTACAGCAGGCGCGCGAGTGTCGACTTGCCCGAGCCGGACTGGCCGACGATCGCCACCGTGCGGCCGGCCCGGATGTCGAAATCGACGTCGAACAGGATCGGGCGCTTGGCGTCATAGGCGAAGCTGACGTTCTCGAAGCGCACGCTCGCCGGCCCGCTGGCCAGGCTGCGCGCGTCGGGCGCGTCGGCGATCTCGCGATGCTGGTGCATGAGGCCGAACATGCGCTCGATGTCGGTCAGCGACTGGCGGATCTCGCGATACAGCACGCCGAGGAAGTTGAGCGGGATGTAGAGCTGGATCATGAAGGCATTCACCAGCACGATGTCGCCGATCGTCATCTCGCCGCTGGCTACCCGGATCGCCGCCTGCCACATCATTGCCGTGACGGCGACCGCGATGATCGCCGCCTGACCGACGTTGAGCGCCGACAGCGAGTACTGGTTGGTGATCTGCGCCTTGATCCACTTGCTCAACTGCTCGTCGTAGCGCCGGGCCTCGAACTCCTCATTGTTGAAGTACTTGACCGTCTCGAAGTTGATCAGGCTGTCGATCGCACGTGCATTGGCGGCCGAGTCGAGCTCGTTGGCCTGGCGCCGTAGCGCGGTGCGCCAGTTGGTGACCTTGACCGTGAAGCCCACGTACAGGACCAGCGCCGTCAGCGTGATCAGCGCGAACACCGCGTCATACTGCACCAGCAGGATCGCGATCACCATGCCGATCTCGATCAGCGTCGGCAGGATGGAGTACAGCGTGTAGCTGATCAACGAACCGATCGAGCGCGTGCCGCGTTCGATGTCGCGTGTCAGTCCGCCGGTCTGGCGCTCCAGATGAAAGCGCAGCGACAGCGCGTGAAGATGGCGGAACACGCGCAGCGAGATCTCGCGCACCGCCTGCTGCGTCACCCGCGCGAACACCACCTCGCGCAGCTCGGTAAACAGAGAGGTCGAGAAGCGCAGCACGCCGTAGGCGAGCAGCAGCGTGGCCGGCACGATGAGGAAGGCCTGCTCGGGCGTGATCGTCAGGTCGTCGATCACATGCTTGAACACCAGCGGCACCGAGACGTTGGCCCCCTTCGCGGCGACCAGGCAGGCGAGCGCGAAGATGACTCGGCCCTTGTAAGCCCAGATGAAGGGGATGAGGCTCTTCAGCGTCTGCCAGTCGCGGCGTTCGGTGGGCTCGGGGCCGGGCAGGGCGGCAGCAGGGGCGCGTCTCATGAAGGGGTCCAGTTGGGCGAGAGGGTGTCCGGCTCGGCATCGACGCGCGCGGGAAGAGCGCGGCAATACGCCGGCCCCGGGCCGGACAACGGCATGCAGGCAGCGGATTCTGTTGGCAGCGTGGGCCCGCGTCAAATTGGTGCCGGGTTCCGTGAGGAAAAGCACGGACACCGGCTTGACTTGGTAGCAGGACTTTGTAGTATTCAAACAAACGTTTGAATTAGAAGAATCAATCCGCGCATTAGCCCGCATCAATAAAGAAACCCCCGCCCGCCAAGGAGCGCGGAGCCGTCACCAAGGAGGAGTCCAATGAATCGGATCAAACACCGAGCCGAGCCGCGCCGCGCCATCCTGGCGTCCGCTGTCCTGCTTGCCTTCATTGCGCCTGCGACCGTGCAGGCCTTCGAATTCAGCAGTGCCAGCGGCGAGTTGACCGGCAGCTTCGATACCACCTTGTCGGTGGGCGGATTGTGGCGGATGCAGGACCGCGAGTCCTCGCTGATCAGCATCGCCAACGGCGGGACCTCGCGCGACCCGAACTCCGACGACGGCAACCTCAAGTACGACAAGGGCGACATGGTGTCGCTGGCCTTCAAGGCGACCCACGATCTGGAGCTCAACTATCGCAACTATGGCGCCTTCTTCCGCGCCTCCTACTTCTACGACCACGCCTTCATGAACAAGAGCGGCATGAGCAATGCCGCCCGCAGCGAGCTGGGGCGCGATGCCGAGATCCTGGATGCCTATGTGCGTGGTCGCTTCGAGCTGGGTGGCCGAACGCTGAACCTGCGTGCCGGCCGCCAGGTCGTGAGCTGGGGCGAGAGCACCTTCATCCAGAACGGCATCAACATTCTGAACCCGGTGAATGTGAGCCGCCTGCGCATCCCCGGCTCGGAACTGCGCGAGGGTCTGACGCCGATCGGCATGCTGTGGGCTTCGCAGGAGCTGACCGACAACGTCAGCGCGGAACTGGTGTGGATGGCGGAGTGGGAGAAGACCAAGATCGAGCCGGCGGGCACCTTCTTCAGCACGAACGATTTCGTGTCGGCGGGGGGCAGCAATGCCTATACCGGGTTTGGTCGCCGGAACGACGGAAATGTCGCGCTTGGCGCGCCACCTTCGGGGTTATTCCCTGCCGACCCGGCTGGTGCGTTGGTTGCGCCCAGATCGCGTGATCGTGAGCCCGGTAATGGCGAGGAATATGGGCTCGCGCTGCGGGCATTCTTGCCGCAACTCAATCACACCGAAATTGGCTTCTATCACGTGAATTACCACAGCCGTACTCCGTTCGTTTCGGGTTATCGGGGGGGGATCACCGCTCCTGGGTCAATTGCCGGGCCGCTTCCTGTCGGAGGCGCACCAGTGCTCGGCGCGGCAGGGATCCCCGTTGCCCCTGCGATTCCGGGCTGCAATGTGCTTGATATTCCGACTTTTGGTTTCCTTCATACCCAGGCCAACATTCTCGGTCTTGCGAACGTATTGAGCCCAGGGAATCCTTTGGCAGCAATTGGTGCCGCGACTCAGCTCTCAGCTTTAAATGCGACCAACGCGGCTTGCGGAACGTCGCTCGCCTCGGGTGGTCGCGGCACGTACTTCGTCGATTACCCGAAGAACATCAAACTGTTTGGCCTGAGTTTCAATACGGAAGGCCCGGCCGGCATCGCCCTGCAGGGTGAGTATTCCTACCGGCACAACCAGCCCTTGCAGCTTCCATCTGCTGAACTGCTCGGTGCGGCGTTAGGTATTCCTAACCAGATCACGGGGACGACGCCAGCAGACCTTAATGCAGTGAGCTACGGCGACGAGATTGCTGGGTATCGCCGGGTGAAGATGCACCAAGTGCAGATGACCGGAACTAAGGCCGTCAGTCAGGTACTTGGTGCGGAGCAAATGGTGCTCGTTGGCGAACTTGGTTACACGCACCTGCAATTGCCCTCGGGGGTGAAGTTTGCTGCGGCTGGCTGCCATCTGCCTCAGCCTGGTTCATCGCTTAGCGCTTCTTTTGGCTCGACCGACTCCAACTGTTTCATGTCTGAAAACTCCTGGGGCTATCGACTGCTAGCGCGCTTTGACTACCCGAATCTCTTTGCCGGCGTGAACGTTTCGCCGCGCATTGCTTTTTCTCACGACGTCAGTGGGCGCAGTCCGACCTTTAACGAAGGAGCCAAGGCGGTCACGCTTGGTTTGGGGATGAACTACCGTCAGAACTGGCAGGCCGATATCGCCTACAGCACCTTCTTTGGAGGCAAGAAGATCGGTGGCACGGATCCCGTTGCCAATACGGCTGGTCAGGCGCAAACCTACGCCAGTCACACCAACCCCCTCTATGACCGCGATTTCCTGTCTATCAGCGTCAGCTACTCGTTCTGAGTAACCACATCGGATCCGGAGACCTACGACATGCGCAAGACTTTCACGATTCTCGGAGCGGCGCTCGCAGTGGCACTGGCGGCGCCGGCCATGGCCGATGCATCGCGTCTGGGACAGGCGCTCACGCCCATGGGGGCGGAGCGCGCCGGCAATGCGGCAGGCACGGTCCCGGCCTGGGACGGCGGCCTGAGTTCGGCGCCGGCCGGGCATCAGCCGGGCGGGCACTACGCGGACCCCTTCGCGGCCGATGCGGTGCTGTTCTCCATCGATGGGTCGAACGCCGAGCAGTATGCCGACCGCCTCACCCCGGGGCAGGTCGCGCTGCTCAAGACCTATCCAAGCTGGAAGATGAATGTCTATCCGACGCGCCGCAGTGCGGCCTTCCCGCAGGCGCATTACGAGCAGACCATCGCCAACGCCAGCCGCGCAAAGCTGGTCGACGGCGGGCGCACGATCGAGGGCACGACCGGCGGCATTCCCTTCCCGATCCCGCAGAATGGGGCCGAGGCGATCTGGAACCACCTCGCGCGCTATCGCGGCGAGTCTTACGCGATGAACTGGAGCCAGGCCGCGGTGACGCGCCAGGGCACCTACACGCCGGTGCGTTTCGAATACCAGTACGACTTCCACTACGGCAGCCTCAACAAGCGGCCCGATCAGATCGAGGCTGGCAAGCTGTTCAACTTCCTGCAGACGGTGACCGCGCCCGCGCGCCTGGCCGGGCAGATCCTGCTGGTGCATGAGTTCCTCGACCGGCGCCAGGCCTGGACCTACAACCCGGGCCAGCGTCGCGTGCGCCTGGCGCCCAACGTCGCCTACGACAATCCGGGCACGGCCGCCGATGGCCTGCGCACCAACGACGACTTCGACATGTACAACGGTGCGATCGACCGCTACGACTGGACCTTGGTGGGCAAGAAGGAGATCTTTGTCCCGTACAACGCCTACAAGCTGGTCGGAAACACGGTGTCGATGGCGGATGTGCTGAAGCCGGGGCACGTCAATCCCGATCTGGCGCGTTACGAGCTGCATCGCGTGTGGGTCGTCGATTCGACGTTGAAGGACGGCACCAGCCACAGCTACAAGCGCCGCACCTTCTACCTGGACGAGGATTCGTGGTCGATTCTGGCGGTGGACAAGTACGACGCCCGCGATCAGCTTTGGCGTGTGTCGGAGCTGCACACCATCAACTGGTACGACATCCCGATGGTCTATCCCAACCTCGAGGTGCACCACGACCTGCAGTCGGGTCGCTACATCGCCATGGGGCTGCGTAATGATGAACCGCGGGTCTACAACGTGATCGAGGCGCGCCCGGCGGACTTCACGCCGGCCGGCCTGCGTGGGGTGGGTACGCGCTGATCCTGAGGGGGTGGCCATGCACCGAGTGATTGGAGTCCTCTTCGTCGGCTTCGTGCTTGCCGCGGTGGCGTTTGCATTTTCGCCGCGCAGCGATCCGCCGATGCCGCTGACACAGGTCCGCATCGGCCACCTGCAGATGCTTGATGTTGCGGCGCGTGAGGACGGCCGCCTGATCGCCGTGGGCGAGCGCGGCCATATCTTCGTCTCCGACGATCGCGGCACGGCGTGGCGTGCGGCACAGACCCCGAGCACGACGACCTTGACGGCGGTGCGCTTCGTCGATGCTCAGCGTGTGGTGGCGGTCGGCCACGACGCGCTGATCCTGCGCAGCGACGACGGCGGCGAGTCGTGGTCGGAGGTCCAGCGCGACGCCGAGGCCGAGGAGCCGCTGCTGGGCGTGTGGCTGGACGAAGGTGGGCGCGGCTTCGCCGTCGGCGCCTATGGCCGCTTCGAACTCACCGTCGATGGCGGCGCGAGCTGGGAGCGGCGCGAGCTCGAAGCAAATGAGGAGGCGCTACACCTGAATGCGATCGTCCGCGTGGACGAGGACGTCTTCGTGATCGCCGGCGAGGCCGGCACGCTGTTGCGCTCGCAGGATGGGGGTGCGACCTGGCAGGCGCTCGCGTCGCCCTATTCGGGCTCGTATTTCGGTGCGCTCGCGCTGCCTCGCGGCGCGGTGCTCGTCTATGGCATGCGCGGCCACGTGTTTCGATCGGACGACGGCGGTGAGACCTGGCAGGAAGTGGCGACCGAGGTGCAGGGTTCGCTGTTCGGAGGGCGGGTGCTGGGCGACGGCCGCGTGGTATTGGTGGGGCAGAACGGCGTGGTGCTGGTGAGCGAGGATGAGGGGCGCAGCTTCGTGCGCGTGGAGCGGGTGGATCGCCGCACCCGCGCGGCGCTGGCCGAGGCAGGGGCGGACGAAGTGGTGCTGGTGGGTGAGGAGGGCGCCGATCGCCTGCCATTGCCGCGCGTGGACGGAGGGCGTTCGTGATGCTGAAGTCGCTCGTCGAGTTCCTTGGCCTGCTGCTGTTCCGGCGACGGCGCTTCTGGCTGGGGCTGTTCGTCGTGCTCACCGTGCTGCTGGGCGCCTCCGCGAGCCGCCTGCAGGTGGATGCCGGCTTCGAGAAGATGATCCCGCTCGAGCACCCGTACATGCAGACCTTCATGGCCTATCGCAATACCTTCGGCGGGGCCAACCGCGTGCTGGTGGCGCTGCGCCAGCACGAGGGGGACATCTACAATCCCGACTTCATGCGCAGCCTGAAGGCGGCCACCGACGAGGTCTTCTTCATCCCGGGCGTGGATCGCGCCACGGTGACCTCGCTGTTCACCCCCAATGTGCGTTTCATCGAGGTGGTCGAGGCCGGCTTTGCCGGCGGCAACGTCATCCCGGCCGACTTCGAAGGCACGGCCGAAGACCTCGAGACGGTGCGCGAGAACGTGCTCAAGTCCGGCCGCGTTGGGCGCCTGGTGTCGAACGACCATCGCGCGGCGATGATCAGCGCCGAACTGCTCGAGATCGACCCGAACACTGGCGCGCGCCTCGACTACCTCGCGGTGGCCCGCCAGCTCGAGGACCTGCGTGCACGCCATGCGGGCGAGGGCCTGGATGTGCATGTAATCGGTTTTGCCAAGGCGGTGGGCGACATCACCGATGGCGCGCGCGGTGTGCTGCTGTTCTTCCTCGTCGCTTTCGGCATCACCGCGGTGCTGCTGTTTCTGTATTCCGGCTCGGTCAGGCTGGCCGCACTGACCCTGCTCTGCGCCATGGTGCCCGTGGTATGGCTGATGGGACTGCTGCCGCTGATCGGCTTCGGCATCGACCCCATGTCCATCCTCGTTCCCTTCCTCATCTTCGCCATCGGCGTCAGCCATGCGGTACAGATGACGCATGCCTGGCGGCTCGAGATCATGGCCGGCGCGGGGCCGCTGGCGGGCGCCCAGAATGCCTTTCAGCGCCTGTTCCTGCCCGGTTCGATGGCGCTGACGACGACCGTCGTGGGCTTCCTGGTCATCATTCGCATCGAGATCGACATGGTGCGCGAGCTGGCACTGACGGCCGGCCTCGGCGTCGGCCTGATCCTCATCACCAACATGCTTCTGCTGCCGCTGCTGCTGTCATGGACGCGCCTGGGTGGCCGCGAGATGCAGCGCACCATCGGCGCGGAGACCAAGGACCACTGGCTGTGGGATCGCCTGCGCACCCTGGCCGAACCGCGCCGCGCCACCGTGGTGCTGCTCATCACCGCCCTGCTGCTGGGGGCGGCGACCTGGAAGGCGCGCGACCTGCGTACCGGCGACCTCGGTCACGGCATCCCGGAACTGCACGAGGATTCGCGCTACAACCAGGATGCGGCGGCAATCGTCGATTCGTTCTCGATCGGGGTGGATGTGCTGTCGGTGATCGTGCAGTCGACGGGTGTCGATGGTGCCTGTACCGACTTCGAGATCATGGACACCATCGACCGCTTCGAGACGACGATGCGTGGCGTGCAGGGGGTGCAGAGCGTGGTCGGCCTGCCCGGCGTGGCGAAGACGATCAACGCCGGCTGGAACGAGGGCAATCCGAAGTGGCGCGTGCTGTCGCGCAACCCGACCGTGCTGGCGCAGTCGGTGACGCCGGTCGACACCAGCACCGGCCTGCTCAATACGGACTGCAGCGCGATGCAGGTGCTGATCTTCACCCGCGACCACGAGGGCGCGACCATCGCGCACGTCATTCGCGAGGTGAAGGCCTTCCGCGAGGCCAACCGCAGCGAGCGGCTCGATTTCCTGCTCGCCTCCGGCAACGTGGGTGTCATGGCGGCGACCAACGAGGCGGTCGATGCGGCCTCCGTCACCATCCTGCTGCTGGTGTTCGGCGCCATCAGCCTGTTGTTCTTCCTCGAGTTCCGCTCCTGGCGGGCGACCCTGTGCATCATCCTGCCGCTGATGATCGCGGCGGTGTTCTGCAATGCCCTGATGGCGGTGCTGGGCATCGGGCTCAAGGTCTCGACCCTGCCGGTGGTCGCGATCGCGGTCGGGATTGGTGTCGATTACGGCATCTATTTCTATGAACGGATGGCGCATCGCTTCCGCCATGGCGACACGCTGCCTGATGCCTTCTTTCAGGCCTTGAGCCAGCGCGGCACGGCGGTGATGTTCACCGCCACCACGATGGCGGTGGGTGTCGGCACCTGGACCTTCTCGGCGCTGAAGTTTCAGGCCGACATGGGGCTGCTGATGGCCTTCATGTTCATCATCAACATGTTGGGTGCCCTGTTGCTGCTGCCCTCGCTCGCGGCCTTGCTGCTGCGGACGCGACCTGAGCGAACGTCCAAGAAAGCTTGAATCCGGGCATCAAATTTCTTGACAGCGCGAACGCTAGGCATAGAATTCAAACGAACGTTTGAATGAGCTCCAGCTCGTTCAGGAGACATCAATGAGCACCCACTCCGGCAAGCCTGGCCCCGAAACGCGTAGCCGCATCCTCGACGCCGCCGAGGCGCTGTTCGTCCAGCATGGGCTGGATGGCACCTCGATGCGCATGATCACCGCTGCGGCGGGCGTCAACCTGGCGGCGGTGAACTACCACTTCGGCACCAAGGACAGCCTGATTCACGAGGTCTTCAAGCGTCGGCTGGGCGAGCTGAACCAGGCCCGCATCGCGGCGCTGGATCGTGCCGAGGCTCAGGCGCGCGGTCAGGGCGCTGGGCTCAAGCCGAGCCAGGTGCTGGAGGCCTTTTTCACCCCCTCGCTGGAGATGGTGGCCGACACCGCCGGTGGCGGCCGAACCTTCATGCAGTTGCTCGGACGAACCTATACCGAACCCAACGCCTTTGTGCGCAAGTTCCTCGCCGAGGAGTACGCCGAAACCCTCCAGCGCTTCCTGCAGGCGCTGTACGAATCCTTGCCCGGCGTGCCGCGCGAGGAAATCCTGTGGCGCTTCCATTTCATGATGGGCGCCACGTCCTATGCAATCGCGGGCACGGATGCGCTGCAGTTGTTCGCCGGGCATTTCGACGATGAGGACCCCGCGCGCATGCTGCCGCGGCTGATTTCCTTCCTGCTCGGCGGCTTGCGCGCGCCCTTGCCCGATTTTGTGAACGCCGCGCCCCGACCCTCGCGCACGGCGAGGACCCCGGATGCGACCTGAGCCTGTCGCATCGATCAATGCAATGCCGTGCCTGAGCAAGGCGCGGCGCCCAGGAATGACGACGATCTGGAGACAGACATGAGCTGGTTCTTGCTGCTTTCCCTCCCTCCCTTGGCAGGTGCGCTCGCCTACGGGCGAGCGCCTCTTTTTGCCTGGCTATGGGCGGGCCTCGCATGGCTTGCCGCGATCGGGTGGGCGGCGGATTGGGCGGTGGGCTGGACCTTGCTGGCGATGGCGCTGCTGTCCGCCTTCTTCGGCGTGTTCATGGCCGAGTCGCTGCGCCACAAGTGGGTGACGGGGCCGATCTTCAAGGCTTTTCGGCGCGCACTGCCAAGCATGTCGCAGACCGAGAAGGATGCGCTGGAAGCCGGTACCGTGTGGTGGGAGGGCGAGCTTTTCGGTGGCAGCCCGGACTGGCAGCGCTTCCGTTCCTACCCGTGGCCGAAGCTGAGCCCCGAGGAGCAGGCCTTCCTCGACAACGAGACCGAGGAGCTATGCCGCCTCACCAACGACTGGGCGTGCACCCAGAAGCAGGACATGCCCGCCGAGGTGTGGCAGTTCATCAAGGACAAGGGCTTTCTCGGCATGATCATTCCTCGCGAGTATGGCGGCAAGGGCTTCTCCGCCTATGCGCATTCGCAAGTCATCACCAAGCTGTCGACGCGCTCGTCGGCGCCGGCGGTCACGGTCATGGTGCCGAACTCGCTGGGTCCGGCCGAGCTGCTGCTGCACTACGGCACGCCCGAGCAGAAGCAGCACTACCTGCCCGGCCTGGCAAGCGGGCGCGAGATTCCCGCCTTTGCCCTGACGAGCCCCTGGGCGGGATCGGACGCCGCCTCCATTCCCGATGCCGGGGTCGTGTGCAGGGGCATATGGGATGGCGAGGAAGTGCTCGGCATGCGCGTCTCCTTCGACAAGCGCTACATCACGCTGGCGCCCGTGTGCACGGTGTTCGGTCTCGCCTTCCGCCTGTACGACCCCGACCACCTGCTCGGCGAAACCGAGGACTTCGGCATCACCTGTGCGCTGGTGCCGCATGATCACCCCGGGGTGGAGATCGGCAACCGCCACTTCCCGCTCAATGCGGTGTGGATGAACGGACCGGTGCGTGGCAAGGACGTCTTCATGCCGCTGGCGTTCATCATCGGCGGCCCCAAGATGGCGGGCCAGGGCTGGCGCATGCTGATGGAGTGCCTGGCCGCCGGGCGCGCGATCTCGCTGCCCGGCTCCAACACCGGCATGCAGAAGCTCACCGCACGCAGCGTCGGCGCCTATGCCCGCGTGCGTTACCAGTTCAAGACCGCGATCGGCCGCTTCGAAGGCGTGGAGGAGGCGCTCACCCGCATCGGCGCCAACACCTATCTGTGCGACGCCGCGCGCGTCATGACTGCCGGTGCAATCGATCTCGGCGAGAAACCCTCGGTGGTGTCGGCCATCGTCAAGTACCACGTCACCGAGCGTACCCGCCAGGTGGTCAACGATGGCATGGACGTGATCGGCGGCAAGGGCATCTGCCTCGGGCCGCAGAACTTCCTCGGTCGCGCCTACCAGCAGATTCCGGTCGGCATCACGGTCGAGGGCGCGAACATCCTCACCCGCAGCCTGATCCTCTTCGGCCAGGGCGCGATCCGCTGCCATCCCTACGTCCTCGACGAGATGCACTCGGCACAGCAGGGCGACCTCGAGGCTTTCGACAAGGCCTTGTGGGGACATGTCGGCTTCACCGTGTCGAACGCGGCGCGCGCGGTGGTGATGGGACTCACCGGCTCGCACTTCGTCAAGGTGCCCGAGGGTGTGGCGCCCGAGACGCGGCGCTACTACCAGCAGCTGACGCGCTTCTCGGCCGCCTTTGCCTTCATAGCCGACATCTCCATGGGCACGCTGGGTGGCGCGCTCAAGCGCAAGGAGAAGCTCTCCGCCCGTCTGGGCGACATCCTGTCGCTGATGTACCTGGCCACCGCGACCTTGAAGCGCTACGAGGCGGAAGGCCGCCAGGCGGCGGATGCGCCCTTGATGCACTGGGCGATCTGGGACTGCATGTTCCGCATCCAGCTCGCCTTCGAGGGGGTGATCGCCAACTTCCCGAACAAGCTTGCCGCTTTCCTGTTGCGCCGGCTGGTGGTGTTCCCGCTCGGTCGGCCCTATGTTGTGCCCTCCGACACGCTCGGCCACCAGGTCGCCGCCTTGCTGATCGAGCCCTCGCCCACGCGTGACCGGCTGACTGCCGACGTCTACCTGCCCGACACGGTAGACGAGCCGGTCGGCGCGCTCGAAGCGGCGCTGATCGCCACCGTCGCGGCCGAGCCGATCGAGGCCAAGCTAAAGGAGGCGCAGCGCAGTGGTCGCTTGCAGCCCGGGCTGATGACCGGTGGCGACGTCGACGAAGTCTGGCGCCGCGCGCGCGCCGCGGGCGTGATCAGCGAGGAGGAGTATCGCCTCGTCGAGCGCCGCAACACCCTGCGCGACAAGGTGATCCGGGTGGATGACTTTCCCTACGACTTCGGTCTCAAGGCAGCGCTCGACGAGGCGCCCGATTCGGCCCCCGCGCTGAGAGTCGCGGCATGAGCCTGCGCGTCTATGTCGTCGATGGCGCGCGCACGCCCTTCCTGAAGGCGCGCAACGCGCCGGGGCCGTTCACCGCCTCGGACCTCGCCACCGCTGCCGGGCGCGCCCTGTTGCTGCGTCAGCCCTTTGCGCCTGACCGGCTCGACGAGGTCATCCTGGGCTGCGCCAGCCCCTCGGCGGACGAGGTGAATATCGGCCGCGTGGTCGCGCTGCGCATGGGCTGTGGCAATGCCGTGCCCGGCTGGACGGTGATGCGCAACTGCGCCTCGGGCATGCAGGCGCTCGATTCCGCGATCGCCAACATCCAGTGCGGGCGCAGCGATCTGGTGCTGGCCGGCGGCGTCGATGCGCTGTCGCACGCGCCGCTGCTGTTTTCCGACCGGATGGTGCGCTGGCTGGCGGGATGGTATGCAGCGAAGACGCCGGTGCAGAAGCTTGCCACGCTGAGATCCCTGCGCCTGGGCGACCTCGCGCCGGTGATCGGCATCATGAAGGGGCTGACCGACCCCATCGTCGGCCAGTTGATGGGTCAGACGGCCGAGAACCTGGCGTGGAAGTTCGGCATCACGCGGGCGGAAATGGATGCTTATGCCGTCGACAGCCACCGCCGCGTGGTCGCCGGCCAGGATGCGGGACATTACCGCGACGAGATTGTCCCCTTGATCGACCGCGACGGCGCGGTGCACGCCGCGGACGACGGTGTGCGGCGCGACTCCTCGGTGGAGAACCTGGGCAAGCTCAAGCCCTTCTTCGACAAGAAGTATGGCCGCGTCACGCCCGGCAACAGCTCGCAGATCACCGACGGCGCGGCGTGGCTGGTGCTGGCGTCGGAGGACGCCGTCGAGCGACTCGGCCTGACGCCGCTCGGTCGCATCGTCGACAGCCAGTGGGCGGGCCTGGCTCCCGAGCAGATGGGGCTCGGGCCGGTGCATGCGGCGCTACCCATCCTGCAACGCCATGGCCTCGCGCCGAACGAGCTCGACGCCTGGGAGCTCAACGAAGCGTTCGCCGCCCAGGTCATCGCCTGCCTGCGTGCGCTGGCCGATGATGCCTACTGCAGCGAGCACTTCGGCACGGCGGCACCGGGTGCCCCCGATGCCGCGCGCCTGAACGTGGATGGCGGCGCGGTGGCGATCGGCCATCCGGTGGGCGCGAGCGGTGCACGCATCGTGCTGCACCTGCTCCATGTGCTGCGCCGCACGGGCGGTGGGCGTGGGATGGCGTCGATCTGCATCGGCGGCGGGCAGGGCGGGGCAATGCTGGTGGAGACGGTGTGATGAGCGTGAATGTGCAACCGATCTGGCAGCACTGGCATCTGCGCCGCGAGGACGACGGGCTGGCCTGGCTCGACCTTGACAAGGCCGGGGCCAGCACCAACGTGCTGTCGACCGAGGTGATGGACGAACTGTCCTCGGTGCTTGATGCGCTCGATGCCTCGTCTCCCCGTGCGCTGGTGATCGCCTCCGCCAAGCCTGCCGGTTTCATCGCCGGCGCCGACATCGAGGCCTTTTCCCGTCTCGCGTCGCCCGCGGCCGCACGCGCGCTGGTCGAGCACGGCTGGACGCTGTTCAACCGCCTTGCTGCCGTGCGCTACCCGACCCTGGCGCTGATCCGCGGTCACTGCATGGGGGGCGGGCTGGAGCTCGCGCTCGCCTGCCGCTATCGCCTGGTGGTCGACGAGCCGGGTACGCGCCTGGCCCTGCCAGAGGTCATGCTGGGCATCGTGCCGGCCTGGGGCGGCATGCTGCGCCTGCCGCAGACGATCGGCCCGGCGGCGGCGCTCGACCTGATGCTGACCGGCAAGAGCGTGGACGCGAAGAAAGCGAAGCGTCTCGGCCTGGCCGACGACTGTGTTCCGCCGCGGGTGATGGAGCCGGCGGCGCGCATCCTGGCGCTGTCCGACAAGCCGGGGCGCACGCTGTCGCTGCCGCAGCGGGCGCTGCGTTTCGCGCTCAACGGCCCGCTGCGCAAGCTGGTCGCCGACAGGGCGCGCAAGCAGACGGCGGCCAAGGTGAGCCGGGCGAACTACCCGGCGCCTTTCGCCATCATCGACATCTGGGAGCGCCATGGCGGCAATGCGCTGGCCGTGCCTGCGGGTGAGCCGGCCTCGCTCGAGGCGATCGTCGCGTCGCCGACCGCGCGTAACCTGGTACGCGTGTTCTTCCTGCAGGAGCGCCTGAAAGCCTTCGGCAAGGACAGTGATTTCGCCCCGCGACATGTGCATGTGGTCGGCGCCGGCGTCATGGGCGGCGACATCGCCGCGGTGTGCGCGCTGCGCGGCCTGATGGTGACGCTGCAGGACCAGTCGGTCGAGCGTATCGCGCCCGCGATCCAGCGTGCCGCGAAGCTGTTCGAGCGCCGTCACAAGGGCGATGCGCGCCAGCTGCGCTTCGCGCTCGATCGCCTGATCCCGGATCCCGAGGGCCACGGCGTGGCGCGCGCCGACCTGATCATCGAGGCGATCTTCGAGAACCTTGAAGCCAAGCGCAGCCTGTTCGCCGCGCTCGAGCGCGGCGCCCGTCCGGACGCGGTGCTCGCCACCAATACCTCCAGCCTGCGGCTGGAGGACATCGCGACCGCGCTGAAGGCCCCTGCGCGACTGGTCGGGATCCATTTCTTCAATCCGGTACCGCAACTGCCGCTGGTCGAGGTGGTACAGGGGGAGGCGACGGCCCCCGATGTCCTGCGTCGCGCCACCGGCTTCGTGCGCAGCATCGACAAGCTGCCGCTGCCGGTGAAGAGCGCGCCCGGCTTCCTGGTCAACGCGGTGCTCGGGCCCTACATGCTCGAGGCGCTGCGCTGCGTGGAGGAGGGCATTGCACCCGCGACGGTCGATGCGGCGCTGACAGCCTTCGGCATGCCGATGGGGCCGATCGAACTGGTCGATACCGTGGGCCTGGACATTGCGGTGGCCGCCGGCAAGGGGCTCGCCGGCGCGGGTGCCGAGCCGCCGGCGCGCTTGCTGAAGCTGGTTGGCGAAGGCAAGCTCGGGCGCAAGAGCGGCGAGGGCTACTACCGCTGGGTCGATGGCAAGGCGGTGAAAGGCGAGGGCAAGGGGGGAGCCGAAGGCAATGCGCCCGCGCCCGTCCCTGCCGGTCTCGCCGATCGCGTCATCGCCCCGCTGCTGGCTGCGGTGCAACGCTGTGTGGACGCGGGCGTGGTGGCCGATGCCGAGCTTGCCGATGCAGGCGTGATCTTCGGCACCGGCTTTGCGCCGCACACCGGCGGCCCGCTGCACTACGCCGCCGCGCGATCCTGAATGCACCCTGAATGTCCGATGAGGAGGGAGACGTGAACAAACTGATCATTCGCAAGGTCGCCGTGCTTGGCGCCGGCGTGATGGGGGCGCAGATTGCCGCGCACTGCGCCAATGCCGACGTGCCGGTGATCCTGTTCGACCTGCCGGCGAAGGAAGGCGAGGCCAGCGCGATCGCCGCCGGGGCGCTGGCCGGCATGAAGAAGCTCGATCCCGCCCCCTTTGCGGCCAAGGACCGTGCCCAGTACGTCGAGGCCGCCAACTACGACAGCGACCTCGGTCGGCTCGCCGAATGCGACCTCGTCATCGAGGCGATCGCCGAAAAGATGGAGTGGAAGCTCGACCTGTATGCGAAGGTCGCGCCCCACCTCAAGCCCGACGCGGTGTTTGCGACCAATACCTCCGGCCTGTCGATCACGGCGCTGTCGGCCGGCATGCCGGTGGAGGGCCGGGCGCGCTTCTGCGGCATTCACTTCTTCAACCCGCCGCGCTACATGCCCCTGGTCGAACTGATCCCGACTGCGGACACGGATGCCGGCGTGCTCGACGGCCTTGAAGCCTGGCTCGTCAGCCGCCTCGGCAAGAGCATCGTGCGCGCCAGGGATACGCCGAGCTTCGTTGCCAACCGCGTCGGCGTGTTTTCCATCCTCGCCGTGCTGCACCACACGCAACGTCTCGGGCTGACCTTCGACGAGGTCGATCTGCTGACCGGCCCGCGCATCGGCCGACCGAAGAGTGCAACATTCCGCACCGCCGACGTGGTCGGCCTCGACACCCTGGTGCATGTGCTCGGCTCCATGCAGGCCACCCTCGGCGAAGGCGCGAGTGGCGATCAGCGCGACCCGTGGGCGGCGCATTTCATCACGCCCGCCTGGCTGCAGGCACTCGTCGCCAAGGGTGCGCTCGGACAGAAGACGAATTGCGGCATCTACCGCAAGCAGGGCAGGCAGATCCAGGTGCTCGACCTGCACCTGCAGGACTACCGCGACAGCGGCGGCGAGGTCTTCCCCGATGTCGAGGACATCCTCAAGCTGAAGAACCCGGCGGAGAAGTTCGCCCAGCTTGCCGCCCACCCCCACCCGCAGGCGCAGTTCCTATGGTCCATCTTCCGCGACGTCTTCCACTACTGCGCCGTGCATCTGGGCGACATCGCCGATAACGCCCGCGACATCGACCTGGCCATGCGCTGGGGCTTCGGCTGGGCGCAGGGGCCGTTCGAGACCTGGCAGGCCGCGGGCTGGAAGGAGGTTGCGGCGATGATTCGCGAGGACATCGACCATGGCCGCGCGATGGCGGCCGCGCCCTTGCCGGCCTGGGTGTTCGAGCGCGAGGGCGTGCACGCCCCGGCGGGCTCCTATAGTGCCGCCGAGAACAGCTTGAAGCGTCGTGCCTCGCTGCCGGTGTATCAGCGTCAGCTCTACCCTGACCGTGTCCTCGGCGAGGCGCCGGACGATCGCGGCGAGACCTTGTGGGAGAACGCCGGCGTGCGCCTGTGGCGGCGAGCCGACCAGGATGCGCGCATCGGTATCGTGTCGATCCTCTCGAAGATGCACGCGATCGGCGACGAGGTCATGGACGGCATGCTCGAAGCCATCGCGCGTGCCGAGGCCGAGCTCGATGGCCTGGTGATCTGGCACGCGGCACCGTTTGCCGTCGGCGCCAACCTGCAGCAGGTGAGCGAGGCCTGCCGCGCCGGGCAGTTCGACCTGCTCGAGCGCATGGTGGCGAGGTTCCAGCACACCGCAATGGCGATCAAGCACGCGCAGGTGCCGGTGGTGGCGGCCGTGCAGGGCATGGCGCTGGGCGGTGGCTGCGAGTTCGCGATGCATGCGGCGCACCGCGTGTTCGCGCTCGAGAGCTATGTCGGCCTGGTGGAGGCGGGGGTGGGGCTGATTCCGGCCGGCGGCGGCAGCAAGGAGTTCGCCCTGCAGGCCCATGCGCTGGCCCAGCGGGCGGCAGGTGGGGATGTCTTCCCTTACGTCCAGACCGCCTTCCAGACGATCGCCATGGCGACCGTCGCCAAGAGCGCGCTGGAAGCGGTGCAGCTCGGTTTTGGGCGGGCGGGCGACGACGTCGTGTTCAATGCCCACGAGATCCTTCACGCCGCGATCAGCCGCGCGCGGGCGATGGCCGAGTCGGCCTGGCGGCCGCCGCTCTTCAATCCGCAGGTCAGCGTGGCCGGGCGCAACGGCATCGCGACCTGCGAGATGCTGCTGCTGAACATGGCCGAGGGCGGCTTCATCTCGGCGCACGACTACCGCGTGGCGAAAGCCGCGGCGACCGCGCTGTGTGGTGGCGAGGTCGATACCAACAGCCGGGTGAGCGAGCAGTGGATCCTGGACGTCGAGCGCGCCCAGTTCGTCGAGCTGCTGAAGACCGACAAGACCCAGCAGCGCATTGCGCACATGCTCGAAACCGGCAAGCCCCTGCGCAATTGATCGCCATCCCGTGATGGCAACGGATCGAGGACGAGAACCATGAGCAAACAGATTCAGGACGCCTACATCGTTGCCGCGCTCCGCACCCCGGTGGCCAGGCGCAACGGCGCCTTCCGCCACGTGCGCCCGGACGACATGCTGGCGACGGTGCTGCGCGAGGTCGTGGCGAAGGTGCCCAATCTCGATGGCAACGAGATCGGCGACGTCATCACCGGCTGCGCCATGCCCGAGGCGGAGCAGGGCATGAACGTCGCCCGCATCGGCCTGCTGCTCGCCGGCCTGCCGGATGCGGTGCCGGGCATCACCATCAACCGCTTCTGCGCCTCGGGCCTGCAGGCGGTGGCCGATGCCGCCAACCGCATCCGGCTCGGCGAGGCCGACGTGATGATTGCGGCCGGCACCGAGAGCATGAGTGCGATGCCGCAGATCATGGGCAACAAGGTCAGCCTCAACCCGCAGATCTTCGCCCGCGCAGAGAACCTCGCCATCGCCTACGGCATGGGACTGACGGCCGAGAAGGTTGCGCAGCAGTGGGGCGTGAGCCGCGAGGATCAGGACGCTTTTGCGGTGGAGTCGCATCGCCGTGCCTGCGCGGCGATCGCGGCAGGCCACTTCCGCGACGAGACCCTGCCCTACGCAGTGAAGTCCTACGCACCGGGCGCGGACGGCACGGTGCGCATCGCCGAGCACAGCGTCGAGCAGGACGAGGGGCCGCGCGCGGACGCTGCAATCGACAGGCTGGCGAAGCTCAAGCCGGTGTTTGCCGCGCGCGGTTCGGTCACCGCCGGCAACAGCTCGCAGATGTCGGACGGCGCGGCCGCCGTGCTGCTGATGAGCGAGACCGCAGTCAAGCGCTACGACCTGCAGCCGATCGCCCGTTTCGCCAGCTATGCGGTGGCCGGGGTGCCCCCGCAGGTGATGGGCATCGGCCCGATCGAGGCGATTCCGCGCGCCCTGAAGCTGGCCGGCACACCGCTCGCTGACATCGGCTGGACCGAGCTCAACGAGGCCTTCGCGGCCCAGGCCCTGGCGGTGATGCGCCAGCTCGACCTGGATCCGGCGAGGGTGAACCCGTTTGGTGGCGCGATCGCGCTGGGCCATCCGCTCGGCGCGACCGGGGCGATCCGCACGGCGACGCTGGTGTCGGCGATGCGGCGCGATCCTTCGCTGCGCTTTGGGATGATCAGCATGTGCATCGGCACCGGGATGGGTGCGGCGGCGGTGTTTGAACGCGTCTGACGCGATCCTGCGGTGGTCGGCCCGCGTTGTGGAAACTACGGATCGGGACCGGGTTGTTGCTGGTTCGGCGTGATCGGCAGGTAACAATCTTTTATAATCCGCGTGTTTGTAGACGCGGGACCGACCCGACGTCGCGGGGCAGAGGGGTCCCGTGACGGCCAGACGGCGGTCTCGTCCATTCCCACGAGTCTTTGGGCGAGAGGCGCATGATAAGAATCAAACGCGGTCTGGACCTGCCCATCACCGGCGCACCCGCGCAGCGCATCGAGGACGGTCGTCCCGTGCGCAGCGTGGCCGTCATCGGCTTCGACTACCACGGCATGAAGCCGACCATGGCGGTGCAGGTCGGTGATCGGGTGAAGCTGGGGCAGGTCCTTTTTTCCGACAAGAAGACCCCCGGCGTGGTGTTTACCGCACCGGGTGCCGGCACGGTCAGTGCGATCCATCGTGGCGAGCAGCGCGTGCTGCAGTCGGTGGTGATCGATCTCGAGGGCGAGGATGCGGCCGACAGCGCAGTCGATTTCGCCCGTTACAGCGATGCTCAGATCGACACCCTGGACGACGCCAAGGTGCGCGAGAACCTGATCGAGTCCGGCCTATGGACGGCATTGCGCACGCGCCCCTACAGCAAGGTGCCGGCGATCGACAGCAAGCCCCGCTCGATCTTCGTGACGGCCATCGATACCCATCCGCTGGCAGCCGATCCGACCGTGGTCATTGCCGAGCACAAGGACGACTTCGCGCGCGGCCTCAAGGTGCTCGCGCGCATGGGTCGTGTCGTCGTCTGTCATGGCGAGGGCACGCAGATGCCGGGTGTCGAGCAGGGCAACGTCAGCGCCGAGACCTTCGCGGGTCCGCATCCGGCAGGGCTTGCCGGCACGCACATCCACTTTGTCGATCCGGTCGGCGCGCACAAGAGCGTGTGGTACCTGAACTACCAGGACGTGATCGCGATCGGCAAGCTGTTTGCCAGCGGGCGACTGTGGACCGAGCGCGTGGTCGCGCTCGGCGGGCCGATGGTCGCCAAGCCCCGTCTGGTGCGTGCGCGTCTGGGGGCCAGCCTGGACGAGCTGACCGCGGGCGAGATCAAGGTGGGCAAGAAGGTACGCGTGATCTCGGGTTCCGTGTTCGGTGGTCGCACCTCGCGCGGCGCCTGTGCCTACCTCGGTCGCTACCACCTGCAGGCGTCCTGCCTCGAGGAAGGCACCGAGCGCGAGATGCTGCATTACCTGCGCGCCGGCGTGGAGAAACATTCCGTGATGAACCTCTACATCTCGAAGCTGTCGCCGGGCAAGCTGTTCGATTTCACCACCACGACCAACGGCAGTCCGCGCGCCATGGTGCCGATCGGCAACTACGAAGAGGTGATGCCGCTCGACGTGTTGCCCACGCAGCTGCTGCGGGCACTGATCGTCGGCGATACCGATACCGCGCAGAAGCTCGGCGCGCTCGAGCTCGACGAAGAAGACCTGGCGCTGTGCACCTACGTGTGCGCGGGCAAGTACGAATACGGTCCCATCCTGCGGGATAACCTCACACGCATCGAGAAGGAGGGTTGAGAATGGGTCTGCGCTCCTGGCTCGACAGCATCGAGCATCACTTTGAAAAGGGTGGCAAGTACGAGAAGTTCTACGCTCTGTACGAAGCCATCGACACCGGCCTGTTCAAGCCCGGCAGTGTCACCCGCACCACCGCCCACGTGCGCGACGGTCTCGACCTCAAGCGCATGATGATCACGGTGTGGCTGTGCACCTTCCCGGCGATGTTCTTCGGCATGTGGAACGTTGGCTACCAGGCCAACACCATTCTCGCGTCCAATGCCGAGCTGATGGCGGCCCAGGAAGGCTGGCGCTTCGCGCTGCTGGGCGGGATCGCCGGTTTCGATCCCGCCAGCCTGTGGGCCAACTTCCTGCATGGCGCGGCCTACTTCCTGCCGATCTACCTGACGACCTTCATTGTCGGGGGCTTCTGGGAGGTGCTGTTCGCCGCCATCCGCAAGCACGAGGTCAATGAGGGCTTCTTCGTCAGCTCGGTGCTGTTCGCGCTGATCTGTCCGCCCGACATGCCGCTGTGGCAAGTCGCGCTCGGCATCAGCTTCGGCATCGTCGTTGGCAAGGAGGTCTTTGGCGGTACCGGCAAGAACTTCCTCAACCCGGCGCTGACTGGCCGTGCCTTCCTGTATTTCGCCTATCCGGCGCAGATGTCGGGTGACGCGGTGTGGACCGCGGTCGACGGCTACACCGGCGCGACCATGCTGTCCTTCGGCGCCTCGGGCGGTCTGGAGGCCATCATGGCGGGCGGCATCACCTGGTGGGATGCCTTCCTCGGCACGGTGCACGGCTCGATCGGCGAGACCAGCACGCTGGCCATCCTGATCGGCGGCGCAGTGCTGCTAGTCATGAAGATTGCATCGTGGCGGATCGTCCTCGGCGTTTTCCTCGGCATGGTGGCGATGAGCCTGCTGTTCAATGCCATCGGCTCCGACACCAACCCGATGTTCGCCATGCCCTGGTACTGGCACCTGGTGATGGGCGGCTTCACCTTCGGCATGATCTTCATGGCCACCGACCCGGTCTCGGCCTCGATGACCGACACCGGCAAGTGGATCTTCGGCGCGCTGATCGGCGTCATGACCGTGCTGATCCGCGTGGTGAATCCGGCCTTCCCCGAAGGCATCATGCTGGCCATCCTGTTCGGCAACCTTTTCGCGCCGCTGATCGACCACTTCGTGGTGGCGGCCAACATCAAGCGGAGGCTCGCGCGCGATGTCCAATAAGGAATCCATATCCCGCACCCTGACGGTGGCGCTGGCGGTCAGCCTCGTCAGCTCCGTCTTCGTGGCCGGGGCGGCGGTTTCGTTGAAGCCGCTGCAGACCCAGAACCGCCTGCTCGACAAGCAGCGCAGCATCGCGGCCATCGCCGGCATGGGCGGCCGCGAGCTGCCTGCGGCGCAGGTGCGCGCGCTGTTCGGCGACACCATCAAGGCGCGGCTGGTCAATCTCGAGAGCGGCGAGTTCGCCGACGACTTCGACGCCGCGACCTTCGATCCGCTCAAGGCGGCCAAGGACCCGCAGCAGTCGGTGCGCCTGACCAAGGACGAGGACATCGCCTCGATCAAGCGGCGCGAGCGCTACACCACGGTGTACATGATCGAGGATGAGCAAGGCCGCATCGAGACCCTGATCCTGCCGATCCGCGGCTACGGTCTGTGGTCGACCCTGCACGGCTTCATGGCGCTCAAGGGCGACCTCAACACCGTGGTCGGCCTCGGTTTTCATGAGCACGCCGAAACCCCCGGCCTCGGCGGCGAGGTCGACAACCCGCGCTGGCGCCGGCAGTGGGAGGGCAAGCAACTGTTCAACGATCAGGGCGAGGTCGCGGTGCAGATCGTCAAGGGTGGCGTGGACCCGCAGAGCTCGGCGGCCATCCATCAGGTCGATGCCCTGGCCGGCGCCACGCTCACCAGCAACGGCGTCGATAATCTGCTGAAGTTCTGGCTGGGCGAGCAGGGCTTCGGCCCCTTCCTTGCCAAGCTGCGCTCGAAGGAGGCGTGATCATGTCCAAGCTCACTCCGAAGGAAGTCCTGCTCAACCCGCTGTTCAACAACAACCCGATCGCGCTGCAGATCCTCGGCATCTGTTCGGCGCTGGCGGTGACGACCAACCTCAACACCGCGCTGGTGATGTCGATCGCGCTCACCCTGGTGACCGGCTTCTCGAGCCTGTTCGTGTCGTTGATACGGGCGCAGATACCGAGTTCGATCCGCATGATCGTGCAGGTCGTGATCATCGCCTCGCTGGTGATCGTGGTGGACCAGACGCTGAAGGCCTTCGCCTACAGCCTGTCCAAGCAGCTGTCGGTGTTCGTCGGCCTCATCATCACCAACTGCATCGTGATGGGCCGTGCCGAGGGCTTTGCGATGCAGAACCCGCCGCTGCTGTCCTTCCTCGACGGTATCGGTAATGGACTGGGCTACAGCGTGGTGCTGATCGCGGTCGGTTTCGTGCGCGAGCTGTTCGGTGCCGGCAAGCTGTTCGGTGTCACCATCCTGCAGCCGGTGACCGAGGGCGGCTGGTACCAGCCCAACGGCCTGCTGTTGCTGCCGCCGTCGGCCTTCTTCCTGATCGGCTTCCTGATCTGGGGCCTGCGTGAATGGAAGAGGGGTCAGGTTGAGGAGAACCAGTTCAAGATGGCACCCCAGGTGCGCAAGGAGGCCTTCTGATGGAGCACTATCTGAGCCTCTTCGTCCGCGCCGTGTTCATCGAGAACATGGCGCTGGCCTTCTTCCTCGGCATGTGCACCTTCATCGCCATTTCCAAGAAGGTCGAGACCGCGATCGGTCTGGGTATCGCCGTGGTGGTGGTGCAGACCATCACCGTGCCGCTCAACAACCTCGTCTATCACACCTTCCTCGCCGACGGTGCGCTGGCCTGGGCCGGGCTGCCCGATGTGGACCTGTCCTTCATCGGCCTGCTGTCCTTCATCGGCATCATTGCGGCGACGGTGCAGATCCTGGAGATGCTGCTCGACAAGTTCGTGCCCGCCCTCTACAACGCGCTGGGCGTGTTCCTGCCGCTGATCACGGTGAACTGCGCGATCATGGGCGGCGTGCTGTTCATGGTCGAGCGCGACTACACCTTCAGCGAATCGGTGGTCTATGGCCTGGGCTCCGGCTTCTCCTGGGGCCTGGCGATCGCCCTGCTGGCGGCCATCCGCGAGAAACTGAAGTACAGCGACGTGCCGGACGGCCTGCAGGGCCTGGGCATCACCTTCATCACCATCGGTCTGATGTCCCTGGGCTTCATGTCCTTCTCCGGTGTGCAGCTGTAAGGAGGCAATGAAAAGATGAATCCTGAAATCGTTTTGGGCATCGGCATGTTCACCGCCACAGTGCTGCTGCTGGCGGTGGTCATCCTGTTTGCCCGCTCCAAGCTCGTCGCCAGCGGCGACGTCACCATCGACATCAACGGCGAGAAGAAGATCACCGTGCCGGCTGGCGGCAAGCTGTTGCAGACGCTGGCCGAGAGCGGTCTTTTCCTGCCGTCGGCCTGCGGCGGCGGCGGCACCTGCGCGCAGTGCAAGTGCGTGGTCAAGGAGGGCGGTGGCTCAATGCTGGCCACCGAGGAGTCGCACTTCACGAAGCGCGACGCCAAGGAAGGCTGGCGCCTGTCCTGCCAGACCCCGGTCAAGCAGGACATGAAGGTCGAGGTGCCGGAAGAGGTCTTCGGCGTGAAGAAGTGGGAATGCACGGTGGAGTCCAACCCCAACGTCGCCACCTTCATCAAGGAGCTCACGCTGCGCCTGCCCGAGGGCGAGAACGTCGATTTCCGCGCCGGCGGTTACGTGCAGCTCGAGTGCCCGCCGCACGTGGTCAATTACAAGGACTTCGACATCCAGGACGAGTATCGCGGCGACTGGGACAAGTTCAACATGTGGCGCTTCGTGTCCAAGGTTGATGAGACCGTGATTCGCGCCTACTCGATGGCGAACTACCCTGAAGAGCACGGCGTGGTGAAGTTCAATATCCGGGTCGCCTCGCCCCCGCCGGGTCGTGACGACATCCCGCCGGGAAAGATGTCGTCCTGGGTGTTCAACCTCAAGGAGGGCGACAAGGTCACCGTGTACGGCCCCTTCGGCGAATTCTTCGCGCGCGACACCGATCACGAAATGGTCTTCATCGGCGGCGGTGCCGGCATGGCACCGATGCGCTCGCACATCTTCGACCAGTTGAAGCGCCTGCACAGCAAGCGCAAGATCAGCTTCTGGTATGGCGCGCGCTCGATGCGAGAGGCCTTCTACGTCGAGGAGTTCGACAAGCTGCAGGAAGAGAATCCCAACTTCAAGTGGCACCTGGCGCTGTCCGACCCGCTGCCCGAAGACAACTGGACGGGCTACACCGGCTTCATCCACAACGTGCTGTACGAGAACTACCTCAAGGACCATCCAGCCCCCGAGGATTGCGAGTTCTACATGTGCGGCCCCCCGATGATGAACGCCGCCGTGATCAAGATGCTGCTGGACCTCGGCGTCGAGCGCGAGAACATCATGCTCGACGACTTCGGCGGCTGATCCAGCCGCGACGTATCGGTGCCGGCCCAGGCCGTGGCCGGTGCAGGATCCAGGCATGCCCGTCGCCCGTCGTCCCGATGGGGACGGGCATTTTCATTGAAGGAGGCCGAAATGGCCGGAACCGTTCTTGTCGACGTCCGCGAGGGTGTGGCCACCCTCGTCCTCAACCGCCCCGATGCGCTCAACGCCTTGTCCGAGGAGATGATGGAGGATCTCCACGCCGCCGCGCGCGGGCTGACCGGGCGCCAGGATTTCGGCGTGCTCGTGATCAAGGGCGCGGGCGCGCACTTCATGGCCGGCGGCGACCTGAAGGACTTCGCCCGTCAGCTGCACCTGTCGCCCGCTGCTCGCCTGGCCGGTTTTCGCGCCATGATCGAACGCGACATCAACCCGACCGTGCAGCTGCTGCAGGGCTTGCCCCAGCCCGTCTTGGCCAGCGTTCAGGGTGCCTGCGCCGGCTTCGGGCTGTCGCTGATGGCCGGCTGCGACCTTGTGCTGGCGGCCGAGGACGCCATCTTCACCACGGCCTATGCGGCGATCGGCCTGTCCGGGGATGGTGGTGCCTCCTACTTTCTGCCGCGCATCGTCGGTCGGCGCAAGGCAGCCGAGTTGCTGCTGCTGGCCGATCGCTTCGACGCGGCCGAGGCGCAGCGGCTGGGTCTGGTCAATCGCGTCGTGCCGGCGGCAGAGCTCGATGCCGAAGTCAGCCGCATGGTGTCGCGGCTGCTGGCGGGGCCGCGCCACACCTATGGCGAGATCAAGCGCCTGCTTGCCGAATCGCATGACGCGCCGATCGAGACCCAACTCCAGGGTGAGGCCGAGGCCTTTGCGCGCTGCGCCGCGGGAGCGGACTTCGCCGAGGGCGTGAGCGCCTTCCTCGACAAGCGCAAGGCTGTCTTTGGCAAGCGCTGAGCCTCAACGCGACCAGCGGTAGGCCAGCTGCCCGAGCAGTTCGTGCAGCGCGAACCAGCCCGCGTAGGCGGTGTTCTGGCTCGGCAGGAGGGACAGCGCCTGGTCATCGCCGGCCTCGGCCTCGCCGCCGCCCAGCCAGGCGGTGGGGGCCGGGACGACTACGAGCCCGGCGGCCTCGAATTCGCTGCGCGCCCGCTTCATGTGCATGGCGTGGGTGACGAGCAGGACACGCTCGACCCCTGCAGCCTGCAGCTGCACCGCGGAGAAGCGCGCGTTCTCGCGCGTGTCGCGCGACGCCGATTCCACCCAGCGCGCCGACAAGCCATAGTCCTGCTGCAGCACGCGCTGCATCAGCCATGCCTCGGGTGTGTCGCCACGCGGTGCGCCGCCGCTGACCAGCAGCGGCAGGCCATGCTCGCGGGCGAGCCTGGCGCCGTAGCGCAGGCGCTCGAGGGCGAGGCGATTGACCGTCTCGCCGTCGAATTCGGGTGCATGCGAGCGTCGGCCCGCCCCCAGCACGACGATCGCCTGTGCGGTACGCGCTGCGCTTGCGTCGAGCGCTTGCGCATACTCGACCTGGCGCACCAGCCAGCTCACGCTGAAGGGGCTGATCAGCAGCACGTGCAGGACCACGCCGGTCCACGCCAGGCCGATGCCGAGGCGGCGGGCACGCCTGATCACGAGCAGGCCGGTGACGATCGGCAGCAGGGGAAGGACGGGCGGCAGCACCAGCACGGCAACGAACTTCTTGAGCCAGAACAGGGCGGCGGCGAGCGAGAGGTCCATCGTGGTTTGTCGGTGGGGAGGGGCGGCAGTATTATCCGTGCATTATCCCCGCGCCGCCCTTCATGTCCCGAACACAGCATCTCCTTTGTCTCGTTCCGCGCTGGCGGCGGGGTTCCGGCGCGGCTGTCGGACCAGGGGTGGCCGTCGGCCATGCGTGAGGCACTGTGGCTGCTCGTGCTGCTGCTCGCGGCCTACGCGGGGTGGCAGTTTCTCGCTGCGCTGCGCAGCCGGGCGCCACGCGGCGAGGCGAGCGTGAAGCCCCTGGCCGCAGGCGCTGCGGGCGGAGGGCGCGCCGCGGCGCGCGCTTCTGACGCCGCCGGGCCGGCCGCAGCAATCGACCTCGAGCAGGCCGAGGACGATGATGGCGACTATTCACCCATGCTGCGTCGCGACCTCGCCCCCGTCGAGGCGCCTGCCGCTTCGGACGCTGCGGCCCAGTCGGTCGCCGCGAGTTTTCAGCTCAGGCTGGACAACCAGCGCCTGCAGCGCGAGCTGGGCAGCCTGCAGCAAGTCGTCGACCGCCAGCAGGAGGAGATCGCCAACCTGCTGGCCGACATCGACGCCTTGCGCGCCCGCCTCGACGGCGCGGCGCCTGAGCCCGGCATCTCGCCGGAGTACAGCGAAGCGCTCGTGCTCGCCCGCCAGGGGCTGAATGCGGAGATGATCGCTACCCGTTGCGGCATCACCCAGGCCGAGGCCGAGCTCGTGCTGTCCATCGCCAGCGCAGGCGGGAGGCACGGGTGAGGGCCGTGCCCGCGCTGCGCGGCGAGGCCGGCGCGGCGCGCCGGGCGGCGTTGTTGCGGGCGGGCCTGGCCTTGTGCGGCGCGATGGTGCTCACGGTGCTTGCGCTCATCATGGATGAGCAGGCCCCCGCGCGCACTGCGGAGGCACCGGCGCCGACCGCGGATATCGGCACCGGCCTCGTGCCCGATCCGGTGCAATTGCAGGTGCACACGTCGGCGGCGACGCCATCGGCCGCGGCTGACGCAGATGATGCGTCCGTGACCGATGGCACCCCCTCGTCAGAACCGGTTCAGGAGACGGACGCCGCGAGCACGCCACAAGCCGCCGGCAATGGGGAGGGCGCCCCCCGCGCGGTCGCCCCGGTCCCGTCGGGCGTGCTGCTGCCTGCCGATGCCCTGAGCCCGGCGGGCGACGGCTTCCAGCTCCAGCTCGGCGTCTTTGGCGACGCCGCCAATGCGCTCGTGCTGTACGAGCGGCTGTCGGCGGCAGGATTCGAGGCGCGCATTCAGAGTCGCGTGGTGCTGGGCCCCTTTCCGGACCGTCGCGCCGCCGAGCAGGCCCAGGCAGCCCTTCGGCGCAGCGGCGAACCCGCGGGCATCCTGCTGCCACCACGGACCAAGCGCTAGAGGCGCGCCTGCAGCACCGCAGAGCTCGAGTTTTCGTCACGATCACCCAACCAGGAGTGGACCATGCAGATCAAGAGCCCCGTGTTCGGCAATGCCGACATCGCCGACG
This sequence comes from Thauera sp., assembly GCF_035444905.1. GTDB lineage: Bacteria > Pseudomonadota > Gammaproteobacteria > Burkholderiales > Rhodocyclaceae > Thauera. The sequence continues at coordinate 210,101 of NZ_DAOMPS010000001.1, forward strand.
ACAAGATCATCGACTTTCCTGCCGGCTTGCCCGGCTTCGAGCACTGCCGCCGCTTTGCGCTGGTGCACGAGGAAGGGCGCGAGCCCGACGTCCTCCTGCTGCAGAGCCTGGATGAGCCCGACGTCGCCTTCTCGGTGACGGGGCCCGAGCAGCTCGGCATCAACTTCGAGTTCATCCTCAGCGACGACGAGGTTGCGCTGCTGCAGCTGGAGTCGGCTCAGGACGCTGCCGTAGCCGTCATCGTGCGCAAGGAAACGGGCGAGGAGACGAGCCCGGCGTCCACCGGGCTGCGCGCCAACTTCATGGCGCCGCTGGTGATCAATGCCGGTGCGCGGCGCGGTCTGCAGAAGGTGATCAACCGCCTCGGCTGCGAGATCACCCTGCGCGCGCAGACCTGAGTCACCGATTGCCGTGGGCGGTCGCCGAGGCGCCTGCCCCGCGCGGCCGTCGCTGCAGGCGCGGGCGGTTACAATGCCGCCTCCACCAACTCCGGAGAGTCCGTCCATGGCCCGCCAGATCATTTCAACGCCCAATGCCCCCGCCGCCATCGGCCCCTATTCGCAGGCCGTCAAGGTCGGCAACCAGGTCTTCCTGTCCGGACAGATCGGGCTCCATCCCACCACCATGGAGATGGCCGAGGGGGTCGAGGCCCAGGCCCTGCAGGTCTTCGACAATCTCAAGGCCGTCGCCGCCGCCGCCGGGGGCAGCTTCAACGATGTGGTCAAGATCACGATCTACATGACCGATCTGAGCAATTTCGGCGTCGTCAACGACGTCATGAAGCGTCACTTCGCCGAGCCCTATCCCGCGCGTGCGACCGTCGGCGTGCGCGAGCTACCGCGCGGCGCGCTGGTCGAGGCCGATCTGGTGCTGGTGCTCGACTGAGCGTTTGCGTACAGACCCGAGTGGCGGCGGGGCAGTCCACCCGCGGCTGGAGCGGCGTCGGCAGCCAGCTCGCGGGACGGCTGGCGAAGCTCGATCTGCATGGTCCGCGCGACCTGCTGGTGCATCTGCCGCTGCGCTATGAGGACGAGACGCGGCTGACCCCGATCGCCTCCGTGCGACCGGGTTTCCCGGCCCAGATCGAGGGCGAGGTACTCGCCTGCGAGGTCGTGTTGCGCCCGCGCCGGCAGCTGGTGGCGCGGGTCAGCGACGGCGCTGGCATCCTGGTCGCGCGCTGGCTCAACTTCTACCCTTCGCAGCAGACGCAGCTCGCCGTGGGCCGCCGCGTGCGCCTGTTCGGTGAGGTGCGTGGCGGCTTCTTCGGCGACGAGATGGTCCATCCGCGCGTGCGCGTGGTGGCGCCGGGCGAGGGGCTGCCCACAGCCCTGACGCCGGTCTATCCGACCACGGCCGGCGTCGGTCAGGCGACCTTGCGCAAGCTGATCGAGCGCGCGCTCGACACCGAGCCGATGGACGAGCTGCTGCCGCCGGCCTGGCTCGCCCGCCTCGGCCTGCCCGGATTTGCCGAGGCCTTGCAGGCGCTCCACCGGCCGACGCCCGATGCCGACCCCTGGGCGCTCGAGCAACGCGAGCATCCGGCCTGGCGGCGGATCAAGTTCGAGGAGCTGCTGGTGCAGCAGCTCTCCTTGCGCCGCGCCTACCTCGCACGCCGCGCCCGCGCCGCCATGCCGCTGCGCGCACGCGGGGCACTGACCCGTGCCTTGCTGGATGCGCTGCCTTTCCGGCCCACCGCTGCGCAGCAGCGGGCCACGGCGGAGATCGCCGCCGATCTGGCCGCGCCACATCCGATGCAGCGCCTGTTGCAGGGTGATGTCGGCAGCGGCAAAACCCTGGTGGCGGCGCTGGCGATGCTGCAGGCGGCCGAGAATGGCTGGCAGGCGGCGATGATGGCGCCGACCGAGATCCTGGCCGAGCAGCACCATCGCAAACTGTCGGCCTGGCTGGCGCCGCTCGGCGTCGAGGTGGCCTGGCTGTCGGGCGGGCGGCGCAAGCGCGAACGCGCGGCCGAGCTCGCCCGCCTGCACGATGGCGAGGTGCTGCTCGCCGTCGGCACGCATGCGCTGATCGAGGACCCGGTGACGCTGCCGCGACTGGCGCTCGCGGTGGTCGACGAGCAGCATCGCTTCGGCGTGCGCCAACGCCTTGCGCTGCGCGAGAAGGGCGCCGACGGGCTGCGCCCGCACATGCTGATGATGTCCGCCACGCCGATCCCGCGCACGCTGGCGATGACGCACTACGCAGATCTCGACGTATCGGTGCTCGACGAACTCCCGCCCGGGCGCACGCCGATTCGCACCCGCCTGGTGTCCGACGCCCGTCGCGGCGAGGTGGTTGGCCGCGTGCGCGACGCCTGTCTCGCCGGGCGCCAGGCCTACTGGGTGTGCCCGCTGATCGAGGAGTCGGAGGCGCTGCAACTGCAGACCGCGCAGGACACCTTCGACACCCTGGTCGCCGCACTGCCCGAATTGCGCGTCGGACTGGTGCACGGCCGGCTCAGGAACGACGCCAAGTCGGCCACGATGTCCGCCTTCGCCGCCGGGGAACTCGACGTGCTGGTGGCCACCACGGTGATCGAGGTCGGGGTGGATGTGCCCAATGCCAGCCTGATGGTGATCGAGCACGCAGAGCGCTTCGGTCTCGCCCAGCTGCACCAGTTGCGCGGCCGGGTCGGGCGGGGTACGGCCGAGTCGGTGTGCATCCTGATCTACGCCCAGCCCCTGTCGCAGACCGGTCGCGAGCGCCTGAAGGTGATCTACGAGAACACCGACGGCTTCGAGATCGCGCGTGCCGACCTGCGCATCCGCGGCCCGGGCGAGTTCGTGGGCGCGCGCCAGAGCGGCGTGCCCCTGCTGCGCTATGCAAGTCTCGAGGCGGACGTCGACCTGATCGCGCCCGCGCGCGAACTGGCCGAAGACCTGCTGGCGCATCAGCCCGCCGCGGCCGACGCGCTGATGCGGCGCTGGCTGGGCGGTCGCGAAGGGCTGCTGCAGGCCTGAAGTGCGGTCGTCAGCGCGGCCCCCGGCCCAGGGGTTGGTAGAATGCCGGCCTCAATTCGTCCTCCCGCCCATGCGTACCCGACTCCACCACGAAACCTGGCACCCCACCCCGCCGCGCGCCACCGTGCCGCCGGCGCTGCAGCCCTGGCTCACCGATCCGGCCTCGCTCACCGCGCGCATCACCGCGCGCTGCGGGCAGTTTGCGGTGCGCGTGCTGTTCCAGAGCCTGGACCAGGCCCTGCGTGACGAGGCGGCCGTGCTCAGCCTGCGCCCGGGCGAGCGGGTGTGGGTGCGCGAGGTGCTGCTGTTTGCCGATGGACGCCCTGTCGTGTTTGCGCGCTCTCTGCTGCCCCGGCGCAATGTACGCGGTGCCTGGAACCTGTTCCGCGGACTCGGCGCCCGCCCGCTGGGCGCGGCCCTGTTCGCCGACCCCGCCATCGCCCGCTCGGCGCTCACCTGCACCCGGCTCGATCGGCGCGATGCGCGCTATCATCGGGCGCGTTCGGTGCTAGCCACCTGCGCCCCCGAATCCGCCCTCGGCCACGACCTGTGGGGCCGACGCTCGCTGTTCCGGCTGCACGGCCGTGCGCTGATGGTGAGCGAATTCTTCCTTCCCGCAATCTACGACCTGCCCCGATGACCCATTCCATGCCTTTCGCCGACAAGCTGCCCCACTACGTGCGCCTGATGCGCATCGACAAGCCGATCGGCACCCTGCTGCTGCTGTGGCCCACGCTGTGGGCGCTGTGGCTGGCGGCCGGGGGCTGGCCCCCGCTGCACATCCTGGTGATCTTCGTGCTCGGCACCTTCCTGATGCGCTCGGCCGGCTGTGTGATCAACGACTACGCCGATCGCGACTTCGACGGCCACGTCGAACGCACGAAGCATCGCCCGCTGGCGACGAAGTCCGTGAGCCCGCGCGAGGCCCTGTTGCTGGCCGCCGGCCTGTCGCTGCTGTCCTTCGTGCTGATCCTTCCCCTCGAGCCGCTGGTGATCTGGCTTTCGGTGCCGGCGCTGTTCCTCGCCGCCAGCTACCCCTTCACCAAGCGCTTCTTCGCCATCCCGCAGGCCTACCTCGGCATCGCCTTCGGCTTCGGCATTCCGATGGGCTTCGCCGCGGTCACGGGCGAGGTGCCGGGCGTCGCCTGGCTGATGCTGCTCGCCAATGTGTTCTGGGCGGTGGCCTACGACACCGAGTACGCGATGGTCGACCGCCCGGACGACCTCAAGATCGGCATCAAGACCTCGGCGATCACCTTCGGCCGCTTCGACGTCGCCGCCATCATGCTGTGCTATGCGGCCGCGATCGGCCTGCTCGCCGTGGTGGGGGCGCTGACTGGGGCAGGGCCGGCCTACTACTTCGGCCTTGCCGCCGCCGCGGGCATCGCCGGCTATCACTTCACGCTGATTCGCGCCCGCGAGCGCGCAGACTGCTTCAAGGCTTTCCGTCACAACAACTGGCTGGGCGCGGTCGTGTTTGCCGGCGTCTTCGTCGACCAGCTGCTGCGCGCGGGCTGAGCGGGCCGGGCAGGTTCGGCCGCCGGGCCGATTGCCGTCGGTGCGTGTGCCCGCTGCCGCCCCCCGCGGCCGCCTTTCAAGAATCGTTCATTCAGGGATTTCGCCCATGCACTTCATGACCGCCCTCGAGGCCGCCTGGCAACAGCGCAACAGCCTGCTCTGCGTCGGCCTCGACCCCGATCCCGCCCGTTTCCCTGCCCACCTGCAGGGCAGGCCCGACGCCATCTTCGCGTTCTGCAAGGCCATCGTCGATGCCACCGCCGAGCTCGTGTGCTGCTTCAAGCCGCAGATCGCCTACTTCGCGGCCCACCGCGCCGAGGACCAGCTCGAGGCGGTGATCGCGCACATCCACGCGGCGCATCCCGACACCCCGGTGATCCTCGACGCCAAGCGCGGCGACATCGGCAGCACCGCCGAGCAGTACGCCATCGAGGCCTTCGAGCGCTTCAAGGCCGACGCGATCACGGTCAATCCCTACATGGGGCGCGACTCGGTCGATCCCTATCTGGCCTGGCCCGACAAGGGCGTGATCCTGCTCTGCCGCACCTCCAACCCGGGCGGCTCGGACCTGCAGTTCCTCGACGTCGACACGCCCAGGGGCCGCATGAAGCTCTACGAACACGTCGCGCGCACCGTCGCCGAGGACTGGAACGCCAGCGGCAACTGCGGCCTGGTGGTCGGCGCCACCTTCCCCGCCGAGATCGCGCGCGTGCGCGAACTCACCGGCGACATGCCGCTGCTGGTGCCCGGCATCGGCGCCCAGGGCGGCGATATCGCCGCGACGCTGGCGGCGGGGCGCACGGCGCAGGGGGCGGGGCTGATGATCAATTCCTCGCGCGCCATCCTCTACGCCAGCCGCGGCGAGGATTTCGCCGAGGCTGCGCGAAGGGTGGCGCTTGAGACGCGCGATGCGATCAACGCCCAGCGTTGAGCATGCCCATTCCCAGGCGACTGCAACTTCGCGCCGGCGGGCGCGTCAATGCTTGCCCATGCCCCGCCCGCCCATGACACGCATCCACCACGAGACGCCTGAATGAAATACGACGACCTGCGCGACTTCATCACCCAGCTCGAGGCGCGCGGCGAATTGAAGCGCATCACCGTCCCCGTCGACACCCATCTCGAAATGACCGAGATCGCCGACCGCGTGTTGCGCGCGGGCGGGCCCGCCCTGCTGTTCGAGAAGCCGGTGACCAGGGGCGTGCCGCAATCCATCCCGGTGCTCGCCAACCTGTTCGGTACCCCGCAGCGGGTCGCGATGGGCATGGGCGAGGACGTCGCCGACGGCAACTGGAGCACGCCCCTGAGGGAAGTCGGCAAGCTGCTCGCCTACCTCAAGGAGCCCGAACCGCCCAAGGGCCTCAAGGACGCCTGGGAAAAGCTGCCGGTGCTGAAGCAGGTGCTCAACATGGCGCCCAGGGAAGTGCGTTCCGCGCCCTGCCAGCAGCTGGTGTGGCAGGGCGACGAGGTGGATCTGGCGAAGCTGCCGATCCAGCACTGCTGGCCGGGCGACGCCGCGCCGCTGATCACCTGGGGCCTGGTGGTGACGCGCGGGCCGCACAAGAAGCGCCAGAACCTGGGCATCTATCGCCAGCAGGTGATCGGCCGCAACCGCGTGATCATGCGCTGGTTGGCGCACCGCGGCGGGGCGCTGGATTTTCTCGAGCACCAGCGCGCGCATCCGGGCGAGCCTTTCCCGGTCTCGGTGGTGCTGGGCTGCGACCCGGCGACCATCCTCGGTGCGGTGACGCCGGTGCCGGACACGATCTCGGAATACCAGTTCGCCGGCCTGTTGCGTGGCGCCAAGACCGAGCTGGTGAAGTGTCTCGGCAACGAGCTGCAGGTGCCGGCTTCGAGCGAGATCGTGCTCGAAGGCGTGATCCACCCCGATGACATGGCGCCGGAAGGGCCCTACGGTGACCACACCGGCTATTACAACGAGGTCTCCGACTTCCCGGTGTTCACCATCGAGCGCGTCACCATGCGCCGCGATCCGATCTACCACAGCACCTATACCGGCAAGCCGCCCGACGAGCCGGCGATGCTGGGCGTGGCCTTGAACGAAGTCTTCGTGCCGCTGCTGCAGAAGCAGTTCACCGAGATCGTCGATTTCTACCTGCCGCCCGAGGGCTGCTCCTACCGGCTGGCGGTGGTCAGCATCAGGAAGCAGTACCCCGGCCACGCCAAGCGCGTGATGTTTGGCATCTGGAGCTTCCTGCGCCAGTTCATGTACACCAAGTTCATCATCGTGGTCGATGACGATGTGAACATCCGCGACTGGAAGGAAGTGATCTGGGCGCTCACCACGCGCATGGACGCCAGCCGCGACACCACCCTGGTCGACAACACGCCGATCGACTATCTCGATTTCGCCAGCCCGGTCGCCGGCCTGGGCAGCAAGATGGGGCTGGATGCGACCAACAAGTGGCCGGGCGAGACCAGCCGCGAGTGGGGGACGCCGATCGTGATGGACGCGGCGGTGAAGGCGAAGGTGGATGCGATGTGGAGCGAGCTCGGACTGTAGGCGGCAACTCGGCCAGCTTACGTCTTGTTGTTGCGCCGGCCGCGGATTCGCGGCATGGTCCGGGCCTCGTCCACCAACCCGGCGCGGGCGCCTTGCCCTGCGCCCCGAGGAGCCTCGATGAACAGTCCCTATCCGGCCCCGCTGGCCGCCGGCCAGCCGTCCGAGAACATGGTCACCGTGACCCATCTGGTCTACGCCCTGCACGCCTTCGCGGTGTTCTCGGCGTTGGCCGGCACGGCCTTCATCATCTTCAGCTTCATCGCCAGCCTGCCGTCGATCGCGGCGGTGATCATCAACTACTGGAACCAGGCCGCGGTGCGTGGCACCTGGCTCGAGAGCCATTTCCGCTGGCAGATCCGCACCTTCTGGTTCGCGGTGATGTGGGTGGCGGTGGCGGTGCTGCTGATGCTGACCGTGATCGGCGTCCCCTTCGCGCTGCTCCTCATCCTGATCGCCGGGCTGTGGATCCTGTACCGCGTGGTGCGCGGCTGGTGGGTGCTGACGCAGCGGCGCACGCTGCCGATGGACTGATCACTGCGCGCCGGCCCACACCCACTCGAGCAAGGCGTCCTGCGCCGCGGCGCTGTTGTGCGCCTCGGGGTGATTGACCATCATCACCACTGCATGGCGGCGGCCATGGCGGTCGAGCAGGTAGCCGCCGATCGCGCGTACGCCATTGAGCGTGCCGGTCTTGATGTGCGCCTGGCCGGTGGCCGGGCTGTCCGCCAGCCGACGCCGCGCCGTGCCGTCAAGGCCGGCCACCGGCAGGGCGGCAAGGTACTCGGGCATCCACGGGCGGCGCCAGACGGCGAGCAGCAACTGGCCGAGGCTGTCGGCGCGGATGCGCTCGATGCGCGACAGGCCGGAGCCGTTGTCGATCACCAGCCCCTGGGTGTCGATGCCCGCTGCCGCGAGCTGCTCCGCGGCCACGCGCGCGCCGCCGGCGACCATGTGGGGCGTGTCCTGGGTTCGCGCAGGGCTGAGCGCGCCGAGCGTGGCGAGCAACTGGCGCGCGATGACGTTGCTCGACCACTTGTTCATGTCGCGCACGACATCGGCCAGCGGCGGCGAATCATCGCCGAACAGGATCTCGGTGCCGCTCGCTGGTAGCCGGCCTTCGCGTACCGCGCCGCTCAGCCGGCCACCGACCTCGCTCCATAGCCCGGCGACGAGCGCGATGCCGAATTCGGCCGGTGGCAGGGGGGCCGCACTCCAGGTGCGCGGGCCGCAGGCGGCGGGCAGGCTGCCGCTCAGCACCAGTCGCCGACCGCCCTCGATGCTGGCCTGCAGGTCGCTGTACCAGGTGCCGCAGGGCGCATTCGAGGTCAGGATGCGGTTATCGATGACGACGCCGGCGAGTGGCGGTTCGGCGGCCAGCGTGACCGGTTCGTTGGCCGCCTTTCCCGGATAGAGGCCCAGCAGCAGGGTGTTGTAGTGCATCAGCAGGCCGTGCGGCCCGCTGTTGTAGGGGCGCAGGCCGCGGCCGTCGAAGGCGTCGGGGTCGTGCGGCGGCAGCTGCAGCGCGGAGGCGTCGAGCACGATGTCGCCTTCGATGCGCTCGATGCCAAGCGCGCGCAGGCGGCGCAGCAGCTTCCACATGCGGTCGTAGCCGAGTACGGGATCCGCGCCGCCGACCAGGTAGAGGTCGCCGTGCAGGACGCCGTGTTGCAGCATGCCGCTTGCCGCCACCTGGGTGCGCCAGCTGTGCGCCGGGCCGAGGCGCTCGAGGGCGGCAAAGGCGGTGACGAGCTTCATCACCGAGGCCGGGTTCATCGGCCGGTCGGCATTGAGCGCCAGCGTCGGCTGCACGGCATCGACCGCTTGCACCCACACCGACACCGCCTCGGTCGGGATGCGCGCCGTGTCGAGGGCCAGTTGCAGTGCCGGCGGCAGCCCCTCGCTTGCGCCGGAATGTTGCGATGCGATAAGCGCGCCGGCGAGCATCAGGCTGCGGCTTATGCGCGCAAAAGTGAGTCTAATAGTCATGATAAGGGTCACGAAAACGCGTGAATTGCAGACAAGTCCGGCTCGGACTGGATTAGCATAGAAGGCGTTCCGCAAAGGAATTCATGCAATGCAGCATCTGGTGTGCATGCTGTTGCCAGCGCGGCACCGCGAAGGACAGGGATTATGAGCGGATTTGGGCATTACGCGCGCACGGCGGACGAGCTCGAGCGCGAGATCGTCAAACGAGGCATCGCCATCGGGCTCGACTGGCAGGATGGGGCGCGTCTGCGCGAGCTCGCACAGCAGGCGCTGAGCTGCACGTCCGGCTGCATGATGAAGCTGTTGCGCAGCCCGATCCGCCAGGAAAAGCTCACTGGAGAACTGTTCGCGCTGTCCGAACTGATGCTGATCAACATGCGCCAGAGCGCCGAGACCGGTCTGCACACGCATGGCGGGCCGGCCTGGAAGGCCTTCGGGCGTGCGCTCTACGAGGCTTACGACGCCGGCTACGCGCGCGTGCCCGAAGAGGCGTGAGGCAGCATGGCGCCGCGCCGGGGCTTGTGCGCCCGGCGCTTGCCGGCTTCAGGGCAGGGTGTGCTCCGAAGCGAACAGTTCGGCAACGGTCTCGCGCTCACGCACCGGGTGGATCTGGTCGCGATCGACGATGACTTCGGCCGCGCGCGGACGGGTGTTGTAGTTCGAGCTCATCGTCATGCCGTAGGCGCCGGCCGACAGGATGGCGAGCAGATCGCCCTCGCACACCTTCAGGCTGCGCCCATGGGCGAGGAAGTCGCCGCTCTCGCAGATCGGGCCGACGACTTCATAGACCTCCTCCTCGCCGTCATGGGGCGTGACCGCCACCACGTCGTGCCACGCGTCGTACAGGGCGGGGCGGGCGAGGTCGTTCATCGCGGCGTCGACGATGGCGAAGTTCTTCGTTTCGCCCGGCTTCAGGTACTCGACGCGGGTCAGCAACAGGCCGGCATTGCCGACCAGTGAGCGACCAGGCTCAAAGCAGAGCTCCTCGTGGCGACCGGCGAAGACCTTCAGCAGCGGGGCAAGATAATCGGCCACCGCAGGCGGCGTCTCGTCGCGGTAGCGGATGCCGAGGCCGCCGCCGAGGTCGATGTGTTCGAGGGCGATGCCTTCGGCCGCGAGGAGGTCGACGAGCCCGAGCACCTTCTGTGCGGCTTCCGCCATCGGTGCGGGGTCGAGCAGTTGGGAGCCGATGTGGCAGGCGATGCCGGTGATGCGCAGGTTGGGCAGGGCTGCTGCTTGCCGATAGAGCGCCAGGGCATCGGCAAAGGCCACGCCGAACTTGTTGCCCTTCAGGCCGGTGGAAATATAGGGGTGCGTCTTCGGGTCCACGTCCGGATTGACGCGCAGGGCGATCGGCGCCTTGCGACCGCCTTCGCCGGCGACGGCATTGAGGCGTTCGAGTTCGGCCGCCGATTCGACATTGAAGCAGCGGATGCCGGCGTCGAGCGCCTGGCGCATCTCTGCACGCGACTTGCCCACCCCCGAGAACACCACCTGGTCGGCGCGCCCGCCGGCGGCCAGGACGCGCGCCAGTTCGCCGCCGGAGACGATGTCGAAGCCCGCACCCAGGCGGGCAAAGACCGACAGGATGCCCAGGTTCGAGTTGGCCTTCACCGCGTAGCAGACCAGCGCCCGGCGCCCGGTCAGAGCCTGTTGCCAGGCCTTGAAGGCCGCCTCGAGCGCCGCCCGCGAGTAAACATAAGTCGGTGTGCCGAATCGGCTGGCGATGTCGGCGAGCGCGACGTCCTCGAGCCACAGCGCGCCTTCGCGTGCGTGCAGGGTCGGGACCGGCCAGTGGGCATCCTGGGAAAGCGGGGGGCGGGCGGGGGTAGAGGCGTTCATTCGATCGGCGGGGTGTTGGAGAGCAGGTCCGGCGGGATGACGGGTTTGCTATGATCAGCGCCCGCCGGCGGCGGTGCCGTGGTGCCGGGCGCGGGAAGATACAGCGGGCCCTTGATGCCGCAGGCCGAAAGCAGCGAGCAGCTGAGCGCCAGGGCAGTGAGCGTGATTCGGGTCGTGGTTCGCATCGGGGCTTGCGTTGCCGTCATTCGCGAAAAACGGGAATGCTAACAGAAGGGAACAATATGGAAGAGTCTGCTTTCAACGCGCTTGCCGAGGCCGAACTGGCCCGTATCGAGACGGCGCTCGAGGACTGCGGCGTGGACATCGATATCGAGCCCAAGCCCGGTGGTGTGCTCGAGCTCGAGTTCGACAACGGCAGCAAGATGATCCTCAACCGCCATACCGCCGCACGCGAGATCTGGGTGGCCGCCAAATCGGGCGGCTTCCATTTTCGGCCACAGGAAGGGCGCTGGATCAGTGCCCGCGATGGCGCGGAACTGTGGGCAATGCTGGCCGCGCTGTGCAGCGAGCAGGCCGGCGAGCCGGTGAGGTTGGCGCCGCCGGCCTGAGCGCTGCGAGTGTGGCCGCGCCTCAGCGCCGGATCGGCACCGGAATGCGGTCTTCGACCGGGGCCGGCGCCTGCGCGGGGGCAGGCATCGGCGGAAGGCGCGCGGCAGGTGCCGGGCCGGGCGGAATCGCCTCGCTGGGCGCTTCCATCGCGGGGAAGCTGTCCGCGGCGAACATCTGTTGCAGCCAGTCGGGCGCAGGTGGCGGCGCGGGCGGCTCGTACTCGGCGTAGTGGTAGTCCTGGCGGCTGCGCAGGCCGTTGTCCACCAGGGTCAATCCGCCCGGGCGCGGCAGCTGCGTCTCGGGTACGCCCTCGAGGGCGCTGGCCATGTAGTTGATCCAGATCGGCAGTGCTGCAGCGCCGCCCGTTTCGCCGCGGCCCAGGTTGCGCGGCTGGCTGTGACCCACCCAGGCCACGGCCACGAGGTCGGGGTGGTAGCCGCAGAACCAGGCGTCCAGGTAGTCGTTGGTGGTGCCGGTCTTGCCGGCGAGGTCGTTGCGCTTGAGGCTGCGAGCCCGCGTTGCGGTGCCGCTCTGGACCACGTCACGCATCATCGAATCCATCAGCCAGGCGTTGCGTGCATCGATGACGCGCGGGGCGCTCTGGCCCGCGACCGGCGGGTCGGTGCGCGCGATCAGGCGGCCCGCGCCGTCGTAGATCTCCTTCACGATGTACGGCTCGATGCGATAGCCGCCGTTGGCGAACACTGCATAGCCGGCCGCCATCTCCCAGGGCGTGGCGGCACCGGCACCGAGCGCCATCGTCAGGTAGGCGGGGTTGCGCGCCGCGTCGAAGCCGAAGCGGGTGATGTAGTCGCGTGCATATTCCGGCGTGATCTCCTCGAGCAGCCGGATTGCGATCATGTTCCGCGATCGCGCCAGCGCCTCGCGCAGGGTCATCGGGCCGGCGTAGCGGCCGTCGTAATTCTTCGGCTCCCAGGCCTTGCTGCCGGTCACGCCGGCCGGGTAGTAGAGCGGCTCGTCGGTCATCACGTTGCCGGGGCCGAAATTGCGATCGAGCGCAGCGGAGAAGATGAAGGGCTTGAAGCTCGAGCCCGGCTGGCGTACCGCCTGGGTGACGTGATTGAACTTGTTGCGGTTGAAGTCGAAACCGCCGACCAGCGCGCGCACCGCGCCGGTGTGCGAGTCGATCGACACCAGCGCGGACTGAACCTCCGGCAACTGGGCGATTTCCCAGCCGTCCTTGGCCGTCTCGCGCAGGCGCACGATGGCGCCGGGGCGAATGCGCCTGCTTTGCGGCGCCTTGTCGGCCAGCATCGGCGCGACGAAGCTCAGGCCCTTGCCGGCGATGGTGATTTCCTGGCCGCGACGATAGACGACGACCTGCTTCGGCGTGGCCTTGAGCACCAGCGCGGCGAGCAGGTCGCCATGATCGCTGGTGTCGCCCAGCAGTTCGTCGAGGCGCTCGGCATCCACCTCGCCCGCCGGAAGGTCGACGAAGGCTTCCGGGCCGCGATAGCCGTGGCGCCGGTCGTAATCGAGCACGCCGCGGCGCAGTGCGGCATAGGCGGCCTCCTGGTCCTTGCGCGTGACCGTGGTGACGATGCGGATGCCCAGTTCGTAGGCCTGTTCGCCGAACTGTTCGACCGCGATCTGGCGCGCCATCTCGGCGACATAGTCGCCGGGCACGAAGATGTCCTGCGGCTTGCGCGCGGCGGCCATGTCGCGCTGGCTCTGTTTGGGCGTGGCGAAGGCGAGCGCGTCCTCGTACTGGGCGCTGTCGATGTAGCCGACCTCGAGCATGCGGCGCAGCACGTACTGCTGGCGCACGGCGGCGCGCGCCGGGTTGACGATGGGATTGAACGCCGACGGCGCCTTGGGCAGTCCGGCCAGCATCGCCGCCTCGGGCAGCGTGAGCTCATCGAGAGTCTTGCCGTAGTAGGCGCGTGCGGCCACGGCGAAGCCGTAGGCGCGCTGGCCGAGGAAGATCTGATTGACGTAGAGCTCGAGGATCTGGTCCTTGCTCAGGTTCTGCTCGATCTTGAGCGCAAGCAGGATCTCATAGAGCTTGCGGTTGTAGGTCTTCTCGCGCGACAGGAAGAAGTTGCGCGCCACCTGCATGGTGATGGTGGATGCGCCCTGGCCGCGACCCCCGGTCGACAGGTTGGCAAGGGCCGCGCGCACCAGTCCGACCGGGTCGATGCCCGGATGCTCATAGAATCGCTCGTCCTCGGCGGCGAGGATGGCGTGCTTGAGCGTGGATGGAACATCGGCAATGCGAACTACATCACGGCGCTCTTCACCGAACTCGCCGATGAGGTGGCCGTCGGCCGTATATACTCGCAACGGCACGCGCGGACGGTAATCCGTCAGCGTGTCGAGCGAAGGCAGGTTCGGCCAGGCAAAGAAGGCCATCGCCGCGAGCGTGGCGACGCCGAGAACAATCAGCGCCAGCAGCGCTGCGATCGGATACAGGACCCAGCGCATGGGCAATCCAGGGTTGTGTCAATGGGAATTGATTATAAAGGAAGCCTTCCCGCTGCCCTCAATACTTCCTGTTAGCAGCCGTTAAGTGTGATGCAGTTGCCTTTACACCCCCAGACCTTGTTGCTAGCATTCTAGAGCCCTGCTTAGCTCTTGCGCGTAACATAAAGAAATGTAAGGACTTTCTTTGTGATTGACATCCCCCTTTTTAGATCAGCGACGCGCCAGCTTGCGGGGCTCGATATCTCGTCCTCATCGGTCAAGCTGGTCGAGTTGTCCGGGGGTGACAAGGACGCTTACAAAGTCGAGCGCTACGCGATCGAGCCCTTGCCGCGCGATGCCGTCGTCGATGGCAACATCGCCAACCTCGAGGCGGTCAGCGAGGCGCTGAGGCGGGCGCTGCGCCGCTTCGGCGGCGGTGTCAAGAATGTGGCCGTGGCGCTGCCCTCGTCCTCGGTCATCACGAAGAAGATCATTCTCCCCGAAGGGCTGCGCGAAACCGACATGGAGTTCGCGGTCGAGGCCGAGGCCAACCAGTACATTCCCTTCGCGCTCGACGAGGTCAATCTCGACTTCCAGGAAATCGGTCCCGCGCCCGGCAGCCCGGGAGACGTCGAAGTCCTGATCGCCGCGTCGCGCAAGGACAAGGTCGAGGATCGGGTCGCGGTCGCCCAGGCGGCGGGCTTGAAGGCGGTGATCGTCGACGTCGAATCGCTCGCCACCGAGTCCGCGCTCGAGCTCGTGTGCAGGCAGTTGCCCCGCGGCGGTGCCGACCAGGTCATCGCCCTCGTCGACATCGGGGCCAGCGTCATGAACGTCACGATGTTCCGCAATGGCCAGTCGGTGTATTCCCGTGAGCAGGCCTTCGGCGGCAGTCAGCTCACGCAGGACATAGCCCGCCAGTACGGCATGAGCTACGAGGAGGCGGAAACCGCCAAGCGCGCCGGCTCGCTGCCCGACAGCTACCCCCGCGACCTGCTCCGCCCCTTCATGGACAGCCTGGCGCTCGAGGTCTCGCGGGCACTGCAGTTCTTCTTCACGTCCACCCAGTTCAACCAGGTCGATCATGTCGTGCTCGCCGGCGGCTGCGCGGTCATGCCCGGGCTCGGGGATGTGGTGGGCGCGCGCACCCAGGTCGATACCCTGATCGCCAACCCGTTCGCCGGCATGACGCTCGACAGCAAGCTGCGACCCAAGAACCTGCTGTCCGACGCGCCCTCGCTGATGGTCGCCTGTGGCCTTGCCCTGCGGAGGTTCGACGCATGATCCGCATCAACCTCCTCCCGCACCGGATCGAGAAGCGCCGTCAGCGCCGGCAGCAGTTCTATGCGCTATCGGTTGCGATGATCGTGCTCGGTGCGCTGATCGGTCTTGCCGTGCATATGGTCTACTCCGGCCACATCGAGCGCCAGCAGGGACGTAACGACTTCCTGAAGACCGAGATTGCCAAGCTCGATCGCGATATCGCCGAGATCCGGCGCCTGCGCGAACAGATCGACGCCATGCTGGCACGCAAGCAGGTCATCGAATCCTTGCAGAGCACGCGCGCAGAGACGGTGCATCTGTTCAACGAACTTGCGCAGCAGATGCCCGAGGGGGTCTATCTGAAGTCGATCAAGCAGACCGATCGCCGTGTCACCCTGGTCGGCTATGCGCAGTCCAACGCGCGGGTTTCGCATCTCATGCGCAACCTCGAATCCTCGCCCTTCCTCGAGCAGCCGGTCCTGGTCGAGGCCAAGGCAGCGAACATCGACAACCGTCGCGTGAGCGAGTTCACGCTCGGGATCGGCATCCGGCAGCCCAAGACCGACGACAACGAGGCGGCCGCCGCCGAGGCCAAGGGAGCGGGCCAATGAGCACGAGCGCAAAGGGCCGCGCTGGCATCGACTTCAACCGCCTGGCGCAGGATTTCAAGGGGCTGGACCCGAACGACCCCGGGCTGTGGCCGGTCGCGCCGCGCGTGGCGGTGTTCATCGCGCTTCTTGCAGCGACCATCGCCGCATTCTGGTGGTTCGACTGGCGGGATCAGATCGAGACGCTCGAGCGGGTTCAGGCCGAAGAGATGCAGCTGCGCGACAGCTGGGTGGCGAAGAAGCGCCAGGCGGTGAACCTGGAGGAGCACCGCCGCCAGCTCGCCGAGATCGACCGCCAGTTCGGCGCGCTGCTCAAGCAGTTGCCGAACCGGGCGGAGATGGATTCGCTGCTGTCCGACATCAACCAGGCGGGCCTGGGACGCGGCCTGCAGTTCGAGCTGTTCAAGCCGGGTGCGGACGTGGTCAAGGAGTTCTACGCCGAGATGCCCATCGAGATTCGCGTGCTGGGCGTGTATCACGACCTTGGCGAATTTGTCAGCGACGTCGCGCGCATGCCGCGGATCGTCACCCTGAACAACATCGGGCTGGACGCCGACAAGGACGGCAAGCTCAAGCTCGAGGCCAGGGCCACGACCTACCGCTATCTCGACGAGGAAGAACTCGCCCAGCAACGGCAGGCGGCGCAGGCCGCGCAAGGGGCCAGACGATGAACAAGGGTGTGTGGCTTGTCGCCTGCGTGTTGCTGGCCGGCTGTGCCGGTGGCAACGAGGACAACCTGCAGGTGTGGATGGATGAGCAGGGCAGGACGATGCGCGGCGCGGTGCGACCGCTGCCCGAGCTGCTGCCCTTCCCGGTGGTGAATTACGCAGGCGTTCAGGGGGACGACCCCTTCCGCAGCGCGCGCATGGAGCCCGAACGGCGTGCTTCCGGCAGCGCCCTGCGGCCGGACCTCGATCGTCGCCGCGAGCCGCTGGAAGCCTATCCGCTCGAGTCCCTGCAGATGGTCGGCGTGCTGATGCAGGGGAAGAGCACGCATGCCCTGGTGCGGGTCAGCAACAACTTGTATCAGGTCAAGGTTGGTAACTACATGGGACAGGACTTCGGCGTCGTCACCGCGATCACCGAGAGCGAGGTGACGCTGCGCGAGCTCGTCGAGGACGTGTACGGCGACTGGGTTGAACGCACCAGTAAGCTGATATTGCAGGAGCGGCAGGAGACCGGAAGATGAGACACCGTATCGGAGTGCTGCTGCTTGCGGCCGTTGTCGCAGGCCTCGCGCCGGCGCCCGGCGCCCTGGCGCAGGAGTCGGAACAGACACAGGTTTTTGCCAACCAGATCGAAGGGCTGGAGGTGGCCGAGCAAGGGGGGACGGTGTATCTGCGGCTCACCCTCAAGGAGCCGCTGACAAGCCCGCCGCCGAGCTTCAGCGTGGCCAATCCGGCGCGCATCGCCTTCGACTTCGCCGGCACCGCCAACGCGCTCGGCCGCAGTGTGCAGAACATCGAGCAGGGCGACCTGCGCAGCGCCAACATCGTGCAGGCGGGAGACCGCACGCGCCTGGTGCTGAACCTGGTGAAGATGAGCCCCTACGAGACGCGCATCGAAGGCCGTGACCTCATCGTCGCGATCACGCCGGTCAGCGGCCAGGTGGCGCAGACCGCGGCGGTGGCCGAATCCCACGGCAACTTCGCCGACTCGCGCGTCGCCGTCGCCTCCGGCCTGGCGGTGCGTGACATCAACTTCCGTCGCGGCACCGAAGGTGAGGGGCGGGTGGTGGTCGATCTGTCGAGTGCCGAGACGGGTATCGACATCCGCCAGCAGGGCGGCAATCTGGTGGTGGACTTCCTCAAGACTGCGCTGCCCGAGCATCTGCGCCGCCGCTCCGACGTCACCGACTTCGCCACCCCGGTGACGTCGATGACGGCTCAGCAAGTGGGCGATCGGGTGCGCCTGACGGTCACGCCCAATGGCCTGTGGGAGCACAACGCCTACCAGAGCGACAACCGCTTCGTGCTTGAGGTCAAGCGCGTGGTGGAGGATCCGACCAAGCTGGGCCGCGGACGGGCTGATTTCCAGGGTGAGAAGCTGTCCCTGAACTTCCAGAACGTCGATGTGCGCTCGGTGCTGCAGGTCATCGCTGATTTCACCGACTTCAACATCATCACGTCCGACTCGGTCCAGGGCAACCTGACGCTGCGCCTCAAGGACGTGCCCTGGGACCAGGCGCTCGACATCATCCTCCAGTCCAAGGGCCTGGACATGCGCAAGAACGGCAACGTCATCTGGATTGCGCCGGGTGACGAGCTGGCTGCGCGCGAGAAGCTGCAACTCGAGGCGCAGGCGCAGATCAAGGACCTGGAGCCGCTGCAGACGGAAAGCTTCCAGATCAACTATCACAAGGCCAAGGAGATCTTCGATTTCCTCAAGAGCAAGGACCAGACCATGCTCTCGCAACGTGGCAGCGTGGTCGTCGATGAGCGCAGCAACAAGGTGTTCGTGACCGACGTCGGTTCGCGCCTGGAGGCCTTGCGCAGGCTGATCCAGGAGATCGACGTGGCACCGCGCCAGGTGTTGATCGAGGCCCGGATCGTCGAGGCGAACAAGACTTTTGCGCGGGACCTCGGCGTGCGCATGACCTTTGGCAGCAAGGGAACCGCCTCGCTCGATGGCGCCCGCATCGGCTTCGGCTCGTCCTCATTGACGCCCGGCGATAGCAGCGTGCCCAACAACTTCACGCCGACCTTGGCCCAGTCGGGTACGGGTTTCCAGCCTGCAGGCTACGGCTCGTTCGGACTGAGCCTTTTCAACAGCAGGGCCACGCGCTTCCTGAACCTCGAGCTGCAGGCGCTCGAAAGCGACGGTCGTGGTCGAGTGGTGTCCAGTCCGCGTGTCCTGACTGCCAACCAGGTCGAGGCGTCGATCGAGCAGGGTACCGAGATCCCCTATCAGGAGGCGACGAGCTCGGGCGCGACCAGCGTGTCGTTCAAGAAGGCGGTGCTGTCGCTCAAGGTCAAGCCGCAGATCACCCCTGATGGCCGGCTCCAGCTGTCGATCGAGGTGAACAAGGATCGCCCCCTGTACGAGAACGCGCTGCTCAACGTGCCGCCGATCGAGACGAAGAACGTGAAGAGCGAGGTGCTGATCGAGAACGGCGGCACCGTCGTGATCGGCGGCATCTATGAGGAAGAGGAGTCGACCGGCGTGGATCAGGTGCCGGTGCTTGGCGACATCCCGGTGCTCGGCAATCTGTTCAAGACGCGCAGCACGGTCTCCAACCGCAAGGAGTTGCTCGTCTTCATCACCCCGCGCATCGTCTCGGACGCGCTGACCCTGCGTTAAGCCTTCGCACTCTGCTGTTACAATGCCGGGGCGGGCATCCCGAAAGGGTGCCCGCCCCTTTTTCATCTGGACTTCCGGCGAGTCGCGCGTGAGCTGTCTGATACTGATCGGCATGATGGGCGCCGGCAAGACCACGGTTGGCAAGGAGCTGGCGCGGCGGCGCAAGCTGCGTTTTGCCGATTGTGATCATGAGATCGTCGCCCGCACCGGGGTGAGCATCCCGACCATCTTCGAGATCGAAGGGGAGGCGGGCTTTCGCCGCCGCGAGACGCAGATGATGGACGAGCTGACGCGCGAATCCGACATCGTCATCGCCACCGGCGGCGGGGTGGTCACCACGCCCGAGAACCGCGCGCTGATGCGTGAACGCGGCATCGTGTTCTACCTCAACGTGCTGCCGCAGATCCTCTTCGAGCGCACCCGCCACGACCGCAACCGGCCGCTGCTGCAGGTGGAGAACCCGCGCCAGCGCATCGAGGAGCTCTACCGTCAGCGCGATCCGCTCTACCGCGAGGTGGCCCACGTCGTGGTCGACGGCGGACGCACGAACCCCGGGACCATGGTGCGCCTGATCGAGGACGCCCTGAAGAAACGCGAGCACAGCACATGCAGACCCTGACCGTCGCCCTGGCCGATCGCGCCTATCCCATCCACATCGGCCGCGGCCTGCTCGGTCGCGCCGAGCTGATCCTGCCGTATCTGAAGACCCGACGGGTGGCGATCGTCACCAACGACACCGTCGGCCCGCTCTACCTCGAGGTGCTGCGCAGCGCGCTCGAGGAGGCAGGGGTGAAGGTGTCGACGGTGAGCCTGCCGGACGGCGAGGCCTTCAAGGACTGGCAAACCCTCAACCGCATCTTCGACATGCTGCTCGCCGAACGCTGCGAGCGCTCGACCACGCTGGTCGCGCTGGGCGGCGGGGTGGTGGGGGACATGGGCGGCTTTGCGGCCGCCTGCTACCAGCGCGGCATGCCCTTCATCCAGGTCCCGACCACGCTGCTGGCCCAGGTCGACTCCTCGGTTGGCGGCAAGACGGCGATCAACCACCCACTGGGCAAGAACATGATCGGCGCCTTCTATCAGCCCAGGCTGGTGCTGGCCGACATCGACACCCTGGCCACCTTGCCCGATCGCGAGCTTTCGGCCGGGTTGGCCGAGGTCATCAAGTACGGCCTGATCCGTGATCCGGTTTTTCTCGACTGGCTCGAGACCAATCTCGATCACCTGGTCGCGCGCGACGCCGATGCGCTCGCGTATGCGATCGAGCGTTCCTGCCGCAACAAGGCCGAGGTGGTGGCGGCGGACGAGACCGAGCAGGGCGAGCGCGCCCTGCTCAACCTCGGCCATACCTTCGGTCATGCGATCGAGACCGGGCTCGGTTACGGCGAATGGCTGCACGGCGAGGCAGTCGCCGCCGGCACCATGATGGCGGCCGAGCTCTCACGTCGTCTCGGTTGGTTGAGCGACGCCGACGTCGGGCGCATCGAGGCCCTGTTCGTGCGCGCAAAACTGCCGGTGTGGGGGCCGAGCCTGGGTGCCGCGCGCTATCTCGAGTTGATGTCGCACGACAAGAAGGTCGAGGCCGGCCGCCTGCGCCTGGTGCTGCTGCGCAAACTCGGTCGCGCCGTGATTCATGGTGATGCCGCACAAGCCGAGCTCGTCGCTGCCATCGAGGCGCGCTGTCGTTGATTGTTGCCTGCCTTGAGCAGGCACGGTGAGGGGAGGGGGTCCATGCTGCAGCTCGCGCCTTACGCAGTCACCGAGGCCAATTCGCGCGGCCGGACGCATGACGAACCGGCGCCGGTCGCGCGCGGGCAGTTCCAGCGCGACCGCGACCGCATCGTCCACTCCACTGCCTTTCGCCGCCTCGAATACAAGACGCAGGTCTTCGTCAACCACGAGGGCGACCTGTTCCGTACCCGGCTCACCCACAGCATCGAAGTCGCCCAGATCACGCGCGGCATCGCGCGCGAGCTCGCGCTCAACGAGGATCTCGCCGAGTCGATCGCCTTCGCGCACGACCTTGGTCACACGCCCTTCGGGCACGCCGGCCAGGACGCGCTCAATGCCTGCATGAAGGATTTCGGCGGCTTCGAGCACAACCTGCAGTCGCTGCGCACGGTGGATCTGCTCGAGGATCGCTATGCGGCCTTCGAGGGGCTGAACCTGATGTTCGAGACCCGCGAAGGCATTCTCAAGCATTGCTCGCGCGCTCACGCCGCGGCGCTCGGCGACGTCGGCCAACGCTTTCTCGACGGCACCCAGCCTTCGCTCGAGGCCCAGCTCGCCAATCTCGCCGACGAGATCGCCTACAACAACCACGACGTCGACGACGGCCTGCGCTCCGGCCTGATCACCCTCGAGCAGCTCGAGGACGTCCCGCTTTTCGCGGCCCAGCGTCGCGAGGTCGAGGCGCGCTGGCCGGGCTTGACCGGGCGCAAGCTGATCAACGAGACCGTGCGCCGCATGATCCACCTGATGGTGATCGACCTGCTCGAGCAGACGCGCGCCAACATCGCCGCCGCGGGCGTGGCTTCGCTCGACGACGTGCGCGCCGCGCCGCGCCTGGTGGCCTATTCGGACGTGCTGCTGCCACGCCTGCGCGAGCTGAAGCTCTTCCTGCGCGATCGGCTCTACCGCCACTACCAGGTGCTGCGCATGACGAACAAGGCGCGCCGCATCGTCAGCGAGCTGTTCGCCGCGTTCATGGACGACCCGCACATCCTGCCGCCGCAGTACCAGGCGATGGCGCGCGAGGACAAGGCGCGGGCGATCGCCGACTACATCGCCGGCATGACCGACCGCTATGCAATGAAGGAGCATCGCCGCCTGTTCGCGGTCGGCGAGATCCATTGACGGTGGACGTGGCGGCAGACGCAGTGCAAAAAGCCTCTTCCAGACGCCTGCCGCAGTGCAAAAAAATTCTTGAACCCGGCGTTTTGCGGGCGTATAGTTTTTTTTCGTCAACAGCACGTCTGGTGGCGGTGTCCAAAATGGTGCATGCGGGCTTTTCGTCCTGCTCCCTTGACATCAGAAAGCTGTTTTTGCACCAACTTGGTGCAAATCATAAAGCCGGTGCGCGCGCGCCCGGCTTTTTTGTGCGCGTTCGGTTTAGTCGGACCCCCGGTCCGACTGGCCTCCCCCGGCTCCTGCGCGTGATCTTGCGTGTCGTTTGAGGAAAAGAAGATGGATCTGCCCCAAAAGCAGGGTCTGTACGACCCCGCCAACGAACATGATGCCTGCGGCGTGGGTTTCATCGCCCACATCAAGGGCGAGAAACGTCATGACATCATCCTGCAGGGCCTCGAAATCCTGAAGAACCTCGATCACCGCGGCGCGGTCGGTGCCGACCCGCTGCAAGGTGACGGCGCCGGCATCCTGATCCAGATTCCCGACCAGCTCTACCGCGAGGAGATGGCCAGGCAGGGCGTCATCCTGCCGCTGTCCGGCGAGTACGGAGTCGGCATGGTGTTCATGCCCAAGGAAGCGGCCTCGCGGCTGGCCTGTGAAGAGGAGATCGAGCGTGCGGTCGTGGCCGAAGGCCAGACCGTGCTCGGCTGGCGCGACGTGCCGGTCAATCGCGCCATGCCGATGTCGCCCACGGTGAAGGCCAAGGAGCCGGTGATCCGCCAGATCTTCATCGGCCGCGGCCCGGATGTGATGGTCACCGAAGCGCTCGAGCGCAAGCTCTACGTCGTGCGTCGCCGCGCCGCCAACGCCATTGGCGCGCTGCAGCTCAAGCACGGCAAGGAGTTCTACATGGTGTCGATGTCGGCACGCACGGTGAACTACAAGGGCCTGCTGCTCGCCAACCAGGTCGGCGAGTATTACCTCGACCTGGTCGACCCGCGCGCGGTGTCGGCCCTGTCGCTGGTGCACCAGCGCTTCTCGACCAACACCTTCCCGAAGTGGGATCTCGCCCATCCGTTCCGCTACATCGCCCACAATGGCGAGATCAACACCCTGCGCGGCAACTACAACTGGATGCGCGCGCGCGAGAAGGGCGTGCATTCGCCGCTGTTGGGCGACGATCTGCAGAAGATCTGGCCGCTGATCTACCCCGGCCAGTCCGATTCGGCCTCCTTCGACAATGCGCTCGAACTGCTGGTGATGAGCGGCTACACGCTCGCTCACGCGATGATGATGATGATTCCCGAGGCCTGGGAGTCGCACACGCAGATGGACGAGAAGCGTCGCGCCTTCTACGAGTACCACGCGGCGATGATGGAGCCGTGGGACGGCCCCGCCGCAGTGGCCTTCACCGACGGTCGCCAGATCGGCGCGACGCTGGACCGCAACGGCCTGCGTCCTGCGCGTTACCTGGTCACCGACGACGACCTCGTGGTGATGGCCTCCGAATCCGGCGTGCTGCCGATTCCCGACAGCAAGATCGTCAAGAAGTGGCGCCTGCAGCCGGGCAAGATGTTCCTGATCGACATGGAGCAGGGCCGCATCATCGGCGACAAGGAGCTCAAGGAGTCGCTCGCCAACGCCAAGCCCTACGCCGACTGGCTGCGCCGCATCAACATCAAGCTCGACACCCTCGAGGTGCCGGCCGTGCCCGACCGTGTCGCCGCTGACGGCGGCGGCGAGCGCATCGCGCCGCTGCTCGACCGCCAGCAGGCCTTCGGCTACACGCAGGAGGACATCAAGTTCATCCTCGAGCCGATGGGCAAGAGCGGCGAGGAGAGCACCGGCTCGATGGGCAACGACTCGCCGCTGGCGGTGCTGTCGGCGCGCAGCAAGCCGTTGTACAACTACTTCCGTCAGCTCTTCGCCCAGGTCACCAACCCGCCGATCGACCCGATCCGCGAACAGATGGTGATGTCGCTGGTGTCCTTCATCGGGCCCAAGCCCAACCTGCTCGAAATCAACGAGATCAACCCGCCGTTCCGCCTCGAGGTGAGCCAGCCGGTGCTCGACTTCGCCGGCATGGCCAAGATCCGCAACATCGCGCGCTACACGCAGAACAAGTTCCGCTCGGCCGAGCTCGACATCTGCTACCCGGCCGAGTGGGGTAAGGAAGGCGTGGAAGCACGCCTGGCCTCGCTGTGTGC
This sequence comes from Thauera sp., assembly GCF_035444905.1. Taxonomy (GTDB): domain Bacteria; phylum Pseudomonadota; class Gammaproteobacteria; order Burkholderiales; family Rhodocyclaceae; genus Thauera. Next base: position 234,153 of record NZ_DAOMPS010000001.1, read on the forward strand.
CGACGCCGAGAACGCGGTGCTGGGCGGCTACAACATCCTCATCGTGTCCGACCGCAAGCTGTCGGCCGAGCGCATCGCCATCCCCGCGCTGCTGGCGCTGTCCGCCATTCACCAGCACCTGGTGGCCAAGGGCCTGCGTACCCGCGCCGGCCTGGTGGTCGAGACCGGCTCGGCGCGCGAAGTGCATCACTTCGCCGTGCTCGCGGGCTATGGCGCCGAGGCCGTGCATCCCTACCTCGCGCTCGAGACCCTGCAGCACCTCGCCGGTGACGCGGAGTCCGCCGCCAAGTACGTCAAGCACTTCGTCAAGGCGATCGGCAAGGGCCTGATGAAGGTCATGTCGAAGATGGGCATCTCGACCTACATGTCCTACACCGGGGCGCAGATCTTCGAGGCCGTCGGCCTCAAGCAGGCGCTGCTCGACAAGTACTTCACCGGCACCACCAGCCAGGTCGAGGGCATCGGCGTGTTCGAGGTCATGGAAGAGGCGATCCAGCTGCACAAGGCCGCGTTCAGCCCCGACCCGGTGCTGCACGACATGCTCGACGCCGGTGGCGAGTACGCCTTCCGCATCCGCGGCGAAGAGCACATGTGGACGCCGGACGCGATCGCCAAGCTGCAGCACGCCACGCGCTCGGGCAAGTACGACACCTACAAGGAGTACGCCCGCATCATCAACGACCAGAGCAAGCGCCACATGACCTTGCGCGGCCTGTTCGAGCTCAGGGCCGCCGAAACCCCGGTGGCGCTCGACGAGGTCGAGCCGGCGGTGGAGATCGTCAAGCGCTTCGCCACCGGCGCGATGTCGCTCGGCTCCATCTCCACCGAGGCGCACACCACGCTGGCGGTGGCGATGAACCGCATCGGCGGCAAGTCGAACACCGGCGAGGGCGGCGAGGATCCGATGCGCTTCAAGCCGCTCACGCAGGCGATCAAGCTGTCGCAGGTGATCGGCGAGAAGCGCATCGCGCGCGACCTCGAGCTGAACGCCGGCGACTCGCTGCGTTCGGCGATCAAGCAGGTGGCCTCGGGCCGTTTCGGCGTGACCGCCGAATACCTCGCCAACGCCGACCAGATCCAGATCAAGATGGCGCAGGGCGCCAAGCCCGGCGAGGGCGGTCAGCTGCCCGGCCACAAGGTGTCGGAATACATCGGCTTCCTGCGCCACTCGGTGCCGGGTGTCGGCCTCATTTCGCCGCCGCCGCACCACGACATCTATTCGATTGAAGACCTCGCGCAGCTGATCCACGACCTCAAGAACACCAACCCTGCAGCGAGCATCTCGGTCAAGCTGGTGTCCGAGATCGGCATCGGCACGGTGGCGGCCGGCGTGGCCAAGGCCAAGGCCGACCACATCGTCGTCGCCGGCCATGACGGCGGCACCGGCGCCAGCCCGTGGAGCTCGATCAAGCACGCCGGTTCGCCGTGGGAGCTCGGCCTGGCCGAGACCCAGCAGACCCTGGTGCTCAACCGCCTGCGTTCGCGCATCCGCCTGCAGGTCGACGGCCAGATCAAGACCGGCCGCGACGTCGTCATCGGTGCGCTGCTCGGCGCCGACGAGTTCGGCTTCGCCACCGCGCCGCTGGTCGTCGAAGGCTGCATCATGATGCGCAAGTGCCACCTCAACACCTGCCCGGTCGGCGTCGCCACCCAGGATCCGGTGCTGCGCGCGCGCTTCCAGGGTCAGCCCGAGCACGTGGTCAATTACTTCTTCTTCGTCGCCGAGGAAGTGCGCGAGCTGATGGCCCAGCTCGGCATCCGCAGCTTCGACGAGCTGATCGGCCGCGCCGACCTGCTCGACATGAAGAAGGGCATCGCCCACTGGAAGGCGCAGGGCCTGGATTACTCGCGCATCTTCTACCTGCCGAACGTGCCGGCCGAGGTGCCGCGCCTGCACACCGAGACGCAGGACCACGGCCTCGACAAGGCGCTCGATAACCAGCTCATCGCGCTCGCCAAGCCGGCGCTGGAGAAGGGGGAGAAGGTCAACATCGACCTGCCGGTGCGCAACATCAACCGCACCGTGGGCGCGATGCTGTCGGGCGAGGTCGCCGCGCGCTACGGACATTCCGGGTTGCCGTCGGACACCATCCACATCCGCCTCAATGGCACTGCGGGGCAGAGCTTCGGTGCCTTCCTGGCGCGTGGCGTGACGCTCGAGCTGGTGGGCGAGGGCAACGACTACGTCGGCAAGGGCCTGTCGGGCGGACGCATCATCGTGCGTCCGAAGGCCGAGTTCCGTGGCGACACGCCTGACAACATCATCGTCGGCAACACCGTGCTCTACGGTGCGACCGAAGGCGAGGTGTACTTCGCCGGTGTCGCGGGCGAGCGCTTTGCGGTGCGCAATTCCGGCGCCACTGCGGTGGTGGAAGGCGTCGGCGACCATGGCTGCGAGTACATGACCGGCGGTACCGTGGTCGTGCTTGGCGAGACGGGCCGCAACTTCGCCGCCGGCATGTCCGGTGGCGTGGCCTACGTGCTGGACGAGGACGGCACGTTCGAGCAGCGCTGCAACATGGCGCAGGTCGCGCTCGAGCCGCTGCCCGACGAGATCGCCGCGCGCAAGGGGTCGGAATCGGGCGACGAGCTCGAATCCCATGGCCGCGTCGACATCGACCATCTGACGATGGGCGACGAGCTCATCCTCAAGGGCCTGATCGAGCGCCACGTCCGTTTCGCCGGCAGCGTGCGTGCCCGCGAGATCCTGAACAACTGGGGCGTCTGGCGGAAGAAGTTCGTCAAGGTGTTCCCGCATGAGTACCGTCGTGCGCTGGCCGAGATGGCAGAGGCACGTGAAGCAGAGAAGGAGGCCGCATAAATGGGCAAGCCCACTGGATTTCTGGAGCATCAGCGTCTGTCCGAGGCCTACGAGCCGGTCGACAAGCGCCTGAAGACCTACAAGGAATTCGTCGTTCGCCTGAGCGACGAGCAGGCCGCCATCCAGGGCGCGCGCTGCATGGACTGCGGCATTCCGTTCTGCAACAACGGTTGCCCGGTCAATAACATCATTCCCGACTGGAACGACCTCGTGTATCGCGGCCACTGGCGCGAGGCGATCGAGGTGCTGCACTCGACCAACAACTTTCCCGAGTTCACCGGCCGCATCTGCCCCGCGCCCTGCGAGGCGGCGTGCACGCTGAACATCAACACCGACGCGGTGGGGATCAAGTCGATCGAGCACGCGATCATCGACAAGGCGTGGGAAGAAGGCTGGGTGGTGCCCCAGGTGGCCGAGCTCAAGACCGGCAAGAAGGTCGCCGTCGTCGGTTCCGGGCCGGCGGGCCTGGCCGCCGCGCAGCAGCTCGCACGCGCCGGCCATGACGTCACCGTGTTCGAGAAGAACGACCGCATCGGCGGCCTGCTGCGCTACGGCATCCCCGACTTCAAGATGGAGAAGTGGCTGATCGACCGCCGTGTCGAGCAGATGCAGGCCGAAGGCGTGCGCTTCCGCACCGGCGTGGTGGTGGCGGCCAAGGAGATGCCGGCTGGCATCGTCAACGACGCCAAGGAAGTCGTCAGCGCCGAGCAACTGCAGCAGGACTTCGACGCCGTGGTGCTGGCGGGCGGCGCCGAGGTGCCACGCGACCTGCCGGTGCCGGGGCGCGAGCTCGGCGGGGTGCACTACGCGCTCGAGTTCCTGATCCCGCAGAACAAGCAGGTCGCCGGCGACAAGCCGAATCCGATCTCGGCCAAGGGCAAGCACGTGGTGGTGATCGGCGGCGGCGACACCGGCTCTGACTGCGTGGGCACCTCCAACCGTCACGGCGCGGCGAGCGTGACCCAGTTCGAGCTGATGCCGATGCCGCCCGAGCAGGAGAACAAGCCGCTGGTGTGGCCGTACTGGCCGACCAAGCTGCGCACCTCGTCCTCGCACGAGGAAGGCTGCGAGCGCGACTTCGCCGTCGCCACCAAGGAGTTCATCGGCAAGAACGGCAAGGTCAAGGCGCTCAAGGCCTGTCGCCTGGAGTGGAAGGACGGCAGGATGAGCGAGATCCCGGGCTCCGAGTTCGAGATCAAGGCCGACCTGGTGCTGTTCGCGATGGGCTTCACCCAGCCGGTGGGTGGCGTGCTCGAGGCCTTCGGCGTCGACAAGGACACGCGTGGTAACGCCAAGGCCAGCACCGACGGTGAGGGCTGCTACGCCACCAACGTGCCCAAGGTGTTCGCCGCCGGCGACATGCGCCGCGGGCAGTCGTTGGTGGTCTGGGCGATTCGTGAGGGCCGCCAGTGCGCCCGTGCGGTCGACGAGTTCCTGATGGGTGAGAGCCTGCTGCCGCGCTGATATCCTCTGCGCTGAAGCGATTCGCGAAGGGCGGTCTGCGGACCGCCCTTTTTTCATGACTGAATATTGCGGAGGGCAGCATGCCCAAGGTCCTGGTCATCAATGGCCCCAATCTCAACCTGCTCGGCACGCGCGAGCCCGAGATCTATGGCGCCACCACGCTCGCCGATGTCGAGGCCGGCTTGCGCGCGCAGGGCGAGGCGCTCGGCGTCGAGGTGCTGTGCTTCCAGAGCAACCATGAGGGCGCGATCGTCGACCGCATCCATGCCGCGCGCGGCGAGGGTGTCGGCTGGATCCTGATCAACCCGGGCGCCTACACCCATACCAGCGTGGCGATCCGCGATGCGCTCGCGGGGGTGGCGATTCCCTTCGTCGAGGTGCACATCTCCAACGTGCACCGGCGCGAATCCTTCCGCCACCACTCCTACCTGTCCGACGTCGCCGAGGCGGTCATGGCCGGCTTCGGCACCCAGGGCTATGGCCTCGCGCTGCAGTTCATCGCGTCCCGCTGCTGAGACTGCGTGCCGGCGGCGAGCCGCAAAACCTTGTCGCAAATTGCCTTGTTGCATCGCGGGGAAATGCGCCCTGGTGCGCTAACAGGCGTTTGTTACACGCGTATTATCCGCACTCCAGACTTCACTCCGGAGTGCCGCCGTGTCCGCGTCCGCAAGCCGTGCCCCCGCCAAGCCCGAGCCTCAGCCCGAGTCGCTGCCCATTGCGGCGGGTGCGACGCGCGCGCGCGCAGGGTTGCGCCAGGTGCGCGAGTGGGGCTGTGCGCTCGGCCTGGTGGCCGCCTGGTATGCGCTCGCGCAATGGGCGATCGCCCACTTCCTGGGCGTGGCGCCGCGCCAGGACGCCTGGCTGCGTGACCTCTCAGCGCACCTGCTGATCGGCGGCCTGCTGTTCCTGATGGCGCGCAGCGTGGCGCGCTTCGGGGTGGCGATGGTCGTGCTGTTTTCCGCCTTCACGGTCGGCAATGCGCTCAAGCTTGCGGTGCTGGGCGGGCCGGTGATGCCCGACGACTTCGTCGCCGCAAGAAATCTCTTTCTGTTGCTGGAAGGCTGGCAGCTGTGGGGCAGCGTGGCCATGCTCGCGCTGCCGCTCGTGGCGCTGCTGTGGATGTTCGCCTGGCGCCGTCCGCGCGCCTGGGGTGCGCTCGCCACCGTCATCGCTGGCGTGGCCGCCGTGCTGGCGCAGCCGGCGCCGCTCACCGCCTGGATGGACGCCCGCTTTGGCGACTGGGTGTGGAATCAGCGCGGCAACTACGAGATGCGCGGTCTGCCCATCCATCTGGTGCAGGAGGCGGCGCGCAACCTCGCCCGCCGTGGCGCGGCCCCCCAGATGAACGAGGTCGAGGATGCGCTGACCCTGCTCGGCGCGACCCAGCCCAGCCCCTTCCTGAGGACGGCTGCGGGCCGCCAGGGGCGCGGCGGACGCAATGTGCACATGATCGTGCTCGAATCCTTCTGGGATCCGATGGCCTTGAAGGCCGCCGGGCTGTCGGCGGATCCGCTCGATCCGGCCTTCCGCAGGCTGTGGAAGGCGGCCGGCAATGCCAGGGCGCTGTCGCCGGTGTTCGGCGGCTACACCGCCAATGCCGAGTTCGAGGCCCTGTGCGGCTTCCCGGTCAAGACCGACGCCGTATTCTTCGAAGGCCGCCTGCGCCGCGACGTGCCCTGCCTGCCCCGCCACCTCGGCGAAGCCGGCTACCTCAGCTTCGCCTCGCACCCGAACGCCGCACCGTTCTGGAACCGCATCAATGCTTACCGCCGCATCGGTTTCGAGCACTACTGGTCCGACCGCGACTTCGCGCTCGACGACATGAACCGCGAGTTCCTCAGCGACGCCTCGCTCTATCGCCAGGTGCTCGAACGCGTCGGCCCCGCGCTCGACGGCGCGCAGCCGGTGTTCAACTACGTGCTGACCTACTTCGGCCACCTCGATTACCCGCTCAATGCGCAGCGCCCGCAGGTCATCGACACGAAGACCGACAATGCGCTGGTCAAGGCCTATGCCAACACCGTGTATTACAAGTCGCGCGAACTGATGGCCTTCCTCGGCGCGCTGCGCGAGCGCGACCCGCAGGCCATCATCGTGCTGTTCGGCGATCACCTGCCTTCGCTCGGCTGGAACCACGGCGGCTATGCCGAGTCCGGCCTGCTGGCGCCCAACCGGGAGCAGTTCGACGACCCGATGTTCCGCACCCTGGTATCGACGCCGCTGGTGGTGATCGACGGTACGCGGGGTCCGCTGCGTACCGGCGACCTGCCGATCTACGCGCTGCCGGCGCTGATCCTCGACCTGCTCGGTGACGAGCGCGACACCATGCTGCGCTTTGCCGCGCGCAGCGACGACCCGGTGCGTGTCCGCCCCTTGCCCGGCGTGCATTTCGCCCTCGAGGGCAAGCGCCTGACGGTGTGCCGCAACGGCGAACTGGCAGCGGGCTGCGAGCCGTCGGCTGCCTGGGTCGATGCCATCGATGTGCTCAAGCGCGACCTCTTCAGTGGTGCCCAGCACGCGCTGCAGGCGCCGGCCGACAGGCCGGTGCTGCAGACGGTGGAGTTGGAGGCCGAGGAGGTGGCGGTGGAGGCGGCATTCGATGCGCTGGCCGCAGAGGCAGCGCCGGACGTGTAACGCTCGCCTGCCTCCCGCTCAGGGGTTGCAGACAGCGGGTGCCGGCAACGGTGTTGGCCGAGTCGCGGCCCTGTACAGGCGCCCGTTCGGCCCTGGGGCAAGGAGAGTCCGCAAGGGGGGCGCATGCTGGCCGGTGCCACCCCTTGCGCGCGAATGGGATGCTCAGAAGAAGCGGTAGCTGTAGTCCAGATAGATACGGTGATCGGTGTTGTCCTCGAGCACGCCATCCACCCTGCCAACCTTGTCCGAGGTATACCGCAGGTAGCGGTAGCGCAGGTTGAGGCCTTTCACCAGCGGGATCTGATACCGCGCGTCGACCTCGAACTCGTTCTCGTCGGCCCTCCCGAGCGTGCCGACGTGGCTGTTGCGGGCTCCCGTTCCATTCTTGTATTTCACCGTGGTTCGTAGCCCGTTGATGTAGTCCTTCCAGTTGTAGCTGGCCCGCACCATCCAGACCGTCTCGTCGTTGTTCGTCATGTCTGCGAGCACACCACCGGTCGGGAAGGGGTTCATGCCGTGGTCCCCGGCAAAGTTGTCCTCGATCCAGGCCCCATCGAACTTTGCCAGCGCTGCGCCAAGGGCAAGGTTGCCGAACGACCAGTCGACATCGACATACACGCCGCGACCGTCGTTGTCGCTGCGTGCTCCCGCCGGGAACCTGTCCTCGTCGTCCAGTTCCGCACTTTCCGAGCCGCTGATGAAGAGGCTCCCGGCGTCGCGCGAGGTGTGCACCCCGCCGGTGAGCTTGAGCTTCTGTTTCTCCGCCAGCGAGAAGGTGTAGGACCCGACCAAGCCCATCTTGGTCAGGAAGTCCTTTGAGTTCAGGTACTCGAACTCGACGGCGACCGGGCCACTCTTGTACTCGGCGCCGAGCACCGCGACGTGGTCGATGGCCCCTTGTGCGGATCGGTCGGTGGCGAAGCGCTCGAAGTCCGATTGGGCGCGGCGCGACCAGCGGTCGTAGATCGCGCCGTGCAGCGTCAGCCCCTTCATCGGTGTCACGACCGCGCTGCCGCCCGAATAGGTATTGGGCACGGCCCGGCTGTTCGAACTGGTCAGTAGCATCGAGTCATGGAGTTGTCGGCCGAGCTTCAGTTCGAGGAGGTCCCGATGCTTGAGCTTGACGAAGGCTTGCGCAATCTGCCCGAAAGTGTCGTGAAACTCTCCGTCGCCGCCGACGGACAGGACATCGGTCGTGACCAGGCCGGAGGATGCCAGGCGGGTCACGCTGAAGCCGGAAACGCCGAAACCGATCGCGTCGGCGAAATAGGGCGACTCGTAGTTGAGCTGCAGGCCCAGTGCGGACTGGGTTCGATCTCGGGATGAGGTCTCGAAGCTGCGGTCGAAGTGGACGCCGCGGACCTTCAGTTCGAGTTTGTGCGGGCTTTCTTCGCCCGCCTGGGCCAGCGCCGGCATCAGTGCGCTTGCGACGAGCGCGGCCAGCGCCTTGGCAGTCGGTTTCGTTTTCATTGCTCCTCCTTGATGGACGGGTTCCGCCCCTTTGCGGTGGGGGGAAGGGTTTGCGCGCGCGGGCTTCGCGATCACTTGCGCGGTCGCGTGCTGCGTCGCGGATTCGAGTATGGTGATCGCGTTGAAATGCGGGAAATGCAAAACTGGAGGCGATTAATGCGCGAGATGGAGTTCGTGGGGCACCGTCCGAAACCCTGCCGGCGACGTCATCCGGTCATCTCGTGTGCCGTGCTCAGGCCGCCCTGCCGTGATCCAGGAGCGGAACATGGACGACGCCGCGGAAAAGCCTCCTCGCGGTTCGGACGAGTCCTGCCGAGACGAAGACCGGGTCGGCGGCCGTGGAGGTTGCAGCCGCCTGCATGCGGATGTCGAGTTTCCCGGCGGGCTGTTCGATGGTCACCAGGGTGGGATCCCCGGGGTTGAAACGTGCCAGCCGGTGGACGACCGTACCGGGCATGCTCGCCGCGGCGGCAAGGCACAACGCACCGGTGACCGCGTAGGCCGAATGGCAATTCCACGGTGTGAAGTAGCGCGACGCCACGACACCGTCGTGCTGAGGCGGCGCAACCAGTGCGATCTTTGGAAGCACCTTGTCGCGAACGTCGCCGAGACCCGCCATCAACGCCACCTGCAGGCGAATGGATTCCAGCCGTGATTTCAGTCCGTCATCGGCATCGAGTTCGCGCTTGCTTTCGTAGCCGGTCTTTCCAAGTGCGGCCGCGGCGACGAAGACGAGCGGGGTGGAGAAGTCGAGACAGGACACCTCGATGCCGTCGATGAGGTCCGATCGTTGCCCGGTCGGGAACAGGCGGCCGGTCTTTGCGCCAGCCGCATCGAGAAAATTCAGCACGATGGGGGCGCCACTTCCTGGCACGCCGTCGATGCGGGCATTGCCTTCGTAGCGGACCTTGCCGCCCGGCGTCTGGATCACCGCCTCGACCACCTTGGCGGTGTTGAGGTTGAGGATGCGCAGCGTCGTCACCGGATCGACGGCCGGCACCAGTCCGTTCTCGAGCGCGAAGGGGCCCACGCCGGAGAGCATGTTGCCGCAGTTCGGCGTGGTGTCCACGGTCGATGTCTCCACCGACACTTGGGCGAACAGGTACTCGATATCGATGCCCGGCCGCGACGAGGTGTTCACAATGACGACCTTGCTGGTCAGCGTGTCGCCGCCGCCGATGCCGTCGATCTGGCGTGCGTGGGGCGACCCCATCACCGCCAGCAGGACGCGGTCGCGTTCGTCCGGGTCCGCAGGAAGATCGGCGGCGTGAAAATAGGGGCCCTTGGATGTGCCGCCGCGCATCAGGGTGCAGGGAATGCTCTTCAACATGGCCACTTCCTTCAAGTTCAATGTCTGTGCGGCATTCTGGAAGTTTGCGACAGAGACAGGAAATGAATAGAAGGGGCGGATTAGTGCGCAACAGGCAATAAACTGGCGAGGTTGATCAGGGGGCGCTTGCGGCCCTGCAACTGAGTCTCGATGAACAGCCGCACATGGCCGAAGGCCTCGCGGAAGCTGGCCTCATAGTGGTCCGCATTCACTCGCTCTGACTGCGGGGGGAACAGGATCGCCGGGTGGCCGCGGTAGGCGGCGACGGTCGCAGGTTCGTCCTCATGCACGTCGAGCGCCGCCGCACCCGGGCGTCCGCGGCCGAGGGCCGCGAGCAGGGCCCCGGGGGCCAGAAGCTCAGGGTGACTGGTGTTGACCAGCAGCGCGTCCGCTCTCATCGCCGCCAGGTCGGATTCGCCAATCAGATGAAGGGTCTCGCGTCTTGGCGGCAGGTGCAGGCTCAGCACGTCGACGGCACCAAGGAAGGCGCGGCGCTTGCCGATGAAGCGATAGCCGGCTGCTCGTGCTGCGCGCCGCGACTGCTCGCCGCCATGTACCAGCACCTGCATGCCAAAGGCGTGGCCGATCGCCGCCACGCGCGCGCCGACGCGCCCCAGCGCCCACACGCCGAGCGTGCGGCCATGCAGTGTGCGACCCAGGCGCTCGCCCCTCGGAGCCGGGCTGCCTTGCCGCCCGTGGTCGCATGGCCGTTGTACCGCGAACGGAACGAGGCGCCGAGAGGCGGCCAGAATGAGGGTCCAGGTGAGCTCGCTTGCGACGACAGGGTCGCCGCGTGCAATCTGAACCTCAATGCCGCGACGGCGGCAGGCATCGACGTCGATCTGGCTAGCCCGGTGTCCGATCACGACGATCAGCTTCAGCTCGGGCACGGCGTCGAGGGTGCGCACGGTGATCCGGGTACGCTCGCGGACCAGGATTGCGCAAGCGCTGCCGCGCAGCGCGGCGATCAGCTCTGTCTCGTCTGCGATGCGCTGTGAATGCACCTGCAGGGTCACCGGCAGGCCTTCCAGAACGTTCAGCGCCGCAAGATTGCAGACCACGCCGTGCTCGTCGTCCAGCACGGTGATCTTCATGACTGCACTGGCGCGTACGTCCGCCGCCATCCCCGGTGCCTGACGCACGAGTCGTCCGTGCGTGCCATCACTCGCTTCCTATGCCCACGCGGTTCGGGCGACGCTTCTCGATCGCCCACTTGAGCATCGCCGCACTGCGATAGAAGCCGTGAGCGAACTTGCCGTAGGGCATGGTCAGGAACAGCGCCATCACCACGCCGAGATGCACCGCAAGCAAGAGCCCCATCGCGCTGCCATCGCGCCCGGCGAGCAGGGCGAGGCCGCTCAGGCTGGTGAGAAAGAGCAAGGCGATGAAGCCGCGGTCCATCTGCTTCTGCGCGGCGTCGCCGTGCGCCGGGTGGCGCTTGAGGTTGAGCCAGAACAGCCCGGCAGGGCCGATCAGGAGACCGATGCCGCCCACGGTGCCGAGCACCACCGGCAGGCTGGTCATCGCGTACGGTGCCTCCCAGCCAAATGCATAGTGGTAGAGCGTGGCCACGCTGGTGGCGGCGAAGCACAGCATGAAGCCGTAGAAGCTCAGGTGGTGAAAGCGCCGGCGCAACAAGGTATTGGCGTCGTCCGCGTTGGGGCAGCCGCCGCCGTGACCGCCGTCGAGGTATTTCAGCCGCAGCACGTCATTGGTGGTTTCGGCGACTGCCGCGCTGCTCACCAGGCCGGCCTCGCCAGGCGAGATTTCGCGCCAGAAGCGCGCCACGCCGATGCCAAGCGCCAGCACTGCGATCACGAACACCGGCGCGAACATCGAAACCAGCAGGTTGTGCGGGAAGATCGAGTAGAAGTCGCCCGCGACCGGCTCATGGAACAGGCTGCCCTGCATCACCAGCGCCAGCACGAGGAACAGCGCCAGTCCACTGGCGAGCGCCAGTGCTACGGTCAGGCCGTTGTTACGGTAGAGCGCGCCGAAGCCGGACGGCCAGGCATAGTCCGAGTAGGTTTGCGCGCGCACCCGCGCCATCGCCTGCGGCACATTGACCGCGAACTCGTGCGGCGGTGCGTACTGACAGGCATGCAGGCAGGCGCCGCAGTTGTGGCACAGGTTGGCCAGGTAGTGGATGTCGGCGGTGCCGAACTCGAGCCGTCTCGTCATCGCCGGGAACACTGCACAGAAGCCTTCGCAGTAGCGGCAGGCGTTGCAGATCGTCATGATGCGGTCGACGTCGGCCTCGCTGTCGGCCGTCGGCTTCGGCGCCAGCGGCCGCACACGCCCTTCGGCCAGGTCGGCGGCCTCCCGGGCCAGGATCTCAAGCTGCGACATGGCGAACTCCCTGCTGCAAGGCTGCGGCTGCGGCGTGGGCGCCGGCGATACGGCCGAATGCGGTGCCGATGGTCATTCCGACCCCGGCGGTATAGCCCTTGCCGAGCACATTGCCGGCCATCATCTCGCCGGCGACGAAGAGGTTGCGGCTCGGCTCACCGGCGAAATGAACCGCCGACCGTTCGTTCACCTTGAGTCCGAGATAGGTGAAGGTGATGCCCGGCTTGAGCGCATAGCCGCGGAAGGGCGGGGTGTCGATCGGCAAGGCCCAGTGGGTCTTGGCCGGTGCGAGACCTTCGGTATGGCAGTCGTCGAGCACGGTATGGTCGAAACTGCCGACCCGGCAGGCAGCGTTGTAGTCGCGCACGGTGCGCACGAGGGCGGTCTCGTCGAGGCCGAGCTGGCGTTCGAGTCCCTCGAGGCTGTCGGCCTGCGCCCCTGGGAAGACCGGGGGCATGAAGCGGCCGTTGGCCTTCGCATCGATGATCGAGTAGCCGACCTGGCCCGGCTGCTGCGCCACCAGTCGGCCCCATATCGCGTAGCGCTTGGGCCAGAAATCCTCGCCTTCATCGTAAAAGCGTTGCGCATCCCTGTTCACCACGATGCCCAGCGACACGCAGTCGATCCGCGTGCAGATGCCGCCATCGTAGAGCGGGGCGCGTGCATCGACCGCGACGCAGTGCGACTGGGAGGGATCGCCGACCATGTCGGCGCCGGCCTCCATCATGAACTTGAGCAGCACACCCCGATTGAAACGGGTGCCGCGGATGGCGAAGTTGTCGGCCGGCCATTCGCCATCGGCGTTCTGGCCCCATGCCTCGCGCAGCCACTCGCGGTTCGACTCGAAGCCGCCTGCCGCCAGCACGCAGGCGCGCGCGGCGATCCGCTCGCCGCCGACCCAGGCGGCGAGAAACTCGCCATCGGCGAGTTCGAGCCGATCGACCGGCGCGTCGTAGCGGATACGCACGCCGAGCGCTTCCGCGCTTCGGTAATAGGCATTGACCAGCGCCTTGCCGCCGCCCATGAAGAAGGCGTTGGTGCGCGACAGATGCAGGGTGCCCGACAGGGACGGCTGGAAATGGACGCCGTGCCGGCGCATCCAGTCGCGACAGCGGGCGGATTCGCGGATCGCGAGGCGGGCAAGTTTCTCGTCGGTGATGCCGCCCGTGACCTTCTTCAGGTCCTGCCAGAACTCTTCCTCCGGGTAGGCGTCGGTGAGGACGTCCTGCGGCGCATCGTGCATGCAGCGCAGATTGCGCGTGTGGCTGGAGTTGCCACCGCGCCATTCGCGTGGGGCGGCTTCGAGCATCAGCACCGAGGCGCCCGCTTCACGTGCCACCAGGGCGGCGCACAGGGCGGCATTGCCGCCGCCGATCACGAGCACATCGACCGTGCCGGTTTGTTGATGTTTCATCTTTCTCGGCTCCTTTCGAGAGCGGTCCTGATCACGGGCAAAGCCGCCGGTTCGTCGTTCCTGGGCAATGCCCGGATTCAGTTGCTGCTCAGAACCGCCACCTGCTCCAGCTCATCGGTCGCCTCAGCCGACCGCGGCGCCGGCGCTCCGCGAGGTGCAGCCCGGTCCGCGTCGCGCTCGGCGGTGAGCGCTCCGCACGGGACGGGGCAGTCGAGCTGCAGGTGCTCGATCCACTGCGGGACGATCCCGTTTGTGCCCGTCATCGCCGGCCTCGCTGCGCACGCGCCAACACCTTGTCCACCATCACCCCGGCCTGGCCAAGGTAGTTGGCCGGGTCACACAGCCGTGCCAGTGCAGCGCGATCGAGATGGACGTTGATCTCCGGGTGTTCGGCAAGGATGTCGAGCAGCGGGCGGTCGGTGCTGATCGCCTCGCGGCACAGGTCATAGACGAGATCGTGCGCATACTCGCGGCCGATATAGGGTCCGAGTCCCATCATCACCGCCTCTGACATCACCAGACCCTTGGTCAGCTCGATGTTGCGACGCATGTTGCCTGCATCGACCTCCAGCCCTTCGAGCACGAAGCGGGTCTGCTTCAGCGCGCCGGCGAGCAGGCAGAAGGCCTCCGGCAACGCGATCCACTCGATCTCCCACGGGCCGGTGGAGCGTTCGTGATCGGCGATCATCGCGTCCATCAACGCGGCGGCATGCTGGCGCACCACCGACACGGCGGCGTGGATGTAGCAGCTCGAGATCGGATTGCGCTTCTGCGGCATCGTGCTGCTGGAGCCGCGGCCGGGGGCGAAGGGCTCATACACCTCGGCCACCTCGTGCTGCATCATCAGCTTGACGTCCATCGCGATCTTGCCCAGCGAGCCGCCGACCAGGCCGAGGAAGGCACCGACCTCGGCGATGGTGTCGCGCACCGTGTGCCAGGCGATGTCCGGCTGGGCCAGGCCGAGTTCGGCCATCAGCCCGGCCTGGGTTTCCATCGCACCTTTCTCGATCGAGGCCAGGGTGCCGCAAGCGCCGCCGAATTCGCCCATCAGCACGCGCGGCCGAAGTTGAGCGAGGCGCTCGCGGTGACGCTCGATGCCGGCGAGGATGGCTGCAGTCTTGAAGCCGAAGGTGACCGGGATCGCCTGTTGCAGGTTGCTGCGCCCGATCACCGGGGTATCGCGGTAGCGCCGCGACAGCTCGGCCAGGGCTGCGGAGATCGCCGCCAGCTCGCCGTCGATGATCTCCAGGCCCTCGCGGATCTGCATCACGGTGGCGGTGTCGGTGATGTCCTGGGTGGTCGCGCCCCAGTGGCAGTATTCGCCGAGCTTGTCGCGGCAGAGCGCGTTGAGCTGCGACACCACGCCGAGCACCGGGTAGCCGATGCGCTCGGTCTGCGCGCGCAGCTTGTCCATGTCGATCTTATCGATGTCGCAATTGCGCACGATCTCGTCGGCCGCTTCCTGCGGGATGATGCCGAGCCGGCCCTGGACGATGGCCAGCGCGCGCTCGATGTCGAGGTACTTCTCGGTGCGGTTGCGGTCGGACCACACCGCGCGCATCGCGTCGGTGCTGAAGATGTTGCCGAAGATGCTGGAGTCGATGATGCTGGCGCCCATGATGGATGCTCCTGATTGAGTTGGATGAGTGGTATTCGTCGTGGTTGCGGGTTCAGTCCGCCGTGCCGGCGGCGCAGCGCGCGAGGATGGCCTCGGCCCTGAGCACCACCGGTCGGTCGATCATCTTTCCGTCGACCTGGGCAGCACCGTCGGAGCTGGCGGCCACCGCCAGCACGCGCTCGGCCCAGGCTCGCTCTTCCGGCGTCGGCCGGAGTGCGGCGTGGATCACCGCCACCTGTTTCGGGTGGATGCACAGCTTGGCGCCGAAGCCGAAGGCGCGTGCAAAGGCGAGGTCGGCGCGGATGCGGGCCTCGTCGTCGATCGCTGGGGTGACGCCGGCGACCGGGCTGGCCAGCTCCGCGCAGCGCGAGGCGATCGCGATCCGGCTGGCGGGGTAGATCAGGCCGGCGTCGTCACCCGACAACGCGAGGTCGACGCCGTAGTCGAGCGTGCCGAAGACCAGCCGCAGCACGCCGTCGGCGGCCGCGATCTCGTCGACCTTGCATACCCCGCGTGCGGTCTCGATCAGCGGCAGGACGCGCGCACGTCGATCCACGGCGCCCCGCACCTGATCGATCTGCGCCTGCCACTCGGTCTTCGGCAGCATGACCTGGCTGATGGCGGTGGACTTGAGCAAGGCAAGATCGTCGGCGAACCAGGGCGACTGCGCATCGTTGATGCGCACGACGATCCGCTGCGCCTGCTCGGCATGAAGTGCAAACCAGTCGGCGATCGCGTCGCGGGCGCGGGCCTTGTCGGCGGGGCTGACCGCATCCTCGAGGTCGAGGACGATCGCATCCGCCCCGGCGGCAAGCGCCTTGTCGAAGCGTTCGGGCCGGTTGCCCGGCACGAAGAGATAGGTGATTGGCATCTGCATGGTGGATCTCCAGACGGATCAGATGACGCCGGCGTGCTTGAGCTCGGCGATGCGGTCGGCCGGATAGCCCAGGCTGGCGAGGATCGCGGCGCTGTGCTCGCCCAGCGCCGGCACCGGATCCATGCGCGGCTCGCACTCCTCCCACGAGCCCGGCGGCAGCAGGGCCGGGATCGGGCCCACCGCCGTACCCACTTCGCGCCAGCGCTTGCGCGCCTGGAGCTGGGGGTGAGCCCAGACTGCATGCATGTCGTTGACGTGGGCATTGGCGATCTGGGCGCTCTCGAGGCGCTCGATGACCTGCTCGGCGGTGAGTTCGGCGAAGGCCTCGACGATGATCCGGCGCAGCTCGTCGCGTGCTGCGGAACGCTTCGAATTGCTGGAGAAACGCTCCTCACGCGCCAGCGCAGGCTGCAGCAGGACCTTGTCGCAGAACGCAGCCCATTCGCGCTCGTTCTGCAGGCCGAGCATCACGACCTTGCCGTCTCCGGCCGGGAACGGGCCGTAGGGATAGATGGTGGCGTGGCTGGCGCCGGTGCGGCGTGGCGGGGGTGCGCCGTCGAAGGCGTAGTAGAGCGGATAGGTGGTCCACTCGACCAGGCTCTCGAGCATCGAGATGTCGAGGTGCTGGCCGCGGCCGGTCTTCTGGCGCTGCAGCAGCGCCGCCAGGATGCTGCTGTAGGCGTACATGCCGGCGGAGATGTCGGCGATCGACGGCCCCGCCTTCGACGGCTCGTCCTCGGTGCCGGTCACCGACAGGAAGCCGGACTCGCTCTGGATCAGCAGGTCGTAGGCTTTCTTGTCGCGGTAAGGGCCATCGCTGCCGTAGCCGGAGATGTCGCACACGATGATCTCCGGCTTGAGCGCCGACAGCGCCGCATACGACAGGCCGAGCCGGGCCGCGGCACCGGGGGCGAGGTTCTGCACCACGATGTCGGCCTCCTCGACGATCAGGCGCTTGAGGATGGTCTGCGCTTCCGCGTCCTTGACGTCGAGCGTCAGGCTCTCCTTCGAGCGGTTGGTCCACACGAAGTGCGAGGCCAGGCCGCGCACGCGCTCGTCGTAGCCGCGGGCGAAGTCGCCCACGCCCGGGCGCTCGACCTTGATCACGCGGGCGCCGAGATCCGCCAGCTGGCGGGTGGCGAAGGGCGCGGCGATGGCGTGCTCGAGGGTGACGACGGTGATGCCTGCCAGGGGTCTCATTGCATGTTCCTCACTTGATCACCGCGGTGGCTTCCATCGTCAGCCAGCCCTCGTGGTCCTTCGCCCACAGGCGGATGGTCTTGCCGTCGGCCTGCGGCTCGCCGCAGACGAAGAAGTGGTTGATGTCGAACACCGGGCGCACGGCGCGGAACGCGTAGCGCACGACTTCGGCTTCCGGCATCTGGTGGCGCAACAGGTCGAGCAGGAGGGTCGCGATCATCGGCCCGTGCACCACCAGGCCGGGATAGCCCTCGACCTCGGTCACATACTTGCGGTCGTAGTGGATGCGGTGGCCGTTGAAGGTCAGCGCCGAGTAGCGGAACAGCAGCACGTCGTCCGGTATCCAGCGTTTCTCCCAGGTCGCGCTGGCCGGGGCCGCCGTGGGTGGCGGCGCGACGTCCTCGGGCCTGGGTGCCTCGCGGTAGACGATGTCGTGGAACTCGGTGAGCGCGAGGTCGGCTTCGCCGCTGCGGCGGACCTCGTGGCGCACCTTGACGAATACCAGCGGGCCGCTGCGGCCGGTCTTCTCGGTGACGTCGTGGATGGTCGAGGTGCGCGTCATCGCGTCGCCGATCGCGAGCGGCTTGTGGAACTCGAACTGGCTGCCGGCCCACATCCGCCGCGGCAGCGGCACCGGGGGCAGGAAGCCGCCGCGCTTGGCGTGGCCGTCGGCGCCGATCTCCGACTGGCGATGCAGCGGCAGGAAGTACAGCCAGTGCCACAGGGCGGGCAGCGGCGTGCCGACAGGGGGGCGTTCGGCGGGACGATCGAAGGTCGCCGACAGGGCGGCATAGGGGGTCGCGGTGGCGATGTCGGAGACGTCCTCCGAGCGGCCGATCCAGTCCTTGAGATTCATGTGTTGTTTCCTCGCAAGTGCGTTGGGGGAAGACGGACGACTTGCTCCGCCGTCCCCCTTCGCTGAAGGGGGCGGGTGGAGGCGGGCCGTGTGGGTAAGGGCTTGGGCGCGGGTCTCAGCCGTAGCGGCAGGGGGCTACTTCAGCGGCCACGGTAGCTCGATGTAGTGCTGCAGCAGGCCGGCGGGAAAATCCAGCGTCAGGAAGTGGCCCAGAATGCTCATGAAGCCGACCGACAGCGCGGTGTAGATCAGGCTGCGCAGGACGCCGAGCCGTGTGCGGGCAAGCAGGAAGGTGGTGATGAAGATGCTGACCGCGATGATGAAACCGACCAGTGCCGTCATCCCGAAGAGCATCACGAACCACCCGACCGAGGGCCAGATGCTGGTGCCGTCGTGAGTTCCCTGCGCGCGCGCAGCCAGCTCCTGGTCAAAGTGAGCCGAGTGTCCTGTCCGTCCCACTGCCAGCATCATCACGATGTAGGCGGTGAAGCCGACCATCAACGCAGCCGTGTAGAAGGGGAATACCGAGCCCAGGAAGGACAATGGGGCACTGTTCAGTACGCCGTAGATGAAGGTCGCCAGCAGCAGCACGGCAAACACGATCTGCGGACGACGCTCTGCTGCCGACCCACCACCGAGCGCTGGCTGCTGGAGCTCCTCGCCGCGCGGGTTCTTCTCCACCGCGCCCTCTTCCGAGACGCGGCTGCGCAGCGCCAGCAGTGTCGACACAATGGCGAGGGCGCCAATGATCAGCACGCCGGGGCGCTGAACGAAGCTCCAGCCGTAGAACTGAAGGGCCTGGTAGAGATAGTTCTCGACCTGGCTGGACAGTACGAAGCCGATCAGGAAGGCCGGCCGCGGCCAGCCGAAGCGACGCAGGAAGATGCCGACGATGCCGATCGCGAAGAGCACCAGCAGATCGGTCAGATCGCGCCGGGCCTGGAAGGCCGCGAAGCAGATCACCATGATCATGAAGGGCGCGATCAGGTTGAACGGGACGAAGGTCAGACGGGCGATGGGCACCGCGAGGAAGAAGCAGATGACAGCGCCGATGATGCTGGAGAACGCCAGCGTCCACGCAATGGTGTAGGTCAGGCTGAGGTCGCCGGTGACCATCGACGGACCGGGCTGCATGCCCAGCAGCACCATGCCGCCGAGGAACACAGCCATGCTCCCGGAGCCCGGGATGCCGAACAGCAGCGTCGGCATCAGCGCACCGCCCTGGAGGGCGTTGTTGGCCGATTCCGGCGCGATAACGCCGCGGATCTCGCCCTTGCCGAAGCCGGAGGGGTCTTTGGTCGTCTGCGCCGCATGCCCATAGGCGATCCAGTCCACGACACCGCCGCCAAGTCCGGGGATGGCGCCGATGAAGGTGCCCAAGGCCGAGCAGCGCAGGGCGAGGAACCAGTTGCTGAACGTGTCCCTGACACCCTGCAGCCAGCCGGAGCCGAGTCCGCCGGCCGAAGCGATGGGGCGGGAGCGGCGGATCAACTCGGCGATCTCGGGGATTGCGAACAGGCCCAGGCCGACGATGACCAGCGGAATGCCGTCCTGCAGGTACTCCAGGCCGAGGTCGAAGCGGCTCTCGCCGGTGGCGGGCGCTGCACCGATGGCGCCGACCATCAGGCCCAGGCCGCAGGCGACGACCCCGCGCACGATGCTCTGCCCGGCCAGCACGCCCACCACCGACAGTCCGAGTAGGGCGAACATGAACAGTTCGGCGGTCGTGAATGACAGGATCAGTGGCTTGGCGACGACGACAAAGCCGGTGAGCATGACGGCGCCGAATACCCCGCCCAGCAGCGAGGCGGAGAAGGCAGCGCTCAGGGCCCGTGCCGCCTGGCCCTTCTTGGCGAGCGGAAAGCCGTCAAGCACGGTCGCCTGGCTGGCGCTCGAGCCGGGAATGCCCATCAGGACCGAGGTGAAGGTGTCGCCGGTCGGAATGACGGCGACCATCCCCACCAGCATCGCCAGGGCCGACACCGGGTCCATGCCGTAGATGAAGGGCATCAGTAGTGACATGCCGGCGATGCCGCCCAGGCCGGGCAGGATGCCGACGCACAGGCCGACGACGATGCCCAGCAGCATGAACGCGAAGTGCTCGACGGCGAGCAGGCCCACTAGGGCGCTTTGCATGGCTTCAAGCATTTGAGACTCCATTTGGTTTGGCCGTCGAGCGGCCGGGCTCAGGTGTGAGCCAGCCAGGGGCGGCGTTCGCGTTGCGCAGAACTCGAACGCTGGCCCTCGATGCCGTGTGGAATTGGCTTAGAAGCGGGTGTTGTAATCTTTCTCGAGGACCGCCCTCACCCAGTCCCTTGCCTCAGGGGCGATCGTCGTGCCGGCAGCGAACAAGGCCTCGGCGACGCCGTCGGTGACCTGCTCATAGCCGCCCAGGGCGTCGTCCTTGCTTGCCTGGTAGTCGGGGTCCAGCCGCATCTGCCGCACCGCGGCCCTGTAGGCCTCGACGATCGGCTGCGGTGTGGCCTTGGGCAGCACCATCAGCTTCTGTGCCGGGAACCCGGCAATCAGCAGTGCCCTGAAGGCCTCCCACTCGATGCCGGCGGGCGGCTTTCCGGTGACGATCTCGATGGCTTCGCCCACATGGGGCAGATCCGGAAAGTTGGCGTCGCGAACAAGATTGCCGGCATCGTCGAGCATGCCCATGGTGAAGAGCGGGATCGCCTTGCCTTCCTGCACCATGCCCAGTGAGCTCTTCAAATAGGCAGAGGTCGTCTGGAAGTCGATGTTGGCCTCGCCGCGCTCGAAGGCGAGGCGGCCTTCGCCTCGGCTCTTCATGCCGAAGACATGGTGGACGTCAAGGCCGAGGAGGCGGAAGGCGAGGAGGGGGACGAGGTCCAGCGTGGTCGCGCCCTGGCTGCCGTACACCAGGCGTTGGCCCTTGAGCTGGCCGAGATCGGCGAGCGACTTCACGCCCAGGTTGGTGTTGATGTAGGTCACGCCGCCGGTGGGTGCAGCCAGGACCACCTGCCAGTCCTTGTACTCGAACCTCACCCGCGGGTCGCCGAGCAGATAGGGGAACTGGGTTGACGCCGAGGTGCCGAGCAGGCTCAGGCCGTCTGCCTTGGCGCGTGCCGCGAACTGATTGGCGCCGGTGATCGAGCCACCACCCGGGAGGTTCTTGACGACCACGGTGGGATTGCCCGGCAGGTACTTTCCAAGAAACGGTGCGTTGAAGCGCGCCCAGGTGTCGGAGCCTCCGCCGACGCCGAAGGGTACGATGAACTCGATGGTCTTCTTGCTGAAGTCTGCCGTCTCCGCCCGAACCGGGGTGGAAGCCGCGACCGTGGCGGTCGCGAGCGCAACCGAGAGGCCGATGAAGTTGCTGCGGCCGAGCATTTTTCTGATGGTCATGATGTCTCCTCGTAATGCCAAGTTAGTTGGTGCCGGTGTGTCGTGCTGCATTGAATGCGCGGGGCGTTAATCCTCGCGGGCCGGTCGGCGGCCCCGTGGGTGGGCGGGCCAGGCTCATCGGTTCTTTCTCCTATGCTGTAGATGAAATCGGGCTGTCAGAACGTTCGGCGTTGTGCCGGATTGGACCTGGCGGCCGAGGCCGGGCCGGGGGCGCTCGAGTCAGGGGCATTCGCGACGGATACCGAGCCACTCAGCAGGGGGCGGGCCGAGGTCACCAGCGCCCCACCGCTGATCCGGGCCGTGGCGCGTATCGGGTCGATGGCGAGTTCGAGCCGGCAGTGCATGGTTCCACTCGGGTGCTCGATGACCACGCTGCAGGGGTCGTCGACATCGAGCTCGGCGAGCTCCTCGGCGACCGTGTCGGTGGTGTGGCAAGCGGCGGCGAGTGCGAGGGCGCCCGATGCCGCGTGTGCCGGATGGCAACTGGCGGGAACGAAGTAGCGAGAGGTGATCGTGCCGCCCTGACGCGGGTTCGAGATCAGCGCGATCTTCGGGATGCCTTGGTCGGGCGCGTCGTCCAGTCCCATCAGGCGCGCCGCGGCCAATCGAATGCTCTCGAGTCGCTCCAGCAGTGCCTTGTCCTGATCGAGTTCCTGCGGCGTCTCGCGCCCGGTCCTGCCAAGCGCTGCAGCCGGCACGAACACGATCGGAATGGCAAAGTCGATGCAGCTCACCTGCACGCCGTCGATGAGGTCGCGTGCCCTGCCGGTTGGAAGCAGCTTCCCGGTCTTGGCGCCGGCCGGCTCGAGGAATCGAAGCCGGATCGGTGCGCTCGAGCCGGGAACGCCGTCGAGCTGGAAGTCTCCGCTGTAATTCACCCGGCCGTGGGGGGTCTGGATCGTCGCCTCGACCAGCTTGTTGCTGTTGATGTTGAGGATGCGAACGGTCGTGCTCGGATGCGAAGCGCGGACCAATCCATGCTCGAGGGCGAAGGGGCCGACCGCCGCGAGCATGTTGCCACTGTTCGACAGTGCCTCGACCATGCCGCGCGCCACCGATACCTGGGCAAAAAGGTACTCGACGTCTGCCAGCGGTGAGCGCGACGGCGCGACGATGACGACCTTGCTGCTGAGGTCATTGCCGCCGCCCATGCCGTCGATCTGACGCAGGTCGGGCGAACCCATCGCCGCCAGCAGAAGCCGGTCGCGCATGGTCGCATCGGTAGGGAGGTCCTGGGCGAGGAAGAACAGACCCTTGGAGGAGCCGCCACGCATCAGGACGCACGGAATGTCATTCACTACCTGTCTCCTTGTTGCATGGGTGTTTGATGTCTGAGGCAATGGTAGTCATCCTGGTGGCCTGAAAGAAATGCAATAAATGACCGGTTTATTGCAGTACAGGCATAATGGTTCAGTTCATCGAGCAAGCGCGCATGAGGGAGGTGGTTCGTGAAGATCGACTTCGACGGCATCCAGGCCTTTGTCGTGATTGCCGAGCTCGGCGGATTCAGCAAGGCGGCCGAGCACCTGCACGTGACCCAGACCGCGCTTACCCGCCGGCTGCAGAAGCTGGAGTCGTACCTGGGCCTGCGGCTGCTCGACCGCACGACGCGCTACGTCGAGCTGACCCCGGTGGGGCGGGATTTTCTGCCTCAGGCAAAGGCGATCGTGGGGGAGATGACCATTGCCGTGGGACGCCTCAAGGACATGTCCAAGCATGGCCGGGGCAGCTTCACGCTCGCCTGCGTGCCGTCGATGGCCTCACACGTGTTGCCTGAGGCCATCCGGCGTTACGCGAGGCTGCACCCGGGCAACCGCATCCGGCTCATCGATACGAGCGCATTCGAGGTCCGCGATGCGGTGCTTCATGGTCAAGCCGAGCTCGGTATCGGCATCCCGACGGATCGTCATCCGGACCTGGTTGAGGCGCTCTTGTTCGAGGAGCCGCTCATGTTCTTCTGTCGCGAGGAACATCCATTGAGCCGCCGGACGGCGGTCACCTGGGCGGACATGCGCGAGGCAGAGCTGATCGTGGTCAGCAGCATGACGGCGACGCGCATCTTCATGGACTACCAACTCGCCAAGCGCGGAATCAGCCTGAATGGCGCCTATGAGGTCCAGCATCATGCGACGGCGGTCAGCCTTGTTGCGGCGGGTGTTGGTACCGCGATCCTTCCCGCGTCCACCCTGGAGGAGGGCGCGCGGCCGGGCGTCTGCCGCATCCCGCTCACCGGGCCGGTGGTGAAGCGCAAGGTCGCACTGATCCGGCGCCATAACGCCACCCTCTCGCCGGCGGCCAACGCCTTCCTCGAGCTCTTGATGGAAGGGGTTTCGTCGCGGACCGGGTGACGTCACACGGTATGACGGGCGCTCAGCGCAGCTGCGCCCCCGCCAGCTCCCCCAGCGTCATCAGCGCGTGCACATGGCGGTCGCTGAAGGGGTAGCAGCCCGACAGGCGCAGGTGGCGGGTGTAGCGGCCCGAGGGCGAGTACAGCTTGCCGGGCGTCATGCCGATGCCCCGGCGCAGGGCAAGATCGAACAGGCGGTTGGTGTCGCAGCCCTCGGGTAGCTCCACCCACACCAGGAAGCCGCCGCTGGGCTGGGTGGCGCGCGTGCCGGGCGGGAAGGCGTCGTGGATCAGGCCGCGCAGGCGCTCGGTCTGCGCGGCATAGGTGCGGCGCAGGCGGCGGATGTGCTGGGCGTAGCCGCCGCTCTCGAGGAAGCGCCCGATGGCCTCGCCGAGCAGGGCGGGCTGGGCCACCGACGAGCAGAACTTGAGCTCGGCCAGCTCGCGGCCGAAGCGTCCGCCCTCCATCCAGCCCACGCGCATGCCGGGCGCCAGCGTCTTGGTGTAGGACGCGCACACGATGATCCAGCCGTCGCGGTCGAAGGCCTTCGCCGTCGGCTGCAGCGGCGTGCTGAACTGCAGCTCGGCGTAGAGCACATCCTCGATCACCGGCACCTTGTAGCTGCGCGCCAGGTTGGCCAGCCGGCGCTTGTTGGCCGGGCTCATGCTGGTGCCCAGCGGGTTGTGCACGGTGGGCATGGTCACCACCACCTGCAGCCGGCCTTCCGACAGCAGCAGCTCCAGCGCATCGAGCGACAGGCCGCCTTCGGGATGGGTGGGGATCTCGATCGCCTTCAGGCCGAGGCGGTCGAGCAGCGGGATCAGGTTGAAATAGGTCGGCGACTCCAGGCCCACCGTGTCGCCGGCCTGGGTGGTGGCGCGCAGCGCCAGTTGCAGGGCCTCCATGCAGCCGTTGGTGAGCAGGATGGCGTCGGGCTGCAGCTGCATGCCGAGCTCGGTGGCGTGGCGGCAGATCTCGCGGCGCAGCAGCAGCGGGCCGGGCGGCAGCGAATAGTCGGTGAGCAGCTCGGGGTGGCGGCGGGTGAGGTCGGCGACGATGCGGCCGAGCTTCTCGCCGGGATAGAAGTCGCTGCCCTTGGGGCAGGCGAGCGACAGGTCGATGGTGTCGGGCCGGGACTGAGCGGCGAGCACGCTGGTGATGCGGCTCAGCACCGTGCTCTCGGCGGCGATCGCCGAGCTCGGCTCGGTGTCGGCCGCCTGCGGGGCCGGCGGCACGGCGAGCTGGGAGCGCACGAAGTAGCCGGACTGCGGGCGCGCGTCGACCAGGCCCTGGGCCTCAAGCTGGCGGTAGGCGGCCAGCACCGTGTTGATGCTGATGCCGCGGCTGGTTGCCGCCTCGCGCACCGAGGGCAGGCGGGCGCCGGCGACCAGCCGCCCGTCGCGGATCGCTTCGCGCAGTTCTTCGGTGAGCGCCTGGTAGAGCGGGGCGCTTTGGGGGGCCG
Organism: Thauera sp.; assembly: GCF_035444905.1. Lineage (GTDB taxonomy): Bacteria > Pseudomonadota > Gammaproteobacteria > Burkholderiales > Rhodocyclaceae > Thauera. Next base: position 259,367 of record NZ_DAOMPS010000001.1, read on the forward strand.
GGGTCGCAACAGGGGGCACAGTGGGCGCGTCCTTGGAGGGTTACAGCTGCTTGGTTAAATGGACTGTATCCACTATAAACCTGTTTATCTGGATCTGTAACCTTCGTGCCGCGCTTCGTATAGTGATCTCCCGAAGCCCCTCGAGGAGAACGCCATGATCGACCTGCCGCTGATGACCTACGTCGCCACGATGTCCGTGACGCCGGGGCCCAACAACATCATGCTCGCTGCATCCGGGGTCAATTTCGGCTTCCGCCGCACGCTGCCGCACCTGCTCGGCGTCAGTGTCGGCAACAGCGTGCAGGTGCTGATCGTCGCCAGTGGCCTGGCCTGGGTGATGGCCTGGCTCGACGCCCTGCGCCTGCCGCTGGTGGTGGTGGGTTGCGCTTATCTGCTGTGGCTGGCGCTGCGCCAGGCGCGCGCGGGCCAGCCAGGGCGTGACGGGCGGGTCGAGCCGCTCGGCTTCGTCGCCGCGGCGCTGTTCCAGTGGGTGAACCCGAAGGCGTGGATGATGGTGCTCAACATCGCCATCCTGTTCCTGCCGCGCGACGCCGACTGGATGACGGCCGCCGGGCTGGCGCTGTTGTGCATGTCGGTCAACCTGCCCTGCATCACCGTGTGGGCCGTCGCCGGTGCGCGCCTGCGGACCTGGCTGCAGCAGCCGGCCGCGCTGATGGTCTTCAACTACACGATGGCGGCGCTGCTCGCCGCGACCGCGCTGTGGATCGGCGCGGACGAGGCGAGTGCGCTGCTGTAGGCCTACTGCTTCTGCACGATCGCGCTGCCGCCGCCGTGGCGCAGCGGTTCGCTGACCGCGGTGACGGTGCCATCGGCATTGAAGCGGATGCCGTTGGCGGCGCCGATCTGGTCGGTTTCACGCCATTGGTGGCCCATCGCCTCGAGCGCCTGCGCCTGTTCGCTGCCGGGGAACTGCAGCAGCGTCTCGACCAGGGTGGTGTCGCCATTGCGCTGGCTCATGCGCGGGGCGGCGAGCGCATCGGCCAGGCTCATGCCGAGGTCGATGTGGTTGACGATGGTCTGCAGCGCGGTGGTGATGATGGTGGAGCCGCCCGGCGAGCCGATGGTGAAGGCGGGCGCGCCGTCCTTCAACACGATGGTCGGGCTCATGCTCGAGCGCGGGCGCTTGAAGGCTTCGGGCAGATTGGGGTGGGGGCCGCTGAAGTCGAAGTCGGTGAGCTCGTTGTTGAGCAGGAAGCCGCGCCCGGGCACGACGATGCCGCTGCCGCCCCAGTCCTCGATGGTGAAGGTGTAGGCGACGACGTTGCCCTCGCGGTCCGACACCGCCAGATGGGTGGTGTGCATCGACTCCTGCGCCAGCGGCCTCGGCGTGGGGCGCAGCGGCACCGACAGGTCGTTCTGGAAGGCGTAGGGGTCCCCTTGCGCCACCTTGCCGGGCGCGGCCGCGGCGCTGATCAGGCCGGCGCGCTCGCGTGCGTAGTCCTTGGACAACAAGCCCTCGAAGGGCACGTCGGTGAAGGCCTCGTCGGCCACATAGGCATTGCGGTCGGCGAAGGCGAGGCGCGAGGCTTCCAGGTACAGGTGCTCGATCTCGGCGCGCGACTTGCCGCTGAGGTCGAAGCTTTCCATGATGTTCAGGGCCTGGGCGATGGCGATGCCGCCGCTCGAGGGCGTAGGCATGCCGAGGATCTCGTAGCCGCGGTAGGTCGAGCGGATCGGCTGGCGTAGCCGCGCCTCGTAATCCTTGAGGTCGGCCATCGTCAGACTGCCGGGGATGACCTCGACGCCCGGATTGGCGGGCGGGTGGTTCACCGCCGCCACCATGCTGGCCGCGATCGGCCCCTCGTAGAAGGCCTTCACGCCCCCGCGGGCGATGTCGCGGTAGGTCTGCGCCAGCTCGGGGTTGCGATGCAGGCTGCCCACCGGCAGCGCCTTGCCGTCCTGCAGGTAGAGCGCGGCGGCGGTCGAGAAGCGCGCGAACTTGGCTTCGTTGGCGGTGTTGATGCGGTGGAAGTTGGGCCCGACCTCGAAGCCTTCCTCGGCGACGCGGATCGCCGGCGCCAGCACCTTGTCGAAGCCCATCGTGCCGTAGCGCGTCAGCGCCTCGTGCCAGCCGCGCACGGTGCCGGGCACGCCCACCGACAGGCCGTTGGGCACGGTCGCCTTCCAGTCCATCTCGCTGCCGTCGGCGTTCAGGAACACGCCGGGGTGGAAGCTGGCGGGGGCGACCTCGCGGTGGTCGATGGCGATGACCCGGCGGTCCCTGGCCGAGTAGATCAGCATGAAGCCGCCGCCGCCGATGCCGCAGCTGAACGGATCGGTGACGCCGAGCGTGGCCGCGGCGGCGACCGCAGCGTCGACGGCGTTGCCGCCGGCGTTCAGGATCTGCATCGCCGCCAGGCTGGCTTCGTGCGAGATGGTGGCGACCGCGCCGCCGTGTCCGGTGTCGACCGGCTGCTTCGCCCAGGCGCCAAAGGCGGCCATCATGACCGCGGTGGCGAGAATCGTGCGTGTTCTCATGGTGCTCTCCGTCATGCAGGGGCCATGACGTTAGCACCGTGCGGGCGAACAGCCCAAGACGGGAATACCCGCGCCGGCCGGGTGTGCCACGGGTGGCACCCCGGCCGGCCGGGCTTACAGGCCGAGGACCTGGGCCGTGTAGCGCGCGATCATGCGCTCTTCGTTGGTCGGCACCACGGCAACCGCGACGCGGCTCGCCGGCGTGTCGATGCGGCGCGCATGGGCGTCGTTGGCGGCCGCGTCGATCGCGACGCCGAGCCAGGCCGACAGCGCAGCCACCTGCGCGCGCACCGGCGCGGCGTGCTCGCCGATGCCGCCGGTGAACACCAGCGCGTCCAGCCCGCCCGCGGCCGCGGCCAGCGAGCCGAGCTCGCGCGCGATGCGGTAGCAGAACAGGTCGACGGCTTCCTTCGCCTCTGGCGCGTCCGAGGCGAGCAGGGTGCGCATGTCCTGGCTGATGCCCGATACGCCGAGCAGGCCCGACTCCTTGTAGAGCAGCCTGGAGAGCGCGCGCGCATCCATGCCCTTCTCTTCCATCAGGTAGAGCAGGACGCCGGGATCGAGGCTGCCGGTGCGGGTGCCCATCATCAGGCCCTCGACCGCGGTGAAGCCCATGGTCGAGGCCACGCTCTTGCCGTCGCGCAACGCGCACATCGAGGCGCCATTGCCCAGGTGGGCGATCACCACCGCCCCCTGTGCGCGCTCGCCGATGATCTCGGGCAGCTGGCGCGCGACGTAGTCGTAGGACAGGCCGTGGAAGCCGTAGCGCTTGATGCCGCCCTTGGTGAATCGGCGCGGCAGGGCGAAGGCCTGCGCGATCGCCGGCTGGGTGCGGTGGAAGGCGGTGTCGAAGCAGCCGACCTGCGGAATCCGCGGCATCAGTGCGGTGACGGCGTGAATGGCGCGCAGGTTGTGCGGTTGATGCAGCGGCGCCAGCGGCACGAAGTCCTCGAGCTCCTCGATGAGCTCGGCATTGAGCACCACCGGCGTGCTGTAACGTTCGCCGCCATGCACGATGCGGTGGCCGGCGGCGACGATGTCGAGCGCCGGGCTGTGCTCGCTGAGCAGCGCAAAGACGTGGTTGAGCGCGTCGCGGTGCTGCTCGCCCTGGCTGCCCTGGGTGGGCACGTGTTGCTGGATGCGCTGGCCCTCGGCCGTCTTGAGCGTGACCTCGGGCGAGGCACCGATGCCTTCGACCTGGCCGGACACCGCCGGCGCCGCGGCGACGTCGCCGTTGAGGGGGTAGAGGGCGAACTTCAGGCTGCTGGAGCCTGCATTGAGGACGAGGATGGCCTTCATCGCGCAAACGCCTCACGCTTCTTGTGCGCCATGAGCTGGACCACTGCGCACGAGGCGGCGCGGGTCTCGGCGGTGTCGGCACGGCTGGTCAGCACGATCGGCACGCGCGCGCCCAGCACCACGCCCGCCATCAGGGCGTTGGCCAGGTATTCCAGCTGCTTGGCGACCATGTTGCCGGATTCCAGATCGGGCACGACCAGGATGTCGGCATTGCCGGCGACCGCCGACTTGATGCCCTTGGTCTTGGCTGCGACCAGCGACACGGCGTTGTCGAAGGCGAGCGGGCCGTCGAGGAGCCCGCCCTTGATCTGGCCGCGGTCGGCCATCTTGCACAGCGCGGCGGCATCGATGGTGGAGCGGATCTTCGAGGTCACGGTCTCGACCGCCGACAGGATCGCCACCTTGGGCTCGGCCAGGCCGAGGATGTGGGCGAGCTCGATCGCGTTCTGGATGATGTCGACCTTATCTTCCAGCGTCGGCTCGATGATGATCGCCGCGTCGGTAATCATCAGCGGGTGCGGGTAGGTCGGCACGTCGGCCAGGAAGACATGGCTGATTCGGCGGCCGGTGCGCAGGTGCTTGATCACCTGGCTCATCATCTCGTCGGTGTGCAGCGAGCCCTTCATCAGCGCCTCGGCACCGCCGTCGCGGCACAGGGCGACGGCGACCTCGGCCGAGGCATGGCTGTGCTCGGTATCAACGATGCGGAAACCCTTGATGTCGATGCCGTGCTCTTCGGCGACCGCGCGGATCCTGCCTTCCGGGCCGACCAGGATCGGATCGACGAGGCCGGCCTTGGCCGCCTGCACCGGGCCGGACAGCGACTCCTTGTCGCACGGATGCGCCACCGCGATCGGGATCGGCGACAGGCCGGCCGACACCGACAGCAGGTGGCGGTAGCGCAGCTCACGGTCGTTGATCGTGACCGCCGGCAGCACCACGCGCTCGCGCTTGATCTTCTCGGTCGGCGCCATCACCTCGGCGACGCCGTCGATCACCTTCAGGCCGTCCTGGTTCAGCGCCAGGCAGTCGAACACGATGTGGTGGTTGTGCTCGAACTTCTCCTTGCAGGTGACCGTGATCGTCAGCGTGTCGCCGATCGTGATCGGGCGCCAGAAGTTGAGCCCCTGCGACACGTACACGGTGCCCGGGCCGGGGAACTCCGTGCCGAGGATGGTGGAGATCAGCGTGCTGCCCCACATGCTGTGGCCGACGACCTCGCGGAACTGGCTGGAGCGCGCATATTCGAGATCGACGTGTGTGGGGTTGACGTCGCCCGACATGGCTGCGAACAGATGGATGTCGTCCGGGCGCAGGGTGCGCACGAGGCTGGCGACATCGCCGACCTGGATTTCGTCGAAGGTTCGGTTCTGGATGAACGACTGAGCGGCAATTTCCATGACGGGTCTCTTGTAAGTATGCGTGTGCGATGCAGCAACGAATTCTAGACGCTGTCTACGCCGCCAATGAGACAAACTGCAATCAAATTGTGCAATGCGGCAATCAAACTGCGGATTTGTTCCCGAAGCTGTTCCATCGAGGCAACGACCATGCATTCGCTCACAGGTTGCACTGCAGGTCGCATGCTAAACTCCGCGCCAATTTGCCACCCGTGGAAGTCCTCATGGAAGTCGTCGTTCTCGCTGCCGGCCAGGGCAAGCGCATGCGTTCGGTCCTGCCCAAGGTCCTGCAGCCCATTGCCGGCAAGCCGATGCTCGCCCACGTGCTCGACACCGCCCGCACCCTCGATGCAAAACGCATCTGCGTGGTCTACGGCCATGGCGGTGAGGTCGTGCGCGAGCGCCTCGACGCGCCCGACCTGGCCTGGGCGCGGCAGCAGCCGCAACTGGGTACCGGTCATGCAGTGCAGCAATCGCTGCCGCACCTCAGCGACGGCGACATGGCGCTGGTGCTGTACGGCGATGTGCCGCTGATCGGCGTGCCCACGCTGCGTCGCCTGGTCGCCGCCGCCGGCAAGGAGCGCCTGGCGCTGCTCACCGTCGAGATGGACAACCCGACCGGCTACGGCCGCATCCTCCGCAACGGCGCAGGGGCCGTCACCCGCATCGTCGAGGAGAAGGACGCCACCGACGACGAGCGCCGCGTGCAGGAGGTCAACACCGGCATCCTGGTCGCCCCGGTGGCGAAGCTGCGCGACTGGCTCGGTCGCATCGGCAACGACAACGCCCAGGGCGAGTACTACCTGACCGACATCATCGGCCTGGCCGTGGCCGACGGCGTCGAGGTCGCCAGCGTGCAGCCCGACGCCTTCGCCGAGACGCTGGGCGTCAACAACAAGCTGCAGCTCGCCGAGCTCGAGCGCATCCACCAGGGCAGCATCGCCCGTCGCCTGATGGAAGAGGGCGTCACCCTGATCGACCCGGCACGCATCGACGTGCGCGGCACGCTCAGCGTCGGCCGCGACGTCGAGATCGACGTCAGTTGCGTGTTCGAAGGCGAGGTCGAGCTCGGCGACGGCGTGCGTATCGGCGCCCACTGCGTCGTCCGCAACGCCCGCATCGGCGCCGGCACCCGGCTCGAGCCCTTCAGCCACGTCGACAGCACCACCATGGGCCAGGCCTGCGTCATCGGTCCCTACGCCCGCACCCGTCCCGGCACCGTGCTTGGCAGCGACGTGCATCTGGGCAACTTCGTCGAGGTCAAGAACAGCGTCATCGCCGACCACTCCAAGGCCAACCACCTGGCCTACGTGGGCGACGCCGACGTCGGCAGCAAGGTCAACATCGGCGCCGGCACCATCACCTGCAACTACGACGGCGCCAACAAGCACCGCACCGTCATCGAGGACGAGGTCTTCATCGGCTCCGACACCCAGCTCGTCGCCCCGGTGCGCGTCGGCCGCGGTGCGACCCTGGGGGCCGGCACCACGCTGACCAAGGACGCGCCGCCCGACCAGCTCACGGTGACGCGGGTCAAGCAGATGAGCCTGGCGCACTGGAAGCGCCCGGTGAAGCAGCCGCGCTGAGCTGCAGGCAGGCCCCGACAACCAAGCAAGGAAACCCCGATCATGTGTGGCATCGTCACCGCAATCGCAACCCAGAACGTCGTCCCCGTGCTGCTCGAGGGCCTGCGCAAGCTCGAATACCGCGGCTACGACTCGGCCGGCCTCGCCGTGCTCTCAGGCGAGCTCACCCGCCTGCGCTCGGCCGGCCGTGTCGCCGAACTTGCCGCGCTCGCCGATGCGCGCCAGCTCTCCGCCCACGTCGGCATTGCCCACACGCGCTGGGCCACGCATGGCGTGCCCTCCGAGCGCAACGCCCACCCGCACATTTCCGCCGGCCTGGCGGTGGTGCACAACGGCATCATCGAGAACTTCGAGGCGATCAAGACCGAGCTGCAGGGCAAGGGCTACGTGTTCGAGTCCGAGACCGACACCGAGGCCATCGCCCACCTGCTGCACCACAAGCTGCAAGGCACGCCCGACCTGTTCGAGGCGGTGCGCCAGACCACCAATGAGCTGGTCGGCGCCTACGCCATCGGCGTCGTCGCCGAGGCCGACCCCTTCCGCATCATCGTTGCCCGCCGCGGCTCGCCGCTGCTGCTGGGCGTTGGCGAGGACGGCATGTATGCCGCCTCCGACACCGCTGCGCTGCTGCAGGTCACGCGCAAGATCGTCTATCTGGAAGACGGCGACCTCGCCGAACTGCGCCGCGACAGCTACCTCATCATCCGCCCCGACGGCACACCGGTCGAGCGCGAGGTGCATATCTCCAGCCTGTCGGCCGATGCGGTGGAACTGGGCAAGTTCCGCCACTACATGCAGAAGGAGATCTTCGAGCAGCCGCAGGCGCTGGCGCAGACGCTCGAGCTGATCGGCGGCGGCGCCGGCATCACCCCGCAGCACTTCGGTGCGCGTGCGGCCGAGGTCTTCGACGGCGTGCGCCGCGTGCTGATCCTGGCCTGCGGCACCAGCTACCACGCCGGCCTGGTCGCGCGCTACTGGATCGAGGCCATCGCCAAGCTGCCGGTCACCGTCGAGATCGCCAGCGAATACCGCTACCGCGAATCCGTGCCCGACCCTGACACCCTGGTCGTGGTCATCTCGCAATCGGGTGAAACCGCCGACACCCTGGCCGCGCTCAAGCACGCCAAGTCGCTCGGCATGGCGCGCACGCTGGCCATCTGCAACGTGCCCGAATCGGCCATCGTGCGCGAGACGGCGCTGCGTTTCATCACCCGCGCCGGCCCCGAGATCGGCGTCGCCTCCACCAAGGCCTTCACCACCCAGCTCGCCGCCTTCGCGCTGCTGACGCTGGCGCTGGCCAAGCTCAACGGCCGCCTCTCCGCCGAGGAGGAGGAGCGCCGCCTCGCCGCGCTGCGTCACCTGCCGGTGGCGGTGCAGAAGGTGCTCGAGCTCGAGCCCGAGATCGAGAAGTGGGCGCAGCGCTTCGCCAGCAAGGAGCACGCGCTGTTCCTCGGCCGCGGCAGCCACTGGCCGATCGCCATGGAAGGCGCGCTCAAGCTCAAGGAGATCTCCTACATCCACGCCGAAGCCTACGCCGCCGGCGAGCTCAAGCATGGCCCGCTGGCGCTGGTGGATAAGGACATGCCGGTGATCGCCGTGTCGCCCGCCGACGAGCTGCTGGAAAAGCTCAAGTCCAACCTGCAGGAAGTCCGCGCCCGCGGCGGCGAGCTGTACGTGTTCGCCGACGCCGGCAGCGAGATCCCCGAGTCCGAAGGCGTGCACATCCTGCACATGCCCGAGCACTACGGCATGTTGTCGCCGGTGCTGCACGTGATCCCGCTGCAGCTGCTGTCGTATCACGCGGCGCTGGTGAAGGGGACGGATGTGGATAAGCCGAGGAATCTGGCGAAGTCGGTCACTGTCGAGTAGGGATGCGGTTGTTCCCTGCAATTTTGTTCCTTGCCATTAAAGTCGAAAACGTGGCAATAAAGTCGAAAACTTGGCAATAAAGTTGAAAACGCCCGGGCATCTCGTCCGGGCGTTTTCGTTTGCGTGGATTTGTAGGTCTCTGACCACCGATTTGCGCATGGATCGCCGAGCGTGGAGCCTTCGGCTGTGTGCGACATCGGTGAGTGGCTGGTGATCGGCCTTATGTGGAGCTCCACATAATGAAGAGAGTCTTTTGCCTGGCGGACGCGGCGCACGGCGACCGGGCGGTG
>NZ_DAOMPS010000002.1:0-26373 GCF_035444905.1 Thauera sp.
GCTTGCAGCGGAAAAGGCCCTTCGCCTTGTCCTTCTGGATCAGGGTGTCCAGGTACTCAGTGGTGATCATCGCCGAGGTCTCCGATGTTGTTTGAGCGGAGCCCGCATCGTAGGTAGGACGCGAGGGGCGAAATATCCAGTTTCTGCACGATCGCTATCCACTCTGTGCAGCGGCTTTTATTGCACAAAGCGGATAAGCATTGTGCAGAAACTGGATATTGCAGGGGGCGTCCTGACCCTAATCTCCACCCCAGACCGCTTCCGGCCGGCGCCCGCCAACGCCGGGGGCCATAAATAGATACCAACGGAGACATGCGGGAATGGCTGCTGCAAGGAATTTGCGGGGAATGGCGTGTGCCCGGAACACCGGGCGTCATCAGGGTTTTGCAGGCTGCTGCCCGCTGACCGCCGCCACTGTTCATGCCTGCTGCGCAGTCCTGCCTTCGACGCGATCTCGCGCGCCCCGCATCACTTCCAGGACCACGCTTGCTTCTGCGCCCGCCGGCGGCCATTGCGATCAATGGCGCCAGGGCGGCATTCGGGATGGAGCGCGCGCATGAGCACCTACTTCAACGTCACGATCGAGGATACCGGCGAAGTCTATCGCTGCAGGCCCGACGAATCCCTGCTGTCCGGCATGGAGCGGCTGGCCAAGCGTGGCATTCCGGTGGGTTGTCGCGGCGGTGGCTGCGGCGTGTGCAAGATCCACGTCCGCGAAGGCGAATTCCAGAAACGGGTCATGAGCCGCGAATACATCAGCGCGGAGGAAGAGGCCCAGTCGATCGTGCTCGCCTGCCGCGTCCGTCCGCTGACCGATATCACGCTGGCCGTGATCGGCAAGATGAAGAAGAACGTGTGCGCCTGAGGCGCCGAGAATTGTGGGGTCGAGTCCGGGCTGCGATCGCGGACGGGGCTCAGATCCGACAGTGTGTGGCGGAAGCAGGGCCTGGCTTCGATGCACGGGGCCCGAATCCGCGAACCCTGACTATGAGGAGTTGAAATGGCTACAACCGGTGTAATGCGTCCTGGGCACATCCAGCTGCGTGTGCTCGATCTGGACGAAAGCGTCGAGTTCTACAAGAACGTGCTCGGTCTGGTGGAGACGGGCCGTGATGCAACGGGCCGCGTGTACTTCAAGGCCTGGGACGAGCGCGACCACAACAGCGTGATCCTGCGCCAGGCTGACCGTGCCGGCGTGGACCTGATCGGCTTCAAGGTCAAGGACAAGGCCACCCTCGAGAAACTCGACAAGGACCTGCAGGCCTACGGTGTTGCCACCGAGCGTGTCGCCGCCGGCGAATTGCTGGAGACGGGCGAGCGCGTGCGCTTCACGATCCCGACCGGCCACGTCATGGAGCTCTATGCTGACAAGACCGACGTCGGCAATGGCCAGCCCTACACCAACCCGGATCCGTGGATCCCGGCGGCCGAGCACGGTATCGCCCCGCATCGCTTCGACCACTGCCTGCTGTACGGTCCGAACCTCGAGGACAACCTCAAGCTGTTCACCGAGGTGCTGGGCTTCCACCTCGTCGAGCGTGTGCTGATGGAAGATGGCAAGGCGCTGCTGGCGACGTTCATCTCGTGCTCGCACAAGGCGCACGATCTTGCCTTCGTCGCCCACCCCGAGCCGGGCAAGCTGCACCACCTGTCCTTCCTGCTGGGCAGCTGGGAACAGGTGCTGCGCGCCGCCGACCTCATGTCGATGAACCGCGTGTCGATCGACATCGGTCCGACCCGCCACGGCATCACCCGCGGCACGACGATCTACGCCTTCGATCCCTCGGGCAATCGATTCGAGACCTTCGCCGGCGGCTACGAGAGCTATCCCGACCATGCGCCGATCACCTGGACCTTCGACCAGGTCGGGCCGGCGATCTTCTACCACGACCGCAAGCTCAACGAGCGTTTCCTGAGCGTGGTGACCTGATCCGTGCTTCACCCACGCTGCCTCGTCCGGGACGGGGCAGCCGACGTACAACAAAACCCCTCCGCGGCCTGACGGAGGGGATCGGGCAAGGAAGGGCGACGCCAGCGCGTCCTTCCCGACCCCTTCGAGCCTGCGCATTCGCGCTGGCGCATCCACCCCTGCTTTCTGCTCGCGCGACGCCGATTCTGGATCGGGTGTCGTCGCCAGCATGCCCGCATCGTCAGCAATGCTCCAAAGGAGGAGACAAATGGAAAAGCAAGTCAAATTCGTTCGTAACGTCGTGCTGGGCACCGCTCTGGCAGCCATCGGCATGGGCTCTGCACTCGCCGAGGACAAGGTCAAGGTCGGCCTGATGCTGCCCTACACCGGCACCTTCGCCGCGCTGGGCAATGCCATCACCAATGGCTTCAAGCAGTACGTCGCCGAGAACGACGGCAAGCTCGCCGGCCGCGAGGTCGAGTACGTGGTCGTCGATGACGAGTCCAACCCGGCGCGCGCCACCGAGATCGCCCGCCGCCTGGTCACCCGCGACAAGGTCGATGTGCTGATCGGCTCGGTGCACTCGGGCGTTGCGCTGGCCGCCGCGCGCGTCGCCGCCAACACCAAGACGCTGATGATCGTGCCCAATGCCGGCGCCAACGAGATCACCGGTGCGCAGTGCTCGCCCTACGTGTTTCGCTCGTCCTTCTCGGCCTGGCAGCCGTCCTACGCGATGGGCGAGGCGCTCGCCAAGCGCGGCGTGAAGAACGTCGTCACCCTGGCATGGAAGTATTCCTTCGGCACCGAGTCGGTGGAGGGCTTCACCGAGGGCTTCACCAAGGGCGGTGGCAAGATCGTCAAGGACATGAGCCTGCCCTTCCCGAACGTCGAGTTCCAGCCCTTCCTCACCGAAATCGCCTCCCTCAAGCCCGATGCCGTGTTCGTGTTCTTCGCTGGTGCGGGTGCAGCCAAGTTCGTCAGCGACTACGCCGCTGCGGGTCTGAAGGGCAGCATCCCGCTGTACGGCCCGGGTTTCCTGAGCGAGGACGTCGCCGCCATGGGCGGCGCGGGCGAGGGCCTGCAGACCACGCTGCACTACGCCGACGGCCTCGGCACCGAACGCGACAACGCCTTCCGCACCGGTTACGCCGCCGCCTACAAGGCGCAGCCGGATGTCTATGCGGTGCAGGGCTACGACGCCGCGCAGATGTACCACGCCGGCCTGAAGGCCTCCAACGGCGACCCGTCCAAGCTCGACGACATCATCAAGGGCATCCGCTCGGCCACCATCGACAGCCCGCGCGGCAGCTTCACGCTGTCGAAGGCGCACAACCCGGTGCAGGACATCTACCTGCGCGAGGTGAAGGACGGCAAGAACGTGGTCGTCGAAGTCGTGTCCGCCGGTCTCGAGGATCCGGCGCGCGGCTGCAACATGTAAGCGTCCCGCTTTCGCACCCTTCTAACGCATTTGTCGACCCGGCAGGCTCGCGCCTGCCGGGCGGGGGACAGTCATGGATTTTGCAAGTTTCCTGATCCAGGTGCTGAACTCGCTGCAGTACGGTTTGCTGCTCTTTCTGGTGGCAAGCGGTCTGACGCTGGTGTTCGGCATCATGGGGATCATCAATCTGGCGCACGGTAGTTTCTACATGATCGGCGCCTACCTCGCCTTCGTGCTCACCAGCGCCACCGGCAGCCTGGTGCTGGCGATTGCGCTCGGCATTCCGCTGGCGCTGCTCTTCGGTGCCTTCCTCGAATGGGCGCTGTTCTCGCACCTCTACAAGCGCGACCACCTCGAGCAGGTGCTGCTGACCTACGGCCTCATCCTGATCTTCGAGCAGCTGCGCAGCCTGTTGGTCGGTGACGATGTGCACGGCGTGGCCATCCCGGCCTTTCTCGACGTGTCGATTCAGCTCACCGAGGTGATGAGCTACCCGGTGTATCGGCTGGCGATCTCGGCGGTCTGTATCGTCCTTGCCGTCGCCCTGTACTACGTCATCCAGCGCACCCGCCTGGGCATGATGATCCGCGCCGGCAACGACGATCGCACCATGGTCGAGGCACTGGGCATCAACATCAACATGATCTACCGCGTCGTGTTCGCGCTCGGCGTCGCGCTCGCCGCGCTGGCCGGTATGCTCGCCGCACCGATCTCGTCGGTGTTCCCGAACATGGGTAGCCACGTGCTGATCATCTCCTTCGTGATCGTCGTCATCGGCGGCATCGGCTCGGTCTGGGGCGCGCTGGTCGCCGCATTGATCGTGGGTTTTGCCGACACCTTCGGCAAGGTGCTGCTGCCCGAGATCTCCGGGATGATCGTCTATCTGGTCATGGCCGTCGTGCTGCTGTGGCGCCCCGAAGGCATTCTGAAGAAGGGCTGAGACCATGAACGCACAAGCTTCCCTCATCCTCAAGCTGATCGCGATCCTCGCGATCGCCTGTGTCCCGCTGTCGGGCGAGTCCTTCTACGTCGAGCTGGTCGCCAAGATGCTGCTGATGGCGATCTTCGCCATGAGTCTGGACCTGCTGGTCGGCTTCACCGGCCTGGTGAGTTTCGGTCACGCGGCCTATTTCGGCATCGCCGCCTACTCGGTGGCGCTGCTGACGGCCAAGTTCGGCCAGCTGAGCCTGTGGCTGGCGCTACCGGCGGCGATCCTGCTGTCAGCGGCAGCGGCCCTGGTGATCGGCTTCTTCGTCATCCGCACCAAGGGCATCTACTTCATCATGGTGACGCTGGCGTTCGCGCAGATGGCCTACTTCGTCTTCCACGACACCCCTGTGGGCGGTGGTTCGGACGGCGTGTATGTCGATGCCAGGCCGTCGGCGGCGATCGGTAGCTGGGTTCCGTTCGATCTCGACAACGAGCTCCACATGTTCTACTTCGTGCTCGCCATGATGCTGCTGGTGTATCTGTTCCTGCACCGGGTGCTGCAATCGCCCTTCGGGCGGGTGCTGATGGGCATCAAGAGCAACGAGCATCGCATGCAGTCGCTGGGCTACTTCACCTATGGCTACAAGCTCGCGGCCTTCACGCTCGCGGGGGCGCTGGGCGGCGTCGCCGGCTTCCTGTATGCGGTCCTGTTCGGCTTCGTGACGCCGGAGCTGCTGTCCTGGCACGAGTCCGGCAACGTGCTGCTGATGGTGATCCTGGGTGGCATGGGCAACCTGGCGGGCGCCGTTCTCGGGGCCTTCGCCTTCGAGGCGATGCGCGAGTTCTTCGCCGACATCACCAAGTACTGGCAATTGCTGATGGGCAGCGTCATCGTTGCTCTGGTGCTGTTCCTGCCAGGTGGTCTGACTGCGATTCCGGGCCGCATCAAGCGCGCCCTGCAGGGAGGTGAGGCAAAATGAGCCAGCCGAGTCAAAAAGAAGTGTTGTTGCAGGCGACCAAGCTCACTCGCCGCTTCGGCGGCCTGGTCGCCAACCAGGATATCGACGTCACCCTCGAGCGCGGCATGATCCACGTGCTGCTCGGCCCCAACGGGGCAGGGAAGTCCACCTGCATCAACATGCTGTCGGGTGACCTGCCGCCCTCCGAGGGCACGGTCCACTACAAGGGCAAGGACATCACCAAGCTCACCGCCGCGCAGCGATCGCAAGTGGGCATCGGGCGCAGCTACCAGCGCACCAACATCTTTCCGCAGTTCTCGGTGCTGGAGAACGTGCGTCTCGCCGCACAGTCGCGCCGTCAGGAACCGTGGCGCATCTTCAGCAAGGCCATGGAGGCGAAGTGGGCGCTGGAGAAGGCGCGCGCCTGCATCGACGAGGCCGGCCTGGGCAAGCGTGTGGACTGGGTGTCGGGCGTGCTGAGTCACGGCGAACAACGCCAGCTCGAGATCGCCATGGTGCTGGCTACCGATGCGCAGGTGCTGCTGCTCGATGAGCCGCTGGCTGGCATGGGTTCGGAAGAGTCGGCGAGCATGGTCGAGGTGCTCAAGCGCCTGCGCCAGACGCGCGGCATCCTGCTCGTCGAGCACGACATGGATGCGGTGTTCGCGGTCGCCGACATGATCACGGTGATGGTCAACGGGCAACTGCTGGAGTGCGGCCCGCCCGCGCAGATCAAGGCCAGCGTGGCCGTCCAGCAGGCCTATCTGGGTACGGAGGACAGCTTCCATGTCTAACATGCTGCTCGAAGCCAAGGAAGTTCACACCTATTACGGCGCGAGCCACATCCTGCACGGCATCGACTTCCACATCCGCGAAGGCGAGGGCATTGCGCTCATGGGCCGCAACGGCATGGGCAAGTCGACGCTGATCAAGAGCATGCTCGGCCTGGTGCGTCCGCGCCACGGCCGCGTGCTGGTGCGCGGCGACGACTACACCAAGGCGCGCACCTACCAGACCGCTCAGCAGGGCATCGCCTACGTGCCCGAGGGGCGCGGCATCTTCAAGAGCCTCACCGTGCGCGAGAACCTGCTGATGTCG
This sequence comes from Thauera sp., assembly GCF_035444905.1. Taxonomy (GTDB): domain Bacteria; phylum Pseudomonadota; class Gammaproteobacteria; order Burkholderiales; family Rhodocyclaceae; genus Thauera. The sequence goes on from NZ_DAOMPS010000002.1 coordinate 6,335, forward strand.
GCCCGCGCCGGCATCGACGGGCGGCGCGAGTGGACCTTCGATCGCGTGATGGAAACCTTCCCGCGCCTGGGCGAACGGATCAACAATGGCGGCTGGCAACTGTCGGGCGGCGAGCAGCAGATGCTGACCATCGGCCGCGCACTGATGACCAACCCGGACCTGCTGATCCTCGATGAGGCGACAGAGGGCCTGGCGCCGCTGATCGCGATGGAGATCTGGCGTATCGTGAAGGAGATCCGCAAGACCGGTATCGCCACCGTGATCGTGGACAAGAACCACAGCGCGGTGACCAGCATCTGCGATCGCGCGATGATCCTGGTCAAGGGCGAAGTCGTGTTCGATGGCAGCAGCGAGGAAATCCGCGCCAAGCCCGAACTGATCCAGAAGCACCTCGGCGTCTGATCCAGGACGCGACATTGCAGGAAGCTCATGCCATGAACATCAAGTCACTCGACATCATCCACGATGAGCATCGTGCCCTCGCCGCCATGCTCAGCGGCCTGCGCACGATCGCCAGCAACATCGAGGCCGGGCGCCTGAAGCCGGACTACGACCTGCTCGAGACCATGGTCGAATACATCGACAAGGTTCCCGAGAAGGTGCACCACCCGAAGGAAGACCAGTATCTGTTTGCCAAGCTGCGCCTGCGCAGCGCCGACGCGCTGCCGGTGATCGAGCGCCTGGAGGAGGATCACCGCCAGGGTGAGGCGCGCATCAACGCGCTGCGCGCTGCGTTGGCCAACTACAGACAGCAGGGCGAGGCGGGCTTCACGGGCTATTACGAGGCGCTCAAGACCTACATCGAGCAGGAATGGCGGCACATGAACACCGAGGAGCGCGAGCTCTTCCCGCTTGCCAAGGCGCACCTGACCGTTGAAGATTGGGCCGAGATCGACGCCGCCTTTCTGGGCAACCAGAACCCGTGGGAAGGCGCGGCCGGTGAGTACCGGGCCTTGTTCACGAAGATCGTCAACATGGCACCCGCGCCAGTAGGCCTTGGCGGCTGAACTTTGGGCGCGGGCGCCGGCAATTGTGGAGAGTTAAGGGCATGACCGAACACGCAGGATTCGACTGGGACGATCGTTACTTGCTGGGCTACAACGCGATGGACGACACCCATCGGGAGTTCGTCAGCCTGGTCAACGCCTTGTTGACGGTCGACGATGCACAATTGCCAGCGGCGCTCGATGCCTTCGCGGCGCATGCGGAGGACCATTTCGCGCAGGAAAACAGCTGGATGGAGACCGACGGTTTTCCGGCGCGCGACTGCCATGTCGATGAGCATGACAAGGTGCTGGCCTCGGTGCGCGAGGTCCAGCAGTTGCTCGCCGAGGGCAATGTCGAGGTCGTCCGGGAACTGGCTGTAGCGCTGATGGAGTGGTTCCCCGGTCATGCGGACTACATGGACTCCGCGCTGGCGCTATGGATGGTGAAGCGCTCGCATGGCGGCGCGCCGCTGGTCTTTCGGCGCGAGACCGCAAAGAGCCGTTGAACACCGCCTTGATTCATCTCCCTCCCCCGAAATCACGTTCTGTCGTGGTTGCCTCCTGCACCGTCTCCGTTGGCGGTGCGGGATGGATTTCGGGTTTGGCCCGCTTCGGCGGGCCTTTTTTTGCTGCCTCCCGCCGGTCATCGTGCTGGTGCTGGCTGCGATAATCCGCTAGAGTCGTTGAGCATACGCATCGGTACGGAGCGGGAGATGCCGCGCCGGCCGGGGGCGTTTTCCCTAACCAGTCAGGAGAGTGGACACGATGGGTATCGGCAAGATCGGTGTGGTGGGTGCGGGCACGATGGGTAACGGCATCAGCCAGGCCTTCGCCGTGGCGGGGCGCGAGGTGGTGATGATGGACGTGGGTGAGGCCCAGGTCCAACGTGGCATCGACACCATCAGCACGAGCCTGGACCGTCTGGTGAAGAAGGAGAAGATGAGCGCCGATCAGAAGTCCGCCGCCATGGCGCACATCACGACCGCGACCTCGCTTGCTGCCCTGGCCGACTGCGATCTCGTCATCGAGGCGGCCAGCGAGAACGTGAATCTCAAGCTCAAGATCTTTGCCGAACTCGACGAGCTGACCAAGCCCGACACCATTCTCGCCAGCAACACCTCGTCGATCTCGATCACACGGCTCGCCGCCGGCACCAAGCGGCCGGGCCAGGTCATCGGCATGCACTTCTTCAATCCGGTGCCCTTGATGGCGCTGGTCGAGCTGATCAACGGCCTGCAGACCTCCGCCGCCACCTATACCGCGGTCGAGAAGCTGGCGAAGTCGATCGGCAAGGCGCCAATCAAGGTCAAGAACAGCCCGGGCTTCGTCGTCAACCGCATGCTGTGCCCGATGATCAACGAGGCCGTGTTTGCGCTCGGCGAGGGCCTCGCGACGGCGGCCGAGATCGATGAGGCGATGAAGCTGGGCTGCAACCATCCGATCGGTCCGCTGGCGCTGTGCGACCTCATCGGTCTCGATGTGGAGCTGGCCGTGATGCAGGTGCTGTACGAAGGCACCAAGGATCCGAAGTATCGTCCGGCGCCGCTACTGGTCGAGATGCTGGAGGCGGGCTACCTCGGGCGCAAGAGCGGCAAGGGCTTCTTCGAATATCCGGCCAAGTGAGCGCGGCCTGAAGGCGACCGCTCCTTTGTGGGACGGCCGCCTGGCGCATACATGCAAACGCCACCTCGACGGTGGCGTTTGTGTTGATGCGGGGCAGGACGGTGCTGATCAGCCGCGGCCCGAACGCATCGCGTCGAAGAACTCGGCGTTGCTCTTGGTGGCCTTGATCTTGTCGAGCAGGAATTCCATCGCGTCGATGTCGTCCATGCCGTACAGGAGCTTGCGCAGGATCCACATCTTCTGCAGCACGTCTGACTTGAGCAGCAACTCCTCGCGACGGGTGCCGGAGCGGTTGACGTTGATCGCCGGGTAAACGCGCTTTTCCGCCATGCGCCGGTCGAGGTGGAGCTCCATGTTGCCGGTGCCCTTGAACTCCTCGTAGATCACGTCGTCCATGCGGCTGCCGGTGTCGATCAGCGCGGTGGCGATGATGGTCAGCGAGCCGCCTTCCTCGATGTTGCGCGCCGCACCGAAGAAGCGTTTCGGTTTCTGCAGGGCGTTGGCATCGACACCGCCGGTGAGTACCTTGCCGGAGGCCGGCACCACGGTGTTGTAGGCGCGCGCCAGTCGGGTGAGCGAGTCGAGCAGGATCACCACGTCACGCTTGTGCTCGGTCAGGCGCTTGGCCTTCTCGATCACCATCTCGGCGACCTGCACGTGGCGGGTGGCCGGCTCGTCGAAGGTGGAGGCCACGACCTCGCCCTTCACCGAGCGCTGCATTTCCGTGACTTCTTCCGGACGCTCGTCGATCAGCAGCACGATGAGCGCGACCTCGGGGTGGTTGGTCGCGATGGCGTGGGCGATGTGCTGCAGCATGACCGTCTTGCCGCTCTTGGGCGGTGCGACGAGCAGGCCGCGCTGGCCCTTGCCGACCGGCGCGATCATGTCGATCACGCGGCTGGTGATGTTCTCCTCGCCACGGATGTCGCGTTCGAGCTTGAAGCACTCCTGCGGATGCAGTGGCGTCAGGTTCTCGAACAGGATCTTGCTCTTGCACTCCTCGGGCGGCCGACCATTGATCTTGTCGAGCTTGGTCAGCGCGAAGTAGCGCTCGCCATCCTTGGGCGTGCGGATCTCGCCCTCGATGGTGTCGCCGGTGCGCAGGTTGAAGCGCCGGATCTGCGAGGGCGACACGTAGATGTCGTCCGTGCCCGCGAGGTAGGAGGTGTCAGGAGAGCGCAGGAAGCCGAAACCGTCAGGCAGCACTTCGAGTGCGCCGTCGCCACAGATCGGTTCGCCCCTGCGGGCACGGTTGCGCAGCAGCGCGAAGACGAGTTCCTGCTTGCGCAGTCTGTTCGCACCTTCCACGTTGTTCTCGACGGCCATCTGCAGCAGTTCGCTGACATGCAGGGCCTTGAGTTCGGACAGGTGGAGGGCTGGAACGTCCGAGCGCACCGACGAGGAAGCACCTTCCTCGCCTGCGTTCTCGACGTCGAACAGGTCGTCTTCGGGCTGCGAATTCTGGGGGGGATTACCGTCGCGATTGCGCGCGCCGCGGCGACGGGCGCGCGAGGAACCGCGAGAACGGGCCGGAGCCTGGTCCGGCTTAGATGTTGCTGTCAATGAAGGCGGTCAGTTGAGATTTGGAAAGGGCGCCCACTTTGGTCGCCTCGACGTTGCCGCCCTTGAACAGCATCAGCGTCGGAATGCCACGAATGCCGTACTTCGCGGGCGTTTCCTGGTTCTCGTCGATGTTGAGCTTGGCGACCTTGAGCTTGCCGGCGTAGTCCTTGGCGACGTCGTCAAGGATGGGCGCGATCATCTTGCACGGACCGCACCATTCGGCCCAGTAATCGACCAGCACGGGGGTCTGGGACTGCAGCACTTCGGCGTCGAAGTTGCCGTCCGTCACATAGTGAATATGCTCGCTCATGATTCCTCACTGAAGGGCTAGCGGATGTAAACGATAGTCGCGGACTTCGTTGCCTGGTACTGCAGAAGTAGGGAAAAGGACCGCACACGACCCAACCGGCTTGCAGGCTCGCGCCCGATCACACACTTGGAGCGGGGCAGTCAGAAACAGGCGGGGCGGACGGTCTGCGGAGGGGAGGGCCCCCTCCGTGAAGAAATTTTGACGAAACTTATTCGAAGGACGCGTCGTCGTCAAGGGAATCACGTTGCTTTAGCGGTGCAGCGCGTGCAGACGTGGCAAAAAGGCAAACGGCTGGACTATATTCGGGGTCTGCCGCCCATCGCGCACCGGAGGGCGGCTCGAGCCCATGGAGACTCTGCGATGACCTATGTCGTGACCGAAAGCTGTATCCGCTGCAAATACACCGACTGCGTCGACGTCTGCCCCGTCGATTGCTTCCGCGAGGGGCCGAACTTCCTCGTCATCGACCCGGAAGAGTGCATCGACTGCACCCTGTGCGTGGCCGAGTGCCCGGTCGAGGCGATCTTCGCCGAGGACGACGTGCCGCAGGCGCAGCAGCATTTCATTGCCCTCAACGCCGAACTGTCCAAGACCTGGAAGCCGATTGTCGAACGCAAGGACCCCCTGCCCGACGCCGAGGACTGGGCAAAGGTCAAGGACAAGCTCGACCAGCTCGTGCGCTGATGCCCCAGCGCGCGCGCCGTGGCGTGCTTTGCGGCCCTAGCACGATGCAATAAGATGGCGCACCAACCCAACTACTGAAACCGACACGGCACGGAGATCGACATGCTGGTGAGCGAGATTCTCGCGATCAAGGGCAAGGTGCTTTTCACCATTTCCCCGAACAGGCGCATTGCGGAAGCGGTGGAGATCATGAACGAGCAGGATGTCGGTTCGCTCGTCGTCTTCTCGCATGGAGAGATGGTCGGCATGCTCACCTTCCGCCAGGTTCTCCAAGCCGTGCAGAAGGGGGGAGCCGACTGGCAGGCGCTGACCGTCGACGAGGTGATGTTGCGCGCGCCGATGGTCGCCTCGCCCAACATGGAGATGGACGAGCTGCGGCGTCTGATGGTCGAACACCACCAGCGCTACCTGCCGGTGATGGAGGGCCAGACCCTGCTCGGCGTGGTCAGCTTCCATGACGTGGCCAAGGCCGTGCTCGAGGAACAGAGCTTCGAGAATCGCATGCTGAAGAACTACATCCGCAACTGGCCGGAGGCCGACGAAGCGGAACGCTGAAGCGAGGCCGGAGCGCAGGCTCCGGCGAGTGGCGGTTGCGCCGCCACACCTCCGTGACGAAGTGCGCTTCGTCCTGTCGACACCCCCCACACAACAAGCATAAGCGGGTGCGACCACGTTGGAATTGAGCGAGCGCGCCGATCGCGGCGGGCTCTGCGCCTTGGGAGGGCGGCGCGGGTCGGCGATCGTGCCGACCCGCAGTTTTCCAGCAAGAGGAGGAAGAAGCGTGGAAAAAATCTGGCTGAAGAGCTATCCCGATGGCGTTCCGGCGGAGATCGATGTCGGTCAGTTTCGCTCGCTCGGGGACCTGTTCGAGCGCAGCGTTGCCCAGTACGCCGAGCGCGATGCCTTCGTGTGCATGGGCAAGGCGATCACCTACGCCGAACTCGATGCGCTGAGCGCGCGCTTCGGTGCCTTCCTGCAGCACGCGCTGAAGTTGCCGCGGGGTGCACGCGTCGCCCTCATGATGCCCAACGTGCTGCAGTATCCGGTCGCCCTCTACGGCGCGCTGCGCGCGGGCTGCACGATCGTCAATGTCAATCCGCTCTATACGGCGCGCGAGCTCGAGCACCAGTTGCGCGATGCCGGGGCCGAGGCGATCGTCATCCTCGAGAATTTTGCCCATACCCTGCAGCAGGTCCGCGACCGGCTGCCGCTCAGGCATGTGGTGGTCACCAGCCTGGGTGAGATGCTCGGCTTCCCGAAGGGCGCAATCGTCAATTTCGTCGTGCGCAGGGTGCGCAAGATGGTGCCCGCCTGGTCGCTCGCTGGCGCCATGACCTTCGGCGATGCGCTGCGCCGGGGCGAGGGGCATCGCCTGCAGCCGGTCGAGGTTGGGCACGACGACATCGCCTTCCTGCAATACACCGGCGGCACCACCGGGGTCGCCAAGGGCGCGATGCTGACGCATCGCAACATCATCGCCAACCTGCAGCAGGCGCACGCCTGGATCAAGCCCTGCGTGCGGGAGGGCGAAGAGATCATCATCACCGCCTTGCCGCTGTACCACATCTTTTCGCTGACTGCGAACTGCCTCACCTTCTTCAAGATCGGCGCGACCAACGTCCTCATCACCAATCCGCGCGACATACCCGGCTTCGTCAAGGAGCTCGGCCAGCACCGCTTCACCGCGATCACGGGGGTGAACACGCTGTTCAATGCGCTGCTCAACAACCCGGACTTCGCCAAGCTCGATTTCTCTGCCCTGCACGTGGCGCTGGGCGGCGGCATGGCGGTCCAGCAGGCCGTGGCCGAGAAGTGGAAGCGCGTCACCGGTGTCTCCCTGATCGAAGCCTATGGCCTGACCGAGACCTCACCCGCGGTGGCGATCAACCCGCTCGACCTGCAGGCGTTCAATCATTCGATCGGCCTGCCGGTGCCGTCGACCGAGGTCAGCATCCGCGACGACGACGGCAACGAGCAGCCCATCGGTCAGCGCGGCGAGCTGTGTGTGCGTGGGCCGCAGGTCACGCCGGGTTACTGGAACCGGCCTGAGGAGACGGCGCGCATGTTCACCGCGGACGGCTTCCTGCGGACCGGTGACATCGCCGTGATCAACGACAAGGGCTTCATCACGCTGGTCGATCGCAAGAAGGACATGATCCTGGTGTCGGGTTTCAACGTCTATCCCAACGAGGTCGAGGACGTGGTGGCCAGTCATCCCGGGGTGCTCGAGGTCGCCGCGATCGGCGTGCCCGACGAGCGCAGCGGCGAGGCGGTGAAGGTCTTCGTAGTGCGCAAGGATCCCGCGCTGACGGCCGAGGCGCTGATTGCCCACTGTCGCGAGAGTCTGACCGCCTACAAGGTGCCGCACCATGTCGAGTTCCGCGACGAGCTGCCCAAGAGCAACGTCGGCAAGATCCTGCGCCGCGAACTGAGGGATGCCGGCTGAGGGCGGCCCTGCCGATGCGCGCGGGCCAGCAAGGTCGGGAAGCCTGGCGAAAATTTTTCTGTTGGCGAAAAAGTTTCTTGTGTCGGCCGCGCATTCCTCAGTAGAATCCCGCTACTAGTCCTTGAGTATTGATGGTTCCAACCTCATGAATCTGTCTGCCCGCCTGTTCGCTGTCGTTGCCGTAGTACGCGTAGTAAGCGTAGGCAGGCGCGCGTCGTAACGGGACAGAACACTCGAGCATCAGGATTAAAAACCCCCGTCGGCGCGCAAGGCCGGCGGGGGTTTTGCTTTATGGCTCGCCGGTCACGCCGCTGAATCCGAAAACAAGGAGAGCAACATGATGCAACTCACTGGCGCGCAACTGATCGTGCGTCTTCTCGAACGCCAGGGCGTGCGCACCATCGCCGGCGTTCCGGGCGGCGCGATCCTGCCGCTCTACGATGCACTGTCGGGCAGCGAGTTGATCCGCCACGTGCTGGCGCGGCACGAGCAGGGCGCCGGCTTCATGGCGCAGGGCATGTCCCGTGTGTCGGGCGTGCCGCAGGTGTGCATCGCCTCCAGCGGCCCCGGTGCGACCAACCTGGTGACGGCGATCGCCGATGCCTGCCTCGATTCGATTCCGATGGTGATCATCACCGGTCAGGTGCCGCAGGCGATGATCGGCACCGACGCGTTTCAGGAGGTCGATATCTACGGCATCACGGTGCCGATCACCAAGCACAACTTCCTCGTGCGCTCGGCGCAGGAGTTGCTGGAGGTCGTTCCCGATGCCTTCCGCATTGCGATGTCGGGGCGCCCCGGTCCGGTGCTGATCGACGTGCCCAAGGACGTGCAGAACCAGCTCATCACGATCGACGAACTGCCGCCACCGGCGGTGGCCGACGCGCCGCCCGCGCTCGACATGGCCGCCGTCGAGGCCGCGGCCAGCATGATCAACGCCGCTGAGCGTCCTGTGCTCTACCTGGGTGGCGGCGTCGTGCATTCCGGTGCCGCGCCGCTCGCGGTGCAACTGGCGGAGCAGGGCGGGCTGCCGACGACGATGACGCTGATGGCGCTCGGTGCGATGCCGATGGATCACCCGCTGTCGATCGGCATGCTCGGCATGCACGGCGCGCGCTACACCAATTTCGTGCTCGAGGAGGCCGACGTGCTGATCTGCGTCGGCGCACGCTTCGACGACCGCGCGATCGGTCGGGCGGCGCAGTTCTGCCCGAATGCGAAGATCGTGCATATCGACGTCGACCGCTCCGAGCTGCACAAGATCAAGAACGCGCACATCGCCATTCATGCCGACGTGCAGGTTGCGCTCGAGGCCTTGCTGCCGCGCATCGACGCCGCCAAGCGCACGTCCTGGCTGGCCCAGGTCGATGACCTGCGGCAGCGCTTCCCGATGCAGCTGCCCGGGATCGAGGATCCGCGCAGTCACTACGGTCTCATCCAGGCTGTGGCCGATGCGCTCGACGACAGCGCCATCATCGCCACCGACGTCGGTCAGCATCAGATGTGGGTGGCTCAGGCCTATCCCTTCCGCCGTCCGCGCCAGTGGCTCACCTCCGGTGGCCTGGGCACGATGGGCTTCGGCATGCCGACCGCGATTGGCGCTGCGCTGGCCGAACCGGAGCGCACGGTGGTCTGTTTCTCGGGCGATGGCAGCTTCAAGATGAACATCCAGGAGCTTGCCACGCTCGCCGAGGAGGGGCTCAACGTCAAGATCGTGCTCATGAACAACAACGCACTGGGTCTCGTCTATCAGCAGCAGACGCTGTTCTACGGCAAGCGCCTGTTCGCGTCCAAGTACCGCAGCGAGCCCGACTTCGTGAAGATTGCCGAAGGCTTTGGCGTGCCCGCGCTCGACCTCGACAAGGCCGCGGATCCGCGCGCCGCGCTGGCCGAGGCCTTGCGTGCGCCCGGGCCCTGCCTGATCCATGCGACGATCGACCGCGAACAATTCGTCTATCCCATGGTGCCGCCGGGTGCGGCCAACACCGAGATGATCGGAGGCTGATGATGATCGAACAGGTTGCCGACCCGTTGCCGCAGACGAGCTGCGCGAAGGTCGTTCTCGAAATCGATGTGAACAACCACCCCGGGGTGATGAGCCACATCTGCAATCTTTTTGCGCGCAGGGCGTTCAACGTCGAGGGCATCCTGTGCATGCCGGTATCGGACGGCAAGCGCTCGCGCATCTGGCTGCTGGTGTTCGACGACCAGCGTCTGGAGCAGATGGTGCGCCAGGTCGAAAAGCTCGAGGACGTGCTGGCCGTGCGCCGCCATGGTGCCGAGCACGAGGTCTTCGAGCGCCTGGAGAGCTTCTTCCACTGAGGCGCTGCCTGGCGCCCGGGGCTGGCCGCTGGTCCCGGTCCAGGCGCGCCGGGCTGAAGGGGACGGGGTGTGCGTGCTAGACTCGCGCCCCGTCCCCGTTCATTTGAGATGCCTTGCGCAGCGTGTGCGCGCACCGGTCGGCTGCGCCCCGCCGCGGAGGCGAAAAGAGAGACTTCCATGTCCGGCAACACCCTCGGCACGCTCTTCACCGTCACATCCTTCGGCGAATCGCATGGTCCGGCGATCGGCTGCATCGTCGACGGCTGCCCGCCGGGACTGGCGATTTGCGAGGCCGACATCCAGGCCGAACTCGACCGCCGCAAGCCGGGCACCTCGCGCCACGTCACCCAGCGTCGCGAGCCCGATACGGTCGAGATCCTGTCCGGCGTGTTCGAGGGCGTCACCACCGGCACCCCGATCTCGCTGCTGATCCGTAACCAGGACCAGCGCAGCAAGGACTACGGCAACATCGCCGACACCTTCCGCCCCGGGCATGCCGACTACGCCTACCTGCAGAAATACGGTCTGCGCGATTACCGCGGCGGTGGGCGCTCGTCGGCGCGCGAGACCGCGGTGCGGGTGGCGGCTGGCGCGATTGCGCGAAAGTGGTTGAAGGAGCGCCACGGGATCGTGGTCCGCGCCTGCATGACCGCGCTCGGCCCGATCGAAATTCCCTTCGTGTCCTGGGACGAGGTCGAGGGCAACCCCTTCTTTGCTCCGAATGCAGCGATCGTGCCGCAGCTCGAGACCTACATGGACGAGCTGCGTAAGTCGGGCGACTCGATCGGCGCGCGCATCGATGTCGTCGCCAGCGGCGTGCCGGTGGGCTGGGGTGAGCCGGTGTACGGCCGGCTCGACGCCGACATCGCCTACGCGATGATGGGTATCAACGCCGTCAAGGGGGTGGAGATCGGTGCCGGTTTCGCCTCGGTGGCGCAGCGCGGCACCGAACACGGCGACGAGATGACGCCCGAGGGCTTCCTGTCCAATCACGCCGGTGGCGTGCTCGGCGGCATCTCCACCGGCCAGGACATCATTGCCAGCATCGCGATCAAGCCCACCTCGAGCATCCGGCTGGATCGCCGCTCGATCGACCGCGCCGGCAATCCGGTCATCGTCAACACCCATGGCCGCCATGACCCCTGCGTCGGCATTCGCGCCACACCGATCGCCGAATCCATGCTCGCGCTGGTGCTGATCGACCATGCGCTGCGTCATCGCGCGCAGTGCGGCGACGTGCGCACCGACACGCCGCGCATCGCCGCGCTCGCGCCCGGGGGCAGTCAGCGCCTGCCGTCGCCGCGCTGAGCGGCGGGGCGTCGGTCGCGAACCCGGTCGGGATGGTTCCGTACTGGCGCCTGTCCGCCTACTACTTCTTCTACTTCGCCTTCGTGGGCGCGTTTGCGCCCTATTTCACCCTCTACCTGCAGTCGATCAGTCTGTCGGCGACCGACATCGCCATCCTGATGTCGCTGATGCAGGTGATGCGGGTGGTGGCGCCCAACCTGTGGGGCTGGCTGGCGGAGCGGCTCGGCCTGCGCATGGTCATCGTGCGGCTGTCGGCGCTGGCGGCTATGGTGGGCTTCGCCGGCTTCTTCGTCACCACGGACTTCGTCGGCCTCTTCCTCGCGATGGCGCTGATGGCCTTCTTCTGGAGCGCTGCCTTGCCCCTGGTCGAGGGGCTGACCTTCGCCCATCTCGGCGACGAGGGGCACCGCTACGGCAGCATCCGGGTGTGGGGGTCGGTGGGCTTCATCGTGGCCGTGCTCGGGCTCGGCTACCTGCTCGACCACCTGCCGATCGAGGCCGTGCTGTGGATCACCGCGGCGATCCTGCTCGGCATCTTCGTGTGCGCCCTGTTCGTGCCCGAGGCCCGGCGCGCACCCGAGCCGCGTGCGGTGGCGAGCCTGGGCGACACCCTGCGTCGGCCCGAAGTGCGGGCGCTGCTCGGGGCCTGTTTCCTGATGTCGGCCGCGCATGGCGCGCTGTACGTCTTCTACTCGATCTTTCTCGTCGATAACGGCTACGACAAGGCCCTGGTGGGCTGGATGTGGGCCCTTGGCGTGGTCGCCGAGATCGTCGTCTTCATGCTGATGCCGCGCATCGCGAAGCGCTTCTCGCTGCGGGCGATCCTGCTGTTCTCGTTTGCCTGTGCCGTCGTGCGATTCCTGATGATCGGCTGGGGGGCGGATAGCCTGGCCGTGCTCATGTTTGCCCAGCTGCTGCACGGCGCCAGTTTCGGTGCCTACCATGCGGCGGCGATCGCGGTGGTGAACCTGTGGTTTCCCGGGCGACTCCAAGCGCGTGGACAGGCCCTCTACGGCAGCCTGTCATTTGGTGCCGGCGGCATGCTGGGCGGGCTGCTGAGCGGCTATACCTGGGAGCCGCTCGGTGCCGCATGGACCTTCACCATGGGCTCGGTGTTCGCGCTCGCCGGGCTGATGTGGCTGTCCCTGGGCTGGCCTCGCGCGGGCGAGGCCGCAGAGCGCAGGCTTTGAGGAGATTGGATTGATGAAAGGGATGTCGAAGGCGGTGCTGCCCATCTTGCTGGCGACGGCCATGAGTGCGGCGTGCCAGACCGTGCAGACCACGGGCGGTGGGGCGGTCGGCGTGCAGCGCTCGCAGTTGATGATGGTTTCCGCCCAGGAGGTCGAGCAGGCCTCGCGCCAGCAATACCAGCAGCTGCTGGCGGAAGCGCGGCAGAAGAACGCGCTCAACCGCGACCCGGCGATGGTCCAGCGCGTGCGCACCATCGTGTCGCGACTTACCGCACAGACGGGTGTGTTCCGCGCGGATGCGCCGTCCTGGCAGTGGGAGGTGAACGTCTTCAGCTCCAACGAGCTCAACGCCTGGTGCATGGCGGGCGGCAAGATGGCCATCTATACCGGCCTGATCGAGCGCCTGCGCCTGACCGATGACGAGATCGCCGCGGTGATGGGCCACGAGATCGCGCATGCACTGCGCGAGCATGCGCGCGAGCAGGTGTCGAAGTCGATGGCGACCGGTCTCGGCGTCTCGGTGGCGGGGGCGCTGCTCGGCGTCGGCCAGGTCGGTCAGGATCTGATGAGCACGGTGGCGAAGGTGAGCTTCGAGTTGCCCAACTCGCGCGAACACGAGATCGAGGCCGACCGCATCGGCGTCGAACTGGCTGCGCGCGCCGGCTACGACCCGCGTGCCGCCGTGAGCTTGTGGAACAAGATGTCCACCCAGTCGGCCGGTGCGCCGCCGCAGTGGTTGTCGACCCACCCCTCGCACGCCAACCGCCAGCGCGATCTGGGCGAGTACGCCGCCCGCGTGATGCCGCTCTACCAGGCGGCGCGGCGCTGAGGGACGTGCGCTGTTCAGTTTCGTAAGCTTTGTGAAATAATCGATATTTTTCTTGACGCGGAATTCCTGGGATGCAAGCTCAAACCTTGTACGAAAAGCTGTGGTCCAGTCACGTCGTCCACCAGGAGGCCGACGGCACGGCGCTGATCTACATCGATCGCCATCTGGTCCATGAGGTGACCAGCCCGCAGGCCTTCGAGGGTCTCAAGCTGGCCGGGCGCAAGCCTTGGCGCATCAGCTCGATCGTCGCCACCGCCGACCACAACACGCCGACCGACCACTGGGATCTGGGCATCCAGGACCCGGTGTCGCGCCAGCAGGTCGAGACGCTGGATGCCAACATCCGCGAAGTCGGCTCGCTCGCGTACTTCCCGTTCAAGGACGCGCGCCAGGGCATCGTTCACGTGATCGGGCCGGAGAACGGCGCCACGCTGCCGGGCATGACCGTGGTCTGCGGTGATTCGCACACCTCCACCCACGGCGCCTTCGGCTGCCTGGCGCACGGCATCGGCACCTCCGAGGTCGAGCATGTGCTCGCCACCCAGTGCCTGCTGCAGAAGAAGTCGAAGACCATGCTGGTGAAGGTCGACGGCCAGCTCGGCCATGGCGTCACCGCCAAGGACATCGTGCTCGCCATCATCGGCAGGATCGGCACCGCCGGCGGCACCGGCTACGCCATGGAGTTCGGCGGCAGCGCGATCCGCGCGCTGTCGATGGAAGGCCGCATGACGATCTGCAACATGGCGATCGAGGCGGGCGCGCGCGCCGGCATGGTCGGCGTGGATGAGACCACCATCGCCTATCTGAAGGATCGCCCGTTCTCGCCCAAGGGCGAGGCCTGGGACCAGGCCGTCGACTACTGGCGCAGCCTGCAAAGCGACGAGGGCGCGGAATTCGACAAGGTCGTCGAGTTGAAGGCCGAGGACATCCTGCCGCAGGTCACCTGGGGCACCTCGCCCGAGATGGTCACCACGGTCGATGGCCGCGTGCCCGATCCTGCGGCCGTCGCCGACCCGGTGCGCCGCGAGGGCATCGAGCGCGCGCTCAAGTACATGGGCCTCACGGCCAATACCCCGATCACCGACATCCCGGTGGATCAGGTCTTCATCGGCTCGTGCACCAACTCGCGCATCGAGGATCTGCGCGAGGCGGCCGCGGTCGCCAAGGGGCGCAAGAAGGCCGCCAACGTCAAGCGTGTGCTGGTGGTGCCGGGCTCCGGCCTGGTCAAGCGCCAGGCCGAGGCCGAAGGCCTGCACGAGGTCTTCCTCGCTGCCGGCTTCGAATGGCGCGAGCCGGGCTGTTCGATGTGCCTGGCGATGAACGCCGATCGCCTCGAGCCGGGCGAGCGCTGCGCCTCGACCTCGAACCGCAACTTCGAGGGCCGTCAGGGCGCCGGTGGCCGCACTCACCTGGTGAGCCCGGCGATGGCCGCGGCGGCTGCGGTGACCGGGCATTTCACCGACGTGCGCACGCTGGCTTGAGCGCCGGCACCAGTCTGAGGATCTGCAATGAAGAAACTTGCACTGATTGCCGCCGCGCTTGCGGCCGGCTTCGTCTCCATCGCCTGCAACACCGTGCAAGGGGTCGGTCGTGACATTGAAGCGGGTGGCGAGGCCATCCAGAGGGCAGTGAAATAATGAATCCGTTTACCAAGCTGGATGGCCTGGTCGCACCGCTCGACCGTGCCAACGTCGACACCGACGCGATCATCCCGAAGCAGTTCCTGAAGTCCATCAAGCGCAGCGGCTTCGGCCCCAACGCCTTCGACGAGTGGCGCTACCTCGACGTCGGCCAGCCCGGCCAGGACAACAGCCAGCGTCCGCTCAACCCCGACTTCGTGCTCAACAAGCCGCGCTACCAGGGCGCGCAGATCCTGCTCACGCGCGACAACTTCGGCTGCGGCAGCTCGCGTGAGCACGCGCCGTGGGCGCTGGAGGACTTTGGCTTTCGCGTGCTGATCGGGCCGAGCTTCGCCGACATCTTCTTCAACAACAGCTTCAAGAACGGCCTGCTGCCGATCAGGCTCGACGCCGCCGAGGTCGACGAGCTGTTCCGCCAGTGCGAGGCGACCGAGGGCTACCGCCTGAGCGTCGATCTCGCCGCGCAGACCATCACCCGGCCGGATGGCAAGTCGATCGCCTTCGACATCGACCCCTTCCGCAAGGAATGCCTGCTCAATGGCTGGGACGACATCGGCCTCACGCTGCGCCACGCCGACAAGATCCGCGCCTTCGAGGACAAGCGCCGCGCCGAACACCCCTATTACTTTGCCTGAGCCGGCCTGGCTCACCGAACCAAGGAAGACGATTCGATGAAGATTTGCGTGCTGCCGGGTGACGGCATCGGTCCCGAGATCATGGCGCAGGCCGTGCGCGTGCTCAATGCGCTCGATCTGAAGTTCGAAATGGAAGAGGCGCTGGTGGGCGGCTGCGCGGTCGACGCCACCGGCAATCCGCTGCCCGAGGCCACCCTCAAGCTCGCGCGCGAAGCCGATGCGATCCTGCTCGGCGCGGTCGGCGGCCCGAAGTGGGACAGCCATCCCCGCAACCAGCGCCCCGAACTCGGCCTGCTCGGCATCCGCAAGGAACTCGCGCTGTTCGCCAACCTGCGCCCGGCCATCCTGTATCCGGAACTGGCCAACGCGTCCACCCTCAAACCCGAGATCGTCGCCGGCCTCGACATCCTGATCGTGCGCGAACTCACCGGCGACATCTATTTCGGCCAGCCGCGCGGCATCGAGCTGCGCGAGGTCAATGGCGAGACCCAGCGCGTGGGCTGGAACACCATGATCTACGCCGAATACGAGATCCGCCGAATCCTGCGCGTGGCCTTCGAAGCGGCGATGAAGCGCGGCAAGCGCCTGTGCTCGGTGGACAAGATGAACGTGCTCGAGACCACCCAGCTGTGGCGCGACATCGCGATCGAGGTCAGCAAGGACTTCCCCGAGGTCGAGCTCACTCACATGCTGGTCGACAACGCCGCGATGCAGTTGGTGCGCAACCCCAAGCAGTTCGACGTGATGGTCACCGGCAACATGTTCGGCGACATCCTGTCCGATGAGGCCTCGATGCTCACCGGCTCGATCGGCATGCTGCCCTCGGCCTCGCTCAACGCCGACAACAAGGGCATGTACGAGCCCTCGCATGGCTCCGCGCCCGACATCGCCGGCAAGGACCTCGCCAACCCGCTCGCCACCATCCTGTCGGCGGCGATGATGCTGCGCTATACCTTCAATCAGGAAGCGGCCGCGCAGCGCATCGAGCGCGCGGTCAAGAAGGTGCTTGCCCAGGGCTATCGCACCGGCGACATCTACGAGCCGGGCACCCGGCGGGTGGGCACGCGCGAGATGGGCGACGCGGTGCTCGCAGCGCTGTAAGCTGTTGCGCAGGAAAGGCATTTTTGAAGAACGTTTTTTGTTGAGAGTGATGACATGAATCGAGTCGGTCTGGTTGGCTGGCGTGGCATGGTCGGTTCCGTGCTGATGCAGCGCATGGTGGAAGAGGGTGACTTCGCCTTCATCGAGCCGGTGTATTTCTCCACCTCCAACGCCGGCGGCAAGGCGCCGTCCTTCGGCGGCAAGGAAGCCGCGGCGCCGCTGCAGGACGCGATGAACATCGACGCCCTGAAGTCCTGCGACATCGTGATCACCTGCCAGGGCGGCGACTACACCAAGGAAGTCTTCCCCAAACTGCGCGCCACCGGCTGGAACGGCCACTGGATCGATGCCGCCAGCGCGCTGCGCATGAACGACGACGCAGTGATCATCCTCGATCCGGTCAACCGCAACGTCATCGACGCCGCGCTCACCAAGGGCGGGCGCAACTGGATCGGTGGCAACTGCACCGTGTCGCTGATGCTGATGGGCTTGGGCGGCCTGTTCAAGCACGGCCTGGTGGAGTGGATCTCGGCGATGACCTACCAGGCGGCCTCGGGCGCCGGTGCGCAGAACATGCGCGAACTCATCAGCCAGATGGGCACCATCCACGACTCGGTAAAGGATCTGCTCGCCGATCCGGCCTCGGCCATCCTCGAGATCGACCGCAAGGTTGCCGAGACCATGCGTTCGGATGGCTTCCCGAAGAAGAACTTCCGCAACACCCCGCTCGCCGGCAGCCTGATCCCCTGGATTGACGTGCCGGTCGAGCACGGCCAGAGCAAGGAAGAGTGGAAGGGCGGCGCCGAGTGCAACAAGATCCTCGGCAACCCGGCTTTCCGTAGCCCGGGCTCGATCCCGATCGACGGCCTGTGCGTGCGCATCGGCGCCATGCGCTGCCATTCGCAGGCGCTGACCATCAAGTTGAAGAAGGACGTGCCGCTTGACGAGCTCAGCGACATCATCGCCGGCGCCAACCAGTGGGTGAAGGTCGTGCCCAACGATCGCGAGATCACCGAGCGCGAACTGACCCCGACCGCCGTCACCGGCACGCTGGGCATCCCGGTCGGTCGCCTGCACAAGATGGCGATGGGCCCCGACTACCTCGGCGCCTTCACCGTCGGCGATCAGCTTCTTTGGGGCGCGGCCGAGCCGCTGCGCCGCATGTTGCGTATCCTGCTCGAGCGTTAAGGTTTTAGCTGTCAGCGACGTTAAAGGGGGCTACGGCCCCCTTTTTCAATGGCTGCGGGGCCTCGGACATGCGGTATTTCGTCACGGCAGGACGTCCGAATCAGGGTTCTATAATGCGGGGAGACCCGGAAAATGCTAGATTCCTAGGCCAATCCTTGACGTCCTTGACCGTAGAGCTCAGCTTCGGGGGAAACGCGGTTTGAAAACAAACATGACAAAGTCGTTCAGGACATCGCTGATCGCCCTCTCGATTGCAGCGCTGCCGTTTGCGGGGCATGCGGCTGGCCTCGGGCAGATCAACGTGTTCAGCGGTCTTGGCCAGCCTTTGCGCGCCGAGATCCAGGTGAGCGCGACCGCGGAAGAACTGCAGTCGTTGAGCGCTCGTATCGCCTCGCCCGACGCGTTCCGCCAGGCTAACCTGAGCTACGGCAGCGTGGTGAGCGCGATTCGCGTCAGTGTCGACACCCGGGCCGCTCGCCCGGTGATCCGCCTGAGCAGCGACCGACCGGTCAACGAGCCCTTTGTCGACCTGCTGGTGGAGCTCAACTGGGCGTCGGGCAGGCTGGTCCGCGAATACACCTTTCTGCTCGACCCCGTCGATATCGCCGCACCTCGCCCGCTGGCGGCCGCGGTCGACACACCGGCGGCCGCGCCTGCGCCGCGTGCCGCGCCGGCGCAGCCGGCGCCTCAACGCGCCGCTCCGGCTGTCCGCGCAGCGCCCGAGACCTACACCGTGCGCCGTGGCGACACCATGCATCGCATCGCCAGTGCGCATGTCCAGCCCGGCTCGACGCTGGACCAGATGCTGGTGGCGCTGCTGCGTGCCAATCCCCAGGCCTTCGATGGCGGCAACATCAACCGTTTGCGTGCGGGCGCGGTGCTGAACGTACCGCGCGCCGATGCCGTGCGCGCCATCGACCCGGCCGAGGCGCGCCGTGAGATTCGCGCTCAGGCGGCGGACTTCGACGCCTATCGTCGTGGGCTGGCCTCGTCGGCAACGGCGCGCGCGCCGGTCGTGGCGGCGCAGGCAGAGCAGGAAAGCGCCGGCCGCATCGTGCCCCGTGTCGAGGAGAGCGAGCGGCCGGAAGCGGCCGGCGATCAGGTGCGGGTGTCGCGCAGCGAGGCCGCAGCGGCTGACGGTTCTGCTGAAGCCCGTCTCCAGGTCCTGGAGGAAGAGCTCACTTCGCGCGAGAAGTCGCTCGAGGAAGCCAACGCCCGCCTTGCCCAACTTGAGCGCAGCATTCGTGACCTGCAGCGGCTGCTCGAACTGCAGAGCGGCACCATGGGCCAGCTGCAGGAGAGGGCGGCCGCGGAGCCGCCTGTCGAGTCCGATTCGGCGACCGCTGCTGCGCAGCCCGAGGCGCAGGCAGCGGCCGAACCGGTGACCGAGCCGGCGCCGGCTGCGCCCGGCGCCGGGGTGGCGGCGCCCGCGGACGAGGCCGTGGCCGAACCTCCGGCCGCAGCCGCGCCGGCCGCGCCGATGGCGGCCGAGATCCAGCCCGCCGCGCCGGCGGCCCCGCCTGCCGCTCCGCCGCCCATGCCGGCCGCATCCGTCGCGCCGGCGGCCGAGCCGAGTTTCGTCGAATCGCTGCTCGAGGATCCGACTCTTGTCGCCGCAGGCGGAGGCGTCCTCGCCCTGCTGCTTGCATTGCTTGCGCTCAAGGCGCGACAGCGGCGCAAGGAGGCCGAGATCCAGGCCGCGACCGCCGAACTGGAGGCCGGCAGCCTCGGAGGCAACAGCCAAGCCGTTTTCGGTGGCACTGGCGGGCAGAGTGTCGATACCGGTGCCACCAGCATCATGCACACCGACTTCAGCCAGTCGGGCCTGTCCTCCATCGATACCGACGAGGGCGTGGACCCGGTGGCCGAGGCCGATGTCTACATGGCCTACGGTCGGGATGCTCAGGCAGAGGAGATCCTGCTCGACGCGCTCAAGGCCGATCCGGCGCGCGCGGCGATCAAGCTCAAGCTGCTCGAGATCTACGCGCAGCGACGCAACAGCCGCCAGTTCGAGACCATTGCCAGCGAGCTGTTCGCGCTCACCGGCGGTCACGGACGCGACTGGGAAAAGGCGGCCACCATGGGGCGCAAGCTCGAGCCGGAGAATCCGCTCTACAAGGGCGAGCAGACCGAGATCGGCGGCAGCGCGACGGCGTCGGTGCCTCCTGCGCGCGACGCGGGTCCGGCACGAGGCCGCGATGCGACCCTTGCCGC
>NZ_DAOMPS010000002.1:26473-162594 GCF_035444905.1 Thauera sp.
CACCGCCACCGCCACCGCCACCGCCACCGCCACCGCCACCGCCACCGCCACCGCCACCGCCGCCGCCGGTGCCGGTGCGTCGGCCCTGACGGCCGTCGAGCTCGCGCAGGCGCCGCCGCCGGCCCAGAGCGAGCCGGCTGTCACGCCGGAGACCGAGGACAGCGCCGAGGCCGCGCTGCATGAGCTGTCGTCGCTCGACTTCACCACCAGTGCCCAGATCGAACCGAGCCTGTCGCAGATGCGCGATACATGGACGGTGCCGGGTGATCTGAGCAAGCTGACCAGCGGCAATGGCGAGGCCTCGCCCGAGCCGGAGCCGGCGGACATGGCGCCCGAATTGCCCGCCGATAGCGGCGTGATCGATTTCGAGCTCGACCTCGGCGACGAGCCGGCCAGCGGCGGTATCGACCTGTCGGTGGCCGACGAGGCGGCCGAAGGCGCTGCGCCGCCGGCCGGTCAGGAAGACGACGGCGGTCTGGTGTTCGATCTCGACATTGGCGACTTCGACGAGCCGAGCACACCCGCTGGCGCGGCCGCCCCCACCGCGGCGGAGGCGGGCATTGCTTCGGATGCCGCGAACTCGATGACCATGCTGGACAACGTCGCAGATTTCGCCGCCCCGCTCGAGTTCGAATTGCCCGATCTCGACACCGCGACGGCCCCGACCGATGCCGTCGACCTCAACGCCACCGTGGTGAGCAGCGACGCGATGGTAGAGGACATGGATGAAGAGGGTTCGCCGGCGCCTGATGGCGACCGTTCGGCGCCGGCGGCGAAGGCCGACGAACCCTTGGTCGACCTCGAGAAGACCAGCTTCGACAGCAGCCTGCTCGACTTCGATTTCGACATCGACACCCCGTCGGCACCCGAAACGCCAGCCACCATTGGCCCGGCAGGCCTCGACCTGACCTCCATCGATCTTGATCTGGAGAACTTCGACGATCAGGGCGTTCCCGAGATCGAAGTCGTTCCCTTCGAGGCCGAGGCGACCGACCTTGGCCAGGTACAGCGAGCGGGTGGCGATGCGGGCTTTGATGCCGATGCGCCTGCTCAAGCGGCAAGCGGGGGTGAGGTCGATAACGAGGAGGCCGACACCAAACTGGAACTGGCGCGGGCCTATGAGGAAATGGGCGACAACGAGGGCGCGCTCGAGTTGTTGCAGGAAGTGCTCGGCGAAGGTTCGGCGCGGCAGAAGGGGGTCGCGCGCGAGATGATCGGTCGCCTGAGCTGACCCAGGACGCCCTTGCAGCGGGGCCGCCACGAGCCCGTACTCGTGGCGGCCCCGTGCGTTCACCCCATGCACTCCGGACTCATACTTCTCCTGTGGCTGGCCGCGGTCGCCTCGATCCAGTTGCTGCCCCCGTCTGCGCTGGCCATTGCGGTGCTCGGCTGCGCGCTTGTCGCGCTGCTGCTCGCGCCTGCACGGGCGCGGCGCCTGGTGCGCCGTGTGCGAGTGCTGCTGCTGGCGATCGTGATCCTCTTTGCCTGGTTCACGCCGGGCGAGGCCTTGCTCGTCGACTGGCCACGGCTCGGACCCACGCGTGAAGGTGCTGCCCTGGCGGCGCTGCATGCGGGCCGGCTGCTGGCGGTGGTGTGTGCGGTGGCGCTGCTGCTCGAGCGCCTGTCGCTCGACCGGCTGGTCAGCGGTCTGCACGCGCTGGCACGACCGCTGCGCCTGATCGGGGTGCCGCCCGAGCGGCTTGCGCTGCGCCTGCTGCTGGTCCTGCGCCTGGTCGAGGCCACGCCGCGCGGCAGCGGTCCCGGGCACTGGAAGGCGTGGTTGCTCGATGAGGACGAGGAGGGCAAGGTCGAGCCAGTGAGACTGCAGCGCGAACGTCTGAGTCGGGCCGATGCGGTGTTTGCGCTCGCGTTGTTTGCCGCCCTGCTGTGGTGGAGCCTCGCATGACGCGCATTGCCCTGGGTCTCGAATACGCGGGCGATGCCTTCTGCGGCTGGCAGAGCCAGGCCCATGGCCGCACCGTGCAGGACGTCCTCGAGGCCGCCCTGGGTACGATCGCGGCCGAACGCGTGCGCCTGCACTGCGCCGGGCGGACCGACGCGGGGGTCCATGCCAGCGCACAGGTGGTGCACTTTGACACCAACGCGCGGCGCCCGACCACCGCCTGGGTACGCGGCGTCAACGCCCTGCTGCCGGCCGCGGTGGTGGTGCGTTGGGCGACCGAAGTCGACGATGATTTTCACGCCCGTTTTCTTGCCACCGAGCGGCGCTACCGTTACATCCTGCACAACGCGCCGACGCGGCCGGCGATGCTGGCCGGCAGGGTGGGCTGGTTCCACCCTCCGCTCGACGAAGCGCGCATGGCGCAGGCGGTCGACTGCCTGCTGGGCTGGCACGACTTCTCGTCGTTCCGGGCGGCGGGCTGTCAGTCGAAGACGCCGGTGCGGCTGATGCACGAGGCGAGCGTGCGCCGCCAGGGCGATTACCTGTTGTTCGATTTCCGCGCCAACGGCTTCCTGCATCACATGATCCGCAACCTCGTCGGTGCGCTCGTCTACGTGGGCAAGGGGCGTTACCCGGTTGGGTGGATGCGCGAGTTGCTGGAGGCGCGCGATCGCACCCGCGCGGCGCCCACGTTTGCGCCCGATGGCCTGTACCTGTGCGGGGTCAGCTACCCGCCGCGCTGGCCGCTGCCCAACGATGGGCGTATCATCGCGCTGCCCCAGCTACCCCTCGTCTGAATGTCCCGTACCCGAATCAAGATCTGTGGCCTGACCCGGCCCGAAGATGTGCGCGCGGCCGTCGAGGCGGGGGCCGATGCAATCGGTTTCGTCTTCTATCCGCCCAGCCCGCGCGCCGTCGACATCGAGCAGGCAGCCGAGCTTGCCGCCCTGCTGCCTCCCTTCGTGAGCTCGGTCGGCCTCTTCGTCAATGCCAGGCAGGACGAGGTCGACGCGGTGCTCGCGCGCGTGCCCCTGCAACTTCTGCAGTTCCATGGTGACGAAGCGGAGTCTGATTGCGCCCGCCACGGACGGCCCTGGATCAAGGCGGCGCGGATGCGCCCCGGGGTCGATCTGTTAGAATTCTCGAGTTTCCACCCGCGCGCCAGCGGCATTCTCGTCGACGCCTTCGTCGAGGGCTATGGCGGGGGCGGCAAGACCTTCGATTGGTCGCTGATCCCGGACGGGTTCGGGCGGCCGCTCGTGCTTTCCGGCGGGCTCGATGCAGACAACGTGACCGAGGCCGTGCGCCGCGTCCGCCCGTGGGCGGTCGATGTGTCAAGCGGCGTGGAAAGTGCCAAGGGAATCAAGGATGCGGCGAAGATCGCCGCCTTCATAGCCGGAGTTCGACATGCAGATGGCTGACACGCCTTACCAGTTTCCCGATGCGAGCGGGCATTTCGGCCCGTACGGGGGCGTCTTCGTTTCCGAGACGCTGATGCCCGCACTTGCCGAGCTGCGCGAAGCCTACGCAGCCTGCCAGGCTGATCCGGAATTCATCGCCGAGTTCGAATACGAGCTCAAGCACTATGTCGGCCGTCCGAGCCCGATCTACCACGCCAAGCGCTGGTCGGGACTGCTCGGCGGGGCGCAGATCTACCTCAAGCGCGAGGACCTCAACCATACCGGCGCGCACAAGGTGAACAACTGCATCGGCCAGGCCTTGGTGGCCCGCCGCATGGGCAAGCCGCGCGTGATCGCCGAGACCGGCGCCGGCCAGCACGGCGTCGCCACCGCCACCGTGGCCGCGCGCTACGGCATGGAGTGCGTGGTGTACATGGGCTCGGAGGACGTCAAGCGCCAGGCGGCCAACGTCTATCGCATGAAGCTGCTCGGTGCCACCGTGGTGCCGGTCGAGTCGGGCTCGAAGACACTCAAGGACGCACTCAACGAGGCGATGCGCGACTGGGTCACCAACGTCGCCGACACCTTCTACATCATCGGCACCGTGGCCGGGCCGCACCCCTACCCGATGATGGTGCGCGACTTCCAGTCGGTGATCGGCAAGGAGTGCATCGAGCAGATGCCCGAGATGGCCGGGCGCCAGCCGGACTACGTGCTCGCCTGCGTCGGTGGCGGTTCGAACGCGATGGGGATCTTCCACCCCTATATCGGCGTGCCCGGCGTGAAACTGATCGGTGTCGAGGCCGCGGGTGACGGCCTGGATACCGGGCGCCACTCGGCGTCGCTGACGGCCGGGCGCCCCGGCGTGCTGCACGGCAACCGCACCTACCTGCTGCAGGACGAGGACGGCCAGATCATCGAGACCCATTCGGTGTCCGCCGGCCTCGACTACCCGGGCGTCGGCCCCGAGCACGCCTGGCTCAAGGACACGTCGCGCGCCGAATACGTCGGCATCACCGACGCCGAAGCGCTGCAGGGCTTCCACGACCTGTGCCGGCTCGAAGGCATCATTCCGGCGCTCGAGTCCGCGCACGCGCTCGCCTACGCGGCCAAGCTGGCACCGACGCTGCCCAAGGACAAGATCCTGCTGGTCAATCTCTCCGGCCGCGGCGACAAGGACATGCACACCGTCGCCGAACGTTCCGGCATCCAGTTCTGAACCTGCCCCGGGCCGCATCTGCGGCCCGCAGTGTGATCGAGACATGTCAAGAATTCAGACCGTTTTCCAGCGCCTGCAGGCCGAAGGCCGCAAGGCGCTGATCCCCTTCGTTACCGCTGGCTTTCCCACCCCCGAGCTGAGCCTGCCGCTGATGCATGCGCTGGTCGAGGGCGGCGCCGACATCATCGAGCTCGGCGTGCCGTTCTCCGACCCGATGGCCGACGGCCCGACCATCCAGCGTGCCTCCGAGCGCGCCCTGGCGCAGGGCATGAGCCTGCGCAAGGTGCTCGAGCTGGTGCGCGCCTTCCGTGCGACCAATGCCGACACGCCGGTGGTGTTGATGGGCTACGCCAACCCGATCGAGGCCATGGGGGCCGAGCGCTTTGTCGCCGATGCGCATGGCGCCGGTGTCGATGGCGTGCTGGTGGTCGATTATCCGCCCGAGGAGTGCGTCGGCTTTGCCGCCACGGCCAAGGCCGGCGGCCTCGATCCGATCTTCCTGCTGGCGCCGACCTCGTCCGAGCAGCGCTATGCCGACGTGGCGCGCGCGGGTAGTGGCTACATCTATTACGTGTCGCTGAAGGGGGTCACCGGCAGCGCCAAGCTCGATGTCGAGGAGGTGGCGCGCCGCATTCCGCAGATCCGCGCCGCGGTCGGGATGCCGGTGGGCGTGGGCTTCGGCATCCGCGATGCGGCCAGCGCGCGCGCCATCGGTGCGGTCGCCGATGCGGTGGTGATCGGCAGCCGGATCATCGAGGAAATCGAACACAGTCCGGGCGAGGAAGTGCCGCGGGTCGCTGCATTCATGCGCGACATCCGCGTGGCGCTCGACGAACTCGCTGCCGGCAAAGGAGCAATTCAATGAGCTGGTTGGAGAAGCTGCTGCCGCCGAGGATCAAGCGCGGCGAGACCTCGGCGCGCAACAAGTCGATCCCCGAAGGCCTGTGGAGCAAATGCGACGGCTGCGAGGCCGTGCTCTACCGCGCCGACCTCGACAGCAACCTCGGCGTGTGTCCCAAGTGCGGGCATCATCATCGCCTGCGTGCCCGCCGTCGCCTCGACGTGCTGCTCGATGCCGAAGGCCGGGTCGAGATCGGCGCCGAGGTCACGCCGGTCGATGCACTCAAGTTCAAGGATTCGCGCAAGTACCCGGAGCGCCTGTCGGCTGCCACGGCCGATACCGGCGAGGCCGATGCCATGGTCGTCATGCAGGGCGCGATCAAGAGCCTGCCGGTGGTCGTTGCCTGCTTCGAGTTCGAGTTCCTCGGCGGCTCGATGGGCTCGGTCGTCGGTGAGCGCTTCGTCCGCGGCGCCAAGCGCGCCTTCGAACAGCGCGTGCCCTTCATCTGCATCACCGCCTCGGGCGGGGCGCGCATGCAGGAGGGCCTGCTGTCGCTGATGCAGATGGCCAAGACCACCGCGTCGATTACACGCCTGACCGAGCGCAGGTTGCCCTTCGTCACTGTGCTTACCGACCCGACCATGGGCGGCGTGTCCGCCAGCTTTGCCTTCATGGGCGACGTGGTGATTGCCGAACCCGGTGCGCTGATCGGCTTTGCTGGCCCGCGGGTGATCGAGCAGACCGTGCGCGAGAAGCTGCCCGAAGGCTTCCAGCGCGCCGAGTTCCTGCTCGAGAAGGGCGCGGTCGACCTGATCGTCGACCGTCGCGAGCTGCGCGACCAGCTTGCGGGCGTGCTCGCCATGCTGACGCGTCAACCTGCCGACGCGGTGAGCGATTGATGTCTGCCGTGGGTTTGAATGCGGGGCTTCCGGCCACGCTCGAGGGCTGGCTCGCCCTGCTGGAGCAGCGCCACGGGCAGCGCATCGAGCTGGGCCTCGAGCGGGTGCGCAAGGTCAAGGACGCGATGGCGGTCAGCTCGGATGCGGCGGTGATCACCATCGGCGGCACCAATGGCAAGGGTTCTTGCTGCGCTATGCTCGAGGGCATCTTGCTCGCGGCCGGGTATCGCGTCGGTTGCTACACCTCGCCGCACCTGATGCGCTACAACGAGCGCGTGCGCATCGACGGCCAGGACGCCAGCGACGCGCAGCTGGTCGTCGGCTTTGAGGCGGTGGAGGCGGTGCGTGGCGACACGCCGCTGACCTACTTCGAGCATGGCACGCTGGCCGCGTGGGCGGTGTTCGCCGCCGCGCGGCTTGACGTCATCATCCTCGAGGTGGGCCTTGGCGGGCGCCTCGACGCGGTCAATCTGTTCGACGCCGATTGTTCGATCGTCACCAGTGTGGCGATGGATCACATGGACTTCCTCGGCGATACCCGCGAGGCCATCGGCTTCGAGAAAGCCGGCATCTTCCGCGCCGGGCGACCGGCGGTCTGCGGCGACCCCCAGCCGCCCGCCAGCCTGGTCGAACATGCCTTGACGATCGGCGCCGAGCTCTGGATCAGCGGGCGCGACTTCGGCTTCGGCGGCGATCGCCAGCAGTGGGGCTACTGGCGCTATGCCGAGCCGCCGGCGCAGGGCGCCTTGGTCAAGCGCGGTGGGCTGGCCTATCCGGCCTTGCGCGGCACCAACCAGTTGCTCAACGCCTCTGCAGTGATCACGGCGCTCGAGTGCCTGCGTACGCGTCTGCCGGTCTCGATGCAGCACGTGCGCCAGGGGCTGATGCTGGTCGAGGTGCCGGGGCGCTTCCAGGTGCTGCCGGGCCGACCCGCCGTGGTCCTCGACGTCGCGCACAATCCGCAGGCGGCCGGCGTGCTGGCCGAGAACCTCGGCAGCATGGGTTTCTACCCCGAGACCTGGGCAGTGCTCGGCATGCTCGCCGACAAGGACGTCGAAGGGGTGTGCGCGCTGATGGCCGGCAGGGTGGACCACTGGCTGCTCGCCGACCTGCCCGGTCCGCGCGGGCTGGCGGCCGAGTCGCTCGTCGGGCGGGTGCGCGCGGCCGGCGGCAAGGGCGACATGCACTGTTTCAGTTCGCCGGCCGAGGCCTTTGCTGCGGCGCAAAAAGCTGCTCTCGAGGGTGATAGAATCGTCGTCTTCGGTTCCTTCCTGACGGTGGCGGACGTGCTCGCGGCGATCAAGGCTGCGCGGCAGCGATGAGGTTCTCCGGTGAGTGACGCAGACAACCTGGAAATCAAGAAGCGGGCGCGGCGGCGACTCGTCGGCGCCAGTGCGCTCGCCCTGCTGGCGGCGATCGTGCTGCCCATGATGATGGACCAGGAGCCGCATCCCGCCGTGCAGGACATCCAGGTCACGATTCCCGACCGTGATGCGCGGCGCCCGCTCGCCAGTGCCGAGCCGGCGGCCACGCCTGCTCCGCTACCGATTCCCGAAGACGAGGACGCAGCGCCCAACGACAGGCTGACGGCGGCGCCGGAGCCGCAAGCGCCGGCGGCCGAGCCGCCTGCAGCCGAACCTGCGCCATCCCCGGCCGTGACCCCGCGTCCGGCGAGCACGCCGGCCCCCCCGCGGCAGGAGCCTCCGGCGCGGCCGGCGGCGACGCCCGAGCCGCGCCCACCGGTCGCCGCGGTGGACGAAGAGGCGCGGGTACGGGCGATCCTCAGCGGCCAGCCGGTACCCCCGCGCGGCGAGGCCTTCGTCGTGCAGGTGGGCGCGTTCAGCGACGCCGCCAAGGCGGGCCGTCTTGCCGACGAGCTCAAGGCGCAGGGCTTTCAGGCCTATACCGAGCGTGCCGGCAGCGTGACGCGCGTGCGGGTGGGGCCGATCGCGGGGCGTGCCGCTGCGGACGCCGTCGCCGCGCGGCTGAAGGCGGGTGGCCACCAGGCCGTGCTGCAACCACGCTGACTGTCGGCAATGACCCTCTTTGATTACGTGTTTCTCGGTGTGCTCGGGCTGTCGGCCGCAATCGGAATGTGGCGCGGCCTGGTCAGCGAGGTGATGGCGGTGCTGGCCTGGGTGGCAGCACTTTTTGCCGCATGGCGCTATAACGAACAGGCGGCGGCTTTTTTCGACGGCATCATCGTCGAGCCGGTGTGGCGACAGGTGGCAGGCGCTGCCCTGGTGGTGGTGGGCGTGCTGCTGCTCGCTGCGCTGCTGCGTTACCTGCTGCGGGAGTTGCTGCGCGCGGCAGGGCTGGGTGCGACCGATCGATTCTTCGGAGCGCTGTTCGGTATTGCACGTGGGCTGGCGATCGCCTTCGTCGTCGTGTTGATCGGCGGTATTGCCGGCATCTCGCGCGAGCCCTGGTGGTCCCAGGCCCTTTTTGCGCCGCCGATGGAATCGGCGGTCATCGCCGCCAAACCCTGGCTACCTGACGAGGTAGCCGACAAGATTCGATTCAGATAGGCCTACTCCCATGTGTGGAATTCTCGGTGTCGTCGCCACTTCTCCGGTCAACCAGCTCCTCTACGACGGGCTGCAGGTCCTGCAGCACCGCGGACAGGATGCAGCGGGGATCGCCACCTCGGAAGGCGGGCGCTTCCATATGCACAAGGGGCCGGGCCTGGTGCGGGACGTGTTCCGGACGCGCAACATGCGCGACCTCACCGGCAACTGGGGCATCGGCCACGTGCGGTACCCGACCGCCGGTTCGGCCTACAACGCGGCCGAGGCACAGCCCTTCTACGTCAATTCGCCCTTCGGTCTGCTGCTCGCGCACAACGGCAACCTGACCAACTCCGAAGCGCTCAAGCGCGAGATGTACCTGTCCGACCTGCGCCACATCAACACCAGCAGCGACTCCGAAGTCCTGCTCAATGTGCTGGCGCACGAGCTGCAGGCGGCGAGCAAGGGCCTCAAGCTCGACGAGGAGGCGATCTTCACCGCGGTGGCCGGTGTGCATCGGCGCTGCCGGGGTGCTTACGCCGTGGTGGTGATGATCGCCGGCTACGGCCTGCTTGCCTTTCGCGACCCCTACGGCATTCGTCCGCTGGTGATCGGCCGCAACGAGGTCGACAGCGGCACCGAGTGGCTGGTGGCATCCGAGTCGGTAGCGCTCGATGTGCTCGGCTTCCGCCTGCTGCGCGACGTGGCGCCGGGCGAGGCCGTGCTGGTCGACGTCGAGGGCCGTTTCCACAGCCGCCAGTGTGCGGCGAAGACGGTGCACGCGCCCTGCATGTTCGAGTTCGTCTACCTGGCACGGCCGGATTCGATCATCGATGGCGTGTCGGTGTACGAATCGCGCATGAAGATGGGCGAGTTCCTGGCCGACAAAATGAAGCGCACCATGCCCAAGGTCGAAATCGATGTCGTCATCCCGATTCCCGACTCGAGCCGTCCGTCGGCGATGCAGATGGCGCAGCGCCTCGGGTTGCCGTTCCGCGAAGGCTTCGTCAAGAACCGCTACATCGGGCGCACCTTCATCATGCCCGGTCAGGCGACGCGCAAGAAATCCGTTCGCCAGAAGCTGAACACCATCCACCAGGAGTTCAAGGGCAAGAGCGTGCTGCTGGTGGACGACTCGATCGTGCGCGGCACGACCAGTCGCGAAATCGTGAACATGGCGCGCGAGGCCGGTGCCACCAAGGTCTATCTCGCCTCGGCGGCGCCGCCGGTGCGCTACGCCAACGTCTATGGCATCGACATGCCGACGCGCGGTGAGCTGATCGCATCGGACCGCAGCGAGGACGAGATCTGCCGCGAGATCGGCGCCGACGGCCTGATCTATCAGGATCTGGACGACCTCAAGGCTTCCGTCCGGGCGCTCAATCCCGCGCTGAGCTTCTTCGAGACCTCCTGTTTCGACGGCAGCTACATCACCGGTGACATCACGACGGAGTACCTCAACGGCGTCGAGAACCAGCGCAGCGAGGCCCGACCGGGCAGGGTCGGCCACGGTGATCATGGCGATGACAACGGCGACGGGCAGCTCGACCTCAATCTCGCCTCCAGCGGCGAGCGCTGAGCGCGGTATCGCCGCGGTCCTCCATTGCGTCATGACCTTTGATTGAAGCCGCCTGAGTCCCGACCATGAGCATTCCCGATTCGCAGGATCTCCACCTCGATACGCTCGCCATCCGTGCCGGCATCGAGCGCACGCAGTTCGGCGAGCACGGCGAGGCGATGTACCTGACCTCGAGCTTCGTCTTCGACAGCGCGGCGCAGGCAGCGGCGCGCTTCTCGGGGGAGGAAGAGGGCTATGTCTATGCCCGCTTCTCCAATCCCACGGTGACCGCGATGCAGACGCGGCTCGCCGCCCTCGAAGGGGCGGAGGCCTGCATCGCCACCTCCTCGGGCATGTCGGCGATCCTGTCCCTGGCGATGGCGACCATGCAGGCGGGCGACCACGTGGTGGCCTCCAACGGCCTCTTCGGTGCGACCCAGCAGTTGTTCGGCGGCATCCTGTCGAAGTTCGGCATCAGCACGAGCTTCGTCGCCGCCACCGACCTCGATGCCTGGCGTGATGCGATCACGCCGCAGACGAAGCTGTTCTTCACCGAGACGCCGTCCAACCCGCTCACCGAGGTGATCGACATCGCCGGCGTCGCGGCGATCGCGCGCGAGGCAGGGGTGCTGTTCGCGGTGGACAACTGCTTCTGCTCGCCGGCCTTGCAGCGCCCGCTCGATCTCGGTGCGGACGTGGTCGTGCATTCGGCGACCAAGTACCTGGACGGCCAGGGCAGGGTGCTGGGCGGCGCGGTGGCAGGCCGCAAGGCGGTCACCGACGAAGTGTTCAAGTTCCTGCGCACCGCCGGCCCGACGCTGTCACCGTTCAACGCCTGGGTGATCTTCAAGGGTCTGGAGACCTTGCGCATCCGCATGGAGGCGCAGTCGGCGAGCGCGCTGGCGCTGGCACGCTGGCTGGAGGGGCAGCCCGGTGTGGCGCGGGTGTACTACCCCGGCCTTGCCTCGCATCCGCAGCACGCGCTGGCCATGCGCCAGCAAAAGAGCGGCGGCGCAATCCTGAGCTTCGATGTCGAAGGCGGGCGCGATGCGGCGTGGAAGGTGGTCGATGCGACGCGCCTGATGTCGATCACGGCCAATCTGGGCGACACCAAGACCACGATCACCCACCCGGCCACCACCACCCACGGCCGCATCACTGCCGAGGCGCGTGCCACCGCGGGGATCGGCGACGGCCTGCTGCGAATCGCCGTCGGCCTGGAGGATGTCGAGGATCTGAAGGAAGACCTGGCGCGGGGATTGGCGCGGCGCTGAGCGCGCCGCACACAGCGGCCGGGATCGTTGCAGGGGGAGGGTGGCTCGATCCGAGACCTGCCCGCCGCGTACCGCTTCGAGTGGGTCCTTTTTTGCCCCGTCGTCACGACCGCCTGAACATCCTGCACTCAGCCATCAGCGCAAGCAGATTCGGGTCGCGCTCGCGGTTGCGAGGCAGGAGCAGCGCGATCCGCTGACTGACAACGAAGGGCTTCGCGATCGGTATCAGTTGAACCTGCGGGCTGAAATCGGCAACGCGGCCGGGCAGGAGCGAGTAACCGACACCGCCGCTGACCAGATTCGTCAGGGAGAAGATGTCTCCGACCCGCATCGCGATGCGCGGCTTGAAACCGGCCAGCTCGAATGCCTGGCTGAAGTCGCGATATGTCGCAAAGTCCTCGCTCAGGCTGACGAAGTTCTCGTCCTTCAGATCCCGCAGATCGATCACCGGGCGGCCCGCATAAGGCGAGTTGAGGGGGGCGGCGAAAAAGATCTCGTCGGTGAACATCGGGATCGTGATCAGTTCCGGGTGGGGTGCGTCCTTGTCGACCGCGATCACGATCGCATCGAGGCGCCCGTCCTCGAGCTTGTGCAGCAAGTCGCGATTGGAGCTCAGGGTCAGGTCCACGTCGAGTTCTGAGCGACGGGTCTTGAGCCCGATCAGCAGGCGCGGGATGGTGCGCACGGTGAGCGAGTACAGGGCGCCGATGCGCAGACGCGCTGCGCCGAATCCCGCCGCCTCGCGGGCCCGCTGGATGCCGACGGTGCATTCCGCTACGGAGCGCGTCGCATGTTCGGCGAACACATAGGCGGCGGCGAGCGGGATCAGCTTGCGACCGTCACGGCGGAACAATGGACAGCGCAGCCCTTCCTCGAGGGAGTGCAGGGCGCGATGCACGCTGACCGTGCTCTGGTCGAGCGCCTCGGCGACCCGCGCCATGCTGCCCAGCTCGATGAAGCTGAGGAAGACCTCCAACTTGCGGAACGTGATCTGCTCGTCGATCTGCATGCCCTTCCTCCTGGCGATCGGTGGCCCGCGGCTGTCGCTACGGTGCTCATCATTATTACTCATGGAGTAATAAACGCGCGCTTTGCTTGATTGAAGCGTCCTGGATGCAGGCCTATCTTGCCGTCACCAAGTCTCAACTGACGGAGTGAACATGCAAGCCAAGGCTCAACCCGACCCGCGCTGGACCCGACGCCGGACCGAGAAGCAGCGCCGTCTCGCCCAGGTGAGCGAATTTGCCGACGGGACCGTGCTCAGGACCGATTCGATTGTCGAGGTGCTGGAACGACTGATCGGCCCCGGCGACCGCGTCGTGCTCGAAGGCAACAACCAGAAGCAGGCCGACTTTCTCGCCCGCGCACTCGCCCAGGTCGACCCCGCGCGCGTCCATGACCTCAACCTGATCATGCCGAGCGTGAGTCTCCCGGAGCACCTCGACCTCTTCGAGCGTGGCATCGCGCGCAGGCTAGACTTCGCCTATGCCGGGGGACAGAGCCTGCGCATCTCGCAGTTCCTGCAGGACGGCCTGCTCGAGGTCGGTGCCATCCACACCTACATCGAGCTCTATGCCCGGCTGTTCGTCGATCTGATTCCCAACGTCGTGCTGGTGGCAGGCTTCACCGCCGATCGCCAGGGCAATCTCTACACCGGTCCGAGCACCGAGGACACGCCTACCCTGGTCGAGGCGGCAGCCTTCCACGATGGCATCGTGATCGCCCAGGTCAACGAGATCGTCGATGACGCGCGCGATCTGCCGCGGGTGGATATCCCCGGCTCGTGGATCGACTTCGTCGTGCGCGCCGACAAGCCCTTCTTCATCGAGCCGCTGTTCACCCGCGACCCGCGCCTGATCACGCCGATGCAGGTGCTGATGGCGATGATGGCGATCCGCGGCGTGTACGAGCGCCACCAGGTGCAGTCGCTCAACCACGGCATCGGCTTCAACACCGCGGCGATCGAGCTGATCCTGCCGACCTACGGCGAACGCCTCGGCCTGAAGGGAAAGATCTGCCGCAACTGGACGCTCAACCCGCACCCGACCCTGATTCCGGCGATCGAGTCGGGCTGGGTCGAGAGCGTGCATTGCTTCGGCGGCGAGCTCGGCATGGAAGACTACGTCGCCGCCCGGCCCGACGTGTTCTTCACCGGTCGCGACGGCTCGATGCGCTCGAATCGCGCACTTTGTCAGCTCGCCGGGCAGTATGCGGTGGATCTGTTCATCGGCTCGACGCTGCAGATGGACGGACTGGGCAATTCCTCCACCGTCACCCGCGGCCGGCTCACCGGTTTCGGCGGCGCCCCCAACATGGGTCACGATCCGGGCGGGCGTCGGCATCCGACGCCGGCATGGCTCGACCTGGTGGAGACGGACGATCCGCTCGACCGCGGTCGCAAGCTCGTCGTGCAGATCGTCGAGACCTTCCAGGCGGGCGGCAAGCCATGCATCGTCGAGTCGCTCGATGCGGTCGAGGTCGGCCGCGAAACCGGCATGCCGCTGGCGCCGGTGATGATCTACGGCGACGACGTCACCCACGTGCTCACCGAGGAGGGCATCGCCTATCTGTACAAGGCGCGCTCGCTCGAGGAGCGCAAGGCGATGATCGCCGCCGTCTCCGGCGTGACCCCGGTCGGGCTGACCCACGATCCGCGCCAGACCGAGGCGCTGCGTCGCGATGGGCTGGTGGCGCTGCCCGAGGACCTCGGCGTGCATCGCGCCGAGGCCACCCGCTCACTGCTCGCGGCCAAGAGCGTCGCCGACCTGGTCACCTGGTCGGGCGGGCTCTACAACCCGCCGGCCAAGTTCAGGAGCTGGTGATGAATGCGACGCTCGAATTCGATGTCGTCACGCCGGCAGTGCGCCGTCCCGCCATGGCCGACGGCCTGGCCGAGCTGGCGGTGAGCGCGCTGATCGACGAGGTCACCCTGACCCCCAAGCCGGGGCTGGTGGATATCCGCAGCCGGGGCTCGCACCGTGACCTCGACTGGTCGCTGATGTGCCATTCGGCGCGCACGCTGCGGCCGACCTTCGCCGCACTGGCCGGTGCCGGCCTCGAGGTTGGCGGGAACCTGGCCGGCGAGCCCCTGAGCCTGCGTGAAGCCATCGGCGCCATCGGCCGCGACGGCGAGGCGGCGATGCTGCAGGCAACCGGCGGCGTGAATACGCATCGTGGCGCGATCTGGGCGCTGGGGCTGCTGGTGACCGCGGCGGCCATGTGCCCGGCAGATCGGGCGCCCGTCCGGGTCGCGTCGCGTGCCGGCGTCCTTGCCGGATTGCCGGACCGTCATGCGCCGGGTGTCACCGGTAACAAGGGCGAGCGCGCCTGCCTCACCTACGGTGTCGGCGGCGCGCGCGGGCAGGCGCAAGCCGGCTTTCCGCACGTCGTGCAGGTCGCCTTGCCGACCCTGCGGCGCGCGCGCGCCAGCGGCGATGCGGAAGATGCCGCCCGCCTCAATGCGCTGCTCGCCGTCATGGCCGAGCTCGACGACACCTGCGTGCTGTCGCGTGGCGGCGCGGCGGCACTCGCCTGCGTGCAGGCGGGCGCCCAGGGCGTGCTGGCGTCCGGCGGGGCAGGGACGCGGGCCGGGCGCGCGGCGCTTCACGCCCTCGAGCGCGCGCTCATCGCCCGCAACGTTTCGCCCGGCGGTGCGGCCGACCTGCTCGCTGCGGCGCTGTTCCTCGATCGCTTCGAGGCCGAAGACCCCATTCATCAGAGGGAGAACTAGGATGGAACAACTGAAGTTTGCGTTCCCGGCGCTGCAGCCGGCCGCGGGCAGGGCGCTCGCCGGTGTGGTCGGCTCGGGCGACCTGGAGGTACTCGTCGAACCCAACGTCGCCGGCACGACGACTGTTTCGGTCGCGACCTCGGTGGTCGGTATGGGCCGGGTGTGGGAGGCGGTGCTCAGCCGCATCCTGACGGCGGCGCCGCTGCCGGCGACGAAGATCGAGATCAACGACTTCGGCGCCACGCCTGGCGTGGTGCGCATGCGCATCGAGCAGGCCTTCGAGGAACTGGCCGCGAACGGGAGGACGGCGCCATGAACACCGACGAACTGCTTACTCGCGAGAGCTTCATCGAGCTCGGCGCCCGCGAACGGGCCCGTGCGCTGCTCGATGCGGGCACGATGCGCGAACTGATCGGTCCCTTCGACCGCCTCGCCTCGCCCTGGCTCGCCGCGCAGGGCGTGGTGACTCAGGCCGACGATGGCGTGGTGGTTGCCTGCGGTCGCATCGACGGCCAGTCCGCCGTGGTGCTTGCCATCGAGGGCGCCTACCAGGGCGGCAGCATGGGCGAGGTGGGTGGCGCGAAGATCGCCGGCGCGCTGGAACTCGCCGCCGAGGACAACCGTCGCGGCATCCCGACCTGCGCCGTGATCCTGTTCGAGACCGGCGGCGTGCGTCTGCAGGAGGCCAACCTCGGCCTCGCTGCGATCGCCGAGATCCATGCCGCGATCGCCGACCTGCGCCGCTACCAGCCGGTGGTCGGCATCACCGCGGGCACGGTCGGCTGCTTCGGCGGCATGTCGATCGCGGCCGGTCTGTGCAGCTACCTCGTCGTTACCCGGGAAGCCCGTCTGGGGCTGAACGGGCCGCAGGTGATCGAGCAGGAAGCCGGCATCGAGGAATACGACGCCCGCGATCGTCCCTTCATCTGGAGCATGACGGGCGGCGAGCAGCGCTACGCGTCAAGGCTGGTCGACGCCTACCTCGAGGATGACGTCGAGGCCATGCGCACCAGCGTGCGCGAGTTCATGCGCCAGGGCGTTCCGGCGCAGCACCGCAGCGACCGCGAGGCCGATTTCCTCGCCTGCCTGGCGCGCGTCGATGCCACCGAACAGGCGCGGCCCGAGGCGGTGCGCGCGATCTACCAGGAGGGACTCTGACATGGCACGAGAAACCAAGATCAGCCGCGGCGCGATCTGGCTTGCTGCACTCGCGCGCGATGGTGAGACCGTTGCCGGCTACCCCCTCTCGCTGCGGGTGGTGGATGCCGCCCTCGGCGGCGAACTGGCGCGCTTCATCGCCGTGGTGCCCGATCCGGAGAATCCCTTCCCGCGCGCACGCACGGGCGAGGTCGGCCTGGTCGAAGGCTGGGCACTGGCGCGTGCGGTCCGCGAGGTGATCGCGGCCGATGCCCAGGCGTCCAAGCGTCGCCCGATCGTCGCCGTCATCGACGTCACGAGCCAGGCCTACGGTCGGCGCGAAGAGGCCTACGGCATCCACCAGGCGCTTGCCGGTGCGGCCGCCGCCTATGCCGATGCGCGCCTGGCCGGCCATCCGGTGATCGGCCTCATCGTCGGCAAGGCAATGTCCGGGGCGCTGCTGGCCCATGGCTACCAGGCCAACCGCTTGATCGCGCTCGACGATCCGCAGGTCATGGTCCACGCCATGGGCAAGGCGGCTGCGGCACGCGTGACCCTGCGCTCGGTCGAGCAGCTCGAGGCGCTGGCCGAGAAGATTCCGCCGATGGCCTACGACATCGCCAGTTTCGCCAAGCTCGGGCTGCTGTGGCGACTGCTGCCGGTGGCGCAGCCGGACGCGCCCGCCGGGGCCGACCTCGACCGGGTCGAAAGCTGCCTCGTCGAAGCCCTTGCCGACATCCGCGCGGATGCGCGCGGCGACTTGTCGGGTCGGCTGGGGCAGCCGGCGCGCCGTCTTTCGTGCGAAGTGCGGGAACGCCTGCGCACAGGCTGGGAGGAGCGTCGATGACGAGGATCTGAGCGATCTGCCCGGGCCGGGATGGCCGGAGGAGACGCCAGGCCACCCGCCCACTGATGCATGCACGGCTGCAGCGGCAGCCGCAACACCCAAGGAGACAACATCATGACCATCTATGGAACCGCCTTGCTGGCGGCCTGCGTCCTCATCGGACTTTTCATCGGCGATGTCCTCGGCACCGCGATCGGCGTCAAAGCCAACGTCGGCGGCGTGGGCTTCTCGATGATCCTGCTGATCTTCGCCTCGGAATACCTGCGCAAGCGCGACCTGCTGCCCACCCCGACCAAGGAAGGCGTGCACTTCTGGAGCGCGATCTACATCCCCGTCGTCGTCGCGATGGCTGCGCAGCAGAACGTCGTGGCGGCCGTGAAGGGCGGCCCGGCGGCGATCCTCGCCGGCGCGCTCGCCACCGCCGTCTGTTACGCCCTCATCCCTGTCATCGCACGCATCGGCACCAAGGCGCCGATCGCCGATGCGAAAGTCCAAGCGGAGTAAGCCAGCATGGAAAAGATCCTTGTCGACGTCCTCACCAAGAACGGGCTCCTCACCGGCTTCGCCGTGATCGGGCTCACCATGCTGGTCTCGTACTGGCTGTCGAGCCGCTTCACCCGCGGCAAGCTGCACGGCTCGGCGATCGCGATCATGCTCGGGCTGGCGCTGGCTTACGTCAGCGGGCTCTTCACCGGTGGCCAGAAGGGCGTGGCCGACATACCGCTGCTCACCGGCGTCGGCCTGCTCGGCGGGGCGATGATTCGCGACTTCGCCATCACCGCAACCGCGTTCGGGGTGAATTTCCAGGAGATCCGCAAGGCGGGCCTGAGCGGGGTCGTGTCGCTGCTGGTGGGCGTCGTTCTGTCCTTCGTGATCGGTGCTGCGGTGGCGGCCGCGTTCGGCTACACCGACGCCGTGAGCATGGCGACGATCGGCGCCGGGGCGGTGACCTACATCGTGGGGCCGGTCACAGGGGCGGCGATTGGCGCGAGTTCAGACGTGATCGCGTTGTCCATCGCTGCCGGGCTGGTGAAGGCCATCCTGGTCATGGTCGCCTCGCCCTTCTTCGCGCCGCGCATCGGGCTGGACAATCCGCGCACGGCCATGGTGTTCGGCGGCATGATGGGCACGACCAGCGGGGTGTGCGGTGCGCTCGCGGCGATCGATCCCAAGCTCGTTCCCTACGGTGCGATGACTTCGACCTTCTACACCGGTCTGGGTTGCCTGCTTGGGCCCTCGGTGCTGTTCCTCGCCACCCAGGCCCTGGTCGGCTGAGGCCGCGGAGGGACACGCCATGCGGGCTCACGATCTGCTGTGGTTGCGGACGACGGCCATTGCGGCCGGGGCGCCCCTGCCCGACTGGGCCGAAGCGGCCTGGCCCGTCGTTGTCCGCCGTGCGGAGCCGGGCAGGCAGGGGCTGGTTGCGGTCGGCTTGCGCGGGCGGGCGCGCAACCAGCGCCACGCGGCCTGGGTGGCGCTCGCGCAGGTTATGCGCCGCTGCACGCCCGAGGCGCTCGCGCGCGAGCGCGGCTGGGCGCGCTGCCCCGGCAGCGGGCTGGCTTGCCTCGATGCCCTCGCGCGGATTGCCCCCATGCTCGATGCGGCCGGGCTGACGTGGGGGCCGACAGGCGGCGTCGGTTTCGCCCTCGCGAGCGGGGCGGCGGTGCTCCATCAGGGAAGCGACCTCGACCTGCTCGTGCGGGCGCCGCGCCCGTTCGCGGAGCGCGAACTCGGGCTGCTGCGCACATTGAGATCGCATGCAGGCTGCCGCCTCGATGTGCAGATCGACACCGGGTGCGGCGGCTTTGCCCTCGACGAGTGGCTGGCTGGGCGTCGCACCGTGTTGTTGAAGACGGCCAACGGCCCACGTCTGGTGAGCGACCCGTGGCAGCCGCAGAAGCAGGAGTGTCCGGCATGAGCGTGCTGTTCACCTTTCCGGGCCAGGGCTCACAGTCGCCAGGGATGCTGTCGCGGCTGCCGGCCGACGCCGAGGTCGACCGGACGTTCGCGCAGACTCGCGCGGTGCTTGGGCGCGATCCGTTCGAGCTCGACACCGAGCAGGCGCTCCAGTCCACGGTGGCCGTGCAGCTTGCCCTGCTGATCGCCGGCGTGGCGATGGCGCGTACCCTGATTGCGCGCGACGCGGCACCGGACATGGTCGCGGGCATGTCGGTGGGCGCCTATCCGGCCGCGGTCATCGCCGGCGTGCTCGACTACGAGGACGCGCTGCGCCTGGTCGACCTGCGCGGTCGTCTGATGGAAGAGGCGTTTCCGGCCGGTTACGGCATGACGGCGTTGATCGGCATCGATGCCTTCCGCCTGGAGCTGATCGTCGCCCGGGTCCACACGCCATCTCGGCCGGTCTTCATTGCAAATATCAATGCGGAGCAGCAGATCATCGTCGCGGGTGCAGATGCAGCCATGGAAGCGGTTGCTGAGCTTGCGCTCGAGCAGGGGGCGACGCGTTGCGAACGCCTGACGGTGGGCGTCCCGTCGCACTGCGCACTTCTGGCCCCGGTCGCGCACGACATGAGACGGGCGATGGCTGCGGTGCGCTGGACGCGCCCACGCGTCGCTTTCCTGAGCAGCACCGCCGCGCGCGCGATGGCGGATCCCGCACGCATCACCGACGACCTCGCCGGCAACGTCGCCCAACGCGTGAACTGGCTCGACACCGTCAAGCTCGCGTGGGAGCGCGGCGCCCGAGTGGCAGTCGAGATGCCGAGTCGTGAGGTTCTTACCGGACTCACACATGCGGCCTTTTCCGAGGGGCTTGCGCTCTGTTGCGAGACTAGCCGAGTTGATACGATCTGCGCGCTCATTCGGCGCGAGCAGCAAGGCCGTCTTGGATGAGCTTTCGGCGATAAGGGATCGAAGAAACGATCCAGGACAGCGCTTACGGTTCGTGTCCGATTGGGCGAAGCAGGGGCCTCAGCCGCCGCTGAGCGCTTGCACGATGACGAGCGTGTCGTTGGCGCGCAAGGGCTGCGCCAGGCTGAAGATCTGGCCTTCGGTGACGAAGAAGCGGATGTGGGGGCGCAGCCGGCCTTGTTCGTCCACGACGCGAAAGCGGATGCCCGGAAAGCGCCGGTCGAGATCGGCCAGCAGGGTCGCCAGCGTTTCGCCTTCGGCCTCCACTTCGCGTGCGCCGGTGTACGAGCGCAGCGGGGTCGGGATCATCACCTTCATCTTGATCACGCCGCCGGGACGCCGACCTCCACCGCGAAGATCTCGGGCAGATGGCGCGCGATGCAACGCCAGGACGCGCCCTCGTCAGCACTCATCCAGAGTTCACCGCTGGTGGTGCCGAAGTAGAGGCCGAGCGGATCGCAGGCATCGGCGCTCATCGCCTGGCGCTTGACGGTCCACCACGCCTGTTCCGCGGGCAGGCCGCGATCGAGGCGCTCCCAGCTCGCGCCGGCGTCGCGCGTGCCATAGACTGCCGGCCGACCGCCGGGACTGGTGCGCGGCCAGACGTCGCTGCCGTCCATCGGGAAGATCCAGGCACGGTCGGCATCGCGCGGATGCACGACGAGCGGAAAGCCGATGTCGCCGACCTCCTCGGGCATGTTGCGGCCGATGCGGACCCAGGTGTCGTCAGGACGGTCGAGGCGATAAACCCCGCAGTGATTCTGCTGGTAGAGGCGGTCGGGTGCACTCGGGCAGAGGCGCACGCAATGCGGGTCGTGGAAGGTCGGGTCGGACACGTCGAAACCCTCGACGACCTCGAGGCCCTTCAGGATCGGTGTGAAGCTTCTGCCGCCGTCGCGCGATTCATGCACGCCGCCACCCGACATCCCGATATAGAGATGCTGCGGGTTGCGGGGGTCGATGTTGATCGAGTGCAGCTTGGGACCATCGGGCGTGCCGTCCTGAACGCTGCCCATCCAGCGCCGATAGTCGGGATCGTCGTTGAGGCAGGAAAAGGGTGACCAGTGCAGGCCGCCGTCGGTGGACCGGAACAGGCCCTGCGGCGAGGTGCCGGCGAGCCAGCAATCGGGCTCGATGGCAAGACCCGGGGTGAGCCAGAAACTGTGGTCGACGACCCGCCCTTGCTCACCGTCCGGTGCGGGGGCGAAGGCGGGCGGCTGCGGGACCTCGGCCCAGGTGTCGCCGAGGTCGGTCGAGCGGTACAGGGTGGGGCCGAGGTGCCCTGTCTTCGCTGCCGCGAGCAGGGTGCGTCCATCACGCGGATCGAGCACCAGGTGGCTGATGATGTGACCGAGCAGGTGCGGGCCGCTCACCCGCCATTGCTGGCGGTGGGTGTCGCCATGGAACAGCCAGGCGCCCTTGCGCGTCGCCACCAGTACGACGATGGCCTTCACAGCCTCGGTGGCCGAGGCGACGTTATCGGGTGTGTTCATTCTCGCTCTCCGTGCGGGGGGCTGGCGCCCCGTGCAGGGCTGGCGCGCAGCCGTAGCCGCCGTGCCGGGCAGTCCGGCGGGGGCAATTCCTGTTCTATAGACCAGAAATGCAGCGTGCGCAGCGCGCGGAGGGTGGTTAGGCCTGCCTTCGGGGAGGGATCAGGCCTCGGTGGGCGCGCCGCCGGTCGTCAGACGCTTGCCGTCGAAGGCGAGCCAGCGCGCTTCGCCGTGCCAGTCGGCGAGCACGTGGCGGACGCAGTCGCGCCCGTCGACCTGCAACTGGTGGCAGTCGGGGCGATGGGTATGGCCATGGATCAGCGTCGGATAACCATGTTCGCGCAGCAGCGCGGCGACGGCATCGGCATTGACGTCCATGATCTCCATCGTCTTCCCGGCCTTGGCTGCCTCGCTCTTCTGGCGCAGGCTGGCGATGAAGGCCTTGCGCGCGGCCAGCGGCTGGGCCAGGAAGCCGGCCTGCCAGGCGGGGTCGCGCACCTGGCGGCGATAGGCCTGGTAGGCGAGGTCGTCGGTGCACAGGGCGTCGCCGTGCGCGAGCAGCAGGGTTGGCGCAGTCGCGCTGTCGCCGAAGCGCACGCAGGCCGGGTCATCGAGCAGCGTCGCGCCGATGGCCTTGGCAAAGGCAGGGCCGGCAAGCAGGTCGCGATTGCCGGTCATGAAGTAGACCGCGGTGCCGGCGTCGGCCTGGGCCCGGATGGCGGCGGCGATGCGGGCGTTGAAGGGCGTGGCGAGGTCGTCGTCACCGGCCCAGTATTCGAACAGGTCGCCGAGGATGAAGAGGCTCGCTGCCTCGCGCGCCGGCCCCTGCAGGAAGGCGAGGAAGGCATCGACGTTGGTCGGCTCGTCTTCGCTGAGGTGCAGGTCGGAAATGAACAATGCCGGTAGCCGCGCACAGGCAGCCTCCGGCAAGGTGCTGAGCAGCCCGCCGGCCACGGACTGGGCGGGCTGCGTCACGCGGTCAGACAACTTCGGCGCGCTCGATGATCACGTCTTCCTTCGGCACGTCCTGGTGGAAGCCGCTGGAGCCGGTCTTCACCTTGCGGATCGCGTCCACCACGTCCATGCCTTCGCTGACGCGGCCGAACACGCAGTAGCCCCAGCCCTGCAGGTCGGGCGAGCGGTGGTTGAGGAAGTCGTTGTCGGCGACGTTGATGAAAAACTGGGCGGTGGCCGAGTGCGGGGCCTGGGTGCGCGCCATGGCGATGGTGCCGCGCTCGTTCTTGAGGCCGTTGTCGGCCTCGTTCTTGATCTGCTCGCCGGTCGGCTTCTGGTTCATGCCGGGCTCGAAGCCGCCGCCCTGGATCATGAAGCCGTCGATGACGCGGTGGAAGAGGGTGTTGTTGTAGTGGCCGGCCTCGACGTAGGCGAGGAAGTTGGCGACCGTCACCGGCGCCTTGTCGGCATCGAGTTCGAGGGTGATGACGCCGTGGTTGGTGTGCAGCTTGACAGCCATGTGGGGTTCTCCTGGGGAATCGGATTCTTGTGGGGGGAGGGCGCCTTACTCGACGACGCGGGCGCTTTCGATGACGATCGGATCGACCGGCACGTTCTGGTGGAAGCCGCGGTTTGCGGTGGGGAGCTTGCCGATCTTCTCGACCACGTCCATGCCCTTGACGACCTTGCCGAACACCG
Source organism: Thauera sp. (assembly GCF_035444905.1). Classification (GTDB taxonomy): domain Bacteria; phylum Pseudomonadota; class Gammaproteobacteria; order Burkholderiales; family Rhodocyclaceae; genus Thauera. Next base: position 49,803 of record NZ_DAOMPS010000002.1, read on the forward strand.
CGTAGCCCCAGCCGTCGCGCGAGGGGTAGTCGAGGAAGGTATTTGGCACGAGGTTGATGAAGAACTGCGCCGAGGCCGAGTGCGGATCTGCGGTGCGGGCCATGGCGAGCGTGCCGGGCTCATTCTTGAGACCGTTTTTTGCCTCGTTCTCGATCGGGGCGCGCGTGCTCTTCTGCTTCATCTCGGCGTCGAAGCCACCGCCCTGGATCATGAAGCCGTCGATGACACGGTGGAAGATGGTGCCGTCGTAGTGGCCGTCCCTGACGTACTGGACGAAGTTTTCGGCCGATTTGGGCGCCTTGTCGGCAAAGAGCTCGACGACGATCTCGCCCTGGCTGGTCTTCATCTCGACCATGGGGTTGGCCGCGAAAACCGGTGTGGCGGGCAGGGCGAAGACGGCCAGTGAGGCGAGGGCGGCGAGATGTTTCTTCATGGGGTCTCCGGTGAGGGGTGAGGCGCAGGCCTCTTGCGGCGAGGGTGCCCGGAAGCCGTCCCGGCGCCGGGCGGCAGTCCCGCGGCGGCAGAAAAGGGGGGCGCGGCGTGCATGGTATACTCACGCGCCTTTCGACTGGCCCCGCGCCGCTGACGACGCGAGATTCTAGCAACAAGCCCCACCCCTCACAATCGCGCCGCCGCGTTTGCGCCGCTTCGCCACCTTTCGTCACCTCTCTCGCCGCCCACCCACGATGCTTTCGATCTACAACACCCTGTCGCGCAACAAGGAAGTCTTCACGCCCATCGAACCCGGCAAGGTCCGCATGTATGTCTGTGGCATGACCGTGTATGACTATTGCCACCTTGGCCACGCACGCGTGATGGTCGTGTTCGACATGGTGGCGCGCTGGCTGCGCGCGAGCGGGCTGGCCGTGACCTACGTGCGCAACATCACCGACATCGACGACAAGATCATCCGCCGCGCGCAGGACAACGGCGAGACCATCCGCCAGCTCACCGACCGCTTCATCGCCGCGATGCACGAGGACGCCGACGCGCTCGGCGTGCTGCGCCCCGACCACGAGCCGCGCGCCACCGACTATGTCGCGCAGATGCAGTCGCTGATCTCGCGCCTCGAGCAGAAGGGCCTGGCCTATGTCGCCGCCAACCGCGACGTGTGCTATGCGGTGCGCAAGTTCGACGGCTACGGCAAGCTGTCGGGCAAGTCGCTCGACGAGTTGCGCGCCGGCGAGCGCGTCGACGTGGCGCAGGACAAGCACGACCCGCTCGACTTCGTGCTGTGGAAGCACGCCAAGACGGAGGAGCCGGGCGAGGTGAAGTGGGCTTCGCCCTGGGGCGAGGGCCGGCCGGGCTGGCATATCGAGTGCTCCGCGATGAGCTCGGAGCTGCTCGGCGAGCACTTCGACATCCATGGCGGCGGCATGGACCTGCAGTTCCCCCACCACGAGAACGAGATCGCCCAGTCAGAGGGCGCGCATGGCCATACCTTCGTCAATGTGTGGATGCACAACGGCTTCGTGCGGGTGGATGACGAGAAGATGTCGAAGTCGCTCGGCAACTTCTTCACCATCCGCGAGGTGCTGCAGAAGTACGACCCCGAGGTGGTGCGCTTCTTCATCCTGCGCGCGCACTACCGCAGCGCGCTGAACTACTCCGACGCCCACCTGGAAGACGCGCGCAACGCCCTGACCCGCCTCTACACCGCGCTCAAGAGCGTGCCGGTCGCGGGCGATGCGCAGGTGGATTGGCACGAAGCGCACGCCCAGCGCTTCCGCGCGGCGATGGACGACGACTTCAATACCGCCGAGGCGGTGGCGGTGCTGTTCGAGCTGGCCAACGAGGTCAACCGCAATGCCTCACCCGCGCTGGCGGGGCAGTTGAAGGCGCTCGGCGGGGTGCTCGGCCTGCTTGGACGCGCGCCGCAGGCCTTCCTGCAGGCCGGTACGCCGGATGCGGGTGGGCTCGAAGCGGCAGTGATCGAGGCGAGGATCGCCGAACGCGCCGCGGCCAAGAAGGCGAAGGATTTCGCCGAGGCCGACCGCATCCGCGCCGAGCTGACGGCGGCCGGCGTGATCCTCGAGGACGGCGCCGGCGGCACCACCTGGCGCCGCGCCTGAGCGCCGAGGGAAACTGCCCCGCGTCCGTGATGGCGGCAGCGCCCCGGCAGCGCTTGCCGGGCGAATCGAGATGAATGTGAAAACGCCCGCCCTGCGATGCAGGAGCGGGCGTTTTGGTGTGGGGGCGGACCGCGCGCACGGACCGCAGCTCGCCCCCGGGTTTCAGTTGCCGAAGAAGTCGCGCACCTTGTCCATCCAGCCCTTGGCCTTCGGGTTGTGACGGTCGGCGTTGCCGCTGGAGATCTCCTCGAACTCGCGCAGCAATTCGCGCTGGCGCTCGGTGAGGTTCACCGGCGTCTCGACCACCACGTGGCACATCAGGTCGCCATGCACATGGCTGCGCACGTTCTTGATGCCCTTGCCGCGCAGGCGGAAGACCTTGCCGCTCTGCGTCTCGGCCGGGATCTTCAGTCGCGCCATGCCTTCCAGCGTCGGGATCTCGATCTCGCCGCCGAGCGCCGCGGTGGTGATGCTGATCGGCATCTCGCAGTGCAGGTCGTCGTGGTCGCGCTCGAACACCGAATGCTTGCGGATGTGGATCTCGACGTAGAGGTCGCCCGGCGGCCCGCCGTTGACGCCCGGCTCGCCATGGCCGGCGTGGCGCAGGCGCATGCCTTCGTCGATACCGGCGGGAATCTTCACCTCCAGCGTCTTCTGCTTCTTGACCCGGCCGGCGCCGCCGCAGTCGCGGCAGGGGTCGGGGATGATCTTGCCGCTGCCGTGGCACTTGGGGCAGGTCTGCTGGATCGAGAAGAAGCCCTGCTGCACGCGTACCTGGCCGTGGCCGTTACAGGTGGGGCAGGTCTTGGGCTGGGTACCGGGCTTGGCGCCGCTGCCGTGGCAGGTGCCGCACTCCTCGACGGTGGGGATGCGGATGGTCTTGTCGGCGCCGCGCGCGGCTTCCTCGAGCGTGATCTCGAGGTTGTAGCGCAGATCGGCGCCACGGTAGACGTTCGAGCGCCCACCGCGGCCACCGCCAAAGAGGTCGCCGAAGATGTCGCCGAAGGCATCGGCAAAGCCGCCCTCGAAGCCCTGGCCGCCGGCGCCCATCGACGGGTCGACCCCGGCGTGGCCGTAGCGGTCGTAGGCCGCCTTCTTCTGCGGGTCGGAGAGCATCTCGTAGGCCTCCTTGGCCTCCTTGAACTTCTCTTCCGCGGCCGTGTTGTCCGGATTGCGGTCCGGATGGTGCTTCATGGCCAGCTTGCGGTAGGCCTTCTTGATCTCGTCGTCGCTGGCGTCGCGGTTGACGCCGAGGACATCGTAGTAATCCCTTTTGGACATGGTGCTTCGCTCAGTCTGGTCTCAAGCAAAGGCCGAGCCGGCGCCGGAGCAGGGCTCCGGCGGGGCTCGGCCGCGAAGGATTCGCCAGAGTGACGATTACTTCTTGTCCTTCACTTCGGTGAACTCGGCATCCACCACGTCGGCGTCCTCGGCCTTGCCACCGGCTTGCTGAGCACCGGCTGCGCCCTGGGCGCCGCCCTCGGCCTGAGCCTGGGCATACATCTGCTCGCCGAGCTTTTGCGCAGCCATTGCCAGAGCCTGGCTCTTGGCTTCGATGCTGTCCTTGTCACCGCTCTTGATGGCCTCTTCGGCCTCCTTCATCGCGGCTTCGATCTTGGCCTTCTCGTCATCCGACAGCTTGTCGCCGTACTCGCCGAGCGCCTTCTTCGTCGAGTGGATCAGCGCGTCGCACTGGTTGCGGGCGTCGACCAGCTCATGCGCCTTCTTGTCTTCCTCGGCATGCGCCTCGGCGTCACGCACCATGCGCTCGACTTCCGCATCCGACAGGCCGGAGTTGGCCTGGATCTTGATCTTGTTCTCCTTGCCGGTGGCCTTGTCCTTGGCCGACACGTGCAGGATGCCGTTGGCGTCGATGTCGAAGGTGACCTCGATCTGCGGCATGCCGCGCGGCGCCGGCGGGATGTCGGAGAGGTTGAACTGACCCAGGCTCTTGTTGCCCGAAGCCATCTCGCGCTCGCCCTGCAGCACGTGGATGGTCACGGCCGACTGGTTGTCGTCGGCGGTGGAGAACACCTGGCTGGCCTTGGTCGGAATCGTGGTGTTCTTCTGGATCAGCTTGGTCATCACGCCGCCCAGGGTTTCGATGCCCAGCGACAGCGGGGTGACGTCGAGCAGCAGCACGTCCTTGACCTCGCCCTGCAGCACGCCGCCCTGGATCGAGGCGCCCACTGCCACGGCTTCGTCCGGGTTCACGTCACGGCGCGGCTCCTTGCCGAAGAACTCCTTCACCTTGTCGATGACCTTGGGCATGCGGGTCTGGCCGCCGACCAGGATCACGTCGTCGATGTCCGAAACCTTGACGCCGGCATCCTTCAGCGCGATGCGGCAGGGCTCGATCGAGCGCTCGATGAGGTCTTCGACCAGGGCCTCGAACTTGGCGCGGGTGATCTTGATCGCCAGGTGCTTCGGGCCCGAGGCGTCGGCGGTGATGTAGGGCAGGTTGATCTCGGTCTGCTGGCCGGAGGACAGCTCGATCTTGGCCTTCTCGGCGGCTTCCTTCAGGCGCTGCAGCGCGAGCACGTCGTTCTTGAGGTCGACGCCCTGTTCCTTTTTGAACTCGGTGACGATGTAGTCGATGATGCGCTGGTCGAAGTCCTCGCCGCCCAGGAAGGTGTCGCCGTTGGTGGCCAGCACTTCGAACTGGTGCTCGCCGTCGAGGTCGGCGATCTCGATGATGGAGATGTCGAAGGTCCCGCCGCCGAGGTCATAAACGGCGATCTTGGAGTCGCCCGGCTTCTTGTCCATGCCGAAGGCGAGCGCGGCCGCGGTCGGCTCGTTGATGATGCGCTTGACTTCGAGGCCGGCGATGCGGCCGGCGTCCTTGGTGGCCTGGCGCTGGCTGTCGTTGAAGTAGGCCGGCACGGTGATCACCGCCTCGGTCACTTCCTCGCCGAGGTAGTCCTCGGCGGTCTTCTTCATCTTGCGCAGGATTTCGGCGGACACCTGCGGCGGCGCGATCTTCTTGCCGCGCACTTCGACCCAGGCGTCGCCGTTGTCGGCCTTGGTGATGGTGAAGGGCATCATGGCGATGTCCTTCTGCACTTCCTTCTCTTCGAAGCGACGGCCGATCAGGCGCTTGATCGCGAACAGCGTGTTCTTGGCGTTGGTGACCGCCTGGCGCTTGGCCGGCGCGCCGACCAGGATCTCGCCGTCTTCGGCGTAGGCGACCACCGACGGGGTGGTGCGTGCGCCTTCGGAGTTCTCGATGACCTTCGGCTTGCCGCCTTCCATCACGGAGACGCAGCTATTGGTGGTGCCGAGGTCGATGCCGATGATCTTGCCCATTTGAGTTCCTCTTCAGTCTGAATTCGATGGCGGAGCGGCCTTGCCGTCCAATCTGGTTCGAATATGGGGTGGTGCGCACCGCTTTCAAGCGGCTGAGTGCAGATTTCTCACTGGCCCTTGGCCTTGGCGACCATCACCAGCGCCGGGCGGATGACGCGCTCGTTGAGGAGGTAGCCCTTCTGCAGCACGGTGACGACCGTGTTGGGTTCGGCGTCGGCCTCGATCGTGCTGATTGCCTGGTGCCTGTTGGGGTCGAACTTCTGGCCGAGCGGGTTTTCTTCGGCGAGGTGGGCGCCGTCGAAGGCGGAGACGAGCTGCTTCAGGGTCAGCTCGACACCTTCGCGCATCTTTTCGACCGACTGGTTCTCGATCGCGAGCGCCGCCTCGAGGCTGTCCTTGACCGGCAGCATCGCGCTGGCAAATTTCTCGGCGGCAAACTTGGCGGCCTTCGCGATGTCATCCTGGGCCCGGCGGCGCACGTTCTCGGTCTCGGCCTTCGCGCGCAGCCAGGCGTCGTGGTGCTCGGCGGCCTTGAGCTCGGCCTGACGCAGGGCCTCTTCCAGGCTCGGCATGGTGTCGATCGCGGGTGCGGTGGCGGCGTCGGGCTCCGGCGTGGCCAATGGATCGGCCGGCATCTGCTCAAGTTCGGGCGTGATGTCCGGCGTCGGCTTCTGGTCCTGCATGGGTGACTCTCCGTTTTCTTTCGACGGCTGCAGATGTTGGGGCGAAAGGGGCGGTTTCAAGAGCGAGCGTGGAACTTTTCTGCGCGGCGGGGAGATCGCGACCCGGTGGGCGGACGTTGGGGGTGAGGAGGCTTGTGGGAAGGGCTTTATAAGTGGTATGGTGAATGCAACTTTAAAACGAAAGGATCCCGTCATGCTTTCACCCCGCACGATCGAATTGGTCAAGGCCACTGTTCCCGCCCTGCAGGCCCACGGCCTGACGCTCACGACGCACTTCTACGCGCGCCTGTTCGAGCACGAGCCCGAGCTGAAGAACATCTTCAACCTCGGCAACCAGGCCGGCGGAAAGCAGCAGCATGCGCTCGCCGCGGCCGTGCTCGCCTACGCGCAGAACATCGACAATCCGGGGGCGCTCGCGCCGGTCGCGTCGCGCATCGCCCACAAGCACGCCAGCATCGGCATCCGGGCGGATCACTACCCGATCGTAGGCCGGCATCTGCTGGCGTCGATCCGCGAGGTCATGGGCGAGGCCGCGACCGACGAGATCATCGACGCCTGGGCCGCGGCCTACCAGGCGCTGGCCGACATCCTGATCGCCGCCGAGGCCGAGCTGTACCGTGCTGCGGCCGCCGCAAAGGGCGGCTGGAAGGGCTGGCGGGAGTTCGTCGTCGAGCGCAAGGAGGTGGAGAGCGAGCTCGTCACGTCCTTCTATCTGCGTCCGGCCGATGGTGGTTCGCTGCCGCCTTTCGTGCCCGGACAGTTCGTCAGCGTGGTGCTCTATGTGCCGGAGCTGGGGGTGGAGCAGATTCGCCAGTACAGCCTGTCCGAGGCGCCCAATCCGTCCTATTTCCGCATCTCGGTCAAGCGCGAGGGCAGGGACCCGGCGGGCATTGTCTCCAACCGGCTGCACGACAACGTCGGGGTGGGCGACAGCGTGCGCCTGGCGCCGCCCTTCGGCGACTTCTACCTGCACGAGGACCGCGATACGCCGGTGGTGCTGGTCAGCGGCGGTGTCGGCCTGACACCGATGGTGAGCATGCTCAACGCGCTGCAGGACACCACGCGCCGCGTCGTCTTCGTGCATGGCGCGCGCGACGGACGTGTCCATGCGCTGAAGGGGCATGTGGAAGAGCTCGCCGCCTCGCGCGCCCATGTCGACAGCATCGTGTTCTACGACGCGCCGGCGGCCGGCGACGTGCAGGGGCGCGACTACGAGTTCGAGGGCATGGTCGACCTCGAGCGCATCCGCGGACGGGTCGAGCTGCCCGATGCCGACTACTACCTGTGTGGCCCCTTGCCCTTCATGCTCAAGCAGCGCGACATCCTGATCGGCTGGGGGGTGGCGCGCGACCGCATCCATTACGAGGTCTTCGGCCCCGATCAGCAGCAAGTGGGCAGCTGAGGTGCAGCTGACGCGCTTTGCCGATCTCGGCTTGCGCTTGCTGATGTATCTGGCCAGCGCGCGGCCCGAGCATGACCAGCCAGTGACGATCGCCGAGGTTGGTGAGCGCTTCGAGGTGTCGCATCACCATCTGGTGAAGGTCGCCAATCTCCTCGCCCAGACCGGCTGGGTGAAAGCCATGCGGGGTCGCGGCGGCGGGTTGCGGCTGGCGCGTCCGCCGGAGCAGATCCGCGTGGGCGAAGTCGTGCGTGTGCTGGAGGGCGAGGGCGGGTTGGTCGACTGCGACCGGCCGGCGTGTTCGCTGCGCGGCGTGTGCCGCCTGCGGGGCGTGCTCGACGAGGCGCAGCAGGCCTTCTTCGCGGCGCTCGATCGTCACACCCTGGCCGACGTGGTGGCGGGCACCTCGGCCGCGGGGCTGGCGCGGCTGCATCTTCATCGTGTGGAGCCTGTGGCGCGCTGAGTCGCTGGCGGGCGTGTGCAAGGTGAGCGTGGTAACATTGCCCGTTTTTCTTACTCGCGCGGGTTCCGCCACATTCGAGCATGACTCAGTTCGCCAAGGAAACACTGCCGATCAGCCTCGAAGAGGAGATGCGCCACTCCTACCTCGACTACGCGATGAGCGTGATCGTGGGGCGCGCCCTCCCCGATGCGCGCGATGGCCTCAAGCCGGTGCATCGGCGCGTGCTGTTCGCCATGCACGAACTGTCCAACGACTGGAACCGCGCCTACAAGAAGTCCGCGCGTATCGTCGGCGACGTGATCGGTAAGTACCACCCGCACGGCGACATCGCGGTCTATGACACCATCGTCCGCATGGCGCAGGACTTCTCGCTGCGCTACATGCTGGTCGATGGCCAGGGCAACTTCGGCTCGGTCGACGGCGACAACGCCGCGGCGATGCGTTACACCGAAATCCGCATGGCGCGCATCGGCCACGAGCTGCTGGCCGACATCGACAAGGAAACGGTCGACTTCGGCCCGAACTACGACGGCTCCGAGAAAGAGCCGCTGGTGATGCCGGCGCGCATCCCCAACCTGCTGATCAACGGCTCCTCGGGCATCGCGGTCGGCATGGCGACCAACATCCCGCCGCACAACCTGGGCGAGATCGTCGATGCCTGCCTGAAGCTGCTGGCTGAGCCCGACACCGACATCGAGGCGCTGATCGACATCGTCAAGGCGCCCGATTTTCCGACCGCGGGCCTGATCTACGGCCTGCATGGTGTGCACGAGGGCTATCGCACCGGCCGCGGCCGCGTGATCATGCGCGCGCGCACCCACTTCGAGCCGATCGGCAAGACCGACCGTCAAGCCATCATCGTCGACGAGCTGCCCTACCAGGTGAACAAGCGCACCCTGCAGGAGCGCATGGCCGAGCTGGTCAACGAGAAGAAGATCGAGGGCATCAGCGAGATCCGCGACGAGTCCGACAAGTCGGGCATGCGCCTGGTCATCGAGCTCAAGCGCGGCGAGATGCCCGAGGTGGTGCTCAACAAGCTGTTCAAGCACACCCAGCTGCAGGACAGCTTCGGCATGAACATGGTGGCGCTGGTCGACGGCAAGCCGCGCCTGCTCAACCTCAAGCAGATGCTGGTGTGCTTCCTCGAGCACCGGCGCGAGGTCGTCACCCGCCGCACCATCTTCGAGCTGAGGAAGGCGCGCGACCGCGGCCACATCCTCGAAGGCCTGGCGGTGGCGCTGTCCAACGTGGATGAGATCATCGCGCTGATCAAGGCTGCGCCCACGCCGTCGGATGCCAAGCGCGAGCTGATGGCGCGCGAATGGCGCTCGGCGCTGGTCGAGGAGATGCTGTCGCGCGCGATGGCCGACAGCTACCGGCCGGAAGGGCTGGATCCGCAGTATGGCCTGCAGGCGCAGGGCTACCGCCTGTCCGAAACCCAGGCCCAGGCCATCCTCGAACTGCGCCTGCAGCGCCTGACGGGCCTCGAGCAGGACAAGATCGTCGGCGAGTACCGCGAGGTGATGGATGTCATCACCGACCTGCTCGACATCCTGGCGCGGCCCGAGCGCATCACGGCGATCATCGTCGAGGAGCTCAGCGCGATCCGTAACCAGTTCGGCGACCCGCGTCGCTCCGAGCTGGTGATGAACACCGCCGAGATCAACATCGAGGACCTGATCACGCCTGAGGACATGGTCGTGACCCTGTCCCACACCGGCTACTTCAAGCGCCAGCCGCTGGCCGACTACCGCGCCCAGCGCCGCGGCGGCCGCGGCAAGCAGGCGACCTCGATGAAGGACGAGGACTTCATCGATCGACTCTTCGTCGCCAACACCCACGACACCGTGCTGTGCTTCTCGAACCGTGGTCGCTGCTACTGGCTGAAGGTATACGAGGTGCCCGAAGGCACGCGCAACTCGCGCGGCAAGCCGATCGTGAACCTGTTCCCGCTGCTCGAGGGCGAGAAGATCACCGCGGTGCTGCCGATCAAGGAGTTCGACGAAGAGCATTTCGTGTTCATGGCGACCTCGGAAGGCACGGTCAAGAAGACCGCGCTCAGCGCGTTCTCCAACCCGCGCAAGGCCGGCATCATCGCGGTCAACCTGGACGACGGCGACCACCTGATCGGGGTGGCGATCACCGACGGGCAGTGCGACGTGATGCTGTTCTCCGACGCCGGCAAGGCGGTGCGCTTCGCCGAGACCGATGTGCGCCCGATGGGGCGTGACGCGCGTGGTGTGCGCGGCATGACGCTGGAGGACGGCCAGTCGGTGATCGCCATGCTGGTGGCCAAGGACGAGTCGCAGTCGGTGCTGACGGCGACCGAGAACGGCTACGGCAAGCGCACTCCGGTCCCCGAGTACACCCGCCACGGTCGCGGCACCAAGGGCATGATCGCGATCCAGACCAGCGACCGCAACGGCAAGCTGGTGGCGGCGGTGCTGGTCGAGCCGAGCGACGAGATCATGCTGATCTCCACCGGCGGCGTGCTGATCCGCACCAGCGTCGAGAGCATCCGCGAGATGGGCCGCTCGACCCAGGGCGTGACCCTGATCAACCTCGACGAGGGCACCTGGCTCGCCAGCATCGAGAAGGTGGCGGAGTCCGAGTCGGACGAGAGCATGCGGACCAATGGCGAGGGCGCCGAGGGCAGCGAATCCGACGGTGGCGCGCAGGCGACGCCGGGCGAGGGCGAGGCGCCCCGGGCCGATGAGGCCGGCGAGGAAGGAGAGGCCTGATGAGTCGCGTGTGGAACTTCAGCGCCGGCCCGGCGGTGCTGCCCGAGGACGTGCTGCGCCAGGCCGCCGACGAGATGCTCGACTGGCAGGGCGCGGGCATGGGCGTGATGGAGATGAGCCATCGCGGCAAGGAATTCACCGCCATCGCCGCGCAGGCCGAGGCCGACCTGCGCGAACTGCTGGCGGTGCCTGCCAACTACCGCATCCTCTTCATGCAGGGCGGGGCGATCGCCGAGAACGCGATCATCCCGATGAACCTGATGGGCGACAGGCGCGTGGCCGACTACATCGTCACCGGTTCGTGGTCGCAGAAGTCGCAGAAGGAAGCGCGCAAGTACGCTGAGGTGAACATCGCCGCCACGTCCGAGGCCAGTGGCTTCACCCGCGTGCCGCCGATGGCCGAGTGGCAGCTGTCGGCCGATCCGGCCTATGTGTTCACCTGCACCAACGAGACCATCGGCGGCGTCGAGTACCCCTTCGAGCCCGACCTGGCGCAGATCGGCCGCGGCGAGCTGCCGGTGGTGGCCGACATGTCCTCGCACATCCTGTCGCGCGCGATCGACGTGTCGAAGTACGGCCTGATCTTCGGCGGCGCGCAGAAGAACATCGGCCCGGCGGGCCTGACCATCGTCATCGTGCGCGAGGACCTGCTCGGCCGTGCGATGCCCCACTGCCCGAGCGCCTTCGACTACAAGGTGGTGGCCGACAACGCGTCGATGTACAACACCCCGCCCACCTATTCGATCTACATCGCCGGCCTGGTCTTCCAGTGGCTCAAGCGCCTGGGCGGCGTGGCCGCGATCGAGGCGCAGAACGTGGCCAAGGCGAAGCTGCTGTACGACTTCCTCGATGCCAGCGATTTCTACGAGAATCGCGTCGATCCGGCCTGCCGCTCGCGCATGAACGTGCCCTTCTTCCTCAGGGACGAAGCGCTCAACGAGGCTTTCCTCGCCGAATCGAAGGCCGCAGGCCTGGTGCAGCTGAAGGGGCACAAGTCGGTCGGCGGCATGCGCGCGTCGATCTACAACGCCATGCCGCTGGCAGGCGTGCAGGCACTGGTGGATTTCATGCGCGACTTCGCGGCGCGCAGGGCTTGAGTGGACAGAGCGAGCATGAGCGACGAACTGCTGAAACTTCGCAACGAGATCGACCGCCTCGACGAGGAGATCCTGGCCCGGCTTTCCGAGCGCGCGCGCTGTGCGCAGCGGGTGGGCGAGATCAAGCGCGGCGTCATGTACTACCGTCCCGAGCGTGAGGCTCAGGTGCTGCGCCGGCTGGCCGAGCTTAACCCCGGACCGCTGTCGGCCGATGCGGTGAAGACCATCTTCCGCGAGGTCATGTCGGCCTGCCTCGGGCTGGAGCAGCCCTTGCGCGTGGCCTACCTGGGCCCGGCCGGCACCTTTTCGGAGAGTGCCAGCCGCAAGCACTTCGGCTCGGCGCCCAACTTCCTGCCGATGGCCGCCATCGATGACGTCTTCCGCGCGGTCGAGGCCGGCAATGCCGACTACGGCGTGGTGCCGGTGGAGAACTCCACCGAGGGTGCGGTCGGCGGCACGCTCGACCTGCTGCTCGCCAATCCGCTCAAGGTGTGCGGCGAGGTTCGCCTGCGCATTCACCAGCAGTTGATGTCGCGCGCCGAGGGCATCGGCGCGGCGCGGCGCATCTATTCGCACGCGCAGTCGCTTGCCCAGTGCCACGAGTGGCTCAACCGCAACCTGCCGCATCTGCCGCGCATCCCGGTGGCGAGCAATGCCGAGGCCGCGCGCATGGCGTCCGAGGACCCCGAGTCCTGCGCCATCGCCGGCGAGGCGGCGGCCCAGCTCTATGGGCTCAACATCCTGGCGCCGAACATCGAGGACGACCCCAACAACACGACGCGCTTTCTCGTCATCGCCGACCACGACGCCGGGCCTTCGGGGCAGGATCGCACCTCGCTCGTATTCTCGGCACCCAACCGGCCCGGCGCCATCCATGGCCTGCTCGAGCCGCTGGCCACGCACGGCGTCGACATGACGAAGCTGCAGTCGCGGCCGGCGCGCTCGGGCTTGTGGGAATACGTGTTCTACGCCGACATCATCGGCCACCGTGAAGACGCAGCGGTCGCGGCCGCGCTGCACGAACTCAACCAGCGCGCAGCCTTCGTGAAGGTCATCGGTTCCTATCCGGTTGCCGCGATCTGACGCCCCGCGGGCGGCGTCATCGAATGAGGAGAAGACAATGAGCATCGCCACGCTCGCACCCGACTACATCCGTTCCATCATGGCCTATCAGCCCGGCAAGCCGATCTCCGAGCTGGCGCGCGAGATGGGCTTGGTGGAATCGAGCATCGTCAAGCTCGCCTCCAACGAGAATCCGCTCGGCATGAGTTCGCATGCGCGCGACGCCGCCCACGCGGCGATCGCCGACATGGCGCGCTACCCCGACGGCGGCGCCTTCGCGCTGAAGGCCGCGCTATGCCGCAAGTTCGGCGTGGCGGCGGACCAGCTCGTGATCGGTAACGGTTCGAACGACATCCTCGAGCTGGTGTCCCAGGCCTTTCTCGCCCCGGGCCTGTCGGCGGTGTATTCGCAGCACGCCTTCGCCGTGTATCCGCTCGCCACGAATGCGCGCGGCGCGCGCGGCATCGAGGTGCCGGCGAAGAACTTCGGCCACGACCTCGACGCCATGGCGGCGGCCACCGAGCCGCAGACCCGCGTCGTCTTCATCGCCAATCCGAACAATCCGACCGGCACCTTCGTCCCCGGCGCGGCGCTCGAGGCCTTCCTCGATGCCGTGCCCAGGCATGTGCTGGTGGTGCTCGACGAGGCCTACACCGAGTATCTCGCGCCCGAGCAGCGCTACGACTCGATCACCTGGTTGGCGCGCTTCCCCAACCTGCTGGTGTCGCGCACCTTCTCCAAGGCCTATGGGCTGGCCGGCCTGCGGGTCGGCTACGGGGTGACGCATGCATCGGTCGCCGACCTGATGAATCGCGTGCGACAGCCGTTCAATGTGTCCAGCGTGGGCCTGGCGGCGGCCGAGGCGGCGCTCGGCGACGACGAGTTCATCGCGCGTAGCGCCGAGGTGAATCGGCGTGGCATGGCGCAGCTGACGCGAGCCTTCGCGGAGCTCGGCCTCGAGTGGATCCCCTCGGCGGGCAACTTCGTCACCTTCAAGGTCGGCGATGCGGTCGGTGTCAATCAGGCCTTGCTGAGGCAGGGCGTGATCGTGCGCCCGATCGCCGCCTACGGCATGCCGCACTGGCTGCGGGTGTCGATCGGCCTGCCCGAAGAGAACGCCCGTTTCATCGCGGCGCTCAAGCAGGCGCTGGCCTGAGCGGGAGCCTGCGATGGCCCTGATCGGCAAACTGGTGGTGTGCGGCGTGGGGCTGATCGGCGGCTCCTTCGCCCTGGCCCTGCGGCGGGCGCAGGCCGTGGGCCGCATCGTCGGCGTCGGCCGCCGGCGCGAGCCGCTCGAGCGCGCGCGCGCGCTGGGCGTGATCGACGAGATCGCCGAGGACTGGGCGAGCGCGCTCGATGGCGCGGACATGGTGTTGCTGGCCGCCCCCGTGGGGCAGATGGACGCGATCATGGCGGCGATGGCGCCGCACCTTCAGCCCGGCACGATCGTCACCGACGCTGGCAGCACCAAGCGCGATGTGGTCGACGCGGTGCATCGGCACTTCGGTGCCCTGCTGCCCGACGTGGTGCCGGCCCACCCGATCGCGGGCGCGGAGCGGAGCGGTGTCGAGGCTGCCTTCGCCGAGCTCTACATGGGGCGCAAGGTGGTGCTGACGCCGCTGCCGGAGAGCCGACCCGAGGCGGTGCAGCAGGTCCGTGCCGCCTGGGAGGCCTGCGGCGCGGTGGTGGTGGGCATGACGCCGCAGGAGCACGACCGCGTCTTCGCCGCCGTGAGCCACCTGCCGCACCTGCTCGCCTTCGGCCTCGTCGACGATCTGGCCGGGCGCAGCAACGCGCCGCTGCTGTTCTCGCACGCCGCCAGCGGTTTCCGCGACTTCACCCGTATCGCTGGCAGCCACCCCGAGATGTGGCGGGACATCTGCGTGGCCAACCGGGTGGCGCTGCTTGAGGAGCTCGACGCCTACCTGGCCGAGCTCGGCCGCCTGCGCACCCTGCTGGTCGAGGCCGACGGCGACGCGCTCGAGGCCGTGTTCGAGCGCGCCCGCCGTGCGCGCAACGCCTGGGCCGAGGGCCTGCCGGTGCGCACCGCCGAATAGTCGACACGCAGAGTCGGCACGAATCTCGGGGCCTGCGCGGCAGGCCCCCTTGTCTTGAGGTCATGATGGAATTTCTCGATCTGCCCCCGATGCTCGGCGCCGCCGGCCGGGTCCGGCTGCCCGGCTCGAAGAGCATCTCCAATCGCGTGTTGTTGCTCGCCGCGCTCGCCGAGGGCGAGACCGACATCCGCGACCTGCTGATGTCGGACGACGTCGAGCGCATGCTCGAGGCCTTGCGTGCGCTCGGCGTCGATTGGCGGCGCGAGGGCGACAGCCTGAACTATCGCGTGCGCGGCGTGGGTGGCCCGTTCCCGGTGAAGACCGGCGAACTCTTCCTCGGCAACGCCGGCACCGCCTTTCGCCCGCTCACCGCGGCGCTGGCGCTGTCGGGCGGCGAGTACCGGCTGTCGGGCGTGCCGCGCATGCACGAGCGCCCCATCGGTGACCTGGTCGACGCGCTGCGTCAGCTTGGCGCCGACATCAGCTGCATCGCCAACGAGGGGTATCCGCCGCTGCACCTGAAGCCGGCGACGATCCGTCCCGGCGGCGTGGTCCGGGTGCGGGGCGACGTGTCCAGCCAGTTCCTGACTGCGCTGCTGATGGCGCTGCCGCTGACCGGGGTCGAGACCACGGTCGAGGTCGTCGGCGAACTGATCTCCAAGCCTTACATCCGCATCACGCTCGAACTGATGGCGCGCTTCGGCGTGCAGGTGCAGCAGCAGGGCTGGGAACGCTTCGTCGTGCCGGGTGGCGCGCGCTACCGCAGCCCGGGCACGGTGTTCGTCGAGGGCGATGCCTCGTCGGCGTCCTACTTCCTCGCCGCCGGGGCGATCGGCGGCGGGCCGCTGCGCGTGGAGGGCGTGGGCAGCGCCAGCATCCAGGGTGATGTGCGCTTTGCCGAGGCGCTCGAGCAACTCGGCGCCCGCATCACCATGGGCGACAACTGGATCGAGGCGGCGGCGCCGGCAGGGGGTGTGCTGAAGGCCTTCGACCTCGACCTCAACCATATCCCCGATGCGGCGATGACGCTGGCGGTGGCGGCCCTGTTCGCCGACGGTCCGTGCCGGCTGCGCAACATCGCGAGCTGGCGGGTCAAGGAAACCGACCGCATCGCGGCGATGGCAATCGAACTGCGCAAGGTCGGCGCCGAGGTCGAGGAGGGCGCCGACTACCTGGTCGTCAGCCGGCCGCCACGGCTGCGTCCGGCCGCGATCGACACCTACGACGACCACCGCATGGCGATGTGCTTCTCGCTGGTCAGCCTGGGCGGCTGTCGGGTCCGCATCAACGACCCGAAGTGTGTGAACAAGACCTTTCCGGGCTATTTCGACGCCTTCGGGCAGGTCGCGCGTCCGGTGCCAGTGGTGGCGATCGACGGCCCGTCCGCCTCCGGCAAGGGCACCGTGGCCGCGCGCGTCGCCGAGGCGCTGGGCTGGCATTGTCTCGACAGCGGTTCGCTCTACCGGCTGGTCGCGCTCGCCGCGATGCAGGCCGGGGTGGCGCTCGACGACGAGGCCGGCGTGGCCGCGCTGGCGGCCAGCCTTCCGGCGCGCTTCGAGGGCGGGCGGGTGCTGCTGGGCGAGCGCGACGTGAGTGACGAGATTCGTTCCGAGCCATGCTCGGTCGGCGCCTCGAAGGTGGCCGTGCTGCCGCGTGTCCGTGAGGCGCTGCTCGATCGCCAGCGCGACTACCGCGAAGCCCCCGGGCTGGTTGCCGAAGGGCGGGACATGGGCTCGGTGATCTTCCCCGATGCGGCGATCAAGGTCTTCCTGACCGCCTCGGCCGAGTCGCGTGCGCAACGGCGTCATAAGCAGTTGATCGAAAAGGGTTTGCCTGCTAACATTCAAAGTCTTCTGAAGGACCTTCAGGAACGGGACGCGCGTGACGCGGCCCGGCCCGTCGCGCCGCTTGTGAAGATGCCGGATGCGGCCTTGCTCGACACCACAGAACGGAACGTCGATGAGGCCGTCGCCTTCGTGCTCGACCTCGTCGAGGCAGGCCGCGAGGTCACCGGTCGATAGCAATCGCGCGGGAGCGTGGGCTCCAGCGCGTTTTTTCTTGAACCAACCTTGTTTGCCGTCCCACGACGGTGCCGGAATTCTTCCATCTATGTCCAACGCCACCCCCTCCTTCGAAGAAAGCTTTGCCGATCTCTTCGAGGAAAGCCTTGCCCTCCAGGAAATGCGCACCGGTGAAGTCATCACCGCAGAAGTCGTGCGCATCGACCAGAACTTCGTCGTCGTCAACGCCGGCCTGAAGTCCGAAAGCTATGTGCCCATCGAGGAGTTCCGCAACGACCGCGGTGAGCTCGAGGCCAATGTGGGCGATTTCGTCCATGTCGCCATCGATGCCCTCGAAGACGGTTACGGCGAAACCCGCCTGTCGCGTGACAAGGCCAAGCGCATCGCCGCCTGGAACGACCTCGAGAAGGCGCTCAACGAAGGCTCCCTGGTCAAGGGGGTGATCACCGGCCGCGTCAAGGGTGGCCTGACCGTCATGACCAACAGCATCCGCGCCTTCCTGCCGGGCTCGCTGGTCGACATGCGTCCGGTCAAGGACACCACGCCGTACGAAGGCAAGGAATACGAGTTCAAGGTCATCAAGCTCGACCGCAAGCGCAACAACGTCGTGGTGTCGCGTCGTGCCGTGCTGGAAGAGTCGATGGGCGAAGAGCGCGAGAAGCTGCTCTCCAACCTCAAGGAAGGCACCGTCATCAAGGGTATCGTCAAGAACATCACCGACTACGGTGCGTTCGTCGACCTGGGTGGCATCGATGGCCTGCTGCACATCACCGACCTGGCCTGGCGCCGTGTCCGTCACCCGAGCGAGGTGCTCAACGTCGGTGACGAGATCGAAGCCAAGGTGCTCAAGTTCGACCAGGAAAAGAACCGCGTCTCGCTCGGCCTCAAGCAGCTCGGCGAAGACCCGTGGGTGGGCATCTCGCGCCGCTACCCGCAGGGCACCCGCCTGTTCGGCAAGGTCACCAACATCACCGACTACGGCGCCTTCGTCGAAGTCGAGCAGGGCATCGAGGGCCTGGTCCACGTGTCCGAGATGGACTGGACCAACAAGAACATCCATCCGACCAAGGTTGTCCAGCTGGGCGATGAAGTCGAGGTGATGATCCTCGAGATCGACGAAGACCGTCGCCGCATCTCGCTCGGCATGAAGCAGTGCATGTCCAACCCGTGGGATGATTTCGCCATCAACCACAAGAAGGGCGACAAGGTCCGTGGCCAGATCAAGTCGATCACCGACTTCGGCGTGTTCATCGGCCTGGAAGGCGGCATCGACGGCTTGGTGCACCTGTCCGACCTGTCCTGGAGCGAGTCCGGCGAAGACGCCGTGCGCAAGTTCAAGAAGGGCGACGAGGTCGAGGCCGTGGTGCTGGCGATCGACGTCGAGCGCGAGCGCATCTCGCTCGGCATCAAGCAGCTCGAGGGCGACCCCTACACCAACTTCATCGCCACCCACGAGAAGAACAGCCTCGTGCGCGGCACCGTGAAGTCGGTCGAGGCCCGCGGCGCGGTGATCTCGCTGGGTGATGAGGTCGAGGCTTACCTGCGCGCTTCGGAAGCGGCTCCGCATCGTGTCGACGACCTGACCACCATGCTCAAGGAAGGCGACGAGATCGAGGCGCTGGTGATCAACGTCGATCGCAAGACGCGTTCGATCAGCCTGTCGATCCGTGCCAAGGATCAGGTCGAGCAGTCCGAAGCGATGAACAAGTTGGCCTCGGAAAGCGCCGCCTCGGCCGGCACGACCAACCTCGGCGCGCTGCTCAAGGCCAAGCTGAACGAGCAGAAGCAATAACCTGACCGATCATGACCAAATCGGAGCTGATCGCCCAGCTGGCGGAGCGTTTCCCGCAGCTGGTCGCAAAGGACGCCGATTACGCGGTCAAGATGATTCTCGATGCGATGACCGAGGCGCTTGCGCGCGGTGATCGTATCGAGATCCGCGGGTTTGGAAGCTTTGCGCTGAACTATCGTCCGCCTCGTGTGGGGCGCAATCCGAAATCCGGTGACAAAGTGCATGTGCCGGAAAAATACGTTCCGCATTTCAAGGCGGGCAAGGAGTTGCGCGAGCGGGTGGATCTCAGCGGCATTTGACCGCGCGGCGATCGGTTTTACAGGCAATAATGGAAGGCGGCTGCGGCCGCCTTCTTTTTTGTTCATTGCTCGGGGATAATGCCGGCCATGCGCGCAATCATCTGGTTCATCCGCCTGCTGCTGTTCTTCCTGCTTTTCGGGTTCGCCATCAAGAACGATCACCTGGTGACCTTGAGCTTCTTCTTCGGCAGCCAGTGGCAGCTTCCCCTCGTCTTCGTGATCCTGCTCACCTTCGCCGCCGGCGCCCTGCTTGGCGTGACGGCGACGCTCGCCTCGCTCATCGGTCAGCGTCGGGAGATCTCCCGTTTGCGTCGGCAACTAGAGCAGGCCGAGCGGGACAAGGCCCTGGCAACGGTCACCCCGGCCGCGGCTGAAGCTCAGCTGCCGATGCCCTGAGCTCCATGGAAATCGAATTCTGGTGGCTGCTGGCGCTGCCGCTGTTCTTCGCGCTCGGCTGGCTTGCTGCGCGTATCGACATCCGTCAGGTCGTTCAGGAGTCGCGTGCGCTGCCGCGCTCCTACCTCAGCGGGCTCAATTTTCTCCTCAACGAACAGCCTGACAAGGCGATCGACGCCTTTGTCGAGGCGGTCCGGATCGACCCCCAGACGGTCGAGCTGCACTTCGCCCTGGGCAGCCTGTTCCGCCGCCGGGGCGAGACCGACCGTGCCATTCGCATGCACCAGATGCTGGTCGACCGTGAGGACATCAGCGAGGAGCAGCGACTGCAGGCACTGGGCGAACTTGGTCAGGATTTCCTCAAGGCCGGCCTGCTCGACCGCGCCGAGGAGGTGTTCGTGCGCCTGCGCAGCACGCGGGCGAACGACGTCGCCCTGCGCTACCTGCTCGAGATCTATCAGCAGGAGAAGGACTGGGCGAAGGCCATCGAGGTGGCGCAGGCGCTGCCGCAGCACGAAAGCCACATGTGGCGCACCGAAGTCGCCAACTTCCATTGCGAGCTGGCCGCCAGCGCGCTCGCCAATTCCCGCCCGGACGAAGCCGCGCGGCACCTGGAGCAGGCTTTCGCGGTCAATCCGCGCAGCGTGCGCGCGAGCCTGCTGCTTGGCGATGTCCATCTGGCGCGCGGCAACGACGAGGCCGCACTCGAGGCGTGGAAACGCATCGAGAACCAGGATCCGGTCTATCTGGCACTGGCGGCCGAGCGCATCATGGAAGCCTACGGTCGCCTGGGCAAGGTCGAGCAGGGCCACCAGCTGCTGCGTGCCTGGCTCGCATCGCATGCCTCGCTCGACCTCCTGGACGAGCTCTTCCACTGGGAGATGGAGCGCGAAGGGCCGAAGGCCGCCTATGAGCTGGTGCGCGAGGAGTTGCGCCGCAACCCGACCCTGCTCGGTCTGGACAAACTGCTGGAGGCAGCCCTGCTTGCGGCGCCAGCCGAGCAACGCAGTGACATCGAGCTGGTCAAACAGCTGATTCATGGTCACACCCGGCGCGTCGCGCGCTATCGCTGCGACGCCTGCGGCTTCAAGGCACGCCAGTTCCACTGGCGCTGTCCGGCCTGTGGCGGCTGGGAGACCTATCCGCCGCGCCGCACCGAAGAATTCGACCTGATGCCGTGAACGCCGCGGCCTCGCCGCGGTAACGAACCCGACCCAACGCGAACAAGCACACCCATGGAATTCAGGACGCTCGAAGATTACGTCGGCCACACCCCGCTGGTTCGACTCAAGCGCATCACTGCCGGCCGCAAAAACGTCATCCTCGCCAAGCTCGAGGGCAACAACCCGGCCGGCTCGGTCAAGGACCGTCCGGCCTTGTCGATGGTGATGCATGCCGAAGCGCGCGGCGACATCAAGCCCGGCGACACGCTGATCGAGGCCACCAGCGGCAACACCGGCATCGCGCTCGCCATGGCGGCGGCGATGCGCGGCTACCGCATGATCTTGGTGATGCCGGAGAACCAGAGCGTGGAGCGGCGCCAGACCATGCGTGCCTTTGGCGCCGAGCTGGTGCTGACGCCCACCTCCGGCGGCATGGAGATGGCGCGCGACATCGCCGAGCGCATGCGCGACGAGGGCAAGGGCCTCATCCTCGACCAGTTCGCCAACCCGGACAACCCGCTCGCCCACTTCGAGGGTACGGGGCCGGAGATCTGGGAGCAGACGGGCGGGAGCGTGACGCATTTCGTCAGCTCCATGGGAACCACCGGCACCATCATGGGCACCTCGCGCTTCCTCAAGGAGAAGAACCCGGCGGTGTGCATCATCGGCTGTGAACCGGAGGAGGGCTCGCAGATCCCGGGCATCCGCAAGTGGCCGGAGGCCTATCTGCCCAAGATCTTCGAGCGCCCGCGGGTGGATAGGGTGGAGCGCGTCAGCCAGGCCGAGGCCGAAGAGATGACGCGCCGCCTGGCGCGGGAGGAAGGGATCTTCGCCGGCATCTCCTCGGGCGGTTCGATGCACGTGGCGCTGCGTATCGCCGCGCAGGTGGAGAATGCCGTCATCGTGTCCATCGTCTGCGATCGCGGCGATCGCTACCTGTCCACGGGTGTCTTCCCGGCCTGAGCGCGAGCGCTGCCGGGGGCGCTCCTGGCGTTGGCGGCTCCTGCCGCTGCTGCTGCTGTGCGGCGCTGCATTGGTGCTGGTGCCCGCCCTTGCGCTCGACCGTCTGAGCCTGCGCCTGGGCGACGTCGCCAACCCGGCGTTCGCGCTGCAGCAGCTCACGTTCGATTACCAGGCTGGACTCGGCACGGCCGTGCTCGGCATCGGTCGATTGCGGGTCGGCCAGCACGACTGGCGGGCGCTCGAGCTGCATTGCGCACGGGCGGCGCTGGCGCTCGACGCGATCGTTTGTCGAGACGCGCGCCTGCGTGTCGGGGGCAGGGCGCTGCCGTTTGTCGCCGACCTGACGGCGGACCCGGCACGTGGCTCTGCCAATCTGGACCTGCGCCTCGGTCAGAGCAGCCTTGTCGCGCTGGCGCTTGAACCGGATGGGCGGGTACGGATGCGGGCCGATCGGCTTGCGCTGGCCGACCTGCGACGCGCGCTCCCCAACCTGGCGGCGGTGCTGGGCTCCCGGGGGCGCGACATCGAAGCCGTGTTCGAGCGCTACAGCCCGACGGGGACCCTCGAGCTCACGCTGGTCTGGACGCCGGCGACGCAGGCGCCCGCCCGCCTCGAGCTGCATGCTGCATTGTGTGATGGCGGGTTCGGCACCAGCGACGGATTGCAGGCGGCCGAGCAGCTCCAGCTGGCGCTGTCGCTCGATGCACAGGCCGAAGCCCTCGGCTGGAACTGGCAGGCGCGTCTGCAGTGGCAGGAAGGCGCAGCCTACCTGCATCCGCTCTACATCGAGTCCGGACCGACCGTGGAGGCCGAAGGGCGGCTGCAGGGCGGAGTCCTGAGCGTTGACCGCAGTCGGGCGCGGCTCGAGGGGGTTGGCGAACTCGCCGCCAGTGCGAGTTTCGGCGTCGACACCCAGCGCCTGCACGCCCTCGCGCTGCGCGTTGCGGCTGCCGATCTCGCGGTGATCGGCCCGCGCTGGCTGGCGCCGCTGATCTCGCCGGCGAGCGCCGAGCGCATGCGCTTCGCCGGTCATTTCAGCGCCGATGTGCACTTTCGCGACGGTCGGGCGAGCCATGTCGAGGCTGTACTGGAGGAGGCCGGTTTCAGTTTCGTCGGGGCTGCCGGCGGCGCCGGCGTGGCGCTGGGGCCAGTCGATGGGCGCATCGCGTGGCGCCCCGACGCCCCCAGTGTGAGCAGCCTTAGCGTCGGCGGTGGGCGATGGGAAAAGCTTGCCCTGGGGGCATTCGAGCTGTCGGCCGTGCTCGAGGGCGATTCGTTACGGCTGGCGCACACACGGGTGCCGGTGCTCGACGGTGCGCTCGTCGTCGATGGCCTGGCGCTGACGCTGACGCCGGCTGGCTGGCAGGGCAGCGCCAGCGCGGTGATCGAACCCGTGTCCATGCCCGAGCTGACGGCGGCACTCGAGCTGCCGCAGATGGCGGGCGTGCTGTCGGCCTCGCTGCCGGGGGTGCGCGTGAGTCCGGGTGAGATCACGCTCGACGGTGCCCTCGTCGTATCCGTCTTCGACGGCTACCTGCAGGCCACCGGGCTGCGTCTGATCGAGCCCTTCGGCGTCGCCTCGCACCTGAGTGGGGACATCGAGGGGCGTCACCTCGACCTCGCCCAGCTTACCGATACCTTCAGTTTCGGCAGCGTCTCCGGTTTCGTGGACCTCTCACTGCGTGGGCTTGAGCTGGCGCGCTGGAAGCCCGTCGCGTTCGATGCGCGGATCGCCAGCAGTCCCGGGCGCTATCCGCGCCGCATCAGCCAGCGCGCGGTGCAGAACATCAGTGCGCTGGGTGGCGGTGGCGCGGTGGCGGCGATCCAGCGCAGCCTGCTGGCCATCTTCGACACCTTTGGTTATCGCGAACTCGGACTGGGCTGCCGGCTGCGCGCCGGTGTATGCCTGATGAGTGGTGTCGACGGCGGCACGCGTGCCGATGGCGGCTTCGTGATCGTGCGCGGCGGCGGCGTCCCGGCCCTGGATGTCATCGGCTACAATCGGCGCGTGGACTGGAATGAACTCGTGGATCGCCTGCAGCGGGTGATTGCCGAGAACGTGTCGCCCGAACTGCGCTGATTCCCCGACAACCTGCAGGAGGCCCCGTGGCACTGCCATTGCCCCGCCCGAATTCAATGCATCCGCGTGCGGCGGGCCGTGTGCTCGCCGCGCTGCTTGCGCTCACTGCCGCGTCCTGCGTCACCATCAACATCTACTTTCCCGCCGCTGCTGCGGAGAAGGCGGCCGATCGCATCATCGGCGAGGTGTGGCAGTTGCGCGAAAACGCGCCGGCTGCAGCGCCTGCAAGCGAAGGAGAAGCGCAATGACCTTGCCGATCGCCTTTTCACGCTGGCTGCTGGCGCTGTGCGTCGGGCTGGCGTGCATCAGCGCCGCCCAGGCTCAGGGCAACCTCGAGATCGACACGCCGACCATCTCGGCGCTCAGGCAGTCGATGCAGCAGCGTCATGCGCAGCTTGCACCGCTGTATGCCTCGGGCGCGGTCGGTCTGGCAGCCGATGGCAGCGTCGCCCTGCGCGATGCGGGGGCGGTGCCGCTCGCCCAGCGTGCGCAGGCCAACAGCCTGATTGCCGCCGAGAACGCCGACCGTGCCGCCCTCTACCGCGAGATCGCGCGCGCCAACGGCCATCCCGAGTGGGAGGCCGATGTGCGCCGCACCTTTGCACAGCGCTGGATCGAGCGTGCGCAGCCGGGCTGGTGGGTGCAGCAGGGCGGAAGCTGGGCGCGCAAGTAATGCCGGTCCTGATTTTCGACATCGAGACGATTCCCGACGTGGCCGGCATCCGTCGGCTCGGCGACCTGCCCGACGAGTTGTCGGATTTCGAAGTCGCCGAGTGGGCCTTCCAGCAGCGCCGCGCGAGTCACGGCCATGACTTCCTGCCGCACCACCTGCAGCGCGTGGTGACGATTTCCTGTGCGCTGCGTGACGCCCAGCAGTTCCGCGTGTTCTCGCTGTCCGAGCCGGATGCGGGAGAGGGCGAGATCATCCAGCGCTTCTTCGACGGGATCGAGCGCTATACGCCGCAGATCGTGTCCTGGAACGGCGGCGGATTCGATCTGCCCGTGCTGCACTACCGCGGCATGCTGCACGGCGTGAGCGCACCCCGCTACTGGGACCAGGGCGAGGGCGATTACCACGACTCGCGCGACTTCAAATGGAACAACTACATCGGCCGCTATCATAGCCGCCACCTTGACCTGATGGACTTGCTGGCGATGTACCAGGCGCGCGCCAGTGCGCCGCTCGACGACCTCGCCAAGCTGATGGGTTACCCCGGCAAGCTCGGCATGGACGGCTCGGCCGTGTGGCAGGCCTGGCAGGATGGCCGAATTGCCGAGATCCGCGACTACTGTGAGACCGACGTGGTCAACACCTATCTTGTTTACCTGTGCTTCGAGCGCCTGCGCGGGCATCTCGATGCCAAGGCCTGGGCGGAGGAGGTGCAGGTCGTGCGCGATGCGCTCGGTCGCCTCGAGGCGCCGCATTGGGCGCAGTTCCTTCAGGCCTGGCCGGGAAGCTGAAGGCAGTCATTTTTTCTGGGAGGGGGTATGGGCATCATCGGAACAATCCTGATCGGCCTGATCGTCGGTCTCGTTGCGCGCCTGCTGCATCCGGGCAAGGACGGCCTCGGCCTGATCTTCACCGCGCTGCTCGGCATCGCCGGCTCGATGCTCGCCACCTATGGCGGGCAGTTCCTCGGCATCTACCATGTGGGTGAGACGGCGGGCTTCATCGGCGCCGTGGTGGGCGCCGTGGTGATCCTGTTCGTGGTGAATCGACTGCGCAAATGAGCTGAGCGCGATTCGTCAAAAAATCTTTGACAAGAATCTCTGCTTGTCTATAATGCGGGACTTCAGCAGGCGCGTAGCTCAGTTGGTTAGAGCACCACCTTGACATGGTGGGGGTCGTTGGTTCGAATCCAATCGCGCCTACCAGGATTCAGGAGTCGATTCATGTTCCGAACTACCACTCAGGCGGGAAACTGAACAGGTCGGCTCCGCTTGTCTGCTAGGGAAAAAAGCGCGCCAAGACCGCGCTTTTTTTTCGTCCACAATTTCGGCATCGTGTCGTGTCCTGCGAGACTGCCGGGATCGAACTCAGCTCGAGGCTCAAGTCATGCCCAACATCACGCTCCCTGACGGCTCCGTACGCAGCTTCGACCATCCGGTGACGGTGGCCGAGGTGGCAGCTTCCATTGGTGCCGGGCTTGCCAAGGCTGCGCTTGCAGGCCGGATCGGCGAGCGCCTCGTCGATCTGTCCCATCTGCTGGACAGCGACACCGATCTGGCGATCGTCACCGACCGCTCGGCCGAAGGTCTGGACGTGATCCGTCACTCGACTGCGCATCTGCTCGCCCATGCGGTGAAGGAGCTCTTTCCTGAGGCGCAGGTGACGATCGGGCCGGTAATCGAAAACGGTTTCTACTACGATTTCTCGTACAAGCGCCCATTCACGCCCGAGGATATCGCGGCGATCGAGGCGCGCATGAACGAGATCGCCAGGCGTGATGTCCCGGTGCACCGGGAGGTCTGGCAGCGCGACAAGGCGGTGGATTTTTTCAAGGGTATCGGCGAACACTACAAGGCCGAGATCATTGCTTCGATTCCGGCCAACGAGGACGTTTCCCTGTATCGCCAGGGTGACTTCATCGACTTGTGCCGCGGTCCGCATGTGCCCTCGACCGGCAAGCTCAAGGTCTTCAAGCTCACCAAGCTGGCAGGCGCCTATTGGCGCGGCGACTCCAAGAACGAGATGCTGCAGCGGGTGTATGGCACCGCCTGGGCCAAGAAGGACGAGCTTGACGCTTATCTGCACATGATCGAGGAGGCGGAGAAGCGCGATCACCGCAAGCTCGGCCGCCAGCTTGACCTCTTTCATCTGCAGGACGAGGCGCCGGGCATGGTGTTCTGGCATGCCAAGGGCTGGACGCTGTGGCAGCAGGTCGAGCAGTACCTGCGCAAGACGATCGGCGAGCATGGCTACCAGGAGGTCAAGACGCCGCAGATCGTCGACCGTTCGCTGTGGGAAAAGTCCGGTCACTGGGGGATGTATTCCGACCTGATGTTCACCACGCAGTCCGAGAAGCGCGACTACGCGGTCAAGCCAATGAACTGCCCCTGCCACATCCAGATCTTCAACCAGGGGTTGAAGAGCTACCGCGACCTGCCCCTGCGCATGGCCGAGTTCGGTTCCTGTCACCGCAACGAGCCTTCGGGTTCGCTCCACGGCATCATGCGGGTGCGCAACTTCGTGCAGGACGACGCGCACATCTTCTGCGCCGAGAACCAGGTGCAGTCCGAGTCGGCTGAGTTCATCCGTCTGCTGCAGAAGGTCTACACCGATTTCGGCTTCACCGATGTGCTGGTGAAGCTCTCCACTCGACCGGAAAAGCGTGTCGGCACGGACGAGCAGTGGGATGCGGCCGAAGCGGCGCTCGCCGCCGCGCTCGACGCCCAGGGGCTGCAGTATGATCTGCAGCCGGGTGAGGGCGCTTTCTACGGCCCGAAGATCGAATTCTCGCTGAAGGACAGCCTGGGCCGCGTGTGGCAGTG
Organism: Thauera sp.; assembly: GCF_035444905.1. Taxonomy (GTDB): domain Bacteria; phylum Pseudomonadota; class Gammaproteobacteria; order Burkholderiales; family Rhodocyclaceae; genus Thauera. Next base: position 76,889 of record NZ_DAOMPS010000002.1, read on the forward strand.
TGGCACGTTGCAGCTCGACTTCAACCTGCCGGTGCGGCTCGGGGCGGAGTACGTCGACGAGGACAATACCAAGAAGGTGCCAGTCATGCTGCACCGCGCCATCCTGGGCTCGCTCGAGCGCTTCATCGGCATCCTGATCGAGAACCACGCCGGGGCGATGCCCTTGTGGCTGGCGCCGGTGCAGGCGGTGGTGATGAACATCTCGGAGGGGCAGGCCGACTACACGGTCGAGGCGCTTGCAAAGTTGAAGAAGGCGGGCTTTCGCGTCGAGGCGGATTTGCGCAACGAGAAGATTAACTATAAAATTCGCGAACATAGCGTGCAGAAGCTGCCTTACCAGATCGTCATCGGCGACAAGGAAAAGGCGGCCGGCCTGGTAGCCGTACGTGCCCGGGGTGGCCAGGATCTTGGCCAAATGTCCCTCGATTCGCTGATCGAACGCTGGCGTCGCGAAGTTGAAGCGAAAGCCGGTTCGGTCTGATTTTGGTTTTCGTGGAGAGTTGAACCATCGCTCAAGATAAGAAGCAGCGCGTAAATAGGGAGATCAACGCGCCCGAGGTCCGGCTGGTTGGCGAAGAAGGCGAACAGCTCGGCATCGTGTCCCTGAACACAGCCCTCAATATGGCCGAAGAGGCCGGGCTGGACCTTGTCGAAATCGCCCCGATGGCTGCGCCGCCGGTGTGCAAGCTGATGGATTTCGGCAAGTTCAAGTATCAGGAACAGAAGAAGGCCCACGAAGCCCGACTCAAGCAGAAGCAGGTGCAGGTGAAGGAAGTCAAGCTTCGCCCGGGTACCGACGAGAACGACTACCAGATCAAGCTGCGCAATCTCAAGCGCTTCCTGGAGGAAGGCGACAAGTGCAAGGTGACCCTGCGCTTTCGCGGCCGCGAGATGGCTCACCAGGAGTTCGGTTTGCGCCAGCTCGAGCGGGTGAAGGCCGACCTCGAAGAACTGGGTCAGGTCGAGCAGATGCCCAAGATGGAAGGGCGTCAGATGATCATGGTCATCGCGCCGAAGAAGAACCGTTGATCGGTTCGTGAGATTTGCCCCTTCAGGGGCAAGACCGTGGGGCAGGGAGACCTGTCCGGCGGAAAACAAGTGGTGCCGGGTAATGAAATGCGTCGGGGCTCATCGGCGCTACCTGGTGTCATCCAAAAACATGGAGTCTCAGCAATGCCCAAGATGAAGACCAAGAGCGGAGCCGCCAAGCGGTTCAAGGTCCGCTCCAGCGGTGGGATCAAGCGGTCCCAGGCGTTCAAGCGCCACATCCTGACCAAGAAAACGACTAAGGCGAAGCGTCAGCTGCGCGGCATGACCGAAGTTCATGCGGCCGATGAAAAGCTGATCCGCGCCATGCTTCCGTACGCTTGATAGGAGACCGCAATGCCTCGCGTTAAACGTGGTGTAACCGCCCGCGCTCGTCACAAGAAAGTCCTCGTTCAGGCCAAGGGTTATCGCGGCCGTCGCAAGAACGTCTATCGCATCGCCAAGCAGGCGGTGATGAAGGCGGGTCAGTACGCCTACCGCGACCGTCGTCAGCGCAAGCGCCAGTTCCGCACCCTGTGGATCGCCCGTATCAACGCCGCCGCACGTGAACTGGGCCTGACTTACAGCACCTTCATGAACGGCCTCAAGAAGGCCGCGATCGAGATCGACCGCAAGGTGCTGGCCGACCTGGCCGTGTTCGACAAGCCGGCTTTTGCCGCGATTGCCGATCAAGCCAGGGCCAAACTCGCTGCGTAATCGACCGCAGCCCGAAAAAAGGAGGCCTGGCCTCCTTTTTTTTTCTGAATTCCGGACCACCGTCACCGCAATACCGCATCCGCCAGGGCAGGAACATGGAACAGCTCGATCAACTGGTACAACAGGCCGCAGGCGACTTCGCCGCCGCCACGGACAGCGTGCAACTCGAACAGGCGAAGGCGCGTTACCTGGGCAAGGCCGGCTCCCTCACCGAGCGCCTGAAGTCGCTCGGCAAGCTCGAGCCCGAGGCACGCCGTGAGGCGGGTGCAGCGATCAACGCGGCCAAGGTCGCGATCGAAGGCGCGCTCGAGGCGCGCCGCAACGCGCTGCGCGAGGCCGCGTTGCTGGCGCAGCTCGCCGAGGAGGCGCTCGATGTCACGCTCCCTGGGCGGGGTGGTGCGCAGGGCGGCCTGCATCCGGTCAGTCGCACGCTCGAGCGCGTCGAGCAGCTGTTCGCTTCCATCGGCTTCGTGGTGGCCGATGGTCCCGAGATCGAGACCGACTGGCACAACTTCACCGCGCTCAACACGCCCGAGAATCACCCGGCGCGCTCGATGCACGACACCTTCTATCTGGAAGGTCACGACGACGTCCTGCTGCGCACCCACACCAGCCCGGTGCAGATCCGCGCCATGCAGGCGCACGTCGAGCGTCACCGCGACGCGGACGCGATGCCTGACCTGCGCATCATCGCGCCGGGACGGGTATTCCGCGTCGACTCCGATGCCACCCACTCGCCAATGTTCCATCAGGTCGAGGGGCTGTGGGTCGGAGAGAAGGTGAGCTTCGCCGACCTCAAGGGCGTGATCGCCGATTTCCTGCGCCGCTTCTTCGAGACCGACGATCTGCAGGTGCGCTTCCGCCCCTCCTTCTTCCCCTTTACCGAACCGTCGGCCGAGATCGATGTTGCTTTCATGAGCGGTGCGCTCGAGGGACGCTGGCTGGAGATCGCCGGCTGCGGCGTGGTGCACCCGAACGTGCTGCGCTTCGGCGGCATCGACCCCGAGCGCTACACCGGCTTCGCCTTTGGCATGGGCCCCGATCGGCTCACCATGCTGCGCTACGGGGTCAATGACCTGCGCCTGTTCTTCGAGGGCGACCTCCGCTTCCTGGGCCAGTTCCGCTGAGCGCCCATCGCCCAACTACTGCCGACTCCTCGCATTCCGGGTTATCGAATCATGCAATTCTCAGAACAGTGGCTGCGGACCTTTGTCGATCCGCAACTCGACAGCGCCGAACTCGGCCATCTGCTGACCATGGCGGGTCTCGAGGTGGAAGAGGCCGACCCCGCCGCACCGGCGTTCAGCGGGGTGGTGGTGGCGCAGATCGTCGAAGCGGAAAGGCATCCCAACGCCGACAAGCTCAAGCTGTGCAAGGTCGATGCCGGGAGCGGTGAGCTCTTGCAGATCGTGTGCGGCGCTCCGAATGCGGCCGTCGGCATGAAGGTGCCGTGCGCGCGCGTCGGTGCCGTGCTGCCGGGCGAATTCGTGATCAAGGCGGCCAAGCTGCGTGGGGTGGAGTCCTTCGGCATGCTGTGCTCGGCACGTGAGCTGGGGCTGTCGGAGGATCATGCCGGCCTTTACGCGCTGCCCGAAGACGCGCCGATCGGCATGGACATTCGCGCCTACCTCGAGCTCGACGACACCCTGTTCACGATCAAGCTCACCCCCAATCGTGCCGACTGCCTGAGTCTTACCGGAGTGGCGCGCGAGGTCGCGGCGATCACCGGGGCAGCGCTGAAGCAGACCGTGGTCGAGGCCGTCGCGCCCGCTTGCGATGCCCGCCGCGCGATCGTGCTCGACGCCCCGCAGGCCTGCCCGCGCTATTGCGGCCGCATCCTGCGTGGCGTGGATGCGCGGGCAAGCACCCCGGCCTGGATGGTGCGACGCCTCGCCCGCAGCGGCATCCGCTCGATCAGTGCGCTGGTCGACGTCACCAACTACGTCATGCTCGAGCTCGGCCAGCCGCTGCACGCCTTCGACAACACCCGCCTGCAGGGCGCGATCCACGTGCGCCTGCCGCGCCCGGGCGAGCAGGTGCTGTTGCTCAACGAGCAGACCGTCACGCCCGCAGCGGACACCTTGCTGATTGCCGATGAAGCGCGGGCGCTTGCCCTTGCCGGGATCATGGGTGGCGAGGACAGCGGCGTGACCCTGGAGACCACGGAGGTCTTCCTCGAGAGTGCCTTCTTCGCCCCCGATGCGATCGCCGGTCGCGCGCGCAGCCATGGCTTTGGTTCCGATGCCTCGCACCGCTTCGAGCGTGGGGTGGACTTCGAACTGGCGCGCAGCGCGCTCGAGCGCGCCACGCAGCTGATCCTCGAGATCTGTGGCGGCGAGGCCGGGCCGGTGGAGGAGGCGCTCGCCGCCGACGCCCTGCCGGCACGGGCGCCGGTTCGCCTGCGCCCGGCTCGCGCCCGCCGCGTGCTCGGCATCACGCTTGACGACGACGCCATGCTGGCGCTGCTGCAGCGCGTACACCTGGGCGTCGAGCACATGGGCGAGGATCTTCTCGTCACGCCGCCGTCGTGGCGCTTCGACATCCAGATCGAAGAGGATCTGATCGAGGAGCTTGCACGCCTGCACGGCTACGACAACATTCCCGCGGTCGCGCCGCAGGGCAGCCTGATGATGCTGCCGAGCTCTGAGCACAGTCGGCCGGTGTGGGCGCTGCGCCACCTGATGGCGGCGCGTGGCTACCAGGAAGTGGTCAATTTCGCCTTCGTCGAAGAGGCATGGGAGCGCGATTTCTGCGCTAACGAAGAGCCCATCCGGCTCGCCAATCCGATTGCCAGCCAGCTCAGCGTGATGCGCTCGAGCCTCATCGGCGGGCTGACCGCCAACCTGGCGACGAATCGCAAGCGCCAGCTCGATCGCGTGCGGGTATTCGAGGTCGCGCGCGTGTTCGAACGCAAGGCCGACGGCGAGCCCGTGCCCGGCTTCCACCAGGTCATGATGCTTGCAGCGCTCGCCGCCGGTCCGGCGCTGCCCGAGCAGTGGGGCGAGCGTAGCCGCAACGTCGACTTCTACGACGTCAAGGGCGATCTCGAAGCGCTATTTGCGCCGCGCCGGCTCGAGTTCGAGCGCCTGTCCCATCCGGCCCTGCATCCAGGGCGTGCGGCGAGCGTGCGTCTGGATGGACGCATCATCGGCCTGCTCGGCGAGCTGCACCCGGTGTGGGTGCAGCGCTACGAACTGGGGACAGCGCCGGTGATCTTCGAGGTCGAGCTCGATGCCGCGCTGGCCGCGCGCATGCCTGCGTATGCGGAGATCTCGCGCATGCCCGCGGTGACGCGCGACCTCGCGCTCGTGGTCGGTACCGAGGTGGCCGTGGCCAAGGTCATCGACGTGCTGCAGGCGGCGGCGCCGGCGATCGTGCGCGAGATCGCGCTGTTCGACGTCTACCACGGCAAGGGCATCGACCCCGACAAGAAGAGTCTTGCCTTCAGGGTATCGATGCAAGATACTCAGCGCACACTCGAGGACGCCGAGGTCGATGCCGCGGTCTCCACGTTGGTCAGGCAGGCCGAGACCGTCCTCGGTGCCCGCTTGCGCGGCGCGGGGGACTGACATGACGCTGACCAAGGCCGAGCTGGCCGATCTGCTGTTCGAGCAGGTCGGGCTCAACAAGCGTGAAGCCAAGGACATGGTCGAGGGCTTCTTCGAGGAAATCCGGATGGCGCTCGAGCGGGGCGACAGCGTCAAGCTGTCGGGCTTCGGCAACTTCCAGTTGCGCGACAAGCCTCAGCGCCCCGGGCGCAATCCCAAGACCGGCGAGGAAATCCCGATCACCGCGCGGCGGGTGGTCACTTTCCACGCCAGCCAGAAACTGAAGGCCGCGGTGGAGCAACTCAGCGATGCAAGCAAGCAGCCCTGAAATCGGTGCAGAGACCCTGCCGCCGATCCCGGCGAAGCGATATTTCACCATTGGCGAGGTCAGCGACCTGTGCTGCGTGAAACCGCACGTGCTGCGCTACTGGGAGCAGGAGTTCACCCAGCTCAAGCCGGTCAAGCGCGGTGGCAACCGGCGCTACTACCAGCACCACGAGGTGCTGCTGATCCGGCGCATCCGGCAACTGCTTTACCAGGAGGGATTCACCATCTCGGGCGCGCGCAACCGGCTCGGTGAGTCCGCCATCCACGAGCAGGAGAACGAGGTCGAGGTCGAGCGCTACAAGGCGCTGGTGAGCAATATCCGCAGCGAACTCGACGAGGTGTTGAAAGGTCTGCGGGGCTGAGCCGGCTGGATGCAAAAATTCTGGCAAAGATCAAAACCGCTGCTATAATGGCGGCTTGTGTCGGGGCGTAGCGCAGCCTGGTAGCGCACTTGCATGGGGTGCAAGGGGTCGCGAGTTCGAATCCCGCCGCCCCGACCAATCAAATAAACCGGCCTTGGCCGGTTTTTTGTTTTCGCCCTGCCGTCGCCGGCAGCGCCAGCACGCTGTGCTAACATTTCGCTCCCGGCCGCGTTCTGCGGCAACTCGCACGGATTACAGATGCGTATCCTGGTCAGCAACGACGATGGTTATTTTGCTCCGGGGATTGCGGCGCTTGCCGAAGCCTTGAGTACCCTGGGCGACGTCACCGTGGTGGCGCCCGAGCGCGACCGCAGTGGTGCGAGTAACTCGCTCACGCTCGACCGTCCGTTGTCGCTGAAGCGTACCGCCAACGGTTTCTATCATGTCAACGGCACGCCGACCGATTGTGTTCACCTGGCAGTCACGGGCATGCTCGAGCACCTGCCCGACATGGTCGTGTCCGGGGTCAATCATGGTGCGAACATGGGCGACGACACGGTCTATTCGGGCACCGTCGCGGCCGCTACCGAGGGCTACCTGCTCGGTGTGCCGTCGATTGCGGTGTCGCTGGTGAGTAAGTCGGCGACCGACTTCACCGCCGCCGCGCGGGTTGCGCGCGATCTCGCCGAGCGCTTCATGCGCAAGCCTTTCCCGCATCCGGTTCTGCTCAACGTCAATGTGCCCGACGTCGGCTATGACCGCCTGCAGGGCGTGCGCGTCACCCGACTGGGCAAGCGGCACAAGGCCGAACCCGTCGTGCGCAGCATCACGCCGCGCGGGGACACGGTGTACTGGATCGGCGCCGCAGGCGGGGCCGCCGATGCGGGCGAGGGCACCGACTTCCACGCTGTTGCAAACGGGTTCGTGTCCGTGACCCCGCTGCAGATCGATCTCACGCACACCGGTCTCATATCGCCGGTCTTCGACTGGTTGAAGCAGTGAACAGCCGGGTCATCGATGCAGGTCAGGCCGGCCGCGCGCGCGCGCGCATGGTCGAGCGTCTGCGCACCCAGGGCATCCGCGACGAGCGCGTGCTGGCGGCGATGCAGGCCGTGCCGCGTCATGCCTTTGTCGACGAGGGGCTGGCGTTCAGTGCCTACGACGACACCCCATTGCCCATCGGCTATCAGCAGACGATTTCCCAGCCCTTCGTTGTCGCGCGCATGATCGAACTCTTGCGTGCAGGGCGCGAGCTGGGGCGTACGCTCGAGGTCGGCGCCGGGTGCGGCTACCAGGCTGCGGTGCTGTCGCTGCTGGCGACCGAGGTGTATGCCGTCGAGCGCATCCGTGCGCTGCTCGACCGCGCCCGCGCGAACCTGCGTCCGCTGCGGCTGCCCAATGTACGACTGAAACTTGCAGATGGCAGTCTGGGGCTTCCCGAGGCTGCGCCCTACGACAGCATCATCGTTGCTGCGGGGGCGATTGGCTTGCCGCCTGCGCTGAAGGAACAACTGGCGCCCGGTGGGCGTCTCATCGTGCCGGTGGGCGGTGGCGAGCAGCGTCTGCTCCTCGTCGAGCGCCAAGGCAACGTTTTCCGGGAAAGCTGGCACGAGGCCGTGCGCTTCGTCCCGCTTCTCGGTGGTACAGAATGAGAGACGGTATTTTCCGATGCACACACCTTTAAGATCGATTGCGCTCGCGCTTGCGGTAGGCCTCGTTGCCGGCTGCGCCTCACAGGTCACCGCGCCGGTACGCGACGGCAGCGGCGTTGCGCCAGCGCCTGTCACCCAGCCGGCTGCACCCGCCGGCATGCATACCGTACGCCCGGGTGAAACGCTGCTGGGTATCGCCCGTCAGTACGGGGTGACCCTGCCCGATCTGGTCAGCTGGAACGCGATCACCGACCCCAACCAGATTCACGTCGGCCAGACCCTGCTCGTTGCCCCTCCCGGCACGGTGCCGGGTTCGGTCGCCGTAGCCACGCCCATCGGCGGTACGGCGGTGACGTCGCCGGTGCCGCCGACCGGCACCGAAACCGGTGTCGTCCCGCTCATGCAGGAGCCGCTAGGCGGCCGCGCGCCGGCTGTCGAGCCGACGCCCACCCCGCCTGCGCCGGCCGCCGTCGAGCCGGCGCCGAGCGCGGCAAGCGGGCAGTGGCAGTGGCCAGCGAGCGGCACCCTGATTGCTGGCTTCAACGAGGCTTCCAACAAGGGCGTGGACATCGGCGGCCGCGTCGGCGACCCGGTGTATGCCGCTTCGGCGGGCAAGGTCGTTTATGCGGGCAGCGGCCTGCGCGGCTACGGCAAGCTCATCGTCATCAAGCATAACCAGGAGTACAACTCCGTGTATGCTCACAACGACAAGTTGCTGGTCAAGGAAGACGACCAGGTCGCACAGGGACAGAAGATCGCCGAGCTGGGCAGCTCGGAAGCGGACAAACCGAAGCTGCACTTCGAGATCCGCAAGCAGGGCAAGGCGGTCGACCCGATGAGATATCTGCCTGCACGTTAAAGGGGGGAGCATGGAAGAACCGGCGAGTCTTGACGACCTCGAAAGTCATGAACCGGATCTTCCGCCCGAGGTGGAAGTATTCGCCAGCAACCAGACTCCAGTCGTCGAGAGCGATTTCTTCAGCGATGTCACCCAGCTTTACCTGAACGAGATCGGTGCCAATCCGCTGCTGTCGGCCGAGGAGGAGTTGCGTTTGTCGCGTCTGGTACGCGAAGGCGACTTCGGCGCACGGCAGATGATGATCGAGCGCAACCTGCGACTCGTCGTCAATATTGCCAAGCACTACCTCAATCGTGGCATCCCGCTGCTGGACCTCGTCGAGGAAGGCAACCTGGGCTTGATGCACGCGCTCGAGAAGTTCGATCCCGAGCGCGGCTTCCGCTTCTCCACCTATGCGACCTGGTGGATCAGGCAGAACATCGAACGCGCGATCATGAACCAGTCGCGCACCATCCGCCTGCCGGTGCATGTGGTCAAGGAGCTGAACCAGGTCCTGCGTGCCCAGCGCAGCATCGAGGCCAGCTCGAATGGCGAGTCCTCGCTCGAGGACATCGCCAGCCGACTCGGCAAGTCGATCGAGGACGTGCGCAGTACCTTGGCGCTGAGCGAGCACACGGCGTCGCTCGATGCGCCGCTCGACATCGATCCGACACTCTCCATCGGTGAGTCCCTCGCCGATGAGCACCAGCTGACGCCGGAAGTGCAGATCCACTGCACCGAGATCGAGGATCTCGTGCGCGAATGGATCAAGATGCTCGGCGACAAGCAGCGCATGGTCATCCGTCACCGCTATGGCATCGACGAGTGTGAGCTGCTGACCCTGGAAGAACTGGCGGGGCGGCTCGAACTCACGCGCGAACGCGTGCGCCAGATCCAGCTCGAGGCGCTCGGGCAGCTGCGTCGCATCCTCAAGCGCCACGGCATCTCGCGTGACGCGCTGCTGTAGATCTCAGCCTGCGCGGCCGGCCTCGTGCAATGGAAAGGTGCGGAAGTACAGCTCCCTGCTGGCATAAGCCATCACCGGCAGCGTGAACAGCAGCAGCGGCAGCAGTAGGGCGCTGACCATGATGACGGCCGAGAGCAGCAAGGCCCAGCACATCATCACGCCGAAGCGGCCAAACACCGCGCGCACGCTCGCCACCACACCCGACACCAGCTGTGCGCGGCGGTCGAAGATGAGCGGGATCGAGAAGGCGCAGACCGAAAACAGGATGAAGGCGAGCACGGCACCCATGATCGCGCTGTAGGCGGCGTAGTCCACCACGATGCGCTCGATGCGCAGCAGCCGCGCGAAGCCGATCGGTTCGCGCCCGACCATGAAGCCGTACAGGATACCGGCATCGGTGATCCAGATCAGGAACAGCAGCCCGCACACGAAGGACACGACCCAGCCGCCGCGCGGCATGCGCCGAAAACCATCGAGGATGTCGCCGAAATGCGGTCGGCGACCTTGGCGCAGCTTGTCCGCGACCGAGAAGAAGCCAGCCAGCAAAATGGGGCCGACGAGCAGGAAGCCGCCGGCGAGTGACAGGCTCATCGGCGCAATCGCGGCCAGATCGAGGGCGGCGAAGAGCAGCAGGCCGATCGCCACGAACAGCGCGGCGAAGGCCATGCTGAGCACCGGAATCGCCCGGAACTGGCGGACGCCGATGGCGACCGACGCCACCACGTCGGACAGCGCAAGCGGGGCGGGCCGCAGCGTGGCGGCGTTCTGGGCTGGCGTGTCCGGCGTGGCGTTCATGCGTCGTGGCTCCTCAGCGGCGCTCGGCGCGCATCTGATCCACCAGCCGGCGAAGGCGCAGGGCCTCGGCAAGCTCGAAGACCGACATCGCGTAGAAACTGCTGCGATTGTAGCGCGTGATGACATAGAAATTACGGTAGCCGAGCCAGTACTCGGTGTCGGCGCCAGGCGTCTCGAGGTCGACCAGGGTGGCGGTGGCGGCCGCGCTGCGGCCGTCGAGGGTGCTGACGCCGGCCGCGGTGAGCGCCTCGGGCTCGAGCACCGGCTCGATGCCCGCGCCGACCAGGGCGGCAGCGTCGGTTCCGCTGCCCAGCAGGGCGCGTTCGGCGACCGGCGCGCCGGGCTGCCAGCCATGCACGTGCAGATAGTTGGCCACGCTGCCGATGGCATCGATCGCATCGGTGTCGAAGTCGATGCGGCCGTTGCCGTCGAAATCGACCGCGTAGGCGCGCACGCTGCTGGGAAGGAACTGCGGGTAGCCGAGCGCGCCGGCAAACGAGCCGCTGTAGCTGTCCGGCGCGCGGCCCTGCTCGCGGGCGAGCAGGAACAAGGACTCGAGCTCGCGGCGGAACAGCTCGGCGCGCGGTGGGTAGTCGAAGGCGAGGGTGGCGAGCGCGGACAAGGTCTCGAAGTTGCCGGTATGGCGCCCATACACGGTCTCGACGCCGATGATGGCAACGATCACCTCCGCAGGCACGCCGAACTGGCGCTCCGCGCGCGCGAGCTCGGCTTCGTGCTCCTGCCAGAAGGCGATGCCGCCATTGATGCGGCTGCGGTCGAGGAAACGCGCGCGATAGTCCTGCCAGGATCGTGCGCCGCGCCTGGCGGGTGGCGTGATGAGACGGATGACGGTGGCGTCGTGACGCGCGCGCGCCAGCGCGCGGTCGAGCTCGGCGGGATCGAAGCCATGGCGTGCGGCGACCTCGGCGACGAAGGCCTGCGCATCCTCGCGCTCGGCGTAGGAGGCGATGCCCACGGCGGGGAACACGCAGGCGAGCACGGTGGCAAGGATGCGGCGCGCCCGCGGGCAAGCGACAGAGGCGAGCTTGCTGCCAGTGGGGGCGACCGGCGCGGAGGTTCTTGGGGAAGGGGCAGGGTGGGCCATGTCGCTCCGGTTCATGAGAGTTTGAGGGCGTCGATACGTTTGCGCAGGACCTGCAGCTCGTCCGTGGCGGTGCCGGGGCCGTAGCGCAGCCGCGCGTAGCTGGCGCTGATGGCGCGGAGTTCCGCCGCCTGCTCGGGTCGCGCCGCGGCGATTCGTTCGCCATAGGCCAGCGGCCCCTCCCAGGGCTCGCGGGCGAGGCCGACCTTGGCCAGGCGTGCGCTGAAGCGGTCCCACTGGCGCTGCAGCGGGTCGTGCCGCACGCGCGGGCGGCTTGCCCACAGATAGAGCCCGGCAAAAAGCAGCGCACTCGCGATCGACAGCACACCGGCCATCGTGGCCGCGTCCACCCGCTTGAGGCCGAGGCGGGCGAGAAGTTCGCGCTGGCGTTCTGGATTGTAGCCAAGAACGCGCTGATTCCAGGCATTCGAGAGCGCCTCCCACTGGTGGCGCAGATCGCGCAGCCAGGCCATGTCCGCACGCCGCATCAGCGGCAGGCCCTCGAACTCCGACAGCGCTGCCGCCAGCCCGTCGTCGATGCGCTGCGGCGCGGTGAGCGCAGTGGGGTCGACACGGATCCAGCCTTTCTCCTCCAGCCACACCTCCGCCCAGGCGTGGGCGTCCGACTGGCGCACCACGAGGTGGGCGTCGATCGGGTTGATCTCGCCACCCTGGTAGCCGGTCACGATCCGCGTGGGTACGCCGGCCGCGCGCATCAACACGGCAAAAGCCGATGCGAAGTGCTCGCAGAAGCCCCGCTGGGTGTCGAACAGGAACTCGTCGGCGGCGTGGCGACCGAGGAGGGGGGGGCGCAGCGTGTAGCGGAGGCGAGCGTCGCGCAGATGCGCGATGACGCGGCGCAGGATCTCGGCGTGCGAATCGGTGCCGGCCGCCAACTGCTGGGCCAGGGCGCGCGTGCGCGGATTGCTGTCCGCCGGCAGCCGCAGCGAGGCCGCCAGCACGGCGCTTGATTCGCTCTCGCCGACGGCGGCTTCGGGGTGGGCGGTGAGCGCGTAGCGGCTGCGGTTGCGGACCGGCTGGGCGGCGAGGGCGTGGTAGTCGCTCGCATACCGGATCGCCGGCGCGGACGCACCCGGGTAGTCAAGGGCCAGCAGCCAGCGCCGGTTGTGCGGCTCGAGCGTGAGCTGGTAGTCGAGCGCGGGTCCGGCTGCCGTGTAGAAGGGCGCTGCAGCCTCGGCAAAGGGCAGGGCGCGCCAGGTGCGACCGTCGAACTGGGTCAGCACCGGGCCGCGCCAGTAGCGCTGGGCGGGCGGTGGTGGGGGACCGCTGAAGGCGGCGCGCAGCACGATCGCACTCGAGTTGCTGAGCTCGCTGATCGACCCCGGGGCCATCGTGTCCGACAACCCGGTGCGCGCGCTGTAGGCGTCTGCCGGGAGTCCCCACAGCGGACCCTGGATGCGGGGAAAGAGGAGGAACAGCAGGAGCATGAAGGGCAGGCCCTGGGCCAGCACCACGGCGGCGGTGCGCAGCGGCTCGCGGTGACCGCCGCGCGGGTCGGCGAGGGCGACCAGGGCGGCGAGGGCGAGCAGGGTGCCGCCCAGCGCCAGCGCGGCGATCGGCAAGGACTGGTCCTCTAGGAAGACGGCCAGTTGCAGGAACAGGCACAACAGCACCCCGGCGCGGATGTCGCGCGCTGCGCGGGTTTCGAGCAGCTTGAGCCCGAGCAGCAGGGCAAGGAGGGCGACGCCCGGGGCCTTGCCAAAGAAATGGCCGAACTCGAGACGCACGCCCACACCTGCCGCGATCGCGAGCACGAGCAGCACGAGGTGGGGCGGCGGCCTGTGGCCGCGCCACAGCAGCACTGCCCGCCAGCCCAGCAGGGCCGCACCCAGCACCGCAATCCACGCCGGCAGCCAGAGTCCATGGGGCGCGAGCGTGAGCGCCGCGGCCGCGAGCAACCATGCCCCCTGGCGGCGGTCAAGCGCGGCGCTGGCCGCCGCGGGGCGTGGCGAGGCGCCAGGCAGACGAGGACGCATCCGCCAGAGGCGGGCGATCATGGCTGGCGTCCCCGTGGCGCAGTGGGCGATCCGAAGCGCGCCAGTGCGCTCAGGCAGCGCTGCAGATGCGCCGGTCCCTGCCCGAGTTCGATCGCACTGCCTGGCAGCGCCAGCGCGTAGCGTCGTCCCCCCTGTTCGGCCTGCAGTACCCAGGCGGCCAGGCGCGACAGTCGCTGTTCGCCGTCGAGGTGTGCAGGCAGCGTCGTCCAGTCGAGCTGCAGGTCCTGACCGCTCCAGTTGGCGTACTGTTTGGTGAGCATCGGGCCGCCGCGGGCCAGCACCTTCCAGGCGACATGGCGCGGCGAGTCGGCGCTGCGGTGGGCGCGCAGTCCGGCGAAATCGTCATCGCCGTCGCGCAACCGCCCATGCCGACCCTCGTCGCCCTCACCATCTTCGGGTGGCGCAGGGGGGGCTGGCTCGGGAGCGGGATAGACCAGGCAGTTCAGCTCCGGCACGAACACGCTCCAGGCCCGAATCAGGCCCAGGGGCCAGGTCGTCTCGAGGACCGTGCGCCCCAGCGCCAACTCGCCACGGTGGTGGGTCGGACAGGGCAGGGTCACGCTCGCCGCCTGCGCCGGCCCGATGTCGAAGTCGGCCAGCTCACCGTGGGCGCGCAAGCGCAAGGCCGGGCGTCGCCCCGGGCGCGGATTGTCGATCTGCAGCACGAAGCCGGCGGTGTCGCCACAGAACACCGGCATGCAACGGGCGGGACGGATGGAGAGCCCCAGCAGGTTGCGAAAGGCGTGCACGATGCTGGCCACCGCGGCGCCGCCGAGCAGGAAGACGAGGCCGTAGCCCAGGCTCAGGTTGTAGTTGATCGAGGCCAGCAGCATGGCCAGCAGGGCGCCGGCAAAGGCGAGCCCGGCAGCCGTGGGCAGCACGTAGATGCGGCGCTGCACGAGACGGATCGGTGCGGTTTCGACGGGGCCGATGCGAAACAGCCAGCGATCGGCCGCCGCGCGCAGCGTCGACAGCAGCCCTGTTGCCGTCACCGCCATCAGCGCACGGCGACGCCCTGCAGCAGGCGCGTGATGCTGGCCGGCGGCGCCGGGCGGCCATCGCCGGCCAGATGCAGGCGGTGCGCGGCGACGTGCGGGAACAGGGTCTGCACGTCGTCGGGCAGGACGTGATCACGGCCGTCGATCAGGGCCCAGGCGCGGGCGGCGGCGAGCAGGCCGAGTCCGGCGCGCGGACTCAGACCGCCAGCGAACTCGGGGCTGTTACGCGTCGCGCCGAGCAGAGCCTGGACGTAATCGACCAGGGCGTCGCCCACATGCACGCGCGCGGCGGCCTGCTGCAGTTCGATCAGCGCTGCGGGGTTGATGACGGAGGACTGGCGCTCGAGCAGTTCGCGGCGGTCCTCGCCCATCAGCAGCGCACGCTCGGCGTCGCGATCGGGATAACCCAGCCGGATGCGCAGCAGGAAGCGGTCGAGCTGGCTCTCGGGGAGCGGGAAGGTGCCGATCTGGTGCGCCGGGTTCTGCGTGGCGATGACGAAGAAGGGCTCGGGCAGGGCGAAGGTGTTGCCGTCGGCGGTGACCTGCCGTTCCTCCATCGCCTCGAGCAGCGCGCTCTGGGTCTTGGGGGTGGCGCGGTTGATCTCGTCGGCGAGGATCAGCTGCGCGAACACGGGCCCGGGGTGGAAGCGAAAGGCGCTCGTGTCGCGATCGAACACGGAGACGCCGAGGATGTCGGCGGGCAGCAGGTCGCTGGTGAACTGGATGCGCTGGAACTGCAGGCCCATCAGTCGGGCCAGCACGTGCGCCAGCGTGGTCTTGCCCACGCCGGGCACGTCCTCGATCAGCAGATGGCCACGCGCGACGAGGCAGGCGAGGGCCAGGCGCAGCTCGCGTTCCTTGCCGAGGATGATCCGGCCTGAGGTTTCGAGCAGGCGATTTGCATGGTGCAGGGGCATTGCGGGGCGCACTGTGAAATTGGCGGGGAAGCGGTGATAATAGACGACAAAGCGCGCTGGCCCGGAAGATGTGCGTCACGATGGCCGGTGGATAAGGGTGCGTGCGACTGCCGGATCTGGCGCAGGCGGCTGCCCACGAGACTGTTCTCGAGACGAGGGAGGAGTATGACCACTACGGCATTCATAACGCACCGTGACTGCTGGCTGCACGATATGGGCTCGATGCATCCTGAATGCTCCGAGCGGCTGTCGGCGATCAACGATCGGCTGATCGCGGCGGGCCTGGACATGTACATCTCCTTCTACGACGCACCGGTTGCCGAGCGCGAGCACATCACCCGTGTCCATCCGCCGGAGTATCTCGACAGTCTCATCGACAACGTGCCCGAACACGGCATCCGCCACCTCGACCCCGACACCGCGATGAGCCCGGGCACGATGAAGGCGGCGCTGCGTTCGGCCGGGGCGGGGGTTTTTGCGACCGACCTCGTCATGCAGGGCGAGATCGAGAATGCCTTCTGTGCCGTGCGTCCCCCCGGGCATCATGCGGAGCGCTCGAAGGCGATGGGCTTTTGCTTCATGAACAACGTCGCCATCGCTGCGCGCCATGCGCTCGATGCCCACGGCCTGGAGCGGGTGGCGATCGTGGACTTCGACGTTCACCATGGCAACGGTACCGAGGACATCTTCCGCAACGACCCCCGGGTGATGATGGCGGGCATCTTCCAGCACCCCTTCTACCCATACTGCGGCACGGACAATCCGCCGCCGCACATGTGCAACGTGCCGCTGCCGGCCGGCACGCGCGGCGATGCCTTCCGTCAGGTGTTCGGCGACATCGTCATTCCGGCCCTGCGCAGCCACAATCCGCAGATGATCTTCATCTCGGCCGGCTTCGACGCCCACTACGAAGACGACATGGGCTCGCTCGGTCTGGTCGAGGCCGACTATGTCTGGGCCACCGAGCAGATCAAGGGCGTGGCCGAGGATTGCGGCCACAAGCGCATCGTGTCCATCCTCGAGGGCGGCTATTCACTGTCGTCGCTGGCGCGTTCGGTGGTGGCGCACATCAAGTCGCTCGCCGACCTGTGACGAGGTAACTTGCCGATACCCTTTCTGGCGGTGCGAACGGCCGGAAGGCATGGCTTGCGCTGGCCCTGCCTCGGCGATCGGTTAGAATCGCATCTTTTATCGAAAGCCCCGACCCCATGATTACCGGATCGCTTGTCGCCATCGTCACTCCCATGCAGGACGACGGGAGCCTGGATTTTCCCCGCCTGCGCAGTCTCATCGACTGGCACATTGCCGAAGGTACCGATGGCATCGTCGTCGTCGGCACCACGGGTGAGTCGCCCACCGTCGACGTCGACGAACACTGCGAACTGATTCGCGCCAGCGTCGAGCACGTGGCCGGTCGGGTGCCGGTGATCGCCGGTACGGGCGCAAACTCGACGGCGGAAGCGGTCGAGCTTGCCCGCTTTGCCAGCCAGGCGGGCGCCGCGGCCCATCTGTCGGTCGTGCCGTACTACAACAGGCCCTCGCAGGAGGGTCTGTATCGTCACTTCCGCACCATCGCCGAGTCGGTCGAGCTGCCGCTGATCCTGTACAACGTGCCGGGCCGCACGGTCGCGGACCTGAGCAACGACACCACGCTGCGCCTGGCCGAGATCCCGAACATCATTGGTCTCAAGGATGCGACCGGCAACCTCGATCGCGCCTGCGACCTGATCGAGCGGGCGCCGGCCGACTTCGTGCTCTACAGCGGCGACGACATGAGCTCGGCCGCCTTCCTGATGCTCGGCGGCCACGGCGTGATCTCGGTCACCGCCAACGTCGCCCCGCGCGCGATGCATGCGTTGTGCGCCGCCGCGGCTGCAGGCGACATGAAGGCCTTGCGCGAAACCAATGCAAGGCTTACCGGTCTGCATCGTGACCTGTTCTGCGAGGCCAATCCGATCCCGGTGAAGTGGGCGGTGGCGCGCATGGGCCTGATCGGCGACGGTATCCGCCTGCCGCTCACGCCGCTGGCCGAAGTCCATCACGAGCGCGTGCTGAAGGCCATGCGCAAGGCCGGCATTCAGGCCTGAACCGAATCTTTTGTCCGGGAATTACATGAATCGCTCCACGCGCACCTCCTTTTCCCTGATCGCGCTTTCGCTCGCCCTCGGTGGTTGTTCCGGATCCCTGCTCGAGTCCAAGCGCATCGATTACAAGAGCGCCCGTCAGATCGAGCGTCCGCTCGAGATCCCGCCCGACCTCACCGCGCCGCGCCGCGACGACCGCTTCGCCGTGCCTGACGTGGCGCCGCGCGGAGTCGCCACTTACTCGGCCTATGCCGCCGACCGCAGTGGCCAGCCCGCGGTGGCCAGCGGCTCGGCCGACGTGCTGGCCGCCTCCGACACCATGCGCATCGAGCGCGCCGGCACGCAGCGTTGGCTGGTGATCGCCGGTACGCCGGCCGACCTGTGGCCGCAGATCAAGGATTTCTGGCTCGAGATGGGTTTCATCCTCAACATCGACAGCCCCGAGATCGGCGTCATGGAGACGGACTGGGCCGAGGATCGGGCCAAAATTCCGCAGGACTTCGTGCGCTCGACGATCGGCCGCGTGTTCGACGGCCTGTTCTCTACCCCCGAGCGCGACAAGTTCCGCACTCGCCTCGAGCAGGGCAAGGATGGCGGGACGGTCGAGGTCTATGTCAGCCATCGCGGCATGATGGAGATCTACCCGACCGAGGCCAAGGATTCCACCATCTGGCAGCCGCGCCCGGCAGATCCCGAGCTCGAGGCCGAGATGTTGCGTCGGCTGATGGTGCACCTGGGGGCCGAGGTAGCGCGTGCCGAGGCGGCAATCGCCGCCCCGCAGGCGCCGCAGCGCGCTCAGATCGCCTCTGCGCCGGATGGGCAGGTGGTGCTGACCATGGATGAGCCCTTCGATCGCGCCTGGCGTCGGGTCGGGTTGGCGCTCGACCGCATCGGCTTTACGGTGGAAGACCGCGATCGGGCGCAGGGGCTTTACTTCGTGCGCTATGTCGACCCCGATGCGGACAACAGCAGCCCGAACAGGGGTTTCCTGTCGCGCCTTGCCTTCTGGCGCAGCAGCGACAAACCGGCCGAGGGGGGCAGCGAGTATCGACTGCGTGTCGAGGGCCAGGGCGATGCGTCGCGGGTGAGCGTGCTCAGTCGCGAGGGCGGTGTCGATACCTCGGATACCGCGCGCCGCATGCTCGGCCTGCTGCAGGAACAACTGCGCTAAGCGCAGCGCTGCGACGAAAAAAAGCCGGCATCGCCGGCTTTTTTCTTTGGTGCGCCCGCAAGGGCGCACGAGGCTTACTAAGGCTTACTCCTTGGCCGCGTCCTTGGCGGACTCGACCGCCGCTTCGGCGGCCGCCTTGGCTGCGTCCACCGCATCGGCGGCTTCTTCCTTCACGGCTTCAACTGCGGCGTTGGCGCCGGCCTTGGCGTCTTCGGCGGCCTCTTCAGCTGCCTCGGCGGCGGCGGCGGCTTCTTCCTTGGCGGCTTCGGTCGCGGCGGCGGCGGCCTCACCAGCGGCTTCAGCGCTTTCCTTCGCTGCTTCCACGGCCTGCTCGGCGGCTTCCTTCATCTGCTCCTGGGCCGACGCGGGCGCCTGCACCGCGGGTTCTTCCTTCTTGCCGCAGGCGGTGATGGTGATGGCAACGAGGGCGGCAACGAGAAGGGGATGCTTCATGATGTGTCTTCCTTTCGGCTAGGGGATTCTTGGTCTGTCGTGGCGTCTGCGCACGGATGCAAGTGCGCGAAGCCGCGCAATCTTAACATGCTGCAACGCCATAAACGGCTCGGTGGTGCGATGCAGCAAATGGCAAAGGCGAGTCAAAAATATCAGTAAAACAACGGATTGAGTGAATCTCCGGGTCTGCTGCATTGTTTCAATTTGTCTATCCATCCCGAATTGGTGGTGCAGACAGGCGCAGGTTGGGGGGAGGCGCGGAAGGGGGCTGCACACGGTAGAATCGCGCACCCCGTCACTGCCGCCGTACCATGACCATCGCCACCATCGAATCCCTCGACCACGAAGGCCGTGGCGTTGCCCATGTCGACGGCAAGACCGTCTTCATCGAGGGCGGGCTGCCGGGCGAGCGCGTCGAGTACCGCGTTCACCGCAGCCGGTCCAGCTATGAGCAGGCCACTGCCGAGCGCATCGTCCGCCCCAGCGCACAGCGCGTGGTGCCGCGTTGCGCGCATTACGGCCTCTGTGGCGGCTGTTCGATGCAGCATCTCGACCCGCTCGCCCAGGCCGCGGCCAAGCAGCGCATTCTGGAAGACGCCCTTTGGCACATCGGCAAACTGCGCGCCGAGCTGATCCTTCCTGCGATCCACGGCCCGGCCTGGGGCTATCGTTACCGCGCCCGGCTCGGCGTGCGGCTGGTGCCGAGCAAGGGCGGCCTGCGCATCGGTTTTCACGAGCGACGCTCCAGCTACATCGTCGACATGCGCGAATGCCCGGTGCTGCCAGCGAGGGTTTCGGCGCTGCTGCCGCGCCTGCGCGAGCTCATCGCCGGACTCTCGATCGCCGATCGCGTACCCCAGGTGGAGATCGCCATCGGCGACGAGGCGACGGTGTTCGTGTTCCGCAATCTGCTGCCGTTCAGCGGCAGCGATGAACAACGCATCGCCGCCTTCGCCGCTGCCGAAGGCATCCAGGCATGGAAGCAGCCGGGCGGGCCGGATACGGCGACGCCGCTGGATCCGGCCGATGATCCTGCGCTGCACTACACCTTGCCCGAGTTCGGGGTGCGGATGGACTTCCGGCCGACCGACTTCACCCAGGTCAATGTGCACATCAACCGCCTGCTGATCCGGCGTTCGCTGCAGCTGCTCGATCCCCGGCCCGGCGAGCGCATCGCCGATCTGTTCTGCGGGCTGGGCAACTTCAGCCTGCCGATTGCCCGCCGCGGGGCGCGGGTGGTCGGCGTCGAGGGCAGCGATGCGCTCGTGGCGCGGGCGCTGGCCAACGCCCGGCGCAACGGCCTGGATGCGCTCACCGAGTTTCACGCCGCCAACCTCTTCGACGCGACCGAGGACAGCCTTGCCGCGCTCGGTCCGCTCGACAAGCTGCTGATCGATCCGCCGCGCGAGGGGGCGATTGCGGTGGTAAAGGCGCTCGGCAGGCAGCAAGGGCCGGCGCGCATCGTCTACGTGTCCTGCAACCCGGCCACGCTTGCCCGCGATGCGGCCGTTCTGGTGCGCGAGAAGGACTACGTGCTGCGCGCTGTGGGGATTGCGAACATGTTCCCGCAGACCTCGCACGTCGAGTCGATCGCGCTCTTCGAGCGGTCCGGAGAGCGCCCCTGAGAGCCGGACGGCCGCCCATGGCGAGGAGGACGGGCCGCAGGGCGGCGGGGGTTCACATTTGCCGCCCTCGCTGCGAGAATGCAGCGCGATGTTTTCTATAATTATTAATACAAAAATATTGTGTCTCCCTTGGACCCCGACACTGCCAACGAACCGAGCCGCGCCCGCAGCGACGCCGAAGCGCCCAATCGCGCCTGGCAACAGCGCAGTCTGGCGAGCGTCTGGCATCCCTGCACGCAGATGCAGCGCGCGCAGAGCGTGCCGCCGTTGCCCATCGCCCGTGCGAGCGGCCCCTGGCTGCAGGACTACGCGGGGGCACGGTATTTCGACGCCAACAGCTCGTGGTGGGTGAACCTCTTCGGCCATGCGGATGCGCGCATCAATGCCGCCCTGCACGCGCAGCTCGATAGCCTGCCGCACGTGATGCTGGCCGGGTGCACGCACGCACCGGCCGTCGAGCTCGCCGAGCGCCTGCGCGCACTCACCGGGGGCGTGCTCGGTCATGCCTTCTATGCCAGCGACGGCGCCTCGGCGGTCGAGATCGCGCTCAAAATGAGCTTTCATGCCTGGCGCAACCTCGGTCATGGCGACAAGCGCGAGTTCGTCTGCGTGCGCCAGGGCTATCATGGCGAGACGCTCGGGGCGCTCGCCGTCACCGACGTGGCCGTGTTTCGCGACGCCTACGATCCGCTGCTGATGCGCGCCCACCTGGTGGCGTCGCCGGATGCGCGGCGTGCCCTTGCGGGCGAATCGGCGGCCGAGCGGGCGGCGCAGGCCCTGGCCGAGGTGCGCGCGCTGTTCGAGGCGCGCCACGCCCACATCGCCGCCTTCATCGTCGAGCCGTTGGTGCAGTGCGCCGCCGGCATGGCGATGCACGACCCGAGCTATCTGCGCGGTCTGCGCGCCTTGTGCGACGAATACGAGGTCCATCTGATCGCCGACGAGATCGCGGTCGGCTGTGGCCGCACGGGCAGCTTCTTCGCCTTCGAACAGGCGGCCCAGCCGGGCGAGGCGCCGCTGTGGCCCGACTTCATCTGCCTGTCCAAGGGCATCAGCGGCGGCTACCTGCCGTTGTCGCTGGTGCTGACGCGGGATCCGATCTACGCGTGCTTTCTCGACGACGACGTGGCGCGTGGCTTCCTGCATTCGCATTCCTACACCGGCAACGCGCTGGCCTGTCGCGCCGCACTGGCCGTGCTCGACCGCTTCGCCACCGATGACGTGCTCGCCCGCAACCGTGGGCTCGCGCCCCTGCTCAGCGCGGCGCTCGCCCCCCTTGCCGACGATACGCGTATCGAGCACCTGCGCCAGCGCGGCATGATCTGGGCGTTCGACGTGCGCGAGGCCCATGCGGGCGAGCGCTTCGCCGAGCGCTTTCACCTCGCCGGTCGTGGCAATGGGCTGCTGATCCGCCCGATTGGCCGCACGGTGTATCTGATGCCGCCCTACGTCCTCGATGCCGAGCTGGCGAGCTGGCTCGCAGAGCGGACCCTGCGCACCCTCGACCAGACCCTGGCCGACTCGGCCCGTATCCCCATTGGCCATGCTGCTCGCACACCTGAACCACCGACTGCGTGAGCGCCGGCAGGCCGCCCTGTGGCGGCGCAGGCGCGTTGCCCGCTCGCCCTGCACGCCGACTCAGCGGCTTGCCGATGGTGCGGGCGGCGAGCGCGCGCTGCTCGGCTTCTGCAGCAACGACTACCTCGGGCTCGCGTCCCATCCCGGACTGGTCGCGGCGCTGGTCGAGGGCGCGCAGCGCTGGGGCGTGGGCAGCGGCGCATCGCATCTGGTGAGTGGCCACAGCGAGGCGCACGATACGCTCGAGGCCGCGCTGGCCGCCTTTCTGGCGCCGTGCATTCCCGATGCTGCGGCGCTCGGCTTTTGCTCGGGCTATATGGCCAATATCGCCCTGCTGACCACGCTGAGCGAGGGCAGGGCGGCGATCTTCGCCGACCGCCTCAACCACGCTTCACTGATCGACGGCGGCCTGCTGGCGGCGGCGAAGATGCGACGCTACCCGCATGGCCGGGTCGATCGGCTCGAGGCCCTGCTGGCGGACTGCGAGGCCGAGATCAAGCTCATCGTCACGGATGCGGTGTTCAGCATGGATGGCGACATCGCGCCGCTGCCCGAGCTGCTGGCGCTGGCCGAGCGTCACGACGCCTGGCTCATCGTGGACGACGCCCACGGCTTCGGCGTACTCGGCGAGGGCGGGCGGGGTACGCTGTCGCATTTCGGCTTGCGCAGCGAGCGCCTCATCTACATGGGCACGCTGGGCAAGGCGGCCGGCGTGAGCGGCGCCTTCGTCGCAGCCCATCCGCTGGTCATCGAGGCCCTGGTGCAGGGCGCGCGCAGCTACATCTACACCACGGCCACCCCGCCGGCGCTCGCCCACGTCCTGCACGCGAGCCTGCAGCTGCTGCGAGGCGAAGAAGGGACGGCGCGGCGCCGCCACCTGGGCGGGCTGATCGATGCGCTGCGCACGCGGCTGACGCAGATCATCGCCAGCCATCCAGGCTGCGCCTGGCGTCTGGCCCCCTCGACCACCCCCATCCAGCCCCTGATCGTCGGCGACAATGCGACCGCGCTGGCGCTGGCGGCGCGCCTCGAGCAGCTCGGGTTATGGGTGCCGGCGATCCGTCCGCCCACCGTGCCGGTCGGCAGTGCGCGCCTGCGCATCACGCTCAGCGCGGCACACAGCCTGGCCGATGTCGATCGACTGTGCGCTGCCCTCGCGCAGCTTGCCGCTGAAGGAGTACCCGCATGAGCGCGCCACTGCATGGCATCTTCGTCACCGGCACCGACACCGAGATCGGCAAGACCCGCATCAGCGCGGCCATCGTCGCCCTGCTCGGCAAGTGCGGCCTGCGCGCGGCCGGGCTGAAGCCGATCGCGGCCGGCACCGAGCTGATCGATGGCGAGCGCATCAACGAGGACGTGCACGCCCTGCGAGCGGCGAGCACGCTGGCGCTGTCCGCCGCCGAGATCTGCCCCTACCAGTTCGATGCCGCCTGCGCCCCCCATGTCGCCGCCCTGCTCGAGGGACGGCAGATCGAACGCGCCACCGTACTCACCGCGGTGGCGGCCGCGGCGGCGCGGGCCGATCGCATCGTTGTCGAGGGGGTGGGGGGCTTTCGCGTGCCGCTGGGCAGGGCAGAGGCGGTGGGTGCGGCCGCTGCCGACTGGGACAGCGCCGACCTGGCCACGGATCTCGGCCTGCCGGTGCTGCTGGTGGTCGGCCTGCGCCTGGGCTGCATCAACCATGCCCTGCTCACCGCCGAGTCGATCCGCGCCCGCGGCCTGCGCCTGTGCGGCTGGGTCGCGAACACGGTCGATGCCGGCATGCCGCATGTCGCCCACAATCTCGACGCCCTGGCCCGCGGGCTGGGCGATGCGCCCTGCCTGGGGCTGGTGCCCCGCCTGCCGGTGCCCAGCCCCGATGCGATCGCGCCCTATCTCAACGTGCCGGCGCTGCACACGATTTTCAACACACAAGACCACGTAACGGAGACCCCATGAGCACTGTCGCCACCATTTCGCCCGATTCGCTGCGTCGCAGCGCGACGACCCTGCAGCCTGCCGCGCCGGCGACCGTCCGCTGGTCGGTGGAGGCGGTCGAGGCCTTGTTCGCACTGCCCTTCATGGATCTCGTGTTCCGCGCCCAGCAGGTGCATCGCGAGCACTTCGACCCGTGCGAGGTGCAGCTGTCCACGCTGCTGTCGATCAAGACCGGCGGCTGCGCCGAGGACTGCGGCTACTGCTCGCAATCGGCCCATTTCGACACCGAGGTCAAGGCCGAGAAGCTGATGGCGGTCGACGAGGTGATCGCCGCCGCACGTGCGGCCAAGGCCCAGGGCGCCAGCCGCTTCTGCATGGGCGCGGCCTGGCGCTCGCCCAAGGCGCGCGACATGGAGCGTGTGACCACCATGGTGCGCGAGGTGAAGGCGCTGGGCATGGAAACCTGCATGACCCTGGGCATGCTCGACCAGGGCCAGGCGCAGTCGCTCAAGGAGGCCGGCCTCGACTACTACAACCACAACCTCGACACCGCGCCCGAGTACTACGGCAAGGTCATCGGCACGCGCACCTACCAGGACCGCCTGGACACGCTCGACAACGTGCGCTCGGCCGGCATCAACGTGTGCAGCGGCGGCATCGTCGGCATGGGCGAGACGCGCAGCCACCGCGCCGGCCTGATCGCCCAGCTGGCCAAGCTCGAGCCGTGCCCGGAGTCGGTGCCGATCAACAACCTGGTGCCCATCCCCGGCACGCCGCTGGCCGGCGTCGATCCCATCGACCCCTTCGAATTCGTGCGCACGATCGCGGTGGCCCGCATCACCATGCCCACCAGCTACGTGCGCCTGTCGGCCGGGCGCGAGCAGATGGACGAGGCGCTGCAGGCCCTGTGCTTCATGGCCGGTGCCAACTCGATCTTCTACGGCGACCACCTGTTGACCACGCCCAACCCCCAGACCGGGCGCGACCGCAGCCTGCTCGAGCGGCTCGACATGCGCATCCAGGGCCAGGACGCCTGATGCAGGCGGCCGCCTGCGTGCCCGCTTCGATCTGGCCCGCGGGCATGATCGATGCAGCTTTCCTGCAAGACCCGTATCCGGCCTATCGCGCCTTGCGCGAGGCCGGACCGGTGCATTGGAGCGAGGACTTCTTCCAGGGCGCGTGGCTGCTCAGCCGCCATGCAGATGTCGAGTTCGCGCTGCGCGACCCCTGTTTCTCGGCACAGCGCACCGGCGGCTGGGTGAAACGCATCGACGCTGCGGACGCGGGCCGCGCAGCGAGGCGGGCCCTGGCTGGCGAGCGGCTGTTCGAGCACCTGTTCGCGCGCGCGATGGTGTTCCTCGATGCGCCCGACCATGCGCGCATCCGCCGCGTCATGGCCGCAGGCTTCCATCCGGCCTCCATCCGCGCGCTGGCGCCGCAGATCGAGGCGCTCACCGCCGAGATCCTCGACGGCCTGGCTGGGCGCGACGGCTTCGATTTCATCGAGGCGGTCGCCCGCCCGCTGCCATCGCGGGTCATCGCCCTGCTGCTCGGCGTCGAGCGCGCGGACGAGGCCCGCTTCATCGCCTGGTCGGAGGACCTGGCGGCCTTCATCGGTGCGCCGCAGCCCTCGTCCGATGCGCTGTTGCGCGCCCAGCGCAGCCTGCTCGAGCTGGTGCGCTACTTCGAGGCCTTGCTGCCGGCGCGCCGCGCTGCGCCCGGGCAGGACCTCGTCAGCCGCCTGGTGCTCGCGGAGCAGGCCGGGCTGATCCGTACCGACGCCGAGCTGCTCGCCCAGTGCGCGATGCTGCTGTTCGCCGGCCACGAAACCACGCGCAACCTGCTTGGCAACGGGCTCCAGACGCTCTTGTCGCACCCGGCACAGTGGACGCAGCTGCGCGCCAGGCCGGAGCTGCTGCCGGGGGCCCTGCGCGAGCTGCTGCGCTACGAGAGTCCGGTGCAATACACCGGCCGCCGTGTTGCGCGCGAGCTGCAACTGCACGGGCACAGCTTGCGCCGGGGCGAGCTCGTCATCGCCCTGACCGGCGCGGCCAACCGCGACCCCGCGCGCTACGCCGATCCCGATGTGTTCGACATCACCCGCCGCGACGGCAGCCACCTGTCCTTCGGCAGCGGACCCCACGTGTGCATCGGCGCCGGGCTGTCGATGCTGGAGGCGGAGATCGTGCTACGCCAGGTCATGCAGCGCTGGCCTGCGCTGCGGCTGACGGGGGCGACGCCGCAATGGAACGGCAACGCCGCCTTGCGCGGGCTGGCGAGTCTGCCGCTGTGCGTCGACCCGGCCGGGCCTGCCGCGCTGGCGCGCGACCCATCCCCCAGGGGCGACGACACCGCGGTCGGTCAGGCGGCCGCGGCGCAATGCGCGGCAGGAGTGCTTGCGCTATAATCCGCGGCCTTGCGGAGGCGTGGCAGAGCGGTTGAATGCAACGGTCTTGAAAACCGTCAGGGGTATGCGCCCCTCGTGAGTTCGAATCTCACCGCCTCCGCCAGCCACCATTCGCATGCTTGTCGCTGCTGCGCGCCCTTCGGTCGGGCGTACGGCAAGCACCCATCGCCCTTTACCTTGCCGGGCAAAACCGCCGCAATCGAGCTTTCTCCCTTCGCCAGCCGGCCCGCGTGAAGCGGGCGCGGCCGCGTTACGGTGGCGCGCAGCCGCGATTGGTGCGGGTGATCAACCCAGCTCGCGGTTTGAAAATCGGGGTCGGCGCTGCTATATCTTTGTCATGCGCATGGCTGCCGATGACACGCAGACTGCATTGAACGTTGCGTTGAGCGCCCGACCCGCAGCCACCTGTGCGGGCAGATTTCACACCCTTTTGGCTTGTCGGCAAGCGGTTGCAGCAGTTCGTGGAGGGGGTGGGCGTGGCGATCGATGCGTGCGGACTTTTTCTCGACGAGGGCCCCGATGCCGTCCTGGTGGTCGATCCGCAGGGGACGGTGCTGTACTGGGGCGAGCGTGCCGAAGCGATCTTCGGCTACCGCGCGGACGAGGTGGTGGGACGCGCGCTGAGCGAAATCCTGGTGCCCGCCGACGGCCTCGACGACGAGCGCGAGATGATGCGCGAGGTGCTCGAGAACGGCTACGCCGCGGTCGAATTGCTGTGCCGGCGCAAGGACGGTTCGCTCCTCTACGTCTCCATCCTGTGCCGGACGGTGCCGGACGCCGCGGGTCAGGTCGAATACGTGGTTGTCAACAACAGGGACGTGACCCAGCTCAAGGTCGCCCGCGACGCGAAGCTGATGGATGCGCGCTATAGCAACCTGCTCGAATCCATGCCGGACGGGATCGTGATGATCAATGCGGCCGGGCATATCGTGTTCTCGAACAGTCAGGCCGAGGCCATGTTCGGCTATGCCCCGGGCGCGCTGCACGGCAGGACGGTCGAGATGTTGTTGCCCGATCGCTTCCGCAGTGCGCACGTGCGGCATCGCGTCACCTATTTCAGCCAGCTGCGCACGCGCACGATGGGAAGCGGCCTGGAGCTGTTCGGCCTGCGCCAGGACGGAACGGAGTTCCCCGTCGAGATCAGCCTGAGTCCGCTCGCGACCGACGAGGGCGCCTTCGTCATGAGCGCAATCCGCGATGTCAGCGAGCGAAAGAAGGCCGAGCAGAAGTTCCGCGGTCTGCTCGAGTCGGCCCCCGATGCGATGGTCATCGTCGATCGCGCCGGCCGCATCGTGCTGGTCAACACCCAGGCCGAGAGGCTGTTCGGCTACACGCGTACGGAGCTTGCCGACGAGTCGATCGAGATGCTTCTACCCGAGCGCTACCGCGGACAACACCCGGGCCACCGCAAGGCCTTCTTCGCCGATCCGCGCGTCCGTCCTATGGGGGTGGGGCTGGAGCTGTACGGCAGGCGCAAGAACGGCGACGAGTTCCCGGTCGAGATCAGCCTGAGCCCGCTCGAGACCGAGGACGGGACGCTGGTGTCGAGTGCCATCCGCGACATCACCGAGCGCAAGCGCTTCGAGTGCGCATTGCAGCAGAAGAACGTCGAACTGGCGCGGGCGAACGCGGCCAAGGACCACTTCCTCGCCAACATGAGTCACGAGCTGCGCACGCCGCTCAATGCGATCATCGGCTTCACCGGCACGCTGCTGATGAAGCTGCCGGGGCCGCTCAACGAGGCCCAGCAAAAGCAGTTGCGCACGGTGCAATCGAGCGCGCAGCATCTGCTCGCGCTGATCAACGACCTGCTCGACATCGCGAAAATCGAGGCGGGCAAGATCGAACTGAGCCTCGACATGATCGACTGCCGGGCGCTCATCGACGACATCGTCGGCACCTTGCGCCCCGAGGCCGAGCGCCGTGGCCTCGACCTGCGCATCGAGACGCCGCGCGGAGCCTGCCCGCTCAGCACCGACCGGCGCGCGTTCAGCCAGATCGTGATCAACCTCGTGCAGAACGCCATCAAGTTCACCGAGAATGGTTCCGTGGTCCTGCGCCTGGCGCGGCGGCGGGAGGGCGAGGCGGGGATCATCGCGGTGACCGTGAGCGACACCGGCGTGGGGATCAGCGAGGAGGACCAGACACGCCTGTTCGCGCCCTTCTCGCGCATCAGCGCGAAGCGCGGCAAGGGCGCAGAGGGCACCGGGCTCGGCCTGCACCTCAGCCAGAAACTCGCGCAGGCGCTGGGTGGCCGGATCACGGTGCACAGCTTGCCGGGCCAGGGCAGCAGCTTCACACTCCTGTTGCCGGAGCAATGACCATGGCTGCCCGCATCGTGATCGTCGATGACAACGACGCCAACCTGGAACTCGTCGGCTATCTGCTGGCGGCCGGTGGCCACACGGTGCTGCGCGCCGAGGACGGGGAGCAGGCGCTTGCGCTGGTGCATCAGCTGCCCCGCCCGGACCTCGTCATCAGCGACCTGCGGATGCCGGTCATGGACGGCTTCGAGCTGCTCAGCCGGATCCGTCAGGACGCGACCCTGGACGCGCTCCCGGTGATCGCGGTCACCGCCTTCTCGATGGCGGCCGATCGCACGCGCGTGATGCATGCCGGCTTCGACGGCTACCTTTCCAAGCCCATCGTGCCCGAGACCTTCCTCGGCGAGGTCGACGCTTTCCTGCAGGCCGGGCGGCGCCCCGCGGGTTCGTCGTCGGGGCCGTAGAGGAGCAAGCCCATGGCGAAGATTCTGATCGTCGATGACCATCCGGCGAATCGCGAGCTGATCGCCACCCTTGCCGGCTACGATGGTCACGACACCTTCGAGGCTGGCGACGGCGCCGAGGGACTCGCCATCGTGCGTGCCGAGCGCCCGCAACTGGTGATCTGCGACATCCTGATGCCGACGATGGACGGGTACGAATTCGTGCGTCAGCTGCGCGCGGATCCGGCGATTGCCGACACCCACGTGATGTTCTACACCGCGAACTACCATGAACGCGAGGCGCGCAACCTGGCGACGATTCTTGGCGTGTCGCGCATCCTGGTCAAACCCTCCGGCCCCGAGGCGATCCTTGCGGCCATCGACGAGGCCCTCGCGCACGAGACCAAGGGCGCCCCCGTGGGCGCCGACGAGGCGTTCGAGCGCGAGCATCTGCGCGTGCTCACTGACAAGCTGGCCGAGAAGGCCACCGAACTCGAGCGTGCCAACCAGCGCCTCGCGGCCCTTACCGAGCTGAACCTGCAGCTGTCGGCCGAGCGGGACACCGCGGTGCTGCTCAACAAGGTATGCCAGGGCGCGCGCGAGCTGACGGGCGCGCGCTACGCGATTCTGTGCTTCGAGCACCGTGGCAACGGCCGATCGATATTCGTGCTCGGTTATGGGCTGTCGCCCGAGCACGCGCATCGGCTGCAGGGCCGCCGATTCGACGAAGGGCCCTTCGAGCGCGTGCTCGCCGAGCGCCGACCCGTGCGCTTCGTCAATTCCGACGGTCGGCCCGAGGGCGTGGGGCTGCCGAGCGACTTTCCCGCCGTGCACTGCGGCGTTGCAGCGCCGATCGCCTCGGCAACCTCGGTGTTTGGCTGGGTCTGCCTGCTGGACAAGCTTGGGGCCTCGGAATTCACCGCCGAGGACGAGTGGATCTCGAGCGCCCATGCGGCGCAGGCCGGTCACATCTACGAGAACTGGAGCCTCTACGGCCAGCTCGAACGGCGGGCGGCCGACCTCGCCGGCGAGGTCGCGACCCGTGAGCGTGCCGAGGGACAACTGCGGCGCGTGTTACGTGCCCGCAGGGTGATGGCCGAGTGCAACCGTACCCTGGTGCGCGTCACCGACGAGCGTCAGCTGCTTGATGAAATGTGCGGTTTTCTCGTCACGCTGGGCAGCTACGGCTCGGCCTGGATAGGGATGGCGCGGCATGATGCGGACTGCACGATCGAGACCGTCGCGAGCGCGGGGGACCACACCGGCCTGCTGAAGGCCTTCCGCTTCTCGTGGGCCGACGACGAGTTCGGCCGCGGCCCGGCGGGCGAGGCGGTGCGCACCGGCAAACCTCAGGTCGTGCATGACATCGTCAGCGACCCGCGTGTCTTGCGCTGGCGGGCGGCGGCGCTCGAGCGTGGCTTCAATGCCGCGGCTGCGCTGCCGCTGGCCTACGAATCCGACACCTTTGGCGTGCTCTGCATCGTCGCGGCCGAGAAGGAGGCCTTCGACGCCGACGAGGTCGAACTCCTCGTCGAGCTCGCCGATGACATCGCCTACGGCATCCACACCCTGCGCGCGCGCGCCGCGCAGCTGTGCACCGAGGCGACGCTGAGACTGCACAATCGTGCGATCGAGGAGAGCATCAACGCGATTGTCATCAGCGCGGCCGACCCGGCGGCGGACAATCCGATTCTCTACGTGAATCCCGCTTTCACGCAGATGACCGGTTATGGGTCCGACGAGGCGATCGGTCGCAATGCGCGCCTGCTGATCGCGCGCGACTGGGCGCAAGCCGACATCGAGCGCCTGCGCGAGGCCGTGCGCTGGGGGCGCGATGCCCGCGTGACGCTGCGCTGCTACCGCAAGGACGGCAGCTTGTTCTGGAACGAGATCGCACTCGCCTCGGTGCGCGATCACGGTGGCCGGGTGACGCATTTCATCGCCATCCTGAATGATCTGACCGAACGCATGCGCTACGAGGAACAGCTCGAGCGGCAGGCCAATCACGACGCGCTGACCGGCCTGGCCAACCGCAACCTCCTCAACGACCGCCTGCACCAGGCGATCGTCCATGGCGAGCGCAGTGCCTGCGCGGTGGCCGTGATGCTGCTCGACCTGGATCGCTTCAAGCTCGTCAACGACAACCTCGGCCATGCTGTTGGCGACGAGCTGATCTGCGAGGTCGCGCGCCGTCTCGCCGCTTGCGTGCGCCAGGGCGACACGGTGGCACGGCTGGGTGGGGACGAGTTCATGATCGTGCTGTCGGAACTCAGCGCAGAAGATGACGCGGCGACCATCGCGTCCAAGGTGCTGGTGGCCGTGGCTGCACCAATGCGGCTGTCGGGGCATGACCTGGTCGTCAACGGTAGCCTGGGCGTGTCGCTCTACCCGCGTGACGGTGCGATCGCCGCGACCCTGGTGCGGAACGCGGATGTCGCGATGTACCGCGCCAAGGATCTCGGCGGCAATCGCTTCCAGTTCTACGCCCCTGAGATGAACGCGCGCACGCTCGAGCGGCTCGAGCTCGAGAACGGTTTGCGCCACGCGCTCGAACACGACGAGCTGGAGCTGCACTACCAGCCCAAGGTCGAGCTGCTGACCGGCTGCGTCGTCGGCGCCGAAGCGCTGATCCGTTGGCGCCACCCGTCGCTGGGGCTGATGCCGCCCGGCGACTTCATCCCCCTTGCGGAGGAGACCGGGCTGATCGTACCGATTGGTGAGTGGGTCATCGCCACGGCCTGCCGGCAACTGAGCGAATGGCGCGAGCAGGGCTTGCGCGAGGTGAGCGTCGCGGTGAATGTGTCGGCCCGCCAGTTCCAGCACGAGAACCTCGTCGGCGTGCTCAAGGCGGCGCTGTGCTCGTCGGGCGTTGCGCCGCAGCAGCTGCATGTCGAGGTCACCGAGAGCAGTGTGATGCGCAGTCCCGAGGCCACCATCGTGACGCTACGGGCCCTCAAGGCGCTCGGCGTGCAGATCTCGCTGGACGACTTCGGCACCGGCTACTCGAGCCTGAACTACCTCAAGCGCTTTCCCATCGACAGCCTCAAGATCGACCGGGCCTTCGTGACCGACCTCACCACCTCGCCCGAGGACGCCGCAATCGCGCTGATGGTGATCTCGCTCACGCACAGTCTCGGCCAGACGGTGGTGGCCGAAGGGGTCGAGACACAGGCCCAGCTCGACTTCCTGCGCCGCCACCACTGCGACCAGATGCAGGGCTACCTGTTCAGCCGTCCGCTCGAGGCGCACGCCTTCGCCGGCTTGGTGCGCGACGGCCGTAGGCTGAGTCCGGGCCAGTAGCAGTGGGTGCGGTAGGCCGCCGCGTGGCGCTGCATCGCAGCGGCGCACGGGACGAGGGCAGCGAGCGCCGCCGCTTTCCGCTCCTCGCCCCCCCACGCCTCATTTCAGCGTGTCCTCCAGATGCCGGATCAGTTCGCGCAACTCGGTCGAGGTCTGGTGCAGGCGCGAAGCCGCCTCGCCCACCGACTGCACGCTGCTCGTGGTCTCCTCGACGGACGCCGAGATCCGCTCCATGCTCGAGGCGACCTCGTTTGATGCCAGCGACTGCTGGCGCAGCATCTCCGTCACTTCGGTGGAGTAGGTCGTCGCCTCGCGGCTCGCATCCCAGATGCCCTGCAGCGCCACGCTGCTTTCCTGGATCTCGCCGGTGGCGCGCTGGACCTCGCCGGCGGTCGCGTTCATGGTGTCGACCGCCGTCTTCGACAGGCGGATGATCTCGCTCACCGCGCGGCCGATGTCATCGGTGCTGACCCGGGTGCGCTCGGCCAGTTCGCGCACCTCGTCGGCCACGACCGCGAAGCCGCGCCCCTGTTCGCCCGCGCGCGCCGCCTCGATGGCTGCATTGAGCGCCAGCAGGTTGGTCTGCTGGGCGATGCCGTTGATCGCCTGCGAGACGCGGCTGATCAATTCGACCGAGGCGTTCACCTCCATGATGTTCGCCTGGGAGCGCGACACCACATCCACCAGTTGGTGGCTGTGCTGGATGCCGGACTCCATGGTCTTCATGGCGCCGCTGGCGCTTTCCTCGGTCCGCCTGACCGAGTTCATGCTGCGTTCGGTATTGGTGGCGACGTCGCGGATGGCCGCGCTCATCTCCTCCATCGCACTGGCAACCTGGACGACGTTCTCGCTCTGGATGCTGGTGGCCCGCATCAGATTGCGCATCGCCTCGTCGAGCTCGTGCGAGCGCTGCTCCACCTCGTGTGCGTTGATCAGCACGTCGGCAAACATCGCGCGCATGTGGATGCGCATGACCTCGAGCTCGGCGAACAACGCGCGCAGCGGGCCGCCCGGCGCCTCGATCCGGCGTGCCAGCCGGCCTTCGTCGAGGTCGCGAATGCGCTGCTGCAACTGGCTCAGGCGGCTCAGGCATTGAGCGTGGAGGTATACGGCACTGAGCAGCGCAGCCAGTGCCGCCAGCACGCCGAGCACGACGCCGGTGCGCCCGCCGGCGAGCGCGGCACCCAGCGCCAGCGCGGCCAGCGCGAGGGCCACCAGCCACACCACCAGGGCCGGATCGAGTTTGGGCTTCGCATTGCGTGTCCGCGGGAAGGTCGCCTGCTTGTTGCGCACTGCGGTGTAGAGCGCCTCGGCCGCGGCGACCTCGTCGCGCTGCGGCGGATTGCGGACGGACTGGTATCCCACGCAATGGCCGTTCACAAGGATGGGCGTGACGAAGGCCTCGACCCAGTAGTGGTCGCCGTTCTTCGCCCGGTTCTTCACCAGCCCGCGCCAGGCCTCGCCACGCTTGACGGTATTCCACAGATCCTCGAAGGCCTCTGGCGGCATGTCGGGGTGGCGGACGACGTTGTGGTTCTTGCCCAGCAACTCGTCGCGGGTGAAGCCGCTGATGTCGACGAAGGACTGATTGACGTAGGTGATCGCGCCCTTCATGTCGGTCTTGGTGACGATCGGCTTGCCCGGCTGGAGGAAGACCTCGCGCTGGCTTACGGGAAGATTGACCTTCAAGGGGAACTCCTTTTGCACACAGACGACCATTACGGTTGTGCTCCGCAATCCTTTAGCCCTGAGTCACCCTTGTTCCATGCTTCGGAACTGCGCACGAGGGGATCGGGCGATAATCCGCCATCCCGCACGCCTCGGATCTCATGCCATGCCCCGCCTCATCCTCCTCAACAAACCCTACGGCGTGCTGTGCCAGTTCACCGATCTGGCCGGGCGCGCGACGCTGAAGGACTACGTTCCCGTACCTGGCGTCTATGCGGCCGGCCGTCTCGATACCGACAGCGAAGGCCTGCTGCTGCTGACCGACGATGGCGCCGTGCAGCACCGCATTGCCGACCCGCGCCACAAGCTGCCCAAGACCTACCTCGTGCAGGTCGAGGGCGAGCCGGATGAGACTGTGCTGGCGCAACTGCGGCGCGGGGTGGACCTGGGCGACTTCCATACCCGGCCGTGCGCGGCGCGTCTTGTCGGCGAGCCGGACTGGCTGTGGCCGCGCGATCCGCCGGTGCGCTTTCGCAAGAGCGTGCCCACCACCTGGGTGGAGATCGTGCTGCGCGAGGGCAAGAACCGGCAGGTGCGGCGCATGACGGCGAAGCTGGGTTTTCCGACCCTGCGCCTGATCCGGCTGGCGATCGGGCCATGGCAGCTCGCCGGGCTGGCACCCGGGCAGTGGCGCGAGGGCGCGGTGGTCGACCTGCCTGCGCTGC
Organism: Thauera sp.; assembly: GCF_035444905.1. Taxonomy (GTDB): domain Bacteria; phylum Pseudomonadota; class Gammaproteobacteria; order Burkholderiales; family Rhodocyclaceae; genus Thauera. The sequence goes on from NZ_DAOMPS010000002.1 coordinate 111,794, forward strand.
GTGAAGCGGCAGCGGACAGTCGCCCGGCGTCGGCGCGCGGGCAGGGCACCCTTGGCCACGGCCCGTCCGGCGCGGGTAAGATGCGCCGCCAATCGTCTCGATCGGGAGCCCGAGGATGAAGATTCGCCGCCTGACTGCCCGTGCCTGGGCCATGACCGCCACGCTTGCGCTCGCCGGCGCGGCCCTGGCGCAGACCGCCATGCCGCTGGCCGAACTGGGGGCGGGCATGTACCGCATCGAGGCCGAGGTCGCGCACACCTTCCAGACGCGCCAGATCGGCCTGATGAACCGCCGCTCGATGCCGGTGCACCGCGGCATGGTGTTCGTCTTTCCGGAAGACGCCACGCACTGCATGTGGATGCGCAACACCTACCTGCCGCTCTCGGTCGCCTTTGTCGATGCCGAGGCCAGGATCATCAACATCGAGGACATGCAGCCGCAGACCGAGTCCAATCACTGCGCGCGCGCGCCGGCGCGCTATGCGCTTGAGATGAACATCGGCTGGTTTGCCGAGCGTGGCATCAAGCCGGGCGACCGGCTGCGCGGCTTCGACGGCCTGCCGGCGCCGCGCTGAGACCGCGCCCGCCAACAGGCGAATAGGGCGGTTTTCCCCGCGTTTATCGGCCGGCGCCGCTGGCCCCCAAGCGCCCATAATCCGCACACGTCGTCCCGCGTCCAGGCCCATCCGGGCGGAGCGGGCGGCGGACGGAGCCGGCCGTGGCCGAAGAAAGCGACCTCGAGAAGACAGAAGACCCCTCGCCACGACGACTGGAACAGGCGCGCGAGGAAGGCCAGGTCCCGCAGTCGCGGGAGCTGTCGACCTTTCTCGTCACCGTCACCGGCGCCGCCACCTTGTGGCTGCTCGGCAACTGGATGGCGGGGCGCATGGCCGGCATCGTGCGAAACGGCTTCGCCTTCGACCGCGCCACGGTGTTCGACGACGCGCTCATGCTCGACGTCCTTAACCGCATGCTGAGCGGCGCGCTGCTGACCCTGATGCCCTTGTTCTTCGCCCTGCTGATCGCCGCGGTCGCGGCGCCGGTGCTGCTCGGCGGCCTGGTGTTCGCGCCCAAGGCGCTCGGGCCGAACTTCGGCCGCATGAACCCGATCCAGGGCATCGGCCGCATGTTCTCGGTGCACGGCCTGGCCGAGATGGTGAAGGCGATCCTGAAGTCGCTAGTGGTGGGCGGGGTGGCGGCGCTGGTGTTGTGGCTGAACAAGGACCACCTGTTCGATCTGATGGTCGAGCCGCTGGAGAGCGGCATGGCCGACTTCTCCAACACGGTGGCTTTCGCCGCGCTGCTGATCGTGCTCAGCCTGGGCCTGCTGGCCCTGATGGACGTGCCCTTCCAGCTCTGGCAGTACCAGAAGAAGCTGCGCATGACCAAGGAAGAGGTCAAGCGCGAGAACAAGGAGCAGGAGGGCGATCCGATGGTCAAGGGCCGCATCCGTGCGCTGCAGCGCGAAATGGCGCGCAAGCGGATGATGGCCGAGGTGCCCAAGGCCGATGTCGTCGTCACCAACCCGACGCATTTCTCGGTCGCGCTCAAGTACGATGCCGCACGCATGGGGGCGCCGGTCGTGGTGGCCAAGGGGCTCGGCGAGACGGCACTGAAGATTCGCGAGATCGCCGCCGAGAACGACGTGCCGCTGCTCGAGGCGCCGCCGCTTGCGCGCGCCCTGTACAGGCATTGCGAGCTGGATGCGGCGATCCCGGCCGCGCTGTACACGGCGGTGGCCGAGGTCATGGCCTATGTATACCAGCTCGACGCCTGGATGAAGCAGGGCGGCCTGCCGCCCGTGGCGCCCACCCGCTTGCCGGTCCCTGCCGGCATGGATCCGGGCGTGCCCGATGAATGAAGCCTGACCGATGGCCATGAACGACACCCTGAACCTGCGCCACATCCTGTCGCCCGCCAACCTGCGCCAGCTCGCCGCGCCGGTGCTCATCATCATGATCCTGTCGATGATGGTGCTGCCGCTGCCGGTGTTCCTGCTCGACGTGTTCTTCACCTTCAACATCGCGCTGTCGGTGATGGTGATGCTGGTGGCGATGTACTCGAAGCGCCCGCTCGACTTCTCGGTGTTCCCCACCGTCCTGCTCGTCACCACGCTGCTGCGGCTGGCGCTCAACGTGGCGTCGACCCGTATCGTGCTCCTGGAGGGCCACGCCGGCGGTGATGCCGCGGGCAAGGTCATCGAGGCCTTCGGCAGCTTCCTCGTCGGCGGCAATACCGCGGTCGGCCTGGTGGTGTTCGTGATCCTCACCATCATCAACTTCGTCGTCATCACCAAGGGCGCGGGCCGGATCGCCGAGGTGAGCGCGCGCTTCACCCTCGACGCGATGCCGGGCAAGCAGATGGCGATCGACGCCGACCTCAACGCCGGCCTCATCGACGAAAAGGAAGCCAAGCGCCGGCGCCGGGAGATCGGGCAGGAGTCGGACTTCTACGGCGCCATGGACGGTGCATCGAAGTTCGTGCGCGGCGACGCCATCGCCGGCATCATCATCCTCGTCATCAACATCCTCGGCGGCCTCTTCGTCGGCGTCATGCAGCACGAGATGGCGGTGGGCGAGGCGGGCCGCACCTACACTCTGCTCACCATCGGCGACGGCCTGGTGGCGCAGATCCCGGCGCTGATCATCTCGGTGGCCGCCGGCCTGGTGGTGTCGCGCGTCGGTGACGAGGGCGACATCGGCGGGGTGGTGATTTCGCAGGTCTTCTCCAATCCGACGGTGCTGTCGCTGACCGCGGCCATCATCGGCGTGCTCGGCCTCATTCCCGGCATGCCGAACCTGGTCTTCCTGCTGATCGCCGCCAGCCTCGGGGCGCTCGCCTGGATGCGGCGCAAGCGCATCGCCGAGGCGGCGGCGCTGCTGCCGGAGGCCGAGGCGCCGGCCATGGCGCCCCCCACCGATGCGCTGGAAGCGAGCTGGAACGACGTGTCGCAGGTCGACGTCCTCGGCCTGGAAGTCGGCTATCGCCTGATCCCGATGGTCGACAAGGGCCAGGATGGCGAATTGCTCAAGCGCATCCGCGGCTTGCGCAAGAAGTTCGCGCAGGAGGTGGGCTTCCTGTCCTCGCCGGTGCACATTCGCGACAACCTCGAGCTCAAGCCCAACGCCTACCGGATCGCCCTCAAGGGGGTGGAGATCGGCGGCGGCGAGGCCTACCCGGGCCAGTTCCTCGCCATCAATCCGGGGCGCGTGTCGGGGCCGCTCGCCGGTCGCGAGACCACCGATCCCGCCTTCGGCCTGCCGGCGGTATGGATCGACGCCAGCCAGCGCGAGCAGGCCCATGCGCTCGGGTATACGGTGGTCGATGCCAGCACGGTGGTGGCGACCCATCTCAATCACGTCATCCTCAACCATGCCGCCGAGCTCCTCGGCCGCCAGGAGACGCAGGCGCTGCTCGACCATGTCGGCAAGGAGTCGCCCAAGCTCGTCGAGGACCTCGTGCCCAAGATGCTGCCGATCGGCACGGTGCAGCGGGTGCTGCAGAGCCTGCTCGAGGAAGGCGTCAACATCCGCGACATGCGCAGCATCATCGAGGTGCTTGCCGAGCATGCGCCGCGCACGCAGGACCCGGTGCAGCTCACCACCAAGGTGCGCGAGGCGCTCGGGCGCGCAATCATCCAGAGCCTGTTCCCGGGCAATGCCGAGGTCCAGGTCATGGCGCTCGAGCCCGGCCTGGAGCGCATCCTGATGCAGGCGATGAGCGCAGGCGGCGAGGGCGGGGCGATCGAGCCCGGCCTGGCCGACACCCTGCTGCGCCAGACCGCGCAGATCGCCCAGCGCCAGGAGGACATCGGCCTGCCGCCGGTGCTGCTCGTGCCCTCGCAGCTGCGCATGCTGCTGTCGCGCTTCCTGCGCCGCGCGGTGCCGAGCCTGAAGGTGATCTCCAATTCCGAAGTGCCCGAGACGCGCACCATCCGCGTCACTGCGATGGTGGGCGCGCAGGGCTGAGGGCCGGGGCAGGGGGCAGCGGGGAGGGCGTTCGGTCGCAGCACAAGGGGTGAATAGGCGGGGTAAAGGCACGTTATTCGGCCCCAGGCAATTGACGGCCGGTGGCGATAATTCCCATCAAGCAGTGGTCGATCGTGACCGCCGGGAGAATCGCCATGAACGTCAAACGCTACTTTGCCCCCACCGCCCGCGAAGCGCTTCGTGCGCTCAAGGAAGCGCTCGGTCCCGATGCGATCGTGCTGTCGAACCGTGCGGTCGAGGGCGGGGTGGAGATCCTCGCCCTGCCGGGTGAGGCGGTGGGTGCGTTGCAGGCCGCCAACCGCGCAGCTGTCAACGCGCGGGCGGGCGGCCAGGCCGCGCCGACGGCGCCGCGCCCTGAAGCCGCAGGGCCGATGTCGCAGGCGGCGGTGGCGGATGCCTTCGCCGCCGGGCGGACGACGACGGGCGCCGGCGACAGCGACTTCCAGGTCAGCCTGTCGGCGCTGGCGGCGAGCGCGGCGCGCAACTTGGCGCGTCCGGCCGCCGCTGCCGCTGCGCCTGGGCCGGTGGTGCGTCCCTTCAACCCGCCGCGCATCGAGACCGCCGACTATGCGATGCGCGGTCGCGACGCCGAACTGCGCACGGCAGCCTCGGGCACACGCCGCGAGCCCATGGGGGTCGGTGGGCCGGCGGTGTTCTCGGGGCGCGCGAATCCCGCCGCGGCCGTCGACGAGTTCGGCAGCGCGCGCATGCGCGAGCTGCAGGAGACCAATGCCCGCCTGATGGCCGAGCTATCGGGTATTCGCGGCATGATCGAGCGCCAGCTCGCCGGCTTCGCCTGGGGCGAGACCCGCCGCCACGCACCGGCACGGGCGGCGATGCTGGGCGAACTGCTCGAGGCGGGATTTTCCGCACTGGTCGCGCGCAAGCTCGCCGAGGCGGTGGCCGAGGACGCAAGTCGCACCGAGGCGCGCGAGGCGGTGGGCAGTGCACTCGACCGCATGATGCTCGCCTGCGCCTCGGACGAGGACCTGCTCGACCGCGGCGGCGTGTATGCGCTGGTCGGGCCCACCGGTGTGGGCAAGACCACCACCACCGCCAAGCTCGCCGCGCGCTGCGTGGTGCGCCACGGGGCGGGCAAGCTCGCGCTGATCACCACCGACGGCTACCGCATCGGCGCCCAGGAGCAGCTGCGCATCTATGGCCGCATCCTCGGTGTGCCGGTGTTCTCGGTGCGCGACGCCGCCGACCTGCGCCAGACCCTTGCCGGCCTGCGCAACAAGCACATGGTGCTGATCGACACGATGGGCATGAGCCAGCGCGACCGCCTGGTCGGCGAGCAGGCCGCGATGCTCGCCGGCGCCGGTGACGTGCGCCGCCTGCTGCTGCTCAACGCCACTGCACGCGGTGACACCCTCGACGACGTGGTGCGCGCCTACGCCGGGCAGGATCTGGCCGGCTGCATCTTCACCAAGGTGGACGAGGCCGCCGCCCTGGCGCCCGCGCTCGATGTCGCCGTGCGCCATGCCCTCGACATCCGCTACCTGACCAACGGCCAGCGCGTGCCCGAGGACCTGCACCTGCCCAATCGTGCCTACCTGCTGCATCGCGCGCTGCGCGAGCACGCGGGCGAGTCGCCCTGGCACCTGAATGGCGACGAGGCGGGCATGTTGCTGGCCGCGGCCGGCGCGGGAGCCTGACATGCTCGACGGACGCGAAGACCAGGCCGCAGGCCTGCGGCGCCTGTTCCGCCGGGCGCCGCCGCTGGTGGTGGCGCTGTATGCCTGCGGCCGTCATCGCGGTCGCAACGCCGTGCTCGCCGCCCACCGCCTCGCCGGTCGCGCCGAGCGTGTGCTGATCCTCGATGAAGCGCAGGGCGACGAGGCGCTGGGTGAGGCGCTGGGCGTTGGCACTGGGGTGGATCTGCTGCAACTGCTCGACGGCCACACCACGCTTGCCAGCGTGCTGCAGCCGGCGCCGGGGCTGCTCGGCCGGGTACCGGCCGCCGCCGCCGCGCTCGCCTTGCCCCTGCTCGACGAGGCCCGCCGCGCCTGCCTGGTCGAGGCCTTGCGCATCCTGCACAGGCACGCCGGTTTCGTGCTGATCCACAGCGCCCGCGAGGGCGCGGCCCAGCCGTCGCCGTTCGTCCATGCGGCGCCACGTCGGCTGGTGCTTGCCGAAGCCAGCGCGAGCGGCGCGACCGAAGCCTACCGGACGATCAAGGGGCTGGCTGCGGCCGGGGCGGGCTCGGTCCATGTCGCCGTGTGCCGGGCGCGCGGGCGGGCCGACGCGCAGGCCTTCTTCGCCAGCCTGGAGGCCCTCGTGCGCCGCCATGTCGGCGTACCACTGGCCTGGCTGGGCGAGCTCGAGCGCGACGACATCGCCAGCGCCCTGCAGCAGCCGCTGCAGTCCGCCGGGCGCGATGTGGGCGCCGCCTTCATGCGGCGAATCGATGCCATCGCCCGCGTGCCACCGGCGCCGCGCCCATGAGTCGTGACACGGGCGTGAATTATCCCGCTGGTAATCCCGGCCCCGGTGCGGGAAAATCGCGCACTCCGATTCCCGGAGCCAGCGCGAGCAGCGGCTCGCGTCGCCAGAAGATACAGGTCGAATGGATGTATGACGCGAACGGCACGCTCGACAAGAGCAACCTCGTTGAAGCCTACGCCCCGCTGGTCAAGCGCATCGCCTTTCAGCTCATGTCCAGGCTGCCGGCCAGCGTGGACGTGGATGACCTCATCCAGAACGGATTGATGGGCCTGCTCGATGCCCTCGGTCGGTACGAGGAGGGCTTGGGCGCGCAGTTCGAGACGTACGCGGTGCAGCGCATCCGCGGTGCGATGCTCGACGGCCTGCGCGAGAACGACTGGCTGCCACGCAGCCTGCGCCGCGACATGCGTCGCATCGAGGCGGCGATCCACGCCCTCGAGCAGCGCTTCGGCCGTCAGCCCTCGGAGACCGAGCTCGCCGAGGCGCTCGGCGTGGCGCTGGAGGAGTACCAGCACATGCTGCACGAGGCGCGCGGCCACCAGCTCGTCTATCTCGAAGATTTCAACCGCGACGAGGACGACGACTATCTCGAGCGCCATCTGGTGCAGGAGGGCGCGAACCCGCTCGACCTGCTCGAAGACGCCGACATGCGCCGGCGCCTGGTGACCGCGATCGGCTCCCTGCCCGAACGCGAGCAGATGGTGATGGCCCTGTACTACGACGAGGAACTCAACCTGCGCGAGATCGGCGAGGTGCTGGGCGTCACCGAGTCACGCGTGTGCCAACTGCACAGCCAGGCGGTGGCGCGCCTGCGTGCCGGCCTGTTCGAGGGCGGCACGGTGGTGCCGCCGGCGCGCCGGCGCGGCCGCCCGCCCAAGAATCCGGCGCCCAACTGACATGAAGGCAAGGCCCGCGCCAGGCGCTCGTCATGGATAAGATCAGCCTCGTCGGCCTCACCCTGGGCATCGCGGCCATCGTCATCGGTCAGGTGCTCGAAGGTGGCCACATCTCCTCGCTGGTGCAGCCCACGGCCTTCCTGATCGTCGTGGGAGGGACGCTGGGGGCGGTGATGCTGCAGAGCCCGCTGCGTACCTTCGTCGATGGAATGCGCATGGCGCGCTGGGTGTTCGTGCCGCCGGCGATGAGCCCTCAGGGTCTCATCGACCAGGTCGAGAGCTGGAGCCATGTGGCGCGCAAGGAAGGCCTGCTGACGCTGGAGAACCAGATCGACGCGCTGCCCGATCCCTTCATGCGCAAGGGACTGCAGTTGCTCGTCGACGGCGTCGAGCCCAACCGACTGCGCGAGGTGCTGGAGGTGGAGATCGGCGTGTGGGAGAACCAGATGCGCCAGTCGGCGCGGATCTGGGAAGCCGCAGGCGGCTATGCGCCGACGATCGGCATCCTGGGCGCGGTGATGGGCCTCATCCATGTCATGGAGAACCTGTCCGACCCGTCGCGGCTCGGCGCCGGCATCGCCGTCGCCTTCGTCGCCACGATCTACGGTGTCGGCTTTGCCAACCTCGTCTTCCTGCCGATTGCGAAGAAGCTCGCCGCCCACATCATTACCCTGACCACGCAGCGCGAGATGTTCGTCGATGGGCTGGTGGGCATCGCCAACGGCGACAATCCGCGCATCATCGCCAGCCGCATGCAGGGTTACGTGGTCTGAGCGCAGGCAGACGCGCGACAGACCAGGAAAGGGCAGATCATGCGGCGCAGGCGCAAGCTCGACGAGGAACACGACAACCAGGAGCGCTGGCTCGTGTCCTATGCCGACTTCATCACGCTGCTGTTCGCCTTCTTCGTCGTGATGTACTCCCTGTCCTCGATCAACGAGGGCAAGTACCGCGTGCTGTCCGACTCGCTGGTGCAGGCCTTTCGCAACGTGACGATCAACGACAGCGGCGAGCAGATCGTGCTGCCTCCGGTCACGGTGGTGACGCCACCGCGGCCGATCAGCCCGCCGGCGACGCCTGCCGTCGATGAAGAGGCAGAGTCGCGGCGGCGCGCGACCGCGCAGCGCATGCGCAGCATGGCCGACGAGATCCGGCGCGTGCTGTCGCCGCTGACGCAGGCGGGGCAGGTCAATGTCACCGAGGGCGCGTTCGGGGTCAGCGTCGAGATCAATGCCAGCCTGTTGTTCTCGCCGGGCGAGGCCAGCCTCGGCCCGCCCGCGGTGGCCGCCCTGCAGGCGGTGGCCCAGGTGCTCGCGCCGGCCGAGTTCCCGATTACGGTCGAGGGGCATACCGACGCCCTGCCGATCAGCACCTTCCGCTTCCCGTCGAACTGGGAGCTGTCGGCGGTGCGGGCATCGACCGTGGCGCGCCTTTTCATCGACAACGGTGTGCGCGCCGATCGCCTCACGGCTGCGGGCTATGCAGACCAACGCCCGGTGGCGGACAACGCCAGCGAGGAGGGGCGGGGGCGCAACCGGCGCGTCACCATCCTGATCGAGTCGCGCGCCACGGACGCCACGCCAGCTGGGCCGACCTCCATCCCGGCGGACGATCCGATCCGCTCCATCCTGCCTCCTCCGCCCCCGGCTTCAGCAGAAGATTGAGGAGGCGCGGCGTTCCCGCAGCGACCTGCAGGCGCAGCCTGCGCGCCCACGGACGCGCAGGGCGTCAGCGCATGCGCTCGGGCTTCACCCTGGGGGTGAGTGGCGCGCCCTTGCGTGCGCGGCGGTGGCGCAGCGGCTCGCGCTGGGCGGGTTTGAGCTCGATCGTCACCGCCTTGCCGCCGCGGCCCGTGCCTTCCACCGTCAGCACCGCATCATCGGCGGGGACGGCGACCGCAGCGAGGCTCTCGCCTTCGTCGAGCGCCATCACGATCACGCCACGGCCGCCGCTCTGGGTCTTCATTTCCGGCCGCGGGAAGACAAGCAGGCGGCCGTTCTCGGACGCCGCGGCGATCCAGTCGCCGAAGGCCTTCGCCGGCGCCAGCACCTTCTCGCCCTTTTCCAGGCTCATGAAAGCCTTGCCGGCGCGCTGGCGGCTGCTGGCATCCATCACGCTGCACAGGAAGCCGTAACCGCCGCTGTTGGCGAAGAAGTAGACCGAATCGGGGGTGTCGGTGACGACCTGGGCGAGCTTGCCGCCGTCCTGGAACTCCACCAGGGTGGTGATCGGCGCGCCGTCACCGCGCCCGCCGGGCAGGTCGGACACCCTCACCGTGTACGCGCGGCCACTGGTGTCGATGACGATCAGCGGCCAGGTGGTGCGCGTCTCGATCACCGCGAAGCCGAAGTCGCCGGCCTTGTAGGTGATGCCGGCCGGGTCGATGCCGTGGCCCTGGCGCGAACGCACCCAGCCGTTCTTCGACACGATCACGGTGATCGGCTCGTCGGGCACGCTGATCTCGGCCGGCGCGACCGCCGCCACGGCCTCGACCAGCGTGCGGCGGTCGTCGCCGTATTTCTTGGCGTCGTCCTGGATCTCCTTCAGGATCAGCCTGGTCATCGCCGCGCGGCTGTCGAGGAGGTGCTGCAGGCCGGCGCGCTCGTCCTTCAGTTCGGCGAGCTCCTTCTCGATCTTGAAGCCTTCGAGGCGGGCCAACTGACGCAGGCGGATCTCGAGGATGTCCTCGGCCTGCGTCTCGGACAGGCCGAAGGCGGCGATCAGCGCGGGCTTGGGCTCGTCCGACTCGCGGATGACGCGGATCACCTCCTCGATGTGCAGGAAGGCAATCATGCGGCCTTCGAGGATGTGGATGCGGCGATCGACCTCGTCCAGGCGATGGCGGGTGCGGCGCTCGACGGTAACAAAACGGAAGTCGATCCACTCGCGCAGGATCTGCACCAGGTTCTTCTGCTGCGGCCGGCCATCACGCCCGATCATCGTCATGTTGACCGAGGCCGAGGTCTCCAGGCTGGTGTGGGCGAGCAGCACCGCCATGAACTCATCGCGGTTCTGACGGCTGGACTTGGGCTCCAGCACGATGCGCACCGGCGCCTTGTCGCTGGACTCGTCGCGCACCGTGTCGAGCACGCCGAGCACGAGCTGCTTGAGGTTCTTCTGCTCCTGCGAGACTTCCTTCTTGCCCGCGCGCGGCTGCGGGTTGGTCAGCGTCTCGATCTCGGACAGCACCTGCGCGGCGGACACGCCGTGCGGCAGTTCGTCGACGATCGCGCGCCACTGGCCGCGGGCGAGCTCCTCGATCCTCCAGCGCGCGCGCAGGCGCAGGCTGCCGCGGCCCGATGCGTAGGCGTCGCGGATGGTCTCGGGGGTGGAGATGAGCTGGCCGCCGCCGGGGAAGTCCGGGCCGGGAATGATGCCCAACACGTCCTCGAGCGTCGCCTCGGGGTGGCGGATCAGGTGGCAGGTGGCCTCGGCCACCTCGCGCAGGTTGTGCGGCGGGATCTCGGTCGCCATGCCGACCGCAATGCCCGAGGCGCCGTTGAGCAGCACGAAGGGCAGGCGCGCCGGCATCAGCTGCGGCTCCTCGAAGGCGCCGTCGTAGTTGGGGATGAAGTCCACCGTGCCGCGGTCGATCTCGGCCAGCAGCAGTTCGGCGATCGGCGTCAGCCGGCATTCGGTGTAGCGCATCGCTGCCGCCGAGTCGCCGTCGCGCGAGCCGAAGTTGCCCTGGCCATCGACCAGCGGATAGCGCAGCGAGAAGTCCTGTGCCACCCGCACCATCGCGTCGTAGACGCTGGTGTCGCCGTGCGGGTGGTACTTGCCGATCACGTCGCCGACCACGCGCGCCGACTTCACATGCTTGGAGGTGGACGACAGCCGCATCTCGTTCATCGCGAACAGGATCCGTCGCTGCACGGGCTTGAGACCGTCCTCCACCTGCGGCAGCGCGCGCGACTTCACCACGCTCATCGCGTAGGCGAGGTAGGCGCGCTCGGCGTAGCGGTCGAGCGCCAGCGTGCCGTCGTCCTCGTCCTCGGGCTCGGGTTCGGCGGGCGGGGCGGGGGGCGGGGGCAGATCCTCGCCCGCCTGCGTCGGGGCGGTCGGGCTGGCAGTTGTCGCCGCGCCCGCAATGGAGGGGGCAGCCTGAGCGGGCTTGGGCGAGCCCGCGGCGGGTTCGGGCATGTCGAACAGATCTGGGGTTTCGGTCGTCATTGCACTGCGTTCTTGAATCCGGTGGGAAAGCTCAGACGTCGGCTTCGACGCTGTCGCCCTTTTCTTCCATCCACGCGCGTCGGCCGGAAGCCTCGCCCTTGCCCATCAGCAGGGTGAACATCTTCAGCGTGTCCTTGAGCGCGCCGCTGCGCACCTTGACCGGCAGCACGCGTCGGGTGGCGGGGTCCATGGTGGTCTCGCGCAGCTGGTCGGGGTTCATCTCGCCCAGGCCCTTGAAACGGCCGATCTCGATCGCGTCGGGCTTGAAGCCCTCCTTCTCCAGGCGGTCGCGGATCGCCGTGAGCTCGCCCTCGTCGAGCGCGTAGAGCCGGCGCGGCGGGCGCTTCTTGCCCTGCGCGGGCACGTCCACGCGGTACAGCGGCGGTTGCGCCACATACACATGGCCGCGCTCGATCAGCTTGGGGAAGTGGCGGAAGAACAGTGTGAGCAGCAGGGTCTGGATGTGGGCGCCGTCCACATCGGCGTCGGACATGATGACGACCTTGCCGTAGCGCAGGCCGGAGAGGTCCGGCTCGCTGTCGGCAGTGTGCGCGTCCACGCCCAGCGCCACCGCGATGTCGTGGATCTCGGCGTTGGCGAACAGGCGGTCGGGGTCGATCTCCCAGGCGTTCTGAACCTTGCCGCGCAGCGGCAGGATGGCCTGGGTCTCCTTGTTGCGCGCCATCTTGGCCGAGCCGCCGGCCGAGTCGCCCTCGACCAGGAAGAGCTCGTTGTCGGCGATGTCCTCGGACTCGCAGTCGGACAGCTTGCCCGGCAGCACGGCCACGCCCGAGGTCTTCTTCTTCTCGACCTTCTGCGCGCTCTTCTGGCGTGCGAGCGCCTGCTTGATCGACAGTTCGGCGATCGCGCGGCCGGCCTCGACGTGGTTGTTGAGCCAGATCTCGAAGGGGTCGCGCAGCTGGCCGGAGACGAGCTTGACCGCCTCGCGTGAGTTGAGCTTCTCCTTCACCTGGCCCTGGAACTGCGGATCGAGCAGGCGCGCCGACAGCACGAAGCTCATGCGCCCGCACACATCCTCCTGCTGCAGCTTGACGCCGCGCGGCAGCAGGGTGTGGTGGTCGATGAAGGACTTCATCGCCTCGAACACGCCGGCGCGCAGGCCGGATTCGTGGGTGCCGCCGTTCACCGTGGGGATCAGGTTGACGTAGGACTCGCTCGGCACGGTTGATTCGAACCAGGCCAGCGCCCAGGCCGCGCCTTCGCCGGGGGCGAAGCTGGCGTCGTCCTTGCCGGCATATTTCTCGGCGGTGAAGATCGGCGCCACCGCGTCGACGTCGCCGGCGAGCTCCTTCAGGTAGCCGGCGAGGCCTTCGGGATAGGACCAGGTCTTGGTCAGCACCGGGCCGCTGGCCTGCTCGATGTCGAGCCGCACATTGACGCCCGACAGCAGCACCGCCTTCGAGCGCAGCAGGCGCTCGAGCTCGTTCATCGGTACGCGCGGCGACTCGAAATACTTGCCGTCCGGCCACACCCGCACCCGGGTGCCGGTCTGGCGGCCGCAGTCGCCCTCGATGCGCACGGGGCTGATGGTCTCGCCGCCATCGGCAAAGTCGATGCGGTGGATCTTGCCGTCGCGCTTCACTTCCACCTCGATGCGGGTGGACAGCGCATTGGTCACCGACACGCCGACGCCGTGCAGGCCGCCCGAGAAGGCGTAGGCCGAGTTGCCCTCGCGCTTGTCGAACTTGCCGCCGGCATGCAGCCGCGTGTAGGCCAGCACCACCACCGGCACGCCCTCTTCCGGGTGCAGGCCGACCGGGATGCCGCGACCGTCGTCGGCAACCGTGATGGAGCCGTCGAGGTGCAGGGTGACGTGGATCTTCTTCGCAAAGCCGGCGAGCGCCTCGTCGGCGGCGTTGTCGATCACTTCCTGGATGATGTGCGCCGGGCTGTCGGTGCGGGTGTACATGCCGGGGCGCTCGCGCACCGGCTCGAGTCCTTTCAGGACGCGGAAGGAGGATTCGTCGTACTGCTTGGGGGTGTCTTGCTTGCCAGCCATGCTGCGTGCCCGTTGGGTGTCACGAAGGGCGCAAGGATAGCAGAGCGGTGGGCTGTATGTATGTTCAGCTTGATGATCGATCAGGCGCTGCCGAGCATGCGACCGCCGCCGATGGGGCGGCTGTGGCCTTCGGCGTCATAGAGCGGCGGCTGATCGGCGGCCGTCAGCAGCACCGAGAGGGCCGCCTGGTTGTGCGCCATGCGCTCGACGATGAGCTTGCCATTGAGGTCGTTGCGGTCGCGTGCCTTGCCCGCGAGCTCGATGACTTCTTCCCAGCGCGCCAGCACGCGTGGCAGCTTGGCACAGATTTCACGGATCGCCGCGTCCGATGGCGTGCGACCAAGCCGTCCCAGTAGCAGGGCGCGGTCGTCGGACAGGCGCTGCAGGCGGCGATAACGCTCGTTCTTGTCCTGGGTCAGCGCCAGCAGGGCGTCGATGTCACCGGCAACCAGCAGCGACTCCTCGCGCTCGAGCAGGGCGATGAACTCCCTGAGCTGGATCGCCTCGGCCTCGATCAGTAGCGCGAGCCGCTGCTGATCTGCGGGCGTGGGCAAGACCGGCGCGTGGTTCATGGCACCGCTGCGATCGCGTTCAGCGCTGGCCGGCCAGCATCTCGCGGACACTGGCGATCAGGCCGTCGGCGATGCGATTGGCGTCGACCTTGAACTCGCCGTTGGCGATGGCCTGCTTGATCTCATCGACCCGCTGCTTGTCGACCACCGGCGTCTGCGCGATGGCGGTCTCCGCCTTTTGCAGGCTGGAGGACAGGGAGGACAACTGAACCTTGTCGCTGGCGCTGGCAACCGGACCGTTGTTGCTGGCCGGGCTGCGCGGGCGCACATCGGCCGTGGCGCTGGGGGCAAGCGACTTGCCCGTGCTTTCGATTTTCATGGCGCAGTTCCAATACAGAATGACTCTAACGGTCTTGTCGGCCCGGTCAGCCAAAACTTTAGCAATTAATTCATGAAACGGGTCACGGTCGACCGCAACGTCGCCGGGTGCTCAGAATCCGACCTCGACCGTGCCGCTGGCCTGAGCGATGCCCGTGACGACCTGGCCGTTGGACAGTCGTACGCGCACGCTGTCACCCGGCGCGGCGTTGTTCATCGCGCGACCTTCGCTCGATACGCGAAAGCCCGGCCCCGCACTCACCACCTGGACGTTCTGCCCCTGGCGGACGGCATGCGGGATGCGCAGCATGTCGCCGCGCAGCGGGCTGCCCGCGGCAATGGCGAAGCGGGTGTGGTGGCCGCTTGCCTGAGTGGGGTCGGTCAGGGTGTTGTCGGGCAGGGTGCTGAGGTCGCCGCGACGCAGGGTGAGGTCGGCGGGCCCGAGGATCTGTCCGGCGCGCAGGGGCAGGGCGGCGACCAGATAGTCGGCCACCACCGAGACCTGTGCCTGCAGGTAGGCCGTCCATGCCACCGGCGAGTCGCAGCGCACGCCAACGCTGATGCGCCCCCAGGCCCGCGTGCCGGCGGGCAGGAAGGGTTCGAGCGCGGCGCAGGCCGGCAGCTGGTTGTTGGGGTCGAAGGGGCTGACGACGATACTGACCTCGCCGGGCAGTCCCGCAGTCTGCCCGCGCAGGAAGTCCTGCACCCGCGCTTCGATCGCTGCCGGCGCCTGCTGCGCCTGAACCAGCGGTGAAAGGGCGGCGATACCGAGCGCCACAACGCTCGCGATCGGCCGCCAGGCGCGGCGCGCGCGCGGCTGCAGGCGGCGTGCGGGGATTGAAGTCTGCTTCATGCGGGGATTGCACCATGGGCCAGTCATTCAGGCAACCGGCAATCCTTGCCGGCAGGCGGCGGCGAAATTGGCCGGTCTTTACCCGGCTTATCGGCGCCAGCCGGCAGCGCTTGAGGGGCTAGCATGCCTGGCATGGAAACTGCGACCGGAGTGACCGATCGCCCGCCCCGAGGAGTACATGCGATGAAGACCACGATGAGCACCCTGTTCGACCGGTCGATCCAGTTCCACCAGACGGCGCTCAACTTGCAGGCGCATCGCCAGCAGTTGCTGGCATCGAACATCGCCAACGCCGATACCCCCAACTACAAGGCGCGCGATGTCGATTTTCGCACCGCGCTGCAGGGGGCGCTGCAGCAGTCGCGCGGCCGTATCGAGCTCGCCGCGCCGCGCCCGGGCCATATCGGCGCGGGGGGCGGCCTGGCACTGGAGGGCCTGACCGGCTACCGAAGCGAGATCCAGTCGGCGGTCGACGGCAACACGGTGAACATGGACGTCGAACGCGCTGCCTTCGCCGAAAACGCCTTGCACTACGAGGCCAGCGTCACCTTCATCAACGGCATGCTGCGTTCGATGAACACGGCGATCACCGGCCAGTAGGGAGAATCTTCATGAGCATGCTCAATGTCTTCCAGATCGCCGGCTCGGCGCTCAACGCCCAGTCGCTGCGACTCAACACCACCGCATCCAACCTCGCCAACGCCGACAGCGTCACCTCGGAAGATGGCCAGCCCTACCGCGCCAAGCAGGTCGTGTTCGCTGCGCGTCCGGTGGCGGGGCCGGCAGCCGTGGGTGTGCAGGTCACCGGTGTGGTCGAGAGCGCTGCACCGATGCGCATGGTGTTCGAGCCCGGCAATCCCGCGGCCAACGCCGAAGGCTATGTCGAGATGCCCAACGTCAATGTGGTGGAAGAGATGGTGAACATGATCTCGGCCTCGCGTTCCTACCAGAACAACGCCGAGGTGATGAACACGGCACGGACCTTGCTTCAGCGTACCTTGCAGATCGGCCAGTAAGGGCCGTGCAGGAGAAGCTGAGATGAGCACCGTATCGAACACCCAGACTGCGCAGAACGTGCTGGCCGGCCTGGGCCGTAGCGAGCCTGTGGGCAAGAAGGACGACGAGAACAGCCAGGCCCGGTTCCTGACGCTGCTGACGACGCAGTTGCGCAACCAGGACCCGATGAATCCGCTGGAGAACGCCGAGATCACCTCCCAGCTCGCGCAGATGAGCACGGTGGACGGCATCGAGCGCCTGAACACGATGTTCAGCGCCTTTGTCGACAGTCAGAACGCCAACGACTCGATGCAGGCTGCGGCCCTGGTCGGCCGTGGCGTGCTGGTCGAGGGCAAGCGGCTGGGCCTGACGGAGTCGGGCGCGGTCGGTGGTTTCGAGCTCGACGGGCCAGCAGACAAGGTGGTGCTGTCGATCAAGGATGCGGCGGGCCTCACGGTTGGCCAGATGGAGCTGACCGACGTCGATGCCGGCAGCCAGAATTTCGTCTGGGATGGCACGGCGAGTGATGGATCGCGCGCGGCCGACGGCATCTACACCCTCGAGCTCAACGCGACCCTGCGCGGCGAGAAGGTCGCCGGCCGCACGCTCGAGTTCGGCCCGGTCACCAGCGTCATCCGCGGCCCGGCAGGCACCGACTTCCAGGTGGGCGCGCTCGGCATCTTCAAGTTCGACGACATCAAGCAGATTCTCTGATCCGGAGCCCCGATCATGTCTTTCCAGCAAGGTTTGAGCGGCCTCAATGTCGCCTCGAAAGCCCTCGACATCATCTCGAACAACGTCGCCAACACCAATACGGTGGGCTTCAAGAGTGGCTCGGCCGTGTTCGCCGACGTCTATGCGGCATCCCTGACCGGCTCGGTGTCCGGCAAGCAGGTCGGTGTGGGCAGCACCCTGGGCGCAGTGCGCCAGAGTTTCACCCAGGGCAACCTGACCACGACCAACAATCCGCTCGATCTGGCGATCAATGGCGATGGCTTCTTCATCGTCGGCCGCTCGGATGGGCCGGACGTCTATAGCCGCAACGGACAGTTCGAGCTCGACAAGGACGGCTTCATCATCACCTCTACGGGGGAGAGACTCAAAGGCTTCCAGAGCCCCGCCGGGTCTGGCCAGTTGCCGACGCCGGTCGGCGGACTGAAGGAACTGCAGATCCCGATCATTGGCTCCTTGCCCCAGGCCACCAGTCGTGTAGACATCGGTGGCAATCTCGATGCGAACGCCTTGAGTCCGGCCGAGACCTTTCCGCAGCTGCTCGGGCCCGGCTACACCTTCCCCAGTCCGAAGACCAGCCCCGATGACGAGGCGTGGCGGGATACTCGAACCTATAACTACTCGACGTCGATAGAAGCCTTCGACAGTCTGGGCAAGTCGCATGAGCTGACCTTCTACTTCGTCAAGAAGACGCCTAGCGCGGCACCGCCCCCGGCCGCTCCCGGGACCTTGATCGACCTCAACGCATGGCAGGTGTTCACCAGTGTGGATGGGCAGTACCCCTTGGGGATCGATCCTGCAACGGGGAACCCAAATCCCCCAGTGGCTGGCAGCCCGGTGATCTGGGATCTTGAGTTTGATGAGAAAGGGGTGCTCAAGACGCCGGTTGCGGGACCCTCTGCGACCAACCTGCTGCAGGTTCCTGCGGAATACGCGCCAGACGCCGAACCGATCCGCTTCTATGTCGACTTCACCGACATGCGCCAGATTGGCGGTTCCTACCTCGTGAGCGAACTCACCCAGAACGGCTTTACCGGAGGCGAACTCGCCGGCTTGTCGGTCGGGCGTGACGGCGTCATCACCGGGCGCTATACCAATGGCGAGACCGTCGCGCTGGCCCAGCTTGCGATCCAGACCTTCCGCAATCCCAACGCGCTGAACTCGATCGGCAACAACTACTGGGAAGCGACGCTCGAATCGGGGTTGACCGCGCCGATCAGGCCCGGCGAGGGCGTGGGAGGCGTGATCTCCGCCGGCATGGTCGAGGACGCCAACGTCGAGCTCACCCAGGAACTGGTGCAGCTGATCATCCAGCAGCGCAACTACCAGGCCAACGCGCAATCCATCCGGGCGCAGGACCAGATCCTGCAGACCCTGGTGAACCTGCGCTGAGCCTGAAGCACTGACACGAGAGGCCAGCGATGGACCGCCTGATCTACACCGCGATGACCGGCGCCAAGGGCACCATGGACCAGCAGGCGGCGGTCGCGCACAACCTGGCCAACGCCACCTCCACCGGTTTTCGCGCCGAGCTGCACAAGCTGCGTGCGGTCGAGGTCCAGACCGAGGCCCTGCCTACCCGCGCCTTCGTGGTCGATGCCAGCGTCGCCAACGACTTCCGTGAGGGGCCGATGCAGTTCTCCGGTCGCCCCTACGATGTTGCCCTGGCGGGCAAGGGCTGGCTGGTGGTGCAGATGCCCGACGGCAGCGAGGCCTACACCCGCAATGGCAGCCTCGAGGTCAGCGCCAACGGCATTCTGCAGACGCGCGACGGCAGGCCGGTGCTGGGCGCTGGCGGACCGATCGCGATTCCGCCCGACAACGAGATCAGCATCGGCGCCGACGGCTCGATCTCCGCCTCCCAGCCGGACCTGCCCGGCGTGGTCAATGTCGTTGCCCAGCTCAAGCTGGTGAATCCGCCCGAGGATCAACTGCTGCGCGGCGACGACGGCCTGTTCCGCTTGCAGGGCGGGGCACCGGCGCCCGCCGACGCCAACGTGCGGGTGGCCGGGGGCTACCTCGAGGGCAGCAACGTCAACGTGGTCGATCAGATGGTGCAGATGATCTCGCTCGCCCGCCAGTTCGAGATGCAGACCCGCATGCTGAGCACGGCCGAGCAGAACGACCGCGCTGCCGCCCAGGTGCTGGCGGCCCGCTGAGGCCCGCCAGCCGATTAGCACGGTTTTTGCGTTGCTTATCTCGGGATGGTCGGTGACAGCGCTCCTCTAGACTGATTCCATCGAGAAAAGCCCGGCGGCAAAGCGCTTGCCGGCAAGAAAGTGCAGCGCGGCGGCAAATCCTGCCGCAGCGGCAACGCAAACCCGAGGATTTCATCATGATCCGCTCATTGTGGACGGCCCGTACCGGCCTCGACGCCCAGCAGACCTCGCTGGACGTGATCTCCAACAACCTCGCCAACGTCTCGACCAATGGCTTCAAGCGCCAGCGGGCGATCTTCGAGGACCTGCTGTACCAGACGATCCGCCAGCCCGGCGCGCAGTCGACCCAGCAGACCCAGATCTCCAGCGGCCTGCAGATCGGCACCGGGGTGAAGCCGGTCGCCACCGAGCGCATCTTCACCCAGGGTACGCTGCAGCAGACCGGCGGCTCGCTCGACGTCGCGGTGCAGGGCAACGGCTTCTTCCAGATCGCCATGCCCGACGGCACCACGGCCTACACCCGCGACGGCGCCTTCCAGCTCGACAACCAGGGTAACGTCGTCACCGCCAGCGGCTATCCGCTCGCCGACAACATCAACGTGCCGGCCGACACCCTTACCGTAACCGTGGGCAAGGACGGCACGGTCAGCGTGCTGCAGGCGGGGCAGGTGGCACCGGTCGAGATCGGCGCCATCCAGCTCGCGACCTTCGTCAATGCCGGCGGCCTGCAGAGCGCGGGCGAGAACCTGTTCTACGAGACCGCCTCCAGCGGCGTCGCCACGCCCAACCAGCCCGGCACCAATGGCGCGGGGGTGCTCAACCAGGGCTATGTCGAGACCTCCAACGTCAACGTCGCTGAAGAACTGGTCAGCATGATCGTCACTCAGCGTGCCTACGAGCTCAATTCGCGCGCCATCTCCACTTCCGACCAGATGCTTGGCCGGCTCACCCAGCTCTGAGAGGGCGCGATGAGACCGATGCAGTTGCTCGCCGTCGCCTTGTTCGCGCTGCTGTCGGGCTGCGCTTCGATTTACCCGACGCCGCCCACCGCCGTGCATCAGCCGATGACGGCGCGTCCCGAGGCGCGCACCCAGGCCGGGCCCGCCAATGGCGCGATCTACCAGACGGCGGTGGCGCGGCCCTTGTTCGAGGACCGCCGGGCGCGCCATGTCGGCGACACCATCACCATCAACCTGGTGGAACGCACCACCGCGCAGAAAAGCGCCAATGCCACCGCGGCGCGCAATTCGAGCGTCACCGGCGGTATCACCGGCATTTCGCGCCTGCCGCTGGGGGGGCTTGCCGGGCTTAACGTCGAGGCGGGAGCCGACACCGACTTCTCCGGCAAGGGCGCGGCCGCGGCCAACAACGTGTTCAACGGCACGATCACGGTGACCGTCATCGACGTCTATCCCAACGGCAACCTGCTGGTGTCGGGCGAGAAGATGCTGGCGATCAACCAGGGCAACGAGTTCATCCGTTTCTCTGGGGTGATCAACCCCAACAACGTCACCGCGGCCAATACGGTGCAGTCCACCCAGGTCGCCGATGCGCGCATCGAGTACCGCGGCAGCGGCTTCATCGACGAGTCCAACACCATGGGCTGGCTGCAACGCTTCTTCGTCGCCATCATGCCCTTCTGAGGAGGCCCGCATGAAAGCCCTCCATTCCCTGCTGCTGCGTGCCCTGGTCGCCTTCGTGGCGGCGGGCATCTTCTTCAGCGCCGCGGCCGATGCCGCGCCCGAGCGCATCAAGGACCTCGCGTCGATCGCCGGCGTGCGCGACAACCAGCTCGTCGGCTACGGCCTGGTGGTCGGCCTCGACGGCTCGGGCGACCAGACCACGCAGACGCCCTTCACCGTGCAGAGCATCGTCAATATGCTGGGCAACATGGGCGTGACCCTGCCGCCCGGCACCAACCTGCAGTTGAAGAACGTCGCCGCGGTCATGGTCACGGCCACGCTGCCGGCGTTCGCGCGCCCGGGGCAGGCCATCGACGTCACCGTGTCCTCGATCGGCAACGCCAAGAGCCTGCGCGGCGGCACCCTGGTGATGACGCCGCTCAAGGGCGCCGACGGCCAGGTCTATGCGATCGCCCAGGGCAACATGGCCGTTGGCGGTGCCGGCGCGCAGGGCGGTGGCGCGTCCCTGGTCATCAATCATCTGTCCGCCGGCCGCATTCCCGGTGGGGCGACCGTGGAGCGCGCGGTGCCGGCCATGCTGGGCGAGGGCGAGTCGGTGACCTTCGAGCTCAGGGACACGGATTTCGGCACCGCGCGCCGCGTGGTCGACGCCATCAATCTGTCCTATCCGGGCGCGGCGCGGGCGCTGGACGGACGCAGCATCCAGGTGCGCGCGCCGCTCGATTCGAGCGCGCGCGTGGCCTTCCTCGGCCAGCTCGAGAACCTCGAGGTGACGCCGGTGCAGCAGGCCGCGAAAGTGATCGTCAATTCGCGTACCGGCTCGGTGGTGATGAACCAGCGCGTCACGCTGCAGAACGTCGCGGTGGCCCACGGCAACCTGACCGTCACCGTCAGTACGGAGGCCCAGGTCAGCCAGCCCGCGCCCTTCTCCGGCGGGCAGACGGTCGTCACCCAGACCGGCCAGGTCGACATCGCGCAGGAGGGTGGCGCGCTGTTCAACGTGCGCGGCGGCGCCAATCTTGCCGATGTGGTCAGGGCGCTGAACGCGCTCGGTGCCAAGCCGATGGATCTCGTCAGCATCCTGCAGGCGATGAAGGCCGCCGGCGCGCTGCGTGCCGAACTGGAGGTCATCTGAGGACCTCGCGATGAATGCCGGATTCCAGCTCAACGCCTTCGACCCCAACGCGCTCGGCGACCTGAAGCGCCTGGCGCACACCGACGGTCGGTCCGACCAGGCCCTGCGCGCCGCGGCCAGGCAGTTCGAGGCGCTGTTCCTGCAGATGGTCATGAAGTCGATGCGCGACGCCACGCCGGCCAGCAGCCTGATGGACAGCGAGCAGACCAAGATGTACCAGAGCCTGCTCGACCAGCAGATGGCGCTGAACATGGCCCAGTCGCGCGGCACCGGCCTGTCGGAGGTCATCTTCCGCCAGCTCGGCGGCACGTCCGACCCGGCTTCCGCGATCGACGCCCTCGATGCCGGCAATCCCGGCGCGCGCGAGGGCTTCGACATCGCCAACGTGATTCGCCGGGCGGCAATTCCTGCCGCCTCGGCACGCGCGGCGGAAAGTGCCGCCGCCCTTGCCGCCTTGCCGCCCGCCCATGGCGTGCCGGGCATGGGCGCGGGGCTGGGCACGGGTGGTTTCGAGGGCGGCTCGATCCTCGAGCGGGCGATCCTCGAGAACAAGCTCAGGGCCGCGGTGCGCAGCGCGCGCGACGCCGGCGGCGCGGTGTCGCAGCAGGCGCGGGACTTCGTCAGCGAGGTGTGGCCGCATGCGCTCGAGGCCAGCCGCAAGACGGGCATTCCGCCCCAGTTCATGGTGGCGCAGGCCGCGCTCGAGACCGGCTGGGGGCAGAAGCAGTTGCGCCATGCCGACGGCACGCCCAGCCACAACCTGTTCAACATCAAGGCCGGCGCGGCGTGGACCGGGCCCACGGTCGATCTTGCCGTCACCGAATACGCCAATGGCCGTGCCTACAGCGAACCGTCCCGCTTCCGCGCCTACGGCTCGTACGCCGAGTCCTTCCGCGACTACGCCAACCTGATGACGCGCAGCCCGCGCTACGCCGGCGTGCTCGGGCAGACCGACCCGACGGGCTTTGCCCGCAGCCTGCAGGACGCCGGCTACGCCACCGACCCGATGTATGCCGACAAGCTCACCCGCATCATCGGCGGCAGCACCTTGCGTGGCGCGCTCGCGCTGGCCGGCTGAGGCCGGCGGCGGGCAGGGCCTGGCAGGAATCTTGCTGAGATAGCCTGACACCAGCGCACCAGGTACTCATCATGTCGTCCTTGCTCAACATCGGGCTGACCGGTCTCAACGCCTCCCAGGCCTACCTCAACACGACCAGTCACAACATCGCCAACGCGGCGACGCCGGGCTTTCACCGCCAGGGCCTGACGCAGGAGGCGCGCACCCCGACCCTCAGCGCCGGGCTTCTGTTCGGCCAGGGCACCTCCATCACCAGCGTCACGCGCTCCTACAGCCAGTTGCTGGAGAACCAGGTGATGAGCGCGGATAACCGGCGTGCCGAGTTCGCGGTGTACAACCAGTTCATCTCGCAGGTCGACAATCTGCTGGCCGACCCGGATGTGGGGCTCACCCCCGGGATGAACAACTTCTTCGCGGCCATGCAGAGCGTATCGGCCAACCCCACCAACATCGCCGCGCGCCAGGCCCTGATCTCGTCGGCCGAATCGCTGGTCGCCCGCTTCCAGTCGATCGACGCCCGCATCACCGAGGTGGGGCAGGGGGTCGAGGACGAGATCACCGCCAACCTCGGCACCATCAACAGCTACGCGGCGGCGATCGCCGAGCTCAACCAGCGCATCATCGTGTCGCAGGCAGCGGGCGGGGGCGCGGCCGCCAACGACCTGCTCGACCAGCGCCAGCAGGCCATCTTCGAGCTCAACACGCTGGTCAAGGTCACGGCGCTGCCCCAGCGTGACGGGTCGATGTCGGTCTTCATTGGTTCCGGTCAGGCCCTGGTGATGGGCAACCGCGCCAAGGAAATGGTCAAGACCCAGCAAGTCGACGAGGACGGCCGGCAGATGATCGGGATGCGCGGGGCGGGTGGGGTGGTCACACCGCTCGCCGAGCAACTGATCACGGGCGGAAGCCTGGGCGGTCTGCTCGCCTTCCGGCGGGACGGGCTCGAGGCCGTTCAGGGCAGCCTCGGACTGATCGCCACCACGCTGGCGACCGCGTTCAACAGCCAGCACAAGCTCGGCATGGACCTGAATGGTGTGCTGGGGAAGGATTTCTTCAGTCTGGCGCCAGTGGTGGTCCAGCCCCCCACTGCGGCGTCCGTAAGCATCGACGCCGAGCGGCTGGGCGAGCTGACGGGGGCAAGCTACTCGCTGCAGTACGACGCGGTCACGAATGAATACATCCTCACCGACCTTGCGACCGGGAACTCCACCCGACCCGCTCTCGAGACCCTTCCCGACGGTAGCCAGGGACTCAGACAGGACGGATTGATCATCAGCGGATTGAGCCTGGTGGCGGGCGAACGCGCCTTCCTCTACCCGACGCGGTTCGCGGCCGGCAGCATTGGCGTCAGTGCAGACATCGATCCGCGCAGGGTCGCCGCCGCCAATCCGGTCGCCGCCAGCATCGTTTCGCCAACCGGCTCCTCGTTCGCGATCACGCTGAATCCGCTGGGCAGCAGCACCGGGATGTCTCTTGCTGTTCCTCCAGCGATCACGCCCACGGGTGAGGTGAACTTCGGCGCTGCTGCGATCACCCTCACCGAGAACGCCGGCGTGTTCACGCTCAACACCGCGAGCAGCGGATACAGCCTTGCGCCTGCGACTTACACGCCCTCGACGGATAGCGGCAGGACC
The DNA here is from genome assembly GCF_035444905.1 of Thauera sp. GTDB lineage: Bacteria > Pseudomonadota > Gammaproteobacteria > Burkholderiales > Rhodocyclaceae > Thauera. Next base: position 136,439 of record NZ_DAOMPS010000002.1, read on the forward strand.
GAATTCACCCTGACCGGTCCCAACGGCTTGAGCGTGACATTCAAGTTATCCGGTGTCCCTGCCGTAGACCCGGTTGCTGGCAGTGACAGCATCCAGCTGAGCCCGAACGCGGGCGGCGTCGCCGACAATCGCAACGCCGTGCTGCTCGGCGCGCTGCAGACCGAGAAACTGCTGTATGCGGCGGGCCCGACGGGCGGCAGCACGCAGCCCACCGCGACGCTCAATAACGCCTATGCTCAACTTGTCAGCAAGGTCGGCAACAAGACGCGCGAGGCGCAGTCGGGCGAGCGCACGCAGAACTCGCTGTTCGAGCAGGCGCGGGCGGCGCGCGATTCCGTGTCGGGGGTGAACCTCGACGAGGAGGCGGCGAACCTGGTGCGCTACCAGCAAACCTACCAGGCCGCGGGGCGGGTGATGTCGGTGGCGCAGCGCCTGTTCGACGAATTGCTGTCGATCGCCCGTTGAAGCAGGAGTCCATGATGCGTGTATCGACCAGCATGATCTACGACCAGGGCGTGAGCGCCCTGCAGCGCCAGTCGGCAGCACTGCTGTACACCGGGCAGCAGATCGCCACCGGGCGCAAGATCCTCACCCCGGCCGATGATCCGATCGCCTCCGCACGCGCGCTCGACGTCACCCAGTCGCGCAGCGTCAACCAGCAGTTCATCACCAACCAGGGTTATGCGGAAGATGCGCTGACGCTGGTTGAGGGCCAACTCGTCGGTGCGGGCGAGATCATCCAGTACGCGCGCGAGCGGGTGCTCGCCGCAGGCAACCCCGCGCTGTCGCAGAGCGACCGGCAGTCGATCGCCACCGACCTGCGCGCACAGTTCGACGCCATGCTGGCGATTGCCAACACCCGTGACGCCAATGGCGACTATCTGTTTGCCGGCTACAAGTCGAACACGTCTCCGTTTGCAAAGCTGACTGCCGATCCCACCAACCCGGCCGCCTTCGACTCGGTGCGCTACGACGGTGATCAGGGCACGCGCACCATGCAGGTGTCGTCCTCGCGGCTGATGCCGGTCAGTTTTGGCGGCACGCAGGTGTTCGGTTCGGAGAACGGCGGCGTGTTTGCTGCGCTGGGCGAGTTCATCAATGCGCTCGAGCGCGGCAGCAACCCCGGTACTGCCGTCGGCGATGCGCTCGACAGCCTCGATGCCAGCCTCGACCGCGTGCTCACGGTGCGTGCCCAGATCGGCTCGCAGCTCGTCGAGGTCGAGCAGCTCGGCTTCATCGGCAGCGATCTCGACCTGCAGTACGCCACCACGCTGTCGAACCTGCAGGACCTCGATTTCAACGAGGCCATCTCGCGCCTGACCCAACAGCAGACCTTCCTGCAGGCCGCGCAGCAATCCTTCCTGCGCATCACCGGGCTGTCGCTGTTCAACTACCTGAGCTGAGCGCATGCGTGCCACCCGCCCCCTCGTGACTGCGCTGCTGGCCGCAGCGCTTGCCACCGCTGCCGCCGGCTGCGCCAGCGGGCGCGGCGAAGCCGGCCAGGCGGGGGCCGAGTCGCTGCGCCTGAGCGGCCCGCTCGCCGGTGCGATCGGCCTCGCCCTGATGGCGAGCGAACTCGATCTGTTCGAGCCCGAATACATCGCCGGGGCGCTGGTTGCCTTTGCGATCTACGATCCACTTGCGCCCACCTGGCGCATCGACGTTGCCGACATCGGCGGCGATCGCCTGCGCATGGACCTGCGCATGAAGGCGCTTGCCACCGGCGGCGAGGGCGAGGCGCGGCGGGTGTTCCTGCGCAATGCGCGCCAGGTGGTGGAGCGCGGCGGATTTGCCGGCTTCGATGTGCTGCGCTTCGAGGAAGGTGTCGAATCGACCCGGCCTTTCGCCCGCCGCTACGCGAGCGGCGAGATCCGCCTGGTGCGCTCGGGCATCTTTCCCGAGCTCTGAGCAGGCTATTCGGCGGGGGCGGCGGGCAGCGGCGCCAGCGCATCGAGCAGCAGGCCAATGCTGTCGAAGCCGCGCTCGAACAGGCCCTGCAACACCGGCCCGAAGTTGCTCATGATCAGCAGCACGCCGATGAAGCCCGCTGTCAGCGTGACCGGAAAGCCCACTGCAAACAGGTTGAGCTGCGGCGCCGCGCGGGTCAGCACGCCGAGCGCGATGTTGGCCACCAGCAGCACCGCGATCACCGGCATCGACAGCACCAGCCCGGCGGCAAACACGGTGACGCCAGCACGCGCGATGTAGGCCCAGCCCAGTGCGCTGACCGGCTCCAGCCCCACCGGCAGCCATTCGAAGCTGCGCACCAGCAGCTCGATCATCAGCAGGTGGCCGTTGATGGCGAGGAAGAGCAGGGTGGCGAGCAGGTTCAGGAAATCCGACAGCACCGCCGTCTGGCCGCCGGCGTCGGGGTCGAAGAAGATCGCAAAGGACAGGCCCATCTGCATGCCGATCAGCGAGCCCGCCATGTCCACCGCAGCGAACACGATGCGCATCATGAAGCCGATGGCGATGCCGATGAAGATCTGCTGGGCGAAGATCGCCAGGCCCAGCCCGGAGCCGGGCGGCACCTGGGGCATCGGCGGCATCACCGGGAGCACCGCGATCGCGACGCCGAGGCCGATCGCCAGCCGCACCCGCACCGACACGCCCCGGTTGGAGAACACCGGCGCCGACGAGAACAGGCCGAGCAGGCGCCCGAGCGGAAACATCAGCGCCGCGAGCCAGGCGTCGAGCTGGGCAGCGGTGACGTTGAGCATGGGCGAGGCGGGACGCGCAGACCGCGCGCTAACCGATCATCGCCGGAATCGACTCGATCAGCCGGCGCATGAAGTCGGTGAGCAGGGTCAGCATCCACGGCCCGGCCAGCACCAGGGTGACGAAGATCGCCACCAGCTTCGGCACGAAGGAGAGCGTCATCTCGTTGATCTGGGTGGCGGCCTGGAAGATGCTGATGATGAGGCCGGTTGCCAGCGCGGCGATGAACAGCGGCGCCGACACCAACAGCGTGACTTCGACGGCCTGGCGGCCGAGTTCGATGACGGCGGTGGGAGTCATGCGGGTTCTCCTTGAGCGTGCCGGTCAGATCGCGAAGCTCTGCACCAGCGAGCCGACGAGCAGGGTCCAGCCGTCGACCAGCACGAACAGCATGATCTTGAACGGCAGCGACACGATCACCGGCGACATCATCATCATGCCCATCGACATCAGCACCGAGGCCACGACCATGTCGATGATGATGAAGGGGATGAAGACGATGAAGCCGATCTGGAAGGCGGTCTTGAGTTCGGAGGTGACGAAGGCCGGGATGATGACCCGCATCGGCAACTGGTCGGCCGAGTCGACCGGCTCGACGCGCGCCAGCCCGGCGAAGAGCTCGAGGTCGGGCGCACGCACCTGCGCCAGCATGAAGGTCTTGACCGGCACCGAGGCGCGCTCGAGGGCCTCGTCGAACTGGATCTCGCCCTGCGACATGGGCAGGTAGGCGTCCTGATACACGCGCTCGGCCACCGGCGCCATGATGAAGAAGGTGAGGAACAGCGCCAGCCCGAGCAGCACCTGGTTGGGGGGCGCCGTCTGCGTGCCCATCGCCTGACGCAGCAGCGAGAACACGATGATGATGCGGGTGAAGCTGGTCATCATCAGCACCATTGCCGGGATGAAGCTCAACAGCGTCATCAGCAACAGCGTCTGGATGGTCAGGCTGTAGGTGGTGCCGCCGCCGGGCGCCTCGGTGGTGGTCAGTGCGGGCAGGGCCTGGGCCACCGCCAGCATGGGCAGCGTGCCGAGTAGCAGCGCCACGCCCAGGCGCAGCAGGGTGGCCGGGCCGGGGCGGGCCGTCGCGGCTGGGCCACGGCCGGGACGACAGGGGGGCTGGCGGGCATCAGTGCGCATCGCGGCGGTCCATCGCCTGCTTGAGCCAGCCGGAGAATGCCTTGCCACCCGGGGCCTTGCCGCCCGGCAGCGCGGCCCCCGACGCAGCGCTTGGCAGCGGCAGCTCGCTGCGCTTCATCTCGTGCAGCTTGCTGACGCTGCCGGGCGCGACGCCCAACACCAGCACCTGTTCACCGAGCTCGACCAGCACCACGCGCTCGCGCGGGCCGACCGCGGCCGCGCCCAGCACCCTGATCGCCGCGCCGCCGCCGCGCGGCGCGCTCAGGCGGCGGATCAGCCACAGGCAGGCGAACAGCAGGCCGATGACGACCGCCAGGCCGAACAGCATCTGCGCCACGCTGCCACCCAGGTCGGGCGTGCCCGCGCCGGGCATCGGCGCGCTCGTGGGCGCGCTCGCCGGCGCCTGCGCGATGGCGAGCGGGGCCTGGGTCAGCAGCAGCAGGAGGGCGGCGCGCAGCGAAGGCATCGGGCGGGTCAGTTGCGGATCTTTCGCATGCGCTCGGCCGGGGTGATGATGTCGGTCAGGCGGATGCCGAACTTGTCATTGACCACCACCACCTCGCCCTGCGCGATCAGGGTGCCGTTGACCAGCACGTCCATCGGCTCGCCGGCCAGGCCGTCGAGCTCGACCACCGAGCCGTGGGCGAGCTGAAGCAGGTTGCGGATCGACAGCTTCGTGCGCCCCAGCTCCACGGTGATCTGCACCGGGATGTCGAGGATCATGTCGAAGTCGTTGAGCGAGCCGGGCTTGCCGCCGGCGGCGCCGAAGTCCTCGAACAGCTGGCTGGCGGGGCGCGCCTGGTAGGGCGAATCGCCCATCGCTGCGGCGGCGAGCTCGGCGGCGACGCGGTCGGCATCGGCATCGCCGAGCCCGGCCTCGCTCGAGGCCTGCTCCTGCATGGCGGCGGCCCAGTCGTCGTCGGTAATCTGGTTTTCGTCAGCCATTGTGGCCTCCCGGAAGCGTGGCGGATTCCGTTTCCTCCGGGCCGAGGAAGCGTTCCACCTTGATTGCGTAGCGGCCGTTCTTGGTGCCCTGGCGGCACTCGAAGACCGGCACGCCATCGACCTCGGCCTGCAGCAGCTCGGGCACTGCAAGCGGGATCACGTCGCCCACCTGCATGTCGACGATGTCGCGCAGCGTGACCCTTGCCGTGCCGAGGTTGCAGGCGAGCTCGACCTCGGCGGTCTGCAACTGGCGCGACAGCAGCTTGATCCAGCGCCGGTCCGAGGTCAGATGGTCGCTCTGCATCGTCGAATACAGCAGGTCGCGGATCGGTTCCAGCATCGAGTACGGGAAGCAGATGTGCATGTCGGCCTGCGCGCCGCCGAGCTCGAGCGAGAAACTGGTGGCGACGACGATCTCGGACGGCGTGGCGATGTTGGCGAACTGCGAGTTCATCTCCGAGCGCACGTACTCGAGCTGCAGCTTGAACACCGGCGCCCAGGCCTTGGCGTATTCGGCGAACACCACGTCGAGCATGCCCTGGATGATGCGCTGCTCGGTCGGGGTGAAGTCGCGGCCCTCGACCCGGGTGTGGAAGCGCCCGTCGCCGCCGAACATGTTGTCGACCACCAGGAACACCAGGTTGGGGTCGAACACCACCAGGCCGGTGCCGCGCAGGGGCTTGCCGATCACCAGGTTGAGGTTGGTCGGCACCACCAGGTTGCGCACGAACTCGGCGTATTTCTGGACCTTGATCGGCCCCACCGACACCTCGGCGTTGCGGTGCATGTAGTTGAACAGGCCGATGCGCAGGTAGCGGGCGAAGCGCTCGTTGATGAGCTCCATCGTGGGCATGCGCCCACGCACGATGCGCTCCTGGGTGGCCAGGTTGTAGGGCCGGATGCCCTCCGTGCTGGCCTCGTCCGCAACGGGTTCGTCCGACTCCCCGGTGACGCCGCGGAGCAGGGCGTCAACTTCTTCCTGGGAGAGAAAATCCGCGGCCATGGCGGCGTCCTGTCACTGGATGATGAAGGAGTTGAACAGCACCGCCTGCACCGGGCCGTTGGGGATCGGTCGGCCCGCCGCGTCGCGCAGCGGCTGGAAGCCGAGCGCCTCGTTGACCTGCTGCGTGATCGTGGCCGCCAGATCCTCGCGCCCTTCGGTGGTGGCGAGCTCGGAAGGCAGCTTGCTCGACAGCAGCAGGTTGATGCGATGGCGGATCTCGGGCATGAAGGCCTTCAGGCTTTCCCCCATCTTGGGGTCGGCCACGCGCAGCACGGCGACGACCTGCAGATAGTGGTCGCCCTCGTCGCGGCGCAGGTTGACGGTGAACGGATCGAGCGGCACGAAGGTGGGCGGCTTGGTGAGGTCCACCGCCGACTGCATCTGCATGGCTCCGGTCGGGGCGGCAGCAGTGCTGTCTTCTGCCGCCTTGTCCTTGCCGCCCTTGAGCAGCAGCAAGGCGGCAATCCCGCCGCCGATCACGATCAGCACCGTGACGAGCACGATCACGATGATCAGCAGCAGCTTGCTCTTCTTCTTCGGGACGTCCCCGCCTTCATCCGGTCTTGCCGGCGCCTTGGCCATGCGAATCTCCTGTCTTACGGATTGAATTATCCGCGATGATCGCATGCGCCCAAGCAAGAATAAGTGGGGCAGAGCCGCCCCTATTCAGGCGCTTCAGGCGAAGGTGTCGACCATCCCGTCATGTTGTCTGATCCAGCCGCTGGCGGTGCCGCCGCCGGCGATGCCGCCTTCACTGCCGGCGCTGCCAGTCGCATCGCCGCGGCCACGCCCGGCCGTGCCGCCGTCCTCGCGCGCGCCCTGGTCGGAGGTGCTGACATTGGCCTCGCCCAGGTTGATCCCCGCCTGCTGCAGGATCTCGCGCAACTGCGGCATCGCGCGCTCGAGCGCATCGCGCGCCGCTTGGCTGGAGGCGACGAACTGGGCCGTCGTCTGGTCGCCATTGAGGTTGATCGACACCTCGAGCTTGCCCAGGTTAGGCGGCGTCAGCACCAGCTCGGCCTTGCTCTCGGCGCGGCCCAGCATCCACCGCACCTGGTTGCCCACATCCTCCGCCCAGGCCTGCTGCCCGGCCGGCGTATGCACCGGCAACTGGGGTGTCGCCGGCTGGGTGGCCGGGGCGTGGCGCAGCAGGTGCATCGGCGCGTGCGTGTTGAGGAAGGCATTCGGCTGCTGCGTCCCCGCTCCGCCGGCCTCGCCGGCCACCGCCTTGAGGGCCTGCGCCGCGGCCATACCCTTGTCGGCGAGCACGCCGGCCGCCAGCGCACGCCCCTGGACCAGGAAGGCCGGGCTGCGGTCCGCACCCTCGGCCGATGTCTCTGTTTTCGGCAGGAACGCGGAATTCTGAAGGTTACGGGCATCCTGCGGGTTCTTGCGCCCGCCGGTCGTGGCGGTCAGGGTCGGCGCCGTCTCGCCCCCCTCGGTCCCGGCCTGCTTGGTGCCCGCCATCAGTGCGGCAAGCGCTGCCGGCAGACCGGCAAGCGCTGCCGCCTCGGGCGCATCAACGACCGTATCTGCCGCTTGCAGGACGAGCGTCTCCGCGTCGGGCACCGAGGTGCCGACGCTGCTCGCCGAATTGCCGGCCGCTGCAGCGGCACCTTCGCTCTGTGCCGTCGTCGCGTCCGGGCGCTGGTCCGCTGGCGAGGATGCGTCCGTCTTGTTCTCGGCGGTGCTGCCATCTGCGGCCTTTTGATCGGGCTGCGTGCCTGTCCCGGCTGGCTTGTCCGTCGTGCCATCGTGGGTGGTGCGGGCCTCGGTGCTGCGCCCGGGTTCACGCGCTGGCTCTGCAGGCCCCTGGGCAGGCGTCTGGGCAGCGGGTGCAGGGCGGCTGGGCTCGGGTTCGCGCTCGGCTTGTCTGGCGGGGGGCGGCTCGAGCGGCCGGGCGGGGGTGTTCATCTGCCGCTGCAGCGTCTGCGAGAAGCTGTCGGGCTGGGCACCGAGTCCCGGGATGCCGAGCAGCGCGGACGATGCCGAGGGCACGGCGAGACGCTGATTGAAGCTGTGCGCGAGGCTGTGGGTCGATAGCGGAGCAGTCATGTTGGCTGGCCTCTCGTTGGCTGGATGCGATGGATCGCGGACGATCCGACAGTCAGCTAGAAGCAAGGCGCATGCCAAAGTGCTGCGGCTGTCACTCTTCCGTGCCCGGCCCGCGTCGGGCAGCGTGCTCGTCGGACTGCTTCTGCTCCTGACGTGCCTGCTGGCGGTTGACTGCGGACTGGTGCCGTTGCGACAGCGTGTCGAAGGCCTTCAGCTTGGTGCGCTGGGCAAGCCAGGCCTGCTGCCCCTCCGTCGTCCTGGTGCGCGACTGTTCGACGATCCTGCGCTGCGCGCCGATGGCGTCGTCGAGCTTGCCGATGAAGGCGCTGTAGTTGCGCCAGGCGTCGGGCGTGAGGCCATCGCGCGCCGCCTGCACGAAGCGCTCGTGGTACTCATGCCGATAATCCTCGAGCATCTTGAGCTTCTGCTCGAGATCCCGCTCGGCCGCCACCAGCTCACCGAGCTTGCGCGCGGCATCGTCGGTGCGGGTCTGGGCGAGATCGAGCAGGGGCTGGAGATGAAAGCGGGCGGTCATTGGAGCCGGTGGGCGCTGCCGTGACAATCGCAGCCGAATAGGGTGACGAGCCGGATTCTAGCGCTTTCGGCCGCTGTTGACCGCGGTCATTTGTCATGGTCGGCGCGCATGCGGCGATCCGGCCCGGCGTGCCTCAGGAGAACACCTGGGCGAGCTTGTGCAGCGCGCCCTCGTAGTTCTCGTGCTCGTTGATGCCTTGTTGCAGGAAGGCCTCGAGGCGCGGGTAGAGCCGCACCGCGGTATCGAGCACCGGGTCGCCGCCAGGCTGGTAGGCGCCCACCGCGATCAGGTCGCGCGAGCGCTGGTAACGCGAGAAGAACTGCTTGAACTGACGCACCACGCTGAAGTGGTCGTCCCCCACCAGGCCGTGCATGGCACGCGAGATTGACTGCTCGATGTCGATCGCAGGGTAGTGGCCCTGGTCCGCGAGGTTGCGCGACAGCACGAAGTGACCGTCGAGGATGGCGCGCGCGGCATCTGCGATCGGGTCCTGCTGGTCGTCGCCCTCGGCGAGCACGGTGTAGAACGCGGTGATCGAGCCGCCGCCTTCGGGCCCGTTGCCGGCACGCTCGACCAGCGCCGGCAGTCGCGCGAACACGCTCGGCGGGTAGCCGCGCGTGACCGGCGGTTCGCCGATCGCCAGCGCGATCTCGCGCTGCGCCATCGCATAGCGTGTCAGCGAGTCCATGATCAGCAGCACCTGGCGGCCCTGGTCGCGGAAGTATTCGGCCACCGTGGTCGCGTAGGCCGCCCCCTGCATGCGCATCAGCGGGCTGGTGTCGGCCGGTGCGGCGACCACCACCGAGCGCGCCAGACCCTCTGCGCCCAGGCTCTGCTCGATGAACTCCTTGACCTCGCGGCCGCGCTCGCCGATCAGGCCGACGACGATGACCTCGGCCTCGGTGTAGCGCGCCATCATGCCGATCAGCACCGACTTGCCCACCCCCGAGCCGGCGAACAGGCCCAGGCGCTGGCCGCGGCCGACGGTGAGCAGGGCGTTGATCGCGCGAATGCCGACGTCGAGCGGCTGCGCAATCGGCGCCCGCGCCAGCGGGTTGATCGGCCGCCCCTGCAGCGAGCGCGTCTCCTGCGTGGCGAGCGGCCCCTGGTTGTCCAGCGGGCGGCCGGCGCCATCGACCACGCGGCCGAGCAGGGCGTCGCCCACCGGCAGATGCTTGGCACGGTCGGCCGCGCGCCGGCGCGGGCCGATGCGCTTGCCTGGCACCAGGCGCGGCACGCCGACCTCCATCGGCAGCACGCGCGCGCCCGGCGCGAGGCCGAAGACGTCGTCGGTCGGCATCATGTACAGCTTGTCGCCGTTGAAGCCCACCACCTCGGCCTCGACCGCGCCGCCGCCCGGGACCAGGATGCGGCAGCCCGAGCCGAGCGGCAGCTTGATGCCGGCGGCCTCCATGACGAGGCCGTTGATGCGGGTGAGGCGGCCCGAGATCTCGAGCGGGCTGCTGCTCTCGACCAGGCGGCGGCCGTCGGCGAGGAAGTTGCGCCACAGCGCGCTATGCGGGTTCATGACGGCAGCGCGCCGGCTTCATCCGGCGGCGGGTTCCACTTCGCGCGATCGTGGCCGATCGACTCCAGCACCCGGCGCCAGCGGGTCTCGAGCGTGGCGTCCACCTGGGCGCCGACGGCATCGATGCGGCAGTCGCCGCGCTGCAGGCGGGCATCCTCCTGCAGCCGGTGGCCGGCGTGGGCGAGCTGGTCGCCGAGGTGCTCGCGCACCAGCGCGAGGTCGTCCGGATGGAGCTGGATGTGGGCGTGGCCCTGCGGCAACTGCAGCAGGGCGCTGCGCACGGTGTCCAGGATGCTCTCCGGGTGGTCCGCGAGCGTCTGTCGCACCATGCGCCGCGCCATCTCGATCGCCAGCGCCATCAGCTCCTCGGCGATCTCGCCGTCGAGCTGGCTCAGGGCCTGTTCCAGACCGTCGGCCAGCGTGGCGAGGCGGGCGGCCTCTTCCTCGGCGCGGGCCTTGCCCTCGGCATAGCCCTGGGCGCGGCCGGCCTCCAGGCCTTCGGCGTAGCCTTCGCGTCGCCCCTCTTCGAGGCCGGTGGCGCGGATCTCGTCGTGCATGCGCTCGAGTTCATCGGCGGTCGGCAGGTGGAAGTCGTCGGGCAGCGAGAGGGCTGCGGCCGCCGGCGCCACAGGGGCTGGCTCGGCGGCCGGCGGCGCGGGCGGCGCTGGCGTCGGGCGCGTGCTCTTGCGCGGGCCGGCCTCGTCGTCGAAGTCGGCCGGCTCCCAGCGTCGATAGGCGCCGACCGCCTGGTGGCGCGAGATGCTCATCGCCGGCTCCGGGTGTCAGTGCGGCGGCGCGCGGCGGGCAGGGGTCGATCACACGAAACCATCGTCGCCGCCCTTGCCGCCCAGCATGACCTGGCCTTCCTCGGCCAGGCGGCGGACGATCTTGAGGATTTCCTTCTGCTCGGCCTCGACCTCGGACAGGCGGACCGGACCGCGCGCCTCGAGATCCTCGCGCAGCATCTCGGCGGCGCGCGTGGACATGTTCTTGAAGATCTTCTCGCGCAGCTCGGGCGGCGCGCCCTTCAAGGCGATGATCAACGAGTCGGACTGCACCTCGCGCAGGATGGTCTGGATGCCGCGGTCGTCGATGTCGAGCAGGTTCTCGAACACGAACATCTCGTCGAGGATCTTCTGTGCCAGCTCGGGATCGTATTCGCGCACGTTGTCGATCACCGCGGTCTCGTGCGTCGAGCCGACGAAGTTGAGGATCTCGGCGGCATGGCGCACGCCGCCCATTGCCGCCTTCTTGACCGTGGATGCGCCCGACAGCATGCGGGTGAGGGCGTCGTTGAGCTCTTTCAGCGCGGTCGGCTGCACGCCGTCGAGGGTGGCGATGCGCAGCACCACGTCGTTGCGCAGGCGGTCGTTGAAGTGCTTGAGGATCTCGCCCGCCTGGTCGTATTCGAGGTGCACCAGGATGGTGGCGATGATCTGCGGGTGCTCGTTCTTGATCAGGTCGGCGGCGGTGGCGGCATCCATCCACTTCAGGCTCTCGATGCCCGCGGTGTCCGAGCCGCTCAACATGCGCGACAGCAGATGGCCGGCGCGTTCGTCGCCCAGTGCCTTGGTCAGCATCTCGCGCAACTGGTCCTCGTCGGGCTGAATCAGCGCACCCTTGCCGAAGTGTTCCATCATCTCGATCAGCACCGGCTCCACCGCGCCGCGAGCCTGCGGCGACATGGTCGCCATCTTCATGCTCAGCTTCTGCACCTCGCGCGGGCCGAGCTGCTTGAGCACGCCGGCAGCCTCGTTGGGCCCCAGGGTCAGCAGCAGCAGGGCGGCCTTTTCCAGGCCCTGGTCGGGTGTCGTCACTTGCGGGCCTCCTCATTCACGCCCATCCAGTCCTTGATCAGGCTGGCCACCATCTTCGGGTCATTGCGCGCCAGGGTGCGTGCACGCTCGAGCCGCTCTTCGAAGCTTTCCGCCTCGCCGGCGCCGGACAGGGTCACGCGCACCCCTTCCTCGCCTTCTTCGCCTTCCTCGAGCGCCTCGCCCTCGGCGGGCACTTCCTTCGGCGGGAAGGCGGTGCGCAGCAACGGGCGGATCACGCCGAAGTAGGCGAACAGCACCACCAGCAGCACCAGCAGCCAGTTCAGGCCTTCCTTGCCCAGCGCGAGCGCCTCGGGGTCCTTCCACAGCGGCAGCTGCGGCTCGGCGGCCTCGACCGCGAAGGCGCTGTTGGCAACGTTGATCGTGTCGCCGCGATCGGCGTTATAGCCTACCGCTTCGCGCACCAGATTGGTAATGCGCGCGATCTCGTCCTCGCTGAGCGCCTCGCTGCCGGGCGTGCCGTCGGCGCCGATGATGCTGCGGTTGTTGAGCACTACAGCCACCGACAGGCGACGGACCTGGCCGATCGCCTGCTTGACGTGCTGGATGCTGCGATCGAGCTCGTAGTTGAGCACCGCGCTGCGATTGCCGGCGAAGAGCCCGGCCTGGCCGTTGGCACCCGGCCCGCCCACCTGCGGCGTGGTGATCGGCGCGGTCGCGGGCACCGGCGGCTGGTTGGTGAGCGCGCCCGGCACGCCCTGGGCGCCGGGTGCCGGGTTGAGCACCTCGTTGGTCTGCTGGCTGCGGATCGCCTGATCGGGGGAAGGGTTGGGCTTGTAGGTCTCGGCAGTCTGCTCGACCTGGTTGAAGTCCACGTCGGCCGCCACCTGGGCGCGGAAGTTGTCCTTGCCGACCAGCGGCACGAGGATGTTCTCGATGCGCTGGATGAAGCCTTCCTCGAGCGCCTTCACGTAGTTGAGCTGGGTGGGGTCGAGCCCGGCGCGCAGCAAGGGGTCGGAGCGCGAGGTCAGCAGCTCGCCGGTCTGGCTGACGATGCTCACGCCCGCGGCCGTCATGCGCGGCACGCTGGACGACACCAGATGCACGATGCCGGCGACCTGGTTGGCGTCGAGGATGCGCCCGGGGCGCAGGTTCACCATCACCGACGCGGTGGGGCGCTGGTCGTCGCGCAGGAAGGCGGTCTGCTTGGGCATCGCCAGATGCACGCGGGCGCTCGCCACCGCGTCGATCGCCTGCACGGTGCGCGACAGCTCGCCCTCGAGCGCGCGCTGGTAGTTCACCTGCTCGTTGAACTGCGAAATGCCCAGCTTCTGCCCGTCCATCAGTTCGAAGCCGGCCAGCCCGCCCTTGGGCAGGCCTTCGGCCGCCAGGCGCAGGCGGGTCTCGTGCACCTGCGCCTGCGGCACCAGGATCGCGCTGCCGTTGGCCGACATGCGGTAAGGCACGTTCTGCTGCTGCAGCGCGGCGATGATCTGGCCGCCATCGCGTTCGTCCAGGTTGGAGAACAGCACCGCATAGTCGGGCGTGCGGTTCCACAGCAGCACGCCGACGACCAAGGCGATCGCCAGCGCCACGCCTGCGGCAGCGGCAATCTTCTGGCGCTGGGTGAGGGCGTTGAGGTTCTGCAGGCCCTGCTGCAGCCGCGATTCGGGGGCGGCGGCGGCGCTGGCGCTGGCCCCGGGTGCGAGTTCGGCGGTGTTGTCTGCTGCGGCCATGGTGGCGGTCCTGTTGCGTACGCTTTGACGGATGGAAGGCATTGTCGGCCCGCGTGCGCAAGCCCGATGGGGTGAAAAGCGGCATTTTTTGCCGCCTGTTTGCCGGCTACCATAGCGGGGTCCGCAACTACAGTGCCTAGCGTGAAAACGGAAACCGATCCCGGCACGGCTGCCGCATCCCCGGAAAGCGCGCCCGCGCAGGCGGCGCCGCTCGATGCCGCGCAGCTTGCCGAGGCCTTCGCCCTGTTCAGTCGCGCCTCCGAGGAGCTATCCACCGCCTACAACGCCTTGCAGGGCCAGGTCGGCCAGCTCACCGAGCGCCTGTCGGTGCTGATGGGCGCGTTGCCGGCGGGGGTGCTGGTGGTCGATCACCAGGGCCGGGTGGTGCAGGCCAACCTCGCCGCCGAGCGCCTGTTCGGTGCCGGGCTGGCGGGCCGGGCCTGGGCCGAGCTGGCGGCCGTGCTGCAGGGTACCGAGACGCCGGGCGAGTTCGCGCTCGCCGCGGCGGCGGGTGAGGATGGCGGGCGGGCGCGCCGCGTGGCGGTATCGGAGTCCGCCCTCGAGGCCGGCGACGAGCGCATCCTGCTGGTGCACGACATCACCGACACCCACCGCATGCGTCTGACCGCCGAGCGCAACGAGCGCCTCGCGGCCATGGGCGAGATGGTGGCCGGGCTCGCCCATCAGCTGCGCACGCCGCTGGCCGCCGCGCTGCTCTACACCGGCAACCTGCGCCAGCCCGAGCTCGATCCGCTGCAGCGCATCAGCGTGGTTGAACGCGCGCTCGAGCGCCTGCGCTACCTCGAGCGCCTGATCCGCGACATGCTGCTGTTTGCGCGCGGCGACAGCGCCGGGCGGCAGCGCTTCAGGGTGTGCGAACTGGTGGCCGAACTTGCGCACACGCTCGAGCCTCTGGCGCGTGCGCGCCAGGTTGCCTTCCGCTCCGTGTGCACCTGCGATGCGCTCGAACTGGTGGGAGACCGCAAGGCGCTCGGCGGCGCGCTGACCAATCTGCTCGAGAACGCCATCCAGGCCTGTGAGGCGGGTGGCAGCGTGGCCTGCGAGGTGGCGCCGCTCGCCGCGGCCGACAGCGGCATCGGCCTTGCGGCGTTGCGCTTCGCGGTACGCGACAGCGGCCGCGGCATCGCCCCCGACCTGCAGGAGCGCCTGTTCGAACCCTTCTTCACCACCCGAGCCGAAGGCACCGGCCTCGGCCTGGCCATTGCGCGCGGGGTGGCGCGTGCGCACGGCGGCGACATTGCGCTGCGTTCGGCGCCGGGCGAGGGTGCCGAGTTCACGCTCACGCTGCCCCTGCCTGCGGCCTCCGCGCCCGTGGCCGGTGCGCTCAACGGAAACCACAGTCCATGATCGACACGCTCAACATCCTGGTCGTCGAGGACGACGCCGCGCTGCGCGACGCGGTCTGCTTCACCCTCGAGATGGCGCACCACGGCGTCACCGGCGTCGATGGCGGTCCCGCGGCGCTGGCCGCGCTCGAGCACCACAGCTTCAATCTGGTGGTCACCGACCTGCGTATGCAGCCGATGGATGGCCTGCAACTGCTGCACGAGGTGCGCGCCCGCTATCCGCAGCTGCCGGTGCTGCTGATGACCGCCTACGGCGATGTCGACAAGGCAGTGGCGGCGATGCGCGGCGGCGCCTGCGACTTCCTGATGAAGCCCTTCGAGCCGGAGCTGCTGCTCGAGCACGTGCGCCGCTACGCCGCCCGCCCGCCCGCGGCCGAAGACACCATCGCCGAGGACCCGCACACGCGCAACCTGCTCGCGCTCGCTGCGCGCGTGGCCGAGACCGACGCCACCGTGATGCTGTCGGGCGAGTCGGGCACCGGCAAGGAGGTGTTCGCACGCTACATCCACACCCATTCCGCACGCGCCAAGGGCCCGTTCATCGCCATCAACTGCGCCGCCATCCCCGAGAACCTGCTCGAAGCGACGCTGTTCGGGTACGAGAAGGGCGCCTTCACCGGCGCCCAGAGCGCCCAGCTGGGCAAGTTCGAGCAGGCCCAGGGCGGCACCATCCTGCTCGACGAGATCTCCGAGATGCCGCTCGGCCTGCAGGCGAAGCTGCTGCGCGTGCTGCAGGAGCGCGAGGTCGAGCGCGTCGGCGGCAAGAAGCCGGTGGCGCTCGACATCCGCGTGCTCGCCACCAGCAACCGCGACATGCTCGCCGAGGTGGCGGCCGGGCGCTTTCGCGAGGATCTGTACTACCGCCTGAACGTTTTCCCGATCGCGATTCCCGCGCTGCGCGAGCGTCCGGGCGACATCCTGCCGCTGGCGCGCCACTTCCTTGCCCGCCACGCCGCGCGCCTGCAGCGCCAGGTGCGCTTCGCCCCCGAGACCGAGGCCCTGCTGCCGCGCTACGGCTGGCCGGGCAATGTGCGCGAGCTGGAAAACACCATGCACCGCGTGCTGATCCTGACCCAGGGCGACACCGTCACCGCCCAGACCCTGCGCCTGTGCCTGCCGCAATGGAATCCCGAGCTGTCGCCGACCACGCTCGCACAGCCCGCATCCGCCCCGCCTGCGGGCAGGACAGTGGGTAGCGCGGCGGCGCCGGGGGCGGCAAGCTTTGCCGCCGGATCGGCAGCTTTTGCCGCCTCGCCGGCGCCCGGCCGCCCCTCGCACCACTTCGTTGCGGCCGCGCCCCAGCCGGAACAGCCCGGGCGGCCCGCCAACATGAAGGACCTCGAGCGCGAACACATCCTCGCCACGCTGCGCGAGTTCGGCGGCTCGCGCAAGAAGACCGTTGAAAAGCTGGGCATTTCCGAGCGCACGCTGCGCTACAAGCTGCAGCAGTACCGTGACGAGGGTTACGAAGTCTGATCCGGACCGTGGCCGCCCGCGCACTGGGCAGGCGGTGGCATGCCGTTTGCTCTGCTACACTCACATCACCGCATACCCTGAAGCCGGGGGACAAGCATGGACACCCGTGGAATTGACCAGATGCTGAGCGAACTGCGCTCGGTGTCGCAAGCCGCCCAAGGCAAGGCCGTGTCTCCGGCTTCGCCCAGCGACGCGGCTGCGGGTGGTGTCAACTTCGCCGACGTGCTCAACAACGCCCTCAAGGACGTCAGTGCGGCACAGGGTGAGGCACGCGCGATGGCGCAGAACTTCTCCGCCGGCGACCCCAACGTCAACTTGCAGGACGTCATGGTCAACCTGCAAAAGGCCAGCCTGTCCTTCCAGCAGATGGTGCAGGTGCGCAACCGCTTGGTTACCGCGTATCAGGACATCATGAACATGCCGGTCTGAGGTGGCTTCGCCTGTTCGTGTGGGGACCGGTGGAGCTTCTTCAGCCCTTCAATACGGTCACGGCGCTCGGCTTGAGCAGCTTGCGAAAGCCCTTGTCGAAGGTCACCAGATGCAGGTGGTGGTACTGCGCGGCGGCGGCAATCCACGCGGCGGGTATCGCGTTGCCCGTCAGTCCGTGCCGCGCGCACAAAGCGGTGAAGTGCGGCCATTCGCCGCCCAGCGGCACCAGGCTGACGCCCGGCGCCCCCAGTACCGCATCGAGAAAGGCCTGGGCATCCTGCAGCGGAGTGGGTATCACGAACACCCGTGGATGCGTCGCCAGGCGCAGAAAGCCGGAAGCGACCATGGGGAGCAGGGCGAGTGGGGTGCCTGTGCCACTGTCGGCGATAGCCTGCTCCAGCCAGGCGAGCGCCGGAGCGTGATGCGGATGGTCTTGCCGCGAGGCGGCAACGAGCACGTTTACGTCGGGCGTCACCGCGCGCCATCCCGCACGCTATCCTGTTCGTCGAGTGCATCGAGGATGGCCTGTTGACTTCGGGTGTCCTTGATACCCGGCTGAAGTCCGCCATTGCCGGCAAACACCGGCAAGCGCAAGCGGGTCGGCGCGGCGGGTGGGCGGTCTGCATGGCGCAAGCGAGCGGCCAGGCCTTCCTCGATCAGCCGGGTGAGGGTGGTGTGCTCGCGCGCCGCCAGTTGCTTGGCCTGCTGGAGCAGCAGGTCATCGATGTCGAGTGTGGTTCTCATGGCTATCTTCTGATGCAGATTTCTGCATAGGTTACCAGGATCCAGTTGGCCGGTTCCGAAGCCGGTTCGAGGTCGGTTGCGCCTGAGCCGCGTCTGGCCTCAGATCCCGCCCTTTTCCCTGGCGTTGCGCTCGCGTTCGGTGTTGAAGATGTAGCGCTGGATGCGGGCTTCGGCGTTACCCGGCAGGCTGACGAACTGCAGGCCGAGGCGGAGCAGTTCGGTGCCGTTGCGCTGTGGCTGGGGGGTGATGTTGCGCACCTCGAGCGTCAGCGCCAGCGGGTCGGTGTCGGGCAGGCGCAGGCGGCAGTCTTCCAGCTTTTCGCCGATCACGAACTCTGCCACGCCGGGCAGCACCACGGTGGCGATGCCACCGGCGCTGATGTCGATCACCCGGCTGTCCATCTGCAC
Organism: Thauera sp.; assembly: GCF_035444905.1. Classification (GTDB taxonomy): domain Bacteria; phylum Pseudomonadota; class Gammaproteobacteria; order Burkholderiales; family Rhodocyclaceae; genus Thauera. The sequence goes on from NZ_DAOMPS010000002.1 coordinate 154,295, forward strand.
CGGCTCACGTGCGGCATTGTGCGCCTTCAGGCTGACCCCCAGCTCGTGCTTGAGCGGCACCTGCAGGCGGTAGGATTCGCGCCGCTGCAGGCGCAGCAACTGATCGGGCAGGGGCGCGCGCAGGGCAGGGCGGCCGTCCTCGATGACTTCGGCGAGGCCGCGCAGGGCAAACTGGATGCGGATGCGCTGTAGCTGAGTGATGCACAGCAGGCGCTCGGCCATCAGCGCGCGCCGGTTCGCGGCCGGGTCTGGGCTTACGTCGAGCAGTACCGAGTCGTCGTCGAGCCGGATCAGCGCGGTGACGAAGGAGTGGCCACCGCCGCTGTGCGCGGCGATCAGGCAATGCTCGTCGATCAAGGCCTGCAGCAACTGGGCGATTTGGCGCCGGCCGTGCAGCATGAATCTTTCCAGCCCGCCGTCGCGGTCGGTGTCGATTGGCCTTGCCGTGCTCAGGTCTTCCATCGGTGTCTGGGGCGCGGTGCCAGTGGGTGCGTGGTTGTCGGGGGCGCGGGGCGCAGAGGGGAGGACAGGGTCAGAGGCGGCCGCGTTCGCGCGCGCTGCGCTCGCGCTCGACCCTCAGGATGTAGCGCTGGATCGCGTCGTCTGCGCCGCGCGGCAGGTCGAGGAACTCGCAGCCGGCGCGCAGCATCTCGACGCCGTTGCGGGTGGTGATGCGGAACAGGTTGCGCACCACCAGGCGGGCAGTCATGGGGGCGACATCCGGCAGCTTCAGCGTGCAGTGGCCGAACTCGGTGCCCTGCTCGAAGCGCACGCCGCTGGGCGGCACGGCAATCGCCACGCCGCCGCCGCTGATGTCCAGAATGCGCAGCTCGGTGTCGCGCTCGCTGCCGTCGGCCTGGGGCAAGCGCACGGCGCAGCTCACGGGGTGGGTGACGGGCGTCTGCAGGCGATAGAAATCGCGCCGCTGCAGGCGCAACAGCGCGCTCGGTAGCGGCACCCGAAAGCCGGGCATGCCGTCTTCCATGACGAAGCGCTGGCCCTGGAGCAGGAACTCGATGCGCACGCGGTCGAGCTGGGTGACGCAGTCGAGCGTCTCGGCGCGCGCGATGCGCTCGTTCTGCTGCGGGTCGGCGCTGCCGTCGAGCAGCAGCTCGGTGCCGGCCTCGTCCACCTCGACCAGGGTGCTGAGCACCGACTCGTTGCCCGGCACCAGGCGCGCGCTCACCAGCGCGCGGGCGGTGATGAGGTTCCTGAGGATGGCGTGGATCTCGCGCGTGTCGCGCAGCAGATATTTGGCCTCGTCTTCGGCGTGGATGAGTTCGACGCGGGTGTGTTCGTGTTCGATCGACATGCTCGGGTGCCTGATTGGGCGCTGCGGTGCAGCCCCGCGGTGCAGGCCTGCTTATATCACGAGATGACGCGGATCGTGCGTCCCTGGCCTGTGGCCGGACGGATCATTGTGCGGTCTCGCCTTCGCCCGCCTGGCGCGGGCGCAGGGACTCGGGCAGCCCGCTGGCCATCGGCGGCGCGCCGGCCTCGGCGCCCTGTTCGAGGCGATACAGCCAGGCCAGCAGCTCGGCCGCGGCGACATAGAGCTGGGGCGGAATGCGCGCATCGAGGTCGACCTGCATCAGCAGGCTCACCAGCTCGGGCGATTCATGCACGAACACGCCGGCTTCCTGCGCACGCTCGATAATCTCGCGCGCGATCACGCCCTTGCCCTTGGCGACCACGCGCGGCGCGGTCTCGCCGGCGGTGTAGGCGAGCGCGACGGCCTCGTTGCGCTGGGCGGGGCGGGCTTCAGCCATTGGCCGTCTCCCGCGGCTCCACGACCAGGCCGGTGAGCTTCAGGTTCGCCGCCTCGAGGGCGGAGGCGAGCGCGGCGGCGCCGGCGTCGAGTCGGCCGATCGTGGCCGGGTCGTCGGCACGCAGGCGCAGCGCCACGCCGGCCGGGGTCAGGTGAAGCTGGGCCTCGACCCCGCCCAGCCGCGGCAGGGTGAGGCGCAGCGTGGTGTTCCAGCTGGGCTCGGCCTCTGCCTCGCCGCCTTCGCGCTGCGGGTCCTCGATCAGCCACTCGAAGCGCTGGCCGGGCCAGGCCTGGCCCTGCCACAGGTAGTGCTGCGTCGCCAGCGCATCGAGCTGCTGATGCACGATCGGCATCAGGCGCTCGGGGATGGGTTGGCCGCGCGGGGCGGCGACTTCCTGCACGGCGGCCTGGTTGGCCGCGGCGGTGCGCGAGGTTTCGGCTGCCCCGCCGGCCGCTGCGCCCGCTTGCGCCGTTCCGCCGGCAGTTGCCGCGGCGGCGGGGTTGGGGGGGGGCGAGACCGCCGTCGTGGCGGCTGCCGTTGCGCCCTGAGGCCCCGGTGGGGCTGGCGCACGCGGCGCCACCATCTGCTGGCCCTGGGGCTCGCGCTGCAGCGCGGCAGTGTCGAGCTTGCCCAGCACCCACTGCGTCTGGTGCGATTCGTAGAACAGCCCGCTCTGGCCCAGCGCTTGGCGCAGCAGCGGCACGAGCGGCGCGCCGCTGGTGGGCGGAGCGTTGAGCAAGGGCTGGTTGGCCGCGAGCGCGGCCGGCTGCGGCGTCGGCTGGCCGGTGAGCAGAAAGCTGATCAGCCGGCCGGTCTGGCTCAGCATCGGCTGCGCCGAGGCGGTGCTGGTGGTGCCGGCATCGACGCCCACCACGCGCGCGAACACCGCGCGCGGCGTCACCTGCGACACCTCCAGCTCCAGCGTGTCGCCGGATTTGGCCGCGGTGTTGAGCGCCAGCGTCATCTGCTGCCCGGCCACCAAGGCGCGGAAGGTGCCGTCGGGCAGGGTGCGCTGCAGGGTGGCGAAGAAGCGCTGCCCGGGGACGAGCTCGGGCAGCTGGGCCTGGATCTCGCGCGCCCGCTGCAGGCCAGCGACCGGCGGTTCGGTGTTGAAGAAGCTGGCTTCGTTGAGCAGGCGCAGGCGGGCAGCGAGGTCGGCGGGGATCATCGCAGGTGCTCCATCGGCCCGGGACGCTCAGCCCGCGTGCGCCTCAGGGCGCCAGCGCGCCGTAGGCGTCGCGCACCGCACGCTCCTGCCGCCCGCCGGCGAGCAGCTTACGCACGCTGGCGAGGAAGGGGTCGGTGTGGGAGCGGATTTCGGCGTCCAGGGCGAGGATGCGCTCGATGCTGGTGCGCAGCGCAGCGGCTTCGTCGGGGGGGAGGGCGCCCGGTGATGCAATGTGGGCGGCCGCATCGGCGCCCAGCCGCGCGGCGTCGCGCAGCGCCGCAGCCTCGCGTTCGAGCGCGGCGAGGCGGTCCCAGTCGTTGGCGCGCGCCGCTTCGGCCATGGCTTCGTAGCGGGTGAGCAGGGCATCAAGGTTGGGGCGGGTGAGCATGGGACCAGACCTGTGAGCAGGGAACTAATGCAACAGAGCAGGATTCACGCCACTGCAGGTTGCACTTGGTTGCGAATCTCCGCCCAGGCCTCGCGCAGTGTGGTCAGCAGCCCTGCCACTTCGTCGAGCGCGGGCTGACTGCTGTGCAGATTGGCGTAGAGCAGGCGCTCGCTCATGTAGTCGTATAGGGCCGCCAGACGTTGCGCGAGCTCGCCACCGGCACTCAGGTCGAGACTGACCTTGAGGCCATTGATGATGATCTCGACTGCCTTTGAAATCGCCGTGCCCTTGGCAGGGATGTCCTTGTTGCCGATCGCGATGCCGGCGGTGCGCACCTGCAGCAGGGCGCCATCGAACAGCATCAGGATGAGCTTGTGCGGGTCGGCGGTGTTTACGCCGGTTTCGACGCCCACCTTGGCGTAGGCGGCGGCGCGATTACCGAAACCTCCAAACATCTTTCGAGTCTCCTTGGGGCGCGGACGCGTGTTTGGGTATTAGTACGCGGACAGGCTGGCGAGTTGCTGGGTCAGGTAGGCGCTGGTCGTGTTCATGCTTGACATCGCGGCATCCAGCGCCGTGAATTGCGCGCTGTAGCGAGCCTGGATCCTTTCCAGTCGCAAGTTCATCGCCTCCATGCGCGTGTCGAAGGACTTGATGGTGCGGTTGATCCCGTCGGTGCGCGCCGACAGAAGGCCATCGGACGCGGTCATGTCCTTGATCCGCTTTTCCAGTGTCTTGGCGAAGCCGTCTATGGTGCCGTTGCCGGCAAACAGCTCACCAAGCTTCTTCGACGGGTCGGCGAGCGCCTCGGCCAGCTTCTTGCTGTCGACCGACATGCTGCCGTCGGTCTTGAAGCTGATGCCGGCATCCGACAGCATGGTCGCGCCACCCAGGCCCGCGAGCGGATTGGCGAGCACGCTGCGCAACTGGCCCTGGATCGAGCGCACGCTGGCATCGCCGTTGAGCGTGCCGGCCTTCTTGCTGGCGGCGTCGTAGCTGGTCTGCGTGCGGATCAGCGAGTTGAGTTCGTTCCAGGCCTTGGCGAAGTCGTCGATAGCCTTCTTGGCGGTCTCGTCGTCGCGGTTGACAGTCACCGCAGTTTCGCCCTCGGTCGGCTTGGCCAGGGTGAGCGTGACGCCTTCGATGGCGTCGCCGATGGTGTTGCTGCCGCGGGTGATCGCGAGGCCGTCGATGGACAGGCGGGCATCCTGCGCCTGCTGCACGGTCGTCAGGCCCGGGGTCGCGCTGCCCGCGTCATAGCTGAAGCCCGCCAGGCCACCCGTGCCGCTGAGTTTGAAGGCCTGCGCCGCGCCCGTTTCCTTGCTGCTGATGACGAGCTGGTCGACGGTGCCGTTGTTGACGACCTGTGCCGATACGCCGAGGTTGGCGTTGTTGATCGCATTGCGCAGGTCCGAGAGCTTGGGCTCGCCGCTCAGCGTGATCGTCTTTGCGCTGCCTTCGTCAGGGACGAACGCGCCTTCTGCGTCGTACTCGCCCACCTGGGTCGTGATCGATCCGCCGGCGATGTCGATCCTGATCGCCTTGCCACCGTCTGCGGCGACAAAGCCAGCGTCGGTGTAGCGGCCAAGGTCGATGGTCAGCGTGCCTTCGCCGACAGTGGGCGCAGTGGTGGCGCTGGTCGCCACGCGCTGCGCGCGCGCGAGCTGCTGCACCTCGATGTTGTAGCTGCCGGTCTGCGCCGAGGTGGTCGAACTGACGGTGAACGCCTTGGTGTCGCCCGCGCTCGCCGTGGTGGCCGAGAAGGTGGTGGGCTTGGCAAGCGTCGCCGCCGCGTCCTGCAGCTTGGACATGGCGCTCTTGAGCTGGCCGAAGGCAGAGAGCTTCGACTGGAAACTTTTCTGCTGCTCCTGCAGACGGGTCAAGGGCTGGCGCTCGACCGCCATCAACTGGTTGATGATGCTGCCGACGTCCAGGCCGGAGCCGACCCCTGCTGCGCTGATTGCCATGTTGCTAACCTCCTGGCGCTCAGGCCTGCTGCTTGATCAGCAAACCTTTGAGCTTATCCACCGCCTTCGAGATGGCGAGCACTTCTTCGGACGGAATCTGGCGGATGACCTCGTTGGTGTCGGTGTCCATGACCTTCACCACAGTCTTGCCGGAATCCTTGTCGAGAGAGAATTGCAGGCTCTGCGCCATCGGGGCGACGGCCTTCTCGACTTCCTCGAGGGCCCGTTGGAGCTCACCGGCGCTCGGCACACGCTGCGCTTGATCGTGGGCAGTCGTGCTCTGCTGCACGTTTTTCGTGCGCGTCTCCACACTTGTGGCGGATCCCGCCTGAGTGCGCGCCGCCTGGGCGTCGCGCGTCGGCGCAGCCGACATCGCCTGCATCGACACGGACGCATTGCTGATGGATTGAGTCGACATGATACAACCTCCTGATGGGCCGACGGCGCGGGGCGTATCTTACGCTCCGCGCCGGTCGGTTTAAGACGCCCGTCCGGGATTAGCGGAGCAGGGAGAGCACGTTCTGCGGCAGCGAGTTGGCCTGCGCGAGCATCGCGGTACCGGCCTGTTGCAGGATCTGGGTGCGCGACAAGTTCGCAGTCTCGGTGGCAAAGTCGGCGTCCATGATGCGACCGCGAGCGGATGCCTGGTTCTCGGCTGAAACCTGTAGGTTCGAGACCACCGACTCGAAACGAACCTGCGCGGCACCAAAGGTCGCACGTTCCTTCACGATCTCCGCGATCGCCTTATCAATCTGCTCAAGGGCCTTGTTGGATTCGGTCGCGTCTGCCCCGTCGATCTTAAGAGTGTTCACAGCCGCTTTGGACGTTTCCGAACCGGCCGCCGTGATGTCGGCCCCTTTAATTTTGATCACTTCGTCCTTGTTGGCCCCTACCTGGAAGGTGAACTCAGTGCCCTTCAGAACCTGCTGCTCGTTGAACTTCGTGTCCGTGCCCAGACGAGTGATTTCCGCCTGAAGTTGCGCAAACTCAAGTTGAAGGTTGTCTCGATCCGCCGAAGTGTTGGTTCCGTTTGCCGACTGCACTGCGAGCTCACGCATCCGCTGCAACGAGTCGCCCATCTTCCCAAGGGCACCTTCGGCCGTTTGAGAGAGCGAAATTGCGTCACTGGCATTTCGAATAGCAACATTCATCCCCTTGACCTGAGCATTCATGCGCTCTGCGATGGCCAGTCCAGCCGCGTCATCCTTGGCGCTGTTTACACGGAGGCCGGACGAGAGACGTTGGAGCGTCGTACCGAGCGAGGACTGAGAAGAGGAAAGGTTGCGCTGAGCGTTGAGCGACGCAACGTTGGTGTTGATCGTCTGGGCCATGATGTATCTCCTGGTAGGTCAGGTTGGTCATACACCCGTATCTGCATCGCTTGCCTTGGCGGGTGCGGAGCGTTTCGTTGTGCTCTTGGTTGCTTTTACGACCCGGGGTACCGACTCTTTAGGATTTTCCCGATGCCTAGCGCGTTTCCTGCGCATGAGGGCATCTACGGACTCGGATCGACAAACTTGAGCGCAACACGCGCCGCGGGTCACACCGCTTTCAGTGGCGTGCTGGCGTCCTCGGCCCGACGGCGGTCAGGCCCTCAGAAAGCGATAGACCTTCTCCAGCTTGTCCCACCCCGAGTTCTTGAACGCCGTGTTCACATGGGATGCGAAGTGCTGGTCGTGCTGGTAGCGGCGGCAGAAGACTTGCACCACGTTGATCAATTCGTCGGGGGTGGGTAGGCGTTCTGTGCTGTTGCACAAGGCTGCGAGCATCAGGCGGACGAGGCCGTAGCGAGTCACCAGACGAAGGTAGTGCTCATAAGGACTGCTGACCGCGAATGGAAATAGCTCGCGGAACATCTCGTTGAGGAGGTAGTGGTCCAGGAGGTGGGGAGTCTGGCAGAGGGCGTCCGGCAGCCTGGCGACACCCACGGTGTAGGCTTCCGTCAGTTTGTCTGTCCCGACGATGCCGCTCTCATCCACAGCACCGAGACCTCTTGTGATCTGCTCCATCGTCTTGCGCTGAAGCTCCGAATGCGTCCTGGTGTTCTTCTTCTGCCAGAGGATGGCGAAGATCTGCGCCTGCGTGGCGTGATCGGGCTTCATGTCTCCAAGGGCTTCGATCACCCATCCGCGCTCGATCATTTCAGTGAAATTGGAAATCAGTTCGCGCAGTTTCGCATCGGTAGAGGTCGTAAGGATCGCGGAAAACTGTTCGCAGAACAGGCCAAGCACGGCCAGTCTTTGCCAAAGCTCCAGCGCGTCTGTACGAATGAGTTGCATGCAGAACAGCCGGACCTCGTTCATCTGATCCAGCGTCAGCCCCTTTGGGGGCCTTGTGGTCGAAATCGTCTCTTCGCGCAGTGTGAGCGTCGTCTCCACGAAATCGAAGGCATTGGGCGATAGAAGTGCGAGACGTGCTGCTTCGGGACACGAAAGCGTCAGCGCTTGCTCGATCTGATCCGCAAACCGGCGTGTGTGGCGCGGATAGTCGTTGCAGGTATTGGAGAGGTAGTCCTCCCCCAGATCGCGCTGGACTGCGCACAGTCGGTCCTGCATGAAGGGGCATTCGCCGCTGGCGGGATCGAGCTGGATGGATGCGTAGCTGGCATCCGTGGCGTTGCTGCGGTTGCGCTTGATGTGGGCGGGGAGCAGTTCGGCCAGGCCGGGCTGTTTCACTTGGCGGTAGGCGACAAAGGTCTTCTTGTCGAGGGTTACGCGCCAGCCTGTGCAGCAGTTGTCCGGGCAGTCGGGGCCGGTGCAGCGGAAGTGGGTGACGTAGTCGGGGGTGAGGCTGCGGTGCAAGCGTGTGGGGTGTAGTTTGGCCACGGTGGGACATCCTGATGGTGCGGGAGCGCGCGCGCCCACAAGGTCGATTGAATATTGCGTGCAGTGAGGTAATTGTAGTCATGCTTCTCGTTCGGGGCTCGCGGGGAGCGCAGGGAGCCAGGGGACAGGCGGAACAAGTCAAGATAGTTGTCGCCTGATTCATGCAACCAACCGGCCTATATC
>NZ_DAOMPS010000003.1:0-126952 GCF_035444905.1 Thauera sp.
GCGTCGTCTTGCCATGGTCAACGTGGCCAATCGTGCCAACGTTCACGTGCGGCTTCGTCCGCTCAAACTTACCCTTAGCCATATCGCTATCCTTAAAATCAGAACCAGAAAAACCAGTGCGGCAGCCAATCGAGTTGGCCGCCGCGCCAGGCCAGGCAGAAAATGAGTGGTGCCCATGACGTGGATTGAACACGTGGCCTCTCCCTTACCAAGGGAGTGCTCTACCACTGAGCTACATGGGCTCCGAAACAGTACAAACGCAGCACATCTGGAGCGGGTGAAGGGAATCGAACCCTCGTCATAAGCTTGGAAGGCTTCTGCTCTACCATTGAGCTACACCCGCACTTACCACGCCGCAGCAAACTGCAATCGATTCACTACAACCACTTTCGCCGACCGCGCACGCTGCGCGGCACAACGACGATGTATCTGGTGGAGGGAGAAGGATTCGAACCTTCGAAGGCTGAGCCGTCAGATTTACAGTCTGATCCCGTTGACCGCTTGGGTATCCCTCCGTCGGGAAGCCCCGCACTATAGTGTCTCGAAATTGGGCTGTCAAATACTTTCTGCGAAAGCCCGTGTCATCTGCCATGCACGGCAAGGCCGACAGTGAAACGTGTCGCGCCGGCCCCGAGGGCACGGCCCTATCATGAGGGCAGTCACCGCAACCGCCCGCGAGCGATCGCCCCGCTGCAGCTTCAGCCCCACCACATCCAGCCCGACTCGAGCCTGCCATGGCGCCAGCCCTCAAAGCCCTGCTCGCCCAGGGCGCCGGCCTTGCCGGCGCCCTCCTCCTCGCCCGCAGCGCCGTCTTGAACGGACTGTGGCCGCTCGTGACCGCACAGGCGGCGCTGGCCGCACTGCTTGCAGTCTTGTTGCGCAGCGACCGCTGGTGGCTGCCCATCCATCTCGGCTTTCTTCCGCTCGTGGTGGCAGCGCAGCGGCTCGCACTGCACCCGGGCTGGTACCTGCTGGCCTTCATCGTGCTTGCCCTCACCTACTGGACGAGCTTTCGCAGCCAGGTGCCGCTTTACCTGAGCAATCGCGACACGGCACGGGCCGTGCTCGGGCTGCTCCCAGCGGGTCCGGCGCGGGTACTGGACATTGGCGCGGGCACCGGCTCGCTGCTGCGGCCGCTGGCCCGGTCGCGGCCCGACTGCCAGTTCACCGGCATCGAGCTGGCGCCAGCGAGCTGGCTGCTGGGGCGGGTGCTGACACGCCGGCTCGCCAACCTGCAATGGCGACGGGGCGACCTGTTCGCGGAGCCCTGGGCCGACTACGATGTGGTGTATGCCTTCCTGTCACCGGTGCCGATGGCCGCGGTGTGGAACAAGGCCCGGGCCGAAATGCGGCCGGGCAGCCTGCTGTTGAGCAACAGCTTCCCCGTTCCCGGCTGCGAACCGACGTTCGTCGTCGAAGTCGGAGATCGACGTCGCACACAGCTCTACGCCTACCGGATCGCGCCGGCCAGGGCCGCCTGAGGCACTCGGCCGATGGACGGAAATGACGGCACGAAAGCCCGCTTTTCGCGCGCTCGCACCGGTCGGCCGCACCGGATAATGCCTGCCATGCGCTGATTTGCGAGTGCAAAGCTGAGGACTGAGGATTCATGGCTGAGATCATCTGCGTGATCGGCAACAAGGGCGGGACCGGCAAGACCACGCTCTCCCACATGCTGTGCCAGGGTCTGGGGCTGCTCGGCCAACGTGCGGCCTGCGTGCTCACCGACACGTCGCGCGAACCCCTGATTCCCACTGGGCGCCGCTATGTGATCGCCGATGCACGCACTCGCGACGCGCTGACCAAGGTCGTGGACAAGCTGCGCACCCTGGAGGACTGGATCGGCGTCATCGACGGCGGCGGCAACCGCACCGAGATGGACCGCAAGCTCTACGCCCTGTCCGACATCGTGCTGCTGCCCTTCCGCGAGTCGCACGAGGACATCCGCACCGTGCTGCGCGACCTCGAGATGTTCCCGCGCGCCTACGCCGTGCCCACGCAATGGCCGCACAATGCGTGGCAGCGCGAGGCCGCCGACCGCAGCGTGGCGCAATGGATGGGGGCCTACCGCCATCGCATCCTGCGTCCGGTCAATGCACTGTCGTCATCCAAGCTGTTGCTGCACAAGCAGCTTCCCGAGCAGTTGCCAACGCCGCTCGCCAACGCCTGCCGCGCGATCGCGCGCCAGGTGCTTGAAGTGCTTGAAATCGACTTCATTGACGACGGGCAGGAGTACGAGGTGGAAGAGACGGTCGAGCGCCTGCCCGCAGCCGACATGCCGCTACGCCTGACGCAGGGCGTGCGGCGCTCGCACTGAAGAAGCGCCGCGCAGGCTACAGGCGGGTGCCGCTGCGCGCCAGCGCAACCAGCGCCTGGGCCCGATTGGCCACGCCCAGCGCGCGGAAGATGGCGGTCATGTGGACCTTCACCGTCCCCTCGGACAAGCCCAGCAGATCGGCAATCTCACGATTCGTCCGCCCACTGGCGAGCAGTTCCAGCACCCGGCCCTGGGCAGCGGTCAGGACGAAGTCAGCAGCCACCTGCGCGGGGGCGTGCGCCGGGGCCGCGGGTCGTGTCGGCGGTACCATCGGCATGCCGCCCTCGAGCACGCTGCGCACGGTCTGCAGCAACACCTCGCTCGAGCTGGACTTGGATACGAAACCCGAGGCGCCGGCCTTGATCGCGCGGTGCACCGAAGCCTCGTCGTCCATGGCGGAGACCACGATCGCCGGCATGTCGGGAAAGCGCTTGGCGAGGATCGCCAGGAGCGAGAAGCCGTTCATCTCGGGCAGCATCAGATCGATGATCGCCAGATCCAGATCGCCGTCCTGCTGGAGCCGCGCGAGAGCCTCGTCGGCACTCGCCGCCTCGATGCAGCACACCGCCTCGCCGAGGCGCACCACGGCCTGGGCCATGGCCTCACGCACCAGCGCATGGTCCTCAACGATCAGAATCTTGGTCAACACGCGCTCCGCAACGTTTCTGGTACCGCTCGCCATGCAGGGCGCGCAGGATAGCATGCGAGATCCGTGAGACCCTATGCCGCACCGGGGAAACAGCGGACAATCCGAGCGCCTACCCTCTCCACGCCATGTCACGTCCTGCTCCTGCCCGGCTCGCCGCGCCGCGACCCACTGCGATCGGCGCGCGCGCGCGACCAGCCCTTGCGCGACACCTTGCTCTCCGCGCTCCGGTTGAGCGAGGAAACGGGTCATGATCGAACGCTGGGGCGTACGCGCCCGCGTGACCTTCGTCGCCTTCGTGCCGATGGTGGTGCTGGCCGCGCTGATGACGGCCACCCATACCAGCCTGCGCCTGTCCGACCTGGACGAAGCGCTGGTCGCGCGCGCCCAGGCGCATACTCGCCAGTTGGCGGCGGCGAGCGAATATGCGGTGTTCTCCGGCGACCAGGAGTCCCTGCACCAGCTCAGCAGCGCCCTGCTGCTCGAAGACGACATCGCCTCGGTCTCCATCCTCGACCCCGACGGCAAGGTGCTGGCGCAAGCCGGGCGATCGCCGGATACACGAGCGGACGATGCAGGCGCCACGCGCTCGGGCATGGCGGCGGCAGGCTCGCGGCACTGGCTTCGCATCGTCGAGCCGATCCGCTACAGCCCGCTCGCGACCGATCCGACCAATGAGCTTGGCATGGGCGACGGCGCCGCCACGTCGCCAGCACTCGGCACCGTGGTCGTCGAGGTGTCACTCGCACGCATCCAAGACCGTCGCGCCCAGCTGCTGTGGATTGGCGCGGGCTGGATGCTGGTGGTGGCGCTGGGCAGCCTGCTCTTCGCGCGTGCCATGAGCCGCACCGTGAGCGGGCCGATCCGCAGCGTCGCCGAGACGGTGACACGCATTGGCCAGGGCCAGTTGCACGAGCGCGTCCACATCCGCGAAGGGGGCAGCCTGCGCATGCTGGCCGAGGGCGTGAACGAGATGGCTGAACGCCTGACTGACGCCCACGCGTCGATGTCGCGCCGGATCGAGGAGGCCACGGCGGAGCTGCGCGCGCGCAAGGAAGAGGCCGAGCGGGCGAATCTCGCCAAGTCGCGCTTTCTCGCCGCCGCCAGCCACGACCTGCGCCAGCCCCTGCACGCACTCGGCTTGTTCCTGTCCGAGCTCCAGCAACAGGCACTCGCACCCCGGAGCCGGCAGATCACCGAGCGCATCGGCGCGTCGGCCGAGGCGATGGAGAACCTGCTCGACGGCCTGCTCGACATCTCCCGCCTCGACGCCGGCGTGCTCAAGCCAGTGCCATGCAGCTTCGACCTGCGGGCCGTACTCGAACGCGTCGTCGCCGGCCACGCGCCCAGCGCCGATGCACGCGGGCTTCGCCTGCGGCTGCATTGCGCGTCATGCTGGGTACATAGTGATCCGCACCTGTTCGAGCGCATCATCTCCAACCTCGTCAGCAATGCGATCCGCTACACGCCGGCCGGCAGCGTGCTGGTCGCCTGCCGCCGGCACGGCGCGCAGGTCCGGGTGGAGGTGCGCGACAGCGGCCTCGGGATCGCGAAAGATGCCCAGCACATCATCTTCCAGGAGTTCGTCCAGCTCGATAACGTCGAGCGTGCGCGTGACAAGGGACTCGGCCTTGGACTGGCGATCGTGCGCCGACTCGTCGACCTGCTCGATCTGCGCCTCGACCTGCGCTCGGCCCCGGGCCGCGGCTCGGTGTTCGCGGTCGCCTTGCCCCGCGGCGAGCCGCCGAGCCCGCTCGGAATCGAGGAAAACGCACGCGCCCTCGGACGTTTCGACGGCCTGCGCGTGGCACTGGTCGATGATGACCCGCTGGCCTGCAGCGCCATGCACGACCTGCTGACGAGCTGGGGCTGCGAGGTGATCAGCGCGGCCAGCGCGGACGAGCTGATCGCCCAGCTCGAGGGCGGGCCGATCCCGGACATCCTGCTCACCGACCTGCGCCTGCGCGGCGCCTGTGACGGCCTAGTGCTGATCGAACGCGTTCACGCCCGACCGGCCACCCGTCGGCTGCCGGCCATCGTCGCCAGCGGCGAGATCGCCAGCGAGACCCTCGCGCGCATCCACGCCAGCGGCGTGCAATTGCTGCACAAGCCGGTGCGCCCCGCACGCCTGCGCGCACTGATGCACCGCCTGTTGTCGGCCTCCACGGCCGCCGGCGCGACCGACGACGCATGCTCGGCATGAGCAATGCACAGGAAGCCCAGCGCATCGGGTAAGATTCGCGCACACCCTTCAATCAGCCGGGAGTCACGCAATGTCGCAGGATCAGAATGCCCAGGACCCGCTCGAGTTCGTGCGCGGCATGTGGAGCAGCATGGGCTTTTCGCTACCGGGCATGGTCACCCCGACCTTGGATGTGGACGAGCTCGACAAGCGCATCGCCGACATGAAGGCGGTGGAAGGCTGGCTGAAGATGAACCTGAACATGCTGCAGATGAGCACCCAGGGGCTGGAAATGCAGCGCGCCGCGATCGCCGCCGTCAAGGCCATGAGCCAGCATGCGCAAGGGGCCGAAGCGCCGAGCGCCGACCCGGCGGCCAACCCCTTCGCAGCCGCCGCTTCGATGTGGCCATGGAACATGATGAACACCCAGCCGGCCGGCGAATCGCAGGCTGCCGCGGCGGAAGCCGCGGCCAAGGCGACCAGCCGCGGCGGGCGGCGCAAGGCCCCCGCCGACAAGTAAATCAGGCCGCCCCTGCGCGCCGGGCCGGCTCAGATCACGCCAGCCGCGCGCAGACGGGCAAGCTCCTCGCCCTCCACCCCCAGCGCAGCGAGGATCGCCTCGCTATCCTCTCCTGCGCGCGCCGGCGCCGGCCGGGGCTCGGTCCACGGCATGCGATCCATATGCACCGGTGGCCCGAACTGGCGGATTGCACCGGCGTCCACCACCATGTTGCGCGCGCGAAGCTGGGCATCCTGCAAGCTCTCCTCCAGCCTCAACACCGGCGTGACGCAGCAGTCGACGCGGTCGAACACCTCGATCCAGGCCTGCTGGCTGCGGCTGCCGAAGATCGCCTCGAGCTCAGCCCTCACCTGCGCCCCGACCTCGCCGCGGGCGAGATGGCCGGGTTTCAGATCGGGCCGGCCCAGGGTGTCGCACAGCAGGTGCCAGAACTTCTCCTCCAGCGCGCCCACGGCCATGTGCCGCCCGTCGGCGGTCTCATAGACGCCGTAGCAGGGCACGCCGCCGCTCACCAGATCCTCGCCGCGTGGGCGCGCGCGCCCCGTGGCCAGCACCTCGGCCAGCGGAAAGATCGCATGGGCGAACGCCGCGTCGGTCATCGACACGTCCACATGGCGGCCCCGTCCGCTGCGCTGCGCATCGAACAAGGCGACCATGATGCCCATCACCGCCGCCATCGTGCCTCCCAGCAGATCACCGATCTGCAGATTCGGCAGCACCGGCGGACCACCTGCAGCACCGATCTGGTCGAGCACGCCGGCGTAGCCGATGTAGTTGATGTCGTGGCCCGCGCGCTCGGCATAGGGTCCGGTCTGGCCATAGCCGGTGATGCTGCACAGGACCAGGCGCGGATTGCGCGCGGCGAGCACGGCGTAGCCAAGCCCGAGGCGGTCCATCACGCCGGGGCGAAAGCCCTCGACCACCACATCGGCGCCTTCGATCAGGCGCAGGAACAAGGCCTTGCCCTCGGCCTGCTTGAGGTCCAGCCGCAGGCTGCGCTTGTTGCGGTTGACGATCTGGTAGAAATAGCTCGTGTCGCCGCCCATCGCGCCCATGCTGCGGGCGTAATCCCCGGCGCCGGTATCCTCGACCTTGATGATCTCGGCGCCGTAGTCGCCCAGATGCTGGGTCGCGAGCGGCCCCGGCAACAGACGGGTGAGGTCGAGGATGCGCACGCCCTCGAGCGGACGGCGGTCAGCGTGATTCCCTGCTTGCATGCATGCTCCCGTTGCTGGCAGCGCGCACGCCCCGCGCCGGCCCGGGGCCCGGGGCGCGGGGTGCCGGGTCAGCGCGGCGGTGCGCCTGCCTGTCGATTATTCATAAACCCGCACGTCGTCGATGACCTTGCCGTCGTTGGCAAGCGCCCCTGAAGGCAGGAAGGCGACTTCACCACGCAGCTTGGTCAGCTCCCGGATGTTGGCGGCGATCGCCCCGGCCAGCGCCTCGCTGCCGCCACCGGCGACCTCGCACATCAGCGTCATGCGGTCGTTGAGCCCGGGATTATCCACCACCAGGCGGGCGCGACGGATCTCGGGATGGCGGCGCACCACCTCGGCGATCTGGCCGGGATGCACGAACATGCCCTTGACCTTGGTCGTCTGGTCCGCCCGCCCCATCCAGCCCTTGATGCGCAGGTTGCTGCGGCCGCAGGGCGAAACACCCGGCAGCACCGCCGACAGGTCGCCGGTGCCGAAGCGGATCAGCGGGTAGTCGGGATTGAAGGTGGTGACCACCACCTCGCCCACCTCCCCCACCTCGACCGGGTCGCCCGTGCCGGGACGGACGATCTCGAGCACGATGTCCTCGTCCACCACCAGGCCCTCACGCGCCGGCGTTTCATACGCGATGAGCCCGATGTCGGCGGTCGCGTAGGCCTGGAAGGCCTGGATGCCGCGCGCAGCGAAAGCGTCGCGCATGCTCGGCGGGAAGGCCTCGCCGGACACGAAGGCCTTGGTGAAGGAGACGGCAACGCCGAGCTCGTCGGCCTTGTCGAGCAGGATGCGCAGGAAGGACGGCGTACCCACGTAGGCATTTGGCCGCAGGTCCGCGATCGCCGCCAGTTGCTGCTCGGTCTGGCCCACGCCGGCCGGGAACACCGTGCAGCCCAATGCGTGGGCGGCGGTCTCCATCATCGAACCGGCCGGCGTGAAGTGGTAGGAGAAAGTGTTGTGCACCAGGTCGCCGGCACGGAAGCCGGCCGCGTGCAGTGCGCGCGCCAGGCGGTAGTAGTCGGGTCGGGCGCCCTCGGGTTCGTACAGCGGCCCCGGCGAGGCGAACACCCGCCGGCAGCCCTGGCCCCAGCCCACCGCCGCGAAGCCGCCAAAGGGGCGCGCCGCCTTCTGGCGCTCGAGCAGCTCGGACTTGCGCGTCACCGGCAGCGTGGCCAGGGCCTCGCGACTGACGATGCTGTCCGGGTCGACGTCCTCGAGCAGCTTGGCGAACGCCGGAGCGTTCGCCTTGGCGTGGGCGATCTGGCCGGGCAGGCGCGCAAGCAGCTCGCGCTCGCGCGCGGCGGGGTCGAGGGTTTCGCGGTGGTCGTGAAAATTCATGTCGGCATCCTTGCGCGATCCGGTATCGAGGAGGTGCGGCGCCGAGGCGCCCGGCGGCTCAGCTCAGCCAGCGCTTGCGGCGACGGTAGTGCTTGACGTCGCGGAAGCTCTTGCGCCCTTCGCCCGACAGGCCGAGGTAGAACTCCTTGACGTCCTCGTTGGTCGCCAGGTCCTTCGCGGCGCCTTCCATCACGATGCGGCCGTTCTCCATGATGTAGCCGAAGTCGGCATAGCGCAGCGCGACCATGGTGTTCTGTTCGGCGAGCAGAAAGCTCACCCCTTCCTTGGTGTTGAGGTCCTTGACGATCTCGAACACCTCCTCGACGATCAGCGGCGCCAGACCCATCGAGGGCTCGTCGAGCAGCACCAGCTTGGGCTTGGCCATCAGCGCACGACCGATCGCGCACATCTGCTGCTCGCCACCCGAAGTGTAGGCCGCCTGGCTGTTGCGCCGCGTCTTCAGGCGCGGGAAGTAGTTGTAGACCTTCTCCAGCGTTTCCTCGACTGCGGCCTTGCCGTCGGTGCGGGTGTAGGCGCCGGTGCGCAGGTTTTCGTCGATGGTGAGGTGGCCGAAGCAGTGACGGCCCTCCATGACCTGCACGACACCGCGCTTGACGAGGTCTGCGGGCGTCATCGAGTCAACGCGTTCGCCGTTGTACTCCACCGAGCCCTTGGTCACCTCGCCACGCTCGCCCTTGAGCAGGCTGCTGACCGCACGCAGCGTAGTGGTCTTGCCGGCGCCGTTGCCTCCGAGCAGGGCAACGATGCTGCCCTCCTGCACCGACAGCGACACGCCCTTGAGGACGAGGATCACGTGGTTGTAGATCACCTCGACGTTGTTGACACTGAGGAAGGCTGTATTGGGAGCGTTCATCTTGGATTCCACCACGAGGCCGCCACGCCCGAGGGCGCGGCGGCATGTTTCAACTTACTCCGCGCACTGCTCGACGGTACGGCGCTGAATGCCCTTCTCGGCGGCGTACTTGGTGGCCGCGTCGGCCACCATCGGGCCGAGAACCGACGCATCACCCTCGTACCAGTCGGAGCTGAACTCCCACTTGGCGCCATCCCAGGTGTGTACCCGCGCCCAGGCCGCGCCCATGTGGTCGTTGCACGAGGTCTTGACCGGGCGCATCACCCCCTCGAAGCCCATCCCGTCGAGCTTTGCCTGATCCAGATTGAGATTCTCCAGGCCCCAGCGCACCTGCTCGCCGGTCATGACCTTGCCCTTGCCGTAGCGCTCCTGCGCGGCCGCCACGCCCTCGACACCGAGCATGGCCGAGATCAGGCCACGCATGTAGAGCACCGAACCGACCTCGTCCTTCGGCCCGGTCCCCTGGCCCTTGTCGTGCACCAGGGCGAGCACGTCCTTCACCACCTTGCTGTTGGGCTCGGCACCGTGCTGCAGGGCGAGCGCGCTGTAACCCTTGGCGCCGGCACCGACATCCTTGACGTCGGGTTCCGCGCCCGCCCACCAGATGCCGAGCATCTTGTCGCGCGGATAGCCGGTGGCCTGAGCCTCCTTGATCGCGGTGGAGTTCATGACACCCCAGCCCCACAGCAGCACATGGTCCGGGCGGTCGCGGCGGATCTGCAGCCAGGTGGCCTTCTGCTCGACACCCGGGTGGGCGACCGGCAGCAACTGGAGATCGAAACCGTGCATCTTGGCGCGCTCCTGCAGCAGCGGGATCGGCTCCTTGCCGAAGGGGCTGTCGTGGTAGACCAGCGCGATCTTCTTGCCCTTGAGCTTGTCCATGCCGCCCATCTGCTTGGCGATATGCTGGATGGCGACGTCAGCGCCGACCCAGTAGGTGCCCAGCAGCGGGAAGTTCCACTTGAACACCGTGCCATCCTGCGACTCGCTGCGGCCATAGCCGGAAGTGATCAGCGGAATCTTGTCCACCGGGGCCTTCTCCGTCATGGCGAAAGTCACACCGGTCGACAGCGGCTGGAACACGGTGGCGCCCTTGCCCTTCAGGCGCTCGTAGCACTCGACACCGCGGTCGGTGGCGTAGCCGAACTCGCACTCCTCATAGCTGAGCTTGACACCGTTGACGCCGCCCTGGGCATTGACCAGTTTCAGGTAATCGACGTAGCCGTTGGCCCAGGGGTTGCCGTTGGCGGCATAGGCGCCGGTGCGATAGACCAGCACCGGGAAGAACTGCTCGGACGCCTGGGCGTGGGCTGCGGGGGTGAACACGGCGGACGACAGGCCCACCGAGGCGATGGCGGCCGCAAGGGCCAGGGTGCGGAATTTCATGAGTCTCCTCCTTATGATTGCTTCATGGGCACTGCGACAAAACCGCTGCATCAGTGGGGGAAGGGCCACAGACGCAGTTTCTGCTTGGCGATCGACCACAGTCGGGCGAGGCCATGGGGCTCGACGATCAGGAAGAAAATGATCAACGAACCGAAGATGATGAGCTCGGCATGCGAGATACCGGCGGTCGACACGGTGACCCCGATCAGCCCCCCCACGAAGGGCAGGAACTGGTTCAGGAAGATCGGCAGGATCACGATGAAGGCGGCGCCGAAGAAGCTGCCCATGATCGAGCCCATGCCACCGATGATGACCATGAACAGCAACTGGAAGGAGCGATCGACCGAGAACGCCGCCGGCTCCCACGAACCGAGGTGCACGAAGCCCCACAGCGCCCCGGCCACACCGACGACGAAGGAACTCACCGCGAACGCCGAAAGCTTGGCGAACATCGGGCGGATGCCGATGACTTCCGCCGCCACGTCCATGTCGCGGATCGCCATCCACTGGCGGCCGATGCTGGCGCGAGTGAGGTTCTTGGCCAGCAGCGCGAACACCACCACGAAGATCAGGCAGAACAGGTACTTCTCGGTCGGCGTGTTGATCACCCAGCCGAAGGCCTCCAGCTTGGCCACCGACACCGAGCCCGAGGCCGAGTAGTTGGTGAACCAGCCGATGCGCAGAAAGGCCCAGTCGCACAGGAACTGCGCGGCCAGCGTCGCCACCGCCAGGTAGAGGCCGCGCACCCGCAGGCTGGGGATGCCGAACAGGATGCCGAAGGCCGCTGCCGCCACGCCACCGAGCAGCATCGCCAGCACCAGCGGCATGCCGTCGATGCGCACCATGAAGTTGTAGGCCGCATAGGCGCCGATCGCCATGAAGGCCCCCGCCCCCAGGGTGATCTGGCCGCAGTAGCCCACCAGCAGGTTCACCCCCAGCGCCGCCAGTGACAGCAACAGGAAGGGGATCAGGATGGCGCGAAACAGGTACTCGTCGGCCAGCATCGGCACGCCGATGGCGGCGAAGGCGATCAGACCGAGGACGAACCACTTGTCCTGGGCGATCGTGAAGATCTGTTGGTCGGCCAGGTAGCTCGTCTTGAACTGGCCATTCTCACGATAAATCACTGTTCTCTCTCCCCGTCAGACGCGGTTGATGATCTTTTCGCCGAACAGACCCTGCGGCCGGAACAGCAGCACGATGAGTGCCATCACGTAGGCGAACCAGATTTCGATGCCGCCGCCAACGTAGGGTCCGAGATAGACCTCGGACAACTTCTCGCCGACGCCGATGATGAGACCGCCGACGATCGCACCCGGCACCGAGGTCAAGCCGCCGAGGATCACCACCGGCAGCGCACGCAGCGCCACGGTGACGAGGGAGAACTGCACGCCCATCTTCGAGCCCCAGATGATGCCCGCCACCAGCGCCACCAGACCGGCCACGCACCACACGATCACCCAGGTCTTGTTGAGCGGAATGCCCACCGACTGCGCCGCCTGGTGGTCATCGGCCACCGCCCGCAACGCCCTGCCCACCGCGGTCTTCTGGAAGAAGACGGTGAGGCCGGCGACCAGCACCGCCGCCAGCGCCGCGGCGATGAAGTCTTCCTTGTTGATCATGACGCCGCCTTCGATGAGGCCCTCGAACATGATCACCGGGTCCTTCGGCATGCCGACGTTGATCGAGTAGATCTCGCTGCCGAAGAAGGTCTGGCCCAGGCCCTCGAGCACGTAGGCGATGCCCAGCGTCACCATCAGCAGCGTGGCGCCTTCCTGGTTGACCAGCTTGCGCAGCACGAAGCGCTCGACGGTCCACGCCACGGCGAACATCACGATGCCCGCACCGATGATGCCGATCACGTTGGCGAGGAACAGGCTGTCGCCGCCCAGCGCCGCGTTCGACCACTCGGAGAAGCGGGCCATCGCCAGCGCGGCGACCAGCACCATCGCCCCCTGGGCAAAGTTGAACACCCCGGAAGCCTTGAAGATGAGCACGAAGCCCAGCGCGACCAGCGAGTACAACATGCCGGTCATCAGGCCGCCCAACATCGTTTCGATAAAGAATCCCATGTCCCGCTCCGCTCAGTGACCGCTGCCCAGATAGGCGTTGATGACGTCCTGGTTGTTGCGCACCTCGTCAGGCGTGCCGTCGCCGATCTTCTTGCCGTAGTCCAGCACCACCACACGGTCGGAGATGTCCATCACCACCCCCATGTCGTGCTCGATGAGCACGATCGTGGTGCCGAACTGGTCGCTGATGTCGAGGATGAAGCGGCACATGTCCTGCTTTTCCTCGACGTTCATGCCCGCCATCGGCTCGTCGAGGAGCAGGATCTGCGGCTCCATCGCCAGCGCGCGGCCAAGGTCGACACGCTTCTGCAGACCGTAGGGCAGCGCGCCCACCGGCGTCTTGCGGATGTGCTGGATCTCGAGGAAGTCGACGATCTCCTCGACCTTGGCGCGGTGCGCGATCTCCTCGTTGCGTGCGGCGCCGATCCACAGCGCCTGCTGGAAGAGGTTGCACTTCATCTTCAGGTTGCGGCCGGTCATGATGTTGTCCAGCACGCTCATGCCCTTGAACAGCGCGATGTTCTGGAAGGTGCGCGCGATGCCCTGCTGGGCCGCCATGTGCGGCTCCATCTTCTTGCGCTCCTGGCCGCGGAACATGATCCTGCCTTCCTGCGGGTGATACACCCCGTTGATCACGTTGAGCATCGAGCTCTTTCCGGCGCCGTTGGGGCCGATGATGGCGCGCACCTCGTGCTCGCGGATATTGAAGCTGATGTCGGTCAGCGCCTTCACCCCGCCAAAGCGCAGCGAGATGTTCTGCAGGTCGAGGATCACGTCGCCGAACTGGCGCCCCGTCTGAGCCGCGGGCGCGGCATTGCTTGCAGTCGTCATTGTCTCGTCTCTCCTCACGCGGCCTGCTTGCCGGCCTGCGGCACGAAGGTCTTGACCTCCTCGATGCGCAGATCGGCGGACACCTTGGCGGTGCGACCGTCTTCGTACTTGACCTGGGTCTCGATGAACTGGGTCTTCCTGCCTTCGAACATGGCGTCGATCAGCTCGCCGTACTTCTCGGCGATGAAGTTGCGCCGCACCTTGCGCGTGCGGGTGAGCTCGCCGTCATCGGCATCGAGCTCCTTGTGCAGGATCAGGAAGCGCTTGATCTGCGAGCCACTCATGTTGGGGTCGTTGGCGAGATCGGCATTGACCTTCTCGACACAGTCGCGGATGAGGTCATACACCGCGGACTGCTGGGCCAGATCGGCATAGCCGGAGTAGGCCATGCCCTTCTTCTCGGCCCAGTTGCCCACCGCCTCGAGATCGATGTTGATGAAGGCGGTGACGAACTCCTTGCCGTTGCCGAAGGTGACCGCCTCCTTGATGTGCTGGAAGAACTTGAGCTTGTTCTCGATGTAGTTGGGCGCGAACATCGTGCCGTCGGCCATCTTGCCAACGTCCTTGGCGCGGTCGATGATCTTGAGGTGACCATCCTCGTCGAAGAAGCCCGCGTCGCCGGTCATGAAGTAGCCGTCGGCGTTGATCGACTCGGCGGTGGCGTCCGGGCGCTTGTAGTAGGCCTTGAGCAGCATCGGCCCCTTGACCAGGATCTCACCGTTGTCGGCGAGCTTGACCTCGACGAAGGGCGCCGGCTTGCCGACCGAATCGAGCTTGATCTGGCCGTCCGGCTGCAGGCACACATAGGCGCAGGTCTCGGTCTGGCCGTAGAGCTGCTTGAGGTTGATGCCGATCGAACGATAGAAGCGGAACAGATCGGGTCCGATCGCCGCACCGGCAGTGTAGGCGACGCGGATGCGGCTCATGCCGAGCACGTTCTTGAGCGGGCCGTACACCAGCAGGTTGCCCAGCCAGTACTGGAAGCGGTCACCGCCCGACACCGGCTTGCCGTCGAGGATGTCGGCACCGCAGCGGCGGGCGACGTCCATGAAGTGACTGAAGATCTTGCGCTTGAGGGCGCCGGCGTCTTCCATGCGGATCATCACCTGGGTAAGCAGGTTCTCGAACACGCGCGGCGGGGCGAAGTAATAGGTCGGACCGATCTCGCGCAGGTCGTTCATGACCGTCTCGCCCGACTCGGGACAGTTGATCGTGAAGCCCGCCACCATGGCCTGCGCGAAGGAGAACAGGTGGTCGCCCACCCAGGCCATCGGCAGGTAGGACAGGATGTCCTCGCGGTCGGTGAGCTTGTCGAACTGCATGCCGCCACGCGCCGCGGCGATGAAGGCGCCATGGGTCTGGCACACGCCCTTGGGCTTGCCGGTGGTGCCCGAGGTGTACAGCATGATCGAGATGTCGTCTGAGGCGCCCTTGGCGATCTCGCCATCCAGGAAGTCCGACTGGTTGCGATCGTGGATGCGCCCCATCTCCTGCAGCTCGTCCAGCCCCATCAGCAGGGTCTCGGTGTAGTGCCGCATGCCGCGCGCATCGTCGTAGATCACGTGCTCGAGCAGCGGCGCCTCGGGCTGGATCTCGAGCATCTTGTCGACTTGCTCCTGGTCCTCGACGATGGCGAACTTGATCTCGGCGTCCTGCAGCACATAGACCATCTCCTGCGCCACCGCATCCTGGTACATCATCACCGGGATGCCGCCCAGGCACTGGCAGGCGGCGACCGACCAGTACAGGCGCGGCCGGTTGTCGCCGACGATGGCAAGGCGATCGCCGCGCTTGAAGCCAAGCTGCGCCAGACCGCAGGCGATTGCCCGCACGTTTTCCGCCACCTGCGCCCAGCTGTAAGTCTGCCAGATTCCGTAGGCCTTCTCGCGCATCGCCGGCTGCTGCGGCCTGGCCTTCGCGTGATGCATCAGGTAGCGCGGAAAGGTGTCCAGCCCGCCCTCTGCACCCTGCCCGTGGATATCGGACCTGCCCTTGCCTGTGTCCATTCCACACTCCTCCTTCGGTTTTTGTCCTGTCTGTCTCGACACCCGGGCCACTGTTGTGAGTTGTACGGCCGGGCGGGACGCGAAGCGGCGTCCGAGTCAGTTCAGGCTGGAGTGTGACAAGCCACTTTTGCGCAACTGTTTGTGGAATGTACTGAATTGTTGCAGGTGGCGCGGCAGGCGCGATCCGCCCGCAGATTCAGGTGGGGAAAGCGAAGCGGTACTGGCTCTTGCCGCCTTTCTTGGCCTCGTACATCGCCCCGTCCGCGCGCCGCAACAGCTCTGCGAGCTGCGCGGGCGGACAGTGGGTGTAGGCCACCCCGACGCTGGCCCCGATCGTGACCAAGACGCTCTCGCTCACGGCGAACGGTTGAGCGAGCAGGTCGACCAGCTTGCCGGCAATCTGGCGCGCCATCGAGATCGAGTTCAGACGCTCGAGCAGCACGACAAACTCGTCGCCACCGATCCGCGCGACCTTGTCGCTGCGGCGTACGATGGATTCCACGCGACGGGCGACCAGTTTCAGGAGCTCGTCGCCGGCCTCGTGCCCGTGGGTATCGTTGACTGCCTTGAAGCCATCGAGATCGAACATCAGCAGGCACAGCCCGGCCGCCTCTCGGCTTTCCCTTGCAGCGGCGCCATAGACCTTCTCCACGCCACGGCGGTTGAGCAGGCCCGTCAGGGCATCGCGCTCGGCCTGGGTGCGCGCCAGCGCCTCGGCACGCTTGCGCTCGGTCACATCGTTGATGATCCCCTGCAGCATGCCGGGCGAGCCTTCGAGCGGATTGAGCACCACATTCAGCCAGCGCACGTAACCACTCGAATCGCGACACTCGAAATCAGCACCCGGCAGCGGGCGCCCGAGCGCTGCTTCACCCAGCATGTGAGCGAAGTGACCCTCGGCGTCGACGAAGCGCTCACCGAGGATGAAACGACCTTCACGGTCGTCGCGCAAGGGCAGGTTGAGCAGCCGTGCCAGCCAGGGATTCCAGTCCGACAGGCGGCCCCCGGCATCGATCGTGCACAGGCCGGTCTCGGCATTGTGGAAGATCAGCCGCCACTTGCGTTCGGCCGCCGCGTGCAGCTCACGCGCCCGCCGCTCGCTGACGAGGCTGACAGCCATGCGGTCGATCAAGCCGTTGATGTCCTCCGCCAGGCGGCCGATCTCGTCGTGCTCATGGCCGCGCGGCGCCGCCACGTGCGCCCCACCCTCGGCATCGAGTCGATGCAGATCGTCGGACAGCGTCCGGATAGGGCGCGTGACGCCGCGCGTCACGACCCAGCTCACCCCCAACGTGATCAGCACGACCTCGATTGCAAGAATCAACGCAATGAAGCGCGAATAACTTGCGGCGTCGCGAGCGATGACCTCGACTGCCGGCACGATGCGAAGCTGGCCGATGACCTCGGTGTCGTCAAAGGGCGAATGCAGGGGCTGACTCAGGGCAAGAGGCTGCCGCAAGCCGACGGGGCTCGCATCGGGCCCGCCCGCGGCGGCGAGGACGATGCCGCTGTCCTCGATCACCGCCTGCGCGATGCTGCGGTTGTTCAATAGACCGATCACCACCTCGGTCGCGAGCTGAGCGTCACCGGCGAAGGCGGCCACGCTGGCGGCGCGCTCGACGGTCGACATCAGCTCGACCAGCGCACCATTGAGGCGGTCGCGCTCGGTCCGCTCGATCAAGACCGCACTGAACCAGGCCACGACGGCACCGATCACGCCACCGAAGAGCAGGATCAGCAGCGTGGCACGGACTGCCAGCCCGCGCCGGACAGGCCGTGGCGGAGGAATGGGGGCCACCGCCTGCGCGGCGGCGACGGTCAGATCAGGGCCCAAGACGCATCACCACCCTGGCACGAGGATCGAGCTGGTCGGCCCGGACGAAGGCGATCGCGCTGCGGCTGTCGAGCACCATTTCGATCGCCTCCTGCGCACTTGCCACACGCAGGGGCGGCTGGGTGCGCCCGGAGAACTGCAGACGGGCCCAGTAGGCGTTGATCTCGGCCAGATTGCGCCCGACCAGGCTCTGGTAGAAGGCAGCACGCAAAGGCTCGACATCGATGACCGTCACCCGCTCACCCGACGGCAGTTGCCGCAGGCGGCCCAGGAAGATGTGGCTGGCCTGCTGGCGACTGAGCTCGCCGATGCTGCTCTCCGGATGCGTCACGATCAGCAGCTCGTCGGCGAGCGCATCCTTGCCCACGAAGGCAAGCAGCGACACCATGCAAATGATGAGAAATCTGTACATGGCGGGCCTCTCAGAACACGAAGTCGATCGTGGCTGAGAACAGCGTCAATCCGCGCGGACCTGTCCTGAAACCCCTGTCGTCGAGCAGGGACGATGAACGCTTGGCTTCGATGCGGTCCACCTGCAGCTTGAAGGCAGCGTTGTCGGCGAAGTCGTAGCGGACGCCGGCGCCAACCGTGTGTTGGTCATGCCTGATGAATTCGCGGTTGTGCAACCAGAGCGACTGAAGTTGTCCCCCCTGCAACGGCGCGGGCCAGGACAATTCGCGCTCGACCGCGTCGATGACGCTTCGCGAGTAACTCAGGTAAGGCTTCCAGGCGCCGAATCGATAGGACGCTGTCGCCCCGAGGCCCCAGCCTTCATGTCCGGGATGAATGGACATCGACATATCGGTACCGACGAACTGCAGTGACATCGGGCCGCGTTCCCAGCCGACGCCCAACCCGAGATATGTGACACGATTGGTCTCAGTGATCTCGGTTGCGCGCTCGGCCGCCTGCGGAAAGTCAAGAAAGGGCGCCTGGGCGAGACCAAAAAGCGCCTGCGCCAGCGTCCCCATCCGAGGATGACGGGTCGCCGTCATGCTTCCCCAGGCGAGCTTCACGCTGAGTTCAGGCCCGACCCAGTCGAGCGCCGCACCAAAGGTACGCCCGCGATTCATCTCGTATATCTCGTCGCTCAGGAAGACTCCACCTCGGGTGCGCCCGCCAAAGAGCTTCAGGCGCATCAAGCCCTGGCCGACGAAGGCCTGGAATGCGGCGTCCACGCCGTCGAAGGTATCGAAGGTCAGCCGGCCATACACATCCGCGTAGGGCCTCACCGTGGTGTAGGAGTAGCCGACATGGCGTGAGTCGCCATCGAGATAGATATCCACCGCCATGCGTCCGGCACGAAACTCCGACCAATCGTTGGGCGCGTACTTGACGAAGCCCCACGTCAGTTGCGGCGTCCATTTGCGGTCGATGTCCTGGCGGCTCACCACCTGGCCCATGACCGACCAGTTGGCATCGATCTGGCCATTGAGCTGGAGGCCGAGCAGGCTGTCGCCCCGGGTCTCGAGGTGACCACTACGGACGCCGCCGCGCTGGTCGACGCTCCGCCGGAAGAGGGTGTCGTCCTCATCGTGGTAAGCCACGCCGAGCGTGCCGAAGCCGCTCACGGACCAGACCGGCGGCAGGCCGCGATCGGCCACGACGGGCTCCGCCGCGAAGCAGGACAGGCTCGCACCCAGGATCGAAGTCGCGAGTGCCGCGAGTAATCTGGTTTTCACACAGGGAATCCGGAATTCGCTCTTGTTTTTGATGTTTTTAATTATTTTGGCCATACTGCACCGCATTTGCAATTAGTAACCGATTATTGTGGTTGCTGAACATGACGTGGATCACAAAAGGGGATTCGCGCGGCCCGAATGCTGCACGATTCGCGCTAGACTGGCGCGCGGATCTCTACCCGTAATGGGCGCCTGCACGGTGCCCCGCGATCAGGAAGCTTCGTCGATGGAACGCAAGGCCTTCACCAAACCCGTCCATGTCACGACCTGGATGGCTGTCTTCCTCGCCCTCGTCGCCCTGCTCGCCGCCGCACTCGTTCCCCAGCTCAAGCATGCCTTCCTCGCCAATGCCGCCTTCAATGGCGTCATCCTGTTCGTGCTGGCGATCGGCATCGCGGTCAATCTGCGCCAGGTCTGGCGGCTGCAGCGCGAGGTGCTGTGGATCGAGGACTTCCAGCACGCCGAGCCGAACAGTCCCCCGAGCGGGCTGCGTCCGGTCCTGCTCGCACCGATGGCGCGCCTGCTGTCCACACGCCAGCGCGGCAAGTTCAACCTCTCGCCCACCTCCACCCGCTCCATCCTCGACAGCGTGCAGATCCGCCTCGAGGAGCAGCGCGACCTGTCGCGCTACCTGATCGGGCTGCTGATCTTTCTCGGCCTGCTCGGCACCTTCTGGGGCCTGCTGGTCACCATCCGCTCGATCGGCGAGATCATCGGCAACATGAGCGTCGGCACCGACCCGGTGGCGATGTTCGAAGCGCTCAAGACCAAGCTCGACGAACCGCTCGGCGGCATGGCGACGAGCTTCTCGACCTCGCTGTTCGGTCTGGCCGGCTCGCTCATCGTGGGCTTTCTCGACCTGCAGTCCGGTCACGCGCAGAACCGCTTCTACAACGAGCTGGAAGAATGGCTGTCGCACATGACCAAGTTGCCCTCGGGCGTCGGTGTCGAAGCCGAAGGCAACGTGCCCGCCTACGTGCAGGCCCTGCTCGAGCAGACCGCCGAGAGCATCGAACGCATGCAGCGCTCGGCTGCCGAGTCCGAACGCGAACGCCGCGCCACCGCCGAACACCTGGGCGAACTCAACAATCAGCTCGGCCGCCTCGCCGACCTCATTACCCGCGAGTCGCGTGACCTCTCGACCCTGTCCGCCTCGCAGGACGATCTGCGCGGCCTGATTCGCCAGCTCGCCCAGCAGCCCGCACAGGGCGCGCAGTTCTCCGAGGACCTGCGCGCCGAGCTGCGCCTGCTGTCGCGCACCATCGCCGCCGCACTCGGCGGCCAGGGCAGCCACAAGGCGGACTGAACCATGGCCCGTCTCGCCCGCCGCCGGCCGATGGACTTCTGGCCCGGCTTCGTCGACGCCCTCGCCTCGCTGCTGATGGTGCTGGTGTTCGTCATCCTGATCTTCGTCATCGGCCAGTTCGTGCTCGCCGACGCGGTGAGCGGGCGCGACCGCGCGCTGGCCCAGCTCAACGCCGAGCTGGCCGCCCTCGCCCAGACCCTGAGCCTGGAAAAGTCCGCCCGCGAACGCGCCGACCTGCAGGTCGGCGAGCTGAGCGCCTCGCTCACCGCCTCCGAGCGCGAGCGCGAAGCCCTGTCCACCGAGTTGCTGACGGCACGCGACGAACTCCACACCGCCCAGGACGAAGCCCGCGCCCAACGCGAGGAGGCCGCCCGCCTCACCGCCGACATCGCGGCCCTGCAACGCCTGAAGGCCGAGCTCGAGGCCGAGGCCGCCCGGCTGGCCAGTGCGCTCGACGACAGCGAGCGCGGCCTCAAGGAACAGACCGAGATGTCGGCCGCCGCGATCGCCCAGGTCGAACTCCTCAACCGGCAGCTCGCCGCGGTGCGCGAGCAGCTCGAACAGCTCAACGCCGCACTCGACGCCGCCAAACTCGCCGCCAGGGACAAGGACCTCAAGATCGAGGAGCTGGGCCGCGAGCTCAACCTCGCGCTGGCGGCACGGGTGCAGGAGCTCGCCCGCTACCGCTCCGAATTCTTCGGTCGCCTGCAGGCCGTGCTCGGCGAGCGCAAGGACATCCAGATCGTCGGCGACCGCTTCGTGTTCTCGAGCGAGGTGCTGTTCCCCACTGCGTCCGACGAGGTCAGCGCCGAGGGCATGATCCAGCTCACCCGCCTGGCAGAAACGCTTAAGGCGCTGTCCGCCGAGATCCCGGCCGACCTGCCCTGGGTCCTGCAGGTCGACGGCCACACCGACCGCCGGCCGATCGCCACTGCGCGCTTCCCTTCGAACTGGGAGCTGTCCACCGCGCGCGCGCTCGCCATCGTCAAGTTCCTGCGCACCCAGGGCATTCCGCCCGATCGCCTGGCCGCCACCGGCTATGGCGAGTTCCACCCCCTGGATGCGCGCAGCACCGAGGACGCCTACGCGCGCAACCGGCGCATCGAGCTCAAGCTCACCAGCCGCTGAGCGCGCGCCCTGCTCAACGCCGCCCGGCGGGGTCCCGGGCGAGGCTGTCCTGCGGACGTGCCGCCTGCTCCAGATCCTTCACCACCACCGACAGCGCCTCGGTGGAGATCAGCACCTCGATCAGTGACAGCACCAGGGACAGCGCAAGCGTCAGGATGCTGGCGCCGAACATGAGCTGCCCTGTCGTCTGCGCCTCCATGAACAGTGCGAACATCGACAGCGCGCACAACAGGAAGCTGAGCACGCCGAAGCCCTGCATGTACTGCGTCAGCACGATCCGTCGTTTCAACCCGGGCAACTGCCCCTGCACCAGCGGCGCGGTGCGATCGAGCGAGGCGGCGAGCTGGCGCACCACCTGGGCGAGGGTCAGGAATCGATTGGTGTAGGCGAGCAGCAACAGCGAGATCGCCGGAAACAGCAGCGCGGGCGTGGTGAGGTTCATGGCGGCGGGCGAAGGTTTGGACAACCACCATTTTCGCCTGCGTGCTGCATGAAAAAGAAAAAAAACGGCGCCGAAGCGCCGTATCCCAAGTGGGAGAGTGGGGGGAAAGCGGATCGTGCTTACATGCTGCGGCGATACTGGCCGCCGACCTTGTACAGCGCGTCGGTGATCTGGCCGAGCGAGCAGTAGCGCACCGCATCGACCAGCACCTCGAACACGTTGGTGTTGTCGATCACGGCCTGCTGCAGCCTGGCCTGCCACTTCGGTGCCTCGGCCTTGTTGCGGGCATGGAAGTCGGCCAGCCGCTTCAACTGGCCCTGCTTTTCTTCCTCGGTCGAACGGGCGAGTTCGATCTCCTGCTGGGCCTGGCCCTTCGGGTTGAGGAAGGTGTTCACGCCGATGATCGGGTAGGAGCCGTCGTGCTTCTTGTGCTCGTAGTAGAGCGACTCCTCCTGGATCTTGCCGCGCTGGTAGCCGGTTTCCATCGCACCCAGAACGCCGCCGCGGCTGGCGATGGCCTCGAACTCCTTGAGCACCGCCTCTTCGACGAGGTCGGTGAGCTCCTCGATGATGAAGGCGCCCTGGTTCGGGTTCTCGTTCTTGGCCAGGCCCCACTCGCGGTTGATGATGAGCTGGATCGCCATCGCACGGCGCACGGACTCTTCGGTCGGCGTGGTGATCGCCTCATCGTAGGCGTTGGTGTGCAGCGAGTTGCAGTTGTCGTAGATTGCGATCAACGCCTGCAGCGTGGTGCGGATGTCGTTGAAATCCATCTCCTGCGCGTGCAGCGAGCGGCCCGAGGTCTGCACGTGGTACTTCAGCTTCTGGCTGCGCTCGTTGGCGCCGTACTTGTTCTTCATCGCTACCGCCCAGATGCGGCGGGCGACGCGGCCGATCACCGAGTATTCCGGGTCCATGCCGTTGCTGAAGAAGAAGCTCAGGTTGGGCGCGAAGTCGTCGATGTGCATGCCGCGGGCGAGGTAGGACTCGACGTAGGTGAAGCCGTTCGACAGCGTGAAGGCGAGCTGGCTGATCGGGTTCGCGCCGGCCTCGGCGATGTGGTAGCCCGAGATCGACACCGAGTAGAAGTTCTGCACCTTGTTATGAACGAAATACGCCTGGATGTCGCCCATCATCTTCAGCGCGAACTCGGTCGAGAAGATGCAGGTGTTCTGGCCCTGGTCTTCCTTCAGGATGTCGGCCTGCACCGTGCCGCGCACGGTCGACAGCGTCCACGCCTTGATCTTGGCGTATTCGTCCTCGGTCGGGTCGCGACCGTTGTCGGCCTTGAACTTGGCGATCTGCTGGTCGAGCGCGGTGTTGAAGAAAAAGGCGAGGATGATCGGCGCCGGGCCGTTGATCGTCATCGACACCGAGGTGGTCGGCGCGCACAGGTCGAAGCCGTCGTACAGCACCTTCATGTCGTCGAGCGTGGCGATCGACACGCCCGAGTTGCCGATCTTGCCGTAGATGTCCGGACGCGGGTCGGGGTCGCAACCGTACAGGGTCACCGAGTCGAAGGCGGTCGACAGGCGGTGTGCCGGCATGCCCTCGGACACTTTCTTGAAGCGTCGGTTGGTGCGGAAGGCGTCGCCCTCGCCGGCGAACATGCGGGTGGGGTCCTCACCCTCGCGCTTGAAGGCGAACACGCCGGCGGTATAGGGGAAGGAGCCGGGGACGTTCTCCTTCATCAGGAACTTGAGCGTCTCGCCCTCGTCCTCGAAGCTGGGCAGCGCCACCTTGCGGATCTTGCTGCCCGACAGCGAGGTATGGGTGAGCTGGGTGCGGATCTCCTTGTCGCGGATCTTCACCACGTACTCGTCGGCGGCGTACAGCGCCTTCTCGGTCGGCCACTGCTCGAGCAGCTTCTTGGCCTGCGGGGTGAGCTCGCCGTCCTTCCAGTTGATCAGCTCGTCGAACGAACCGGCGTCCTTGCCGCACTGCTCGAACAGCCCCTTGGCGATCTTCAGCGACTGGCGCTCGCGCGCGACGCGTGCCTGCTGCTCGACGTGCTTGTGGTAGCCGCGCACGGTGTCGGCGATCTCGGCCAGGTAGCGGATGCGTTCGGCGGGGACAATCGCGCGGCCTTCGCTCGACGCCTTCACGGCCACCACCGGCAGCTTGCTCTTGGCGGCCTTCAGGCCCTTGCCGACCAGCGCCGGCAGCACCGCCTGGTACAGCGCGGTGACGCCGTCGTCGTTGAAGCGCGCCGCCATGGTGCCGAACACCGGCATCTCGTCCGGGCTCTGGCTGAACAGCTCACGGTTGCGCTGGTATTGCTTGCGCACGTCGCGCAACGCATCCTGCGCGCCCTTGCGGTCGAACTTGTTGATGGCGACGAAGTCGGCGAAATCGAGCATGTCGATCTTCTCGAGCTGGCTGGCGGCACCGAACTCCGGCGTCATTACGTACAGCGACAGATCGACGAAGGGCACGATCGCGGCGTTGCCCTGGCCGATGCCCGAGGTCTCGACGATGACCAGGTCGAAGCCGGCCAGCTTGCACGCGGCGATGACCTCGGGCAGCGCGGCCGAGACTTCCGAGCCGGTGTCGCGGGTGGCGAGCGAGCGCATGTAGATGTTGTCGTGCTCGATCGCGTTCATGCGGATTCGGTCGCCCAGCAGCGCGCCGCCGGTACGCTTGCGCGAGGGGTCGATGGAGACGATGGCGAGCTTGAGCTTGTCGTCCTGGTCGAGGCGGAAGCGGCGCACCAGCTCGTCGGTGAGCGAGGACTTGCCCGCGCCGCCGGTGCCGGTGATGCCCAGGGTCGGCACCCTGGTCTTGGCGGCGGCCTCGATCAGCGCCTTCTTGACCTCGTCACCGTAGCCGCCGTTCTCCAGCGCGGTGATGATCCGCGACAGCGCGCGGCGGTCGCCGGCGGCGAGCGCCTTCAGCACCGCGTCGGCCTTCTGCGGCGCGGCCTTGGTGATGTCCATGTCGCAGCGCTCGACCACGCTGTTGATCATGCCCTGCAGACCCATCTTGGCGCCGTCCTCGGGCGAGAAGATGTGGGTGACGCCGTATTCGTGCAGCTCACGGATCTCGGCCGGGACGATCACACCGCCGCCGCCGCCGAACACCTTGATGTGCTCACCGCCGTTGGCCTTGAGCAGATCGATCATGTACTTGAAGAACTCGACGTGGCCGCCCTGGTAGCTGGTGATGGCGATGCCCTGCACGTCTTCCTGCAGCGCGGCATTGACGATCTCGCCCACCGAACGGTTGTGGCCGAGGTGGATGACCTCGGAGCCGGTCGACTGCAGGATGCGGCGCATGATGTTGATCGAGGCATCGTGGCCGTCGAACAGGGCGGCGGCGGTGACGAAGCGCACCTTGTTCTTCGGCTTGTAGGGCGAAAGCTTGTGCGCAACGCTCAGATCGGTCATATCGGTCTCCCCCCTGGGATGATGGATTTCAATATCTGAATGGTAGAAGCCGCGCGGCTGCATTGCCATTGCTCCGGCGGACTTCAATCATGCAAAATCCGCCAATCACCCACGTCCGCTCTGCCTGCCCACCCGTCCCCACGCCATGCCGACCCTTGAGCCTGCCAACAGCACCGAAAACCGCCGCGACACGCGCAATCGGGCATCGGTCGCCATGGGTTTCGTCACTGGCATGCTGTCGGGCATGCGCCGTCAGGGGCGCAACCCGGCGCCGCTGCTCGCCGCCACCGGCATCGACCTTGCAGACGCCGCCAGCCGCATCCCCTTGCACCGCTACGCGGCGCTCTACAACCGGGTCATCGCCGAACTGGAGGACGAGGGTTTCGGACTGTTCAGCCGCAGCATGCCGCCGGGCTGCTTCGAGTTCCTGTGCCGCGGCATGCTCGGCGCCCCCACCCTGGCCGAAGCGCTCGGCCGTGCCGGGCGCTTCATGCGCATCGTGCTGCCCGACCTGGAGGTCGCCGTCAGCAGCGCCGCCGACCGCGCCGAACTGCGCATCACCGAGCGCCTGCCGCTCGGCCACGGGCGCGACGATCCCGCGCGGGTGTTTGCCTTCGAGTGGCTGCTGCGCCTGCTGCACGGCGTCGCCAGCTGGTTCGTCGGCCGCGGCCTCGCGCTCGACGCGGTGGACTTCCCCTACCGCCGCCCGCCGCACGCGGACGACTATGCCCTCGTCTACACCGAGCATTCGCGCTTCGCAGCGGACACCGACGCGCAGGCCGAAGACGATACGCGCAGCCCCCTCGTTGCCCGCTTCCAGGCCAACCTGCTCGACCTGCCGATCCGGCGTGACGAAGCGGCGCTCGCGGCCTTCCTCGACGGCGCCCCGGGCAAGATCTCGATGCTCTACCGCCGCGACCGCGAGATGGTGTTTCGGGTGCGCGACCTGCTGCGCGACGCCCTGCCACGCAACCTCACGGTCGCCGAGGTCGCACGCAGCCTGCACCTGTCCTCGCGCTCGCTGCACCGCCGGCTGGAGGAAGAAGGCTCCGGCTTTCGCACCATCAAGGATGCCATGCGGCGCGACATCGCGCTGTCCCGCCTCGCCAAGACGCGCCAGCCGATCGCCCGCCTCGCCGCCGAGCTCGGCTATGCCGACACCTCGACCTTCTATCGTGCCTTCGTGGCGTGGACCGGCGTCTCGCCCGAACACTTCCGCCGCCGCCTCACCGCCAGCGATACCTCCACCTCGAGCGGGATGACCTGAGGCCGTGAAGGACAATGCAC
Source organism: Thauera sp. (assembly GCF_035444905.1). Classification (GTDB taxonomy): domain Bacteria; phylum Pseudomonadota; class Gammaproteobacteria; order Burkholderiales; family Rhodocyclaceae; genus Thauera. Next base: position 26,449 of record NZ_DAOMPS010000003.1, read on the forward strand.
ACAGCGGCTGCGCGCACTTTGTGCAAACATCGCAGCGTCCCTCCACGCACCACGCCGAATGGCCGAACCTGACACGATGACGACACCCGCCAGCCCGACGCCGGACCTCCCCGCGCTGACGCCCGAACTGCGGCGCCGGCACGACCTGCTGCTGGCCGGGCTGGACCTGCTCGATCAGGCCATCGCGGTGTTCGACACCACACCCAAGCTGGTCACCTGGAACAAGGCCATGGTGCGCCTGCTCGACTTCCCCGAGTCGATGATGCGGGTCGGCACCCCGTTCGAGGATTTCGCCCGCTTCAACGCCGAACGCGGCGAATACGGGCCCGGCGACATCGACACCCTGGTGCGCGAGCGCGTCGCCGCGGCGCGCAGTTTCCAGCCCCACTACGCCGAACGTGCGCGCCCCAACGGCCGCCTGCTCGCCATCCGCGGCGTTCCCATCCCCAACCTCGGTTTCGTCTCGCTATGGACCGACATCACCGAGCAGCGGCGCTACGAGGCGGTCATCGAGCAGCAGAACGCCCAGCTCGAGGAGCGGGTGCGCGAGCGCACCGCCGAGCTCGAGGCGGCCAACGCCCGGCTGGGGCAGGCCAACATCGAGATCGACGATATCGCCGCCGCCCTGCGCCGCAGCGAGAACCGCCTGCAGCTCATCATCGACTCCATCCCCGCGCTGGTCGCCTACGTCGGCAGGGACGACATCTACCGGTTCGCCAACAAGGGTTACGCCGACTGGTTCGGCTTCGCCAAGGACGAGATCGTCGGCCGCAGCATCCTCGACGTGTTCGGCCCAGACAGCTATGCCCAGATCCTGCCGCATCTCGAGCGGGCGCGCGCCGGCGAGCGCGTCAGCTACGAGTACGCCCGCCACCTCACCGATGGGCGCACCGTGCATGCACGCAGCGTCGTCGTGCCCGAGACCGACGGCACCGGTCGCACGGTGGGTTTCTTCGTCATGTCGATCGACATCACCGAGCAAAAGGCCAGCCAGGCCGCCCTGATCCAGGCGCAGAAGATGGAGGCGGTAGGCCAGCTCACCGGTGGTCTCGCCCACGACTTCAACAACCTGCTCACCATCATCATCGGCAACCTGTCGACGCTGCAGAGCCGCATCGGCGGCGGCTCGGGCGCCGAGTTCGTCACCCCTTCGCTGCAGGCCGCCCGTCGCGGCGCCGAACTCATCCGCCGCCTGCTCACCTTCTCCCGTCGCCAGTCGCTCGAGCCGACGGCCGTCGAGGTCAGCGCCCTGGTGCACAACATGACCCACCTGCTGGTGCGCACGCTGGGTGAAACCATTCGCGTGCGCCTGCGCCTGCCCAGCAATCCGCTGTACGCGCTGGTCGATCCGCACCAGCTCGAGAACGCCATCCTCAACCTCGCCATCAACGCCCGCGACGCCATGCCCGAGGGCGGTGAGCTGACCATCACCGTCAAGGCGCGCAGCCTGGAGGCCAAGGTCGCCGCCGTCGGCGAACTCGCCCCCGGCAATTATGTGCAGATCGACGTCAGCGACACCGGCACGGGCATCGATGCCGCCCTGCTGCAGCGCGTGTTCGAGCCCTTCTTCACCACGAAACCTTTCGGCAGCGGCAGCGGTCTGGGCCTGTCGATGGTGTATGGCTTCGTGCGCCAGTCCGGTGGCAACATCCGCATCCGCAGCACGCCGGGCGAAGGCACCCACGTGCGCTTCGTGCTGCCGACGACGGATGCCCCGCAAGCCATGGCGCAAGCCCCTGCCGCGGCCGCACAGCCGCAGCCGGTGCTGGACGGCCCGGTGCTGCTGGTCGAGGACGAGCCGGAGGTACGCAAGGTGGTCCGCATGCAGCTCACCGCCTGCGGCTACCCGGTGATCGAGGCCAGCAACGGCGTGGAGGCCCTGCAATTGCTCGAGAACGTGGACGACATCGCCCTTCTCGTCAGCGACACGGTAATGCCCGGCGGCATCGGCGGGCGCGAGCTCGCCGCGCGCGCCCGCCTGCTGCGCCCCACGCTGCCGATCCTGCTCGTCACCGGCTACGCCAGCGAAAGCGCCGCCACCGGCACCCCCACGGCTGACGTGCCCACGCTGCGCAAACCCTTCGACCAGGCGACGCTGCAGGCCTGTCTGGCAAACCTGCTCGCCCCACCTATACCGGAGACCGGCCCACGATGACAACGACGCCCGCCGAGGCCACCCCGCCCGCGATCTTCGTCCTTGAGGACGACCCCGAGATCGCCCGCCTGATCTGCATGAGCCTGGCCGAATACGGCTTTCGCGGCGAACACCTGAGCACCGGGCGCCAGTTCCTGACGCGCGCCCGCCAGGCCGCACCCGACCTGTGCATCATCGACCTCGGCCTGCCCGACATGGACGGCATGCAGGTCGTGCGCGAGCTGCAGGACGGCAGCCCCTGCGCGGTGCTCATCCTCACCGGACGCAACGACGTCACCGACCGCGTGCTCGGGCTGGAACTCGGCGCCGACGACTACATCGTGAAGCCCTTCGAGCCGCGCGAACTCGTCGCCCGCGTGCGCTCCATCCTGCGCCGCTACCAACGCTCCGCCGCCCCCGAGGCCAGCGCCGAGCGCAGCCTGGCGCGTTTTTCGGGCTGGACCTTCGACGCCAGCCGGCACGCGCTGACCGCCGCGGACGGGCGCGAAATCGGCCTTTCCGCGGCCGAAGCCAGCCTGCTCGGCACCTTGCTGCGCCGCCCGAACAAGATCCTGTCACGCGAGCAATTGCTCGGCGAACGCGACGTCGACCCCTTCGACCGCAGCATCGACGTGCGCATCTCGCGGCTGCGGCGCAAGCTCGACGACGACCCGCAGAGCCCGCGGCTGATCAAGACCGTGTACGGCGCCGGCTACCTGTTCGCCGCGCAGGTGAGCTGGGAATGAACACGCTGCACCGCAGGTCCGCCACGCACGTTGCATCTGTCGCTATAATTATGGATTATTAATCCACTACAGCGGAGAACCGCCATGTCGCAGCGCCCCTTCAAGATCCTCGGCATCCAGCAGATCGCCATTGGCGGTCCCAGCAAGGACAAGCTCAAGACCCTGTGGGTCGACATGCTCGGCCTGGAGGTCACCGGCAACTTCGTGTCCGAGCGCGAGAACGTCGACGAGGACATCTGCGCCATGGGCGCCGGCCCGTTCAAGGTCGAGGTCGACCTCATGCAGCCGCTCGACCCGGAGAAGAAGCCGGCAGTGCACACCACCCCGCTGAACCACGTCGGCCTGTGGGTGGACGACCTGCCGAAGGCGGTCGAGTGGCTCAGCGCCAATGGCGTGCGCTTCGCCCCGGGCGGCATTCGCCGCGGCGCGGCGGGCTTCGACATCACCTTCCTGCACCCCAAGGGCAATGAGGACTTCCCCATTGGTGGCGAAGGCGTGCTGATCGAGCTGGTCCAGGCGCCGGCCGAAGTGGTCGATGCCTTCGCCCGCCTGGCCGGCTGAGGCGCGATCGCCCTGTGCCTACAGGGCGGACGCCGAGAAGGTGTCGCAGGCGCCCAGCTCACCGCGCTGCAAGCCGATGCGGAACCAGCGCACGCGCTGCGCGGCGCTGCCATGCGTGAAGCTGTCGGGCACGACGTAGCCCTGCGCCTGCTTCTGGATGCGGTCGTCGCCGATCGCACTCGCGGCCGCGAGCCCCTCCTCCACGTCGCCCGCCTCGAGCACCTGGCGGCTGCGCTGGGCGTGATGGGCCCACACGCCGGCAAGGCAATCGGCCTGCAGCTCGAGGCGCACCGAGAGCTGGTTGGCCTCGCGCTCGGACACGCGCTGACGCGCCTGCTGCACCTTGCTCGAAATGCCGAGCAGATTCTGCACATGGTGGCCGACCTCGTGCGCAATCACATAGGCCTGGGCAAAGTCGCCCGGCGCGCCGAAGCGGTGGTGAAGCTCGTCGAAGAAGGACAGATCGAGGAAGACCTTGCCGTCGGCGGGACAGTAGAAGGGCCCCATCTGCGCCTGGCCCACACCGCAGGCGCTGCGCGTGGCACCGGTGAAGAGCACCAGTTGCGGCTCCTGGTAGCGCGCACCCCCGGCACGGAAGATCGGCCCCCAGGTGTCCTCGGTATCGGCCAGGACCATCGACACGAAGCGCGCCGCCTCATCCTCGGCCGCAGGACGTGGCTCGCCCGGCGCGCGGGATTCGATCGCCGGCGGCGCCACCACGCCGGTGTTGAGCACCACGCTCGGGTCGATGCCGAAATACATCGCCACCAGCACCAGCACGACCGTGCCGATCCCGATCCGTCCGCCACGTCCGCCCAGCCGCGGCCCGCCCTGCCCGCGCCGGTCCTCGACGTTCCGGCTTTCCCTGCCGTTGCGAAAATCCATGGGGCCGCTCCCTGCGCCGATCGATGATCCAATCTTAGCAGCCGCCCCAGACAAAAGAGCCCGCGACGGCGGGCTCCTTGTTCATGATCGAGCGGGGGTTCAGGCCGTCGCAAGACGCTCCCGGCGGATGGCCTGGTATTCGTCCTGCCAGAACCACTTCTCCTCACCGAACGCCGGCACGAGCTGATCAAGCCAGGTGGCCTTGTCGTCGTACTTGGCGAAGAAGGGGCGCTGCACCCAGTCGGGGTTGCGCCCCTGGATGAAGCGCAGCACGAAGACCTTCTCGCCGCCGATCTCGGTGATGCCCTGGATCTCCACCTTGCCAGGGCTGGCGCTCATGCTCGGGCCACGCGCGGTGCGGGCGAGGCCCGAGACCTGCTGGATCGCCTGCTGGTAGATCTCCCAGGCGCGCACCAGAGGCACCTCGAAGTAGTTGCGCGCGCCGGTGTCGCGCTCGACGAACATGTAGTACGGCACCAGGCCGAGCTTGACCTCCATCTTCCACAGCTTGGCCCACACCGCCGGGTCGTCGTTGATGTGGGCGATGAGCGGACCCTGGGCGCGGATGACGGCACCGGTGGCGCGCACGCGGCGGATGGCGGCCTGGGCGGCCTCGGTATCGAGCTCCTTCCAGTGGTTGTAATGCGCCATCAGGGCGACGTGCTTGCCCGACTCGACGAGTTGGGTGAGCAGGCGCATCAGGTCGTCGGCGTCTTCCGCGCCGAGGAAGCGGTGCGGCCAGAAGGTGAGCGCCTTGGAGCCGATGCGGATGGTCTGGATGTGATCGAACTCGGGCTGCAGCAAGGGCTCGAGGTAGTCGCGCAGGTGACGGGTCTTCATCACCATCGGGTCGCCGCCGGTCACCAGCAGGTCGGTGACTTCGGTGTGCTGGCGCAGGTAGTTGTGCAGCGCCGACGCTTCCGACGAGGCGATGCGCAATTCCTTGTCGCCGACGAACTGCGCCCAGCGGAAGCAGAAGGTGCAGTAGCTGTGGCAGGTCTGGCCCTGGCTGGGGAAGAACAGCACCGTTTCGCGGTACTTGTGCTGCATGCCGTCGAGGCGATGGCCCTCGTCATCGAGCGGCATGTTCATCTGCATCTGGTCGGCCGGATGCGGGTTGAGGGCGTGACGCACCTCGTCGATGGCACGCTCGAGTTCGTCCTTCGGTGCGTCGCGGCGCAGCAGCTCGGCGATGCGCTCGTAGTGCTCCGGCGCAAGCATGCCGCGCTGCGGGAAGGTGAGCTGGAACAGCGGGTCTTCGGGCACCTTGTCCCAGTCGATGAGCTCGTCGATCACGTACTGATTGACGCGGAAGGGCAGCACCGACGACACCACCTTCATCTCGAAGCGCTGCTCGGCGGATAGCTTCGAGAGATGGGGGATGCGGTCGAGGTCGCGCTGCGTATAGACCTTGAAGGGCACCGGCTCGAACAGCTCGGCGCTGGATTGGGTCTCCGCTGCGCGCGGGCTCAGGGGCTTGAGGGCATGCACTTGTGCGCTCATGGAACGTCCTCCTTGTGTGCGACTGCTTCATGTATGGCGGGCGACGACGCGTGCGCCGCCCACAGCCCTGCCCCGGATGTGCGTGCATCAGGTGTGGCGATCAGCAGGGATAAGCTCGTAGACCAGGCCGCGGGACGCGACGACTGGCAGTTTCATCGCCCGGCGCGCGAAGGCCGGGTTCATGCGGCCATTGAGGCGCGCCCGCCGGCTGCGGGGCGATGGGTGCGGGGCCGCGTTCGCGGCCCGCTTTGCAGCTCGGCGAGGCGCATCATATGTCACCAAGTTGTTTTGCGCAAATACGACTGAACGAAGCGCGGGAAAGTTCCGGCGCGCAGTGCACAAAAAAAGGGCCTGCTTGCGCAGGCCCCCGCCGACAGGCACCCGGGCACATGGCCCGGGTCTCCCTCCCCATCGATCAAAACGAATATCGGATAATGATCACTCGAACTCGATGATGACTTCGTCCACCGACAGGCTGGCGCCCGGCCTGGCGACGATCTTCTTGACCTTGCCGTCCTGCTCGGCCTTGAGCACGTTCTCCATCTTCATCGCCTCGATGATCGCGAGCTTCTCGCCCGCCTTGACTTCCTGGCCCTCGGCCACCGCCACCTCGCGCAGCAGGCCGGGCATCGGCGACAGCAGGAACTTCGACAGGTCGGGCGGCAGCTTCTCGGGCATCAGCGACAGCAGGTGTGCGGCGCGCACCGTCATCACCATCGGCTCGACCTGCAGGCCGAAGTGGGAGATGCGGTAGCGCAGGCCACGACGCTCGATCTGCAGGCAGATCGGCGCGCCATTGACGGTGCCGGTAAACAGCAGGTCGCCGAACTTCCAGTTGGAAACGATGTTGTAGGTGCGGCCTTCATGCGTCACGGCCAAGCCGCCGTCGATGGCCTGGGTGTGCACCGCGTACTGCTTGCCGCCCATCACCACCACCCAGTCGGACGCGACCTTGCGACCGTGGCCGGCGAGCTGACCTTCGATCTGCACCGCGCGCTCGATGTAGCGGCTGCGGGCAAAGGTGGCGACGGCGGCCAGCAGTGCTGGATCGTCGTGCGGCACCATCGAGGCGTCGAAGCCCTGCGGGTACTCCTCGGCGATGAAGCCGGTGTTGAAATGTCCCGAGCAGAAGCGCGGGTGCTGCAACAGCGCGGCCTGGAAGGGGATGTTGGAGCTGATGCCGCGGATGACGAAGGCGTTGAGCGCGTCACGCATGCGCTCGATGGCCTGCTCTCGGTTCGCACCGTGCACGATCAGCTTGGCGATCATCGAATCGTAGTACATCGAGATCTCGCCGCCCTCGTACACGCCGGTGTCGACGCGCACGCCGTCGCCTTCGGCCGGCGCCTGGAACTTGACCAGGCGACCGGTGGAGGGCAGGAAGCCGCGGAACGGGTCTTCGGCGTTGATGCGGCATTCCATCGACCAGCCGTTGATCTTCACGTCGGCCTGGCTGAGTGGCAGTTTTTCGCCGTAGGCGACGCGGATCATCTGCTCGACGAGGTCCAGCCCGGTGATCAGTTCGGTCACCGGGTGCTCGACCTGCAGGCGGGTGTTCATCTCGAGGAAGTAGAACTCCTTGGTCGCGCCGGAGACCACGAACTCGACCGTGCCGGCCGATTCGTAGTTCACCGCACGCGCCAGGGCCACCGCCTGCTCGCCCATGGCCTTGCGCATCTCGGGGTCCACGAAGGGGCTGGGCGCCTCCTCGATGACCTTCTGGTGACGGCGCTGGATGGAGCAGTCGCGCTCGTTCAGGTAAACGTAGTTGCCGTGCGAGTCGCCCAGCACCTGGATCTCGATGTGGCGCGGCTCGAGCACGTACTTTTCGATGAAGACACGGTCGTCGCCGAAGGCGTTGCGCGCCTCGTTGACGCAGGAGGCGAAGCCTTCGTGCGCCTCCTTGTCGTTGAAGGCCACGCGCAGGCCCTTGCCGCCACCGCCGGCCGAGGCCTTGATCATCACCGGGTAGCCGATGTTCTTCGCGATCTCGACCGCCTCGTCGGGGCCGGAGATGGCGTCGTTGTAGCCGGGGATGGTGTTCACGCCAGCGGCGATCGCGAGCTTCTTCGACTCGATCTTGTCGCCCATTTTGGCGACCGAATAGTGCTTCGGGCCGATGAACTTGATGCCTTCCTCTTCCAGGCGACGCGAGAACTCCGCGTTCTCGGACAGGAAGCCGTAGCCCGGGTGCACCGCCTCGGCGCCGGTCTGCTTGCAGGCGGCGATGATCTTGTCGATGACGAGGTAGGACTCTTTGGACGGCGCCGGGCCGATGCACACGGCCTCGTCGGCCATGTCGACGAAGAGCGCGTCCTTGTCCGCCTCGGAATGCACTGCGACGGTGGCGATGCCCATCTTGCGGGCGGTCTTGATGACGCGGCAGGCGATTTCCCCGCGGTTTGCAATCAGGATCTTCTTGAACATGTATGTATTCCTCGTGCGGCAATCAGAGCGGGATGTTGCCGTGCTTGCGCCACGGGTTCTCGAGCTGCTTGTCCTTGAGCATCGACAGCGAGCGGCAGATGCGCTTGCGGGTCTCGTGCGGCATGATCACGTCGTCGATGAAGCCGCGCGCGCCGGCCACGAAGGGGTTGGCAAAGCGCTGCTTGTACATGGCCTCGCGCTCGGCGATCCTGGCCGGGTCGTTCTTTTCTTCGCGGAAGATGATCTCGACCGCGCCCTTGGGGCCCATGACCGCGATCTCGGCGCTCGGCCAGGCAAAGTTGACGTCGCCGCGCAGGTGCTTGGACGACATCACGTCGTAGGCGCCGCCGTAAGCCTTGCGGGTGATGAGGGTGACCTTGGGCACGGTGCATTCGGCGTAGGCGTAGAGCAGCTTGGCGCCGTGCTTGATGATGCCACCGTATTCCTGCGCGGTGCCGGGCATGAAGCCGGGGACGTCGACCAGGGTGACGACCGGGATGTTGAAGGCGTCGCAGAAGCGCACGAAGCGCGCGGCCTTGATCGAGCTCTTGATGTCGAGGCAGCCGGCCAGCACCAGCGGCTGGTTGGCGACGATGCCCACCGGCGAGCCTTCCATGCGCGCGAAGCCGATGATGATGTTCTTGGCGTAGTCGGGCTGCAGCTCGAAGAAGTCGCCGTCGTCGACCATCTTGACGATCAGCTCCTTCATGTCATACGGCTGGTTGGGGTTGCTCGGCACCAGGGTATCGAGCGAGTGGTCGAGGCGGTCCGCCGGGTCGACGCAGGGCACGACCGGCGGCTTGTCGCGGTTGCTGCCGGGAATGTAGCCCACCAGGCGGCGGGTCATCATCAGCGCTTCGACGTCGTTCTCGAAGGCGAGGTCGGCCACGCCCGACTTCGTCGTGTGGGTCACCGCTCCGCCGAGCTCCTCGGCGGTGACTTCCTCGTGCGTCACCGTCTTCACGACTTCGGGACCGGTCACGAACATGTAGGACGAGTCCTTGACCATGAAGATGAAGTCGGTCATCGACGGCGAATACACCGCACCGCCGGCGCACGGCCCCATGATCAGCGAGATCTGCGGCACCACGCCCGAGGCCAGCACGTTGCGCTGGAACACGTCGGCGTAACCGCCGAGCGAATCGACGCCTTCCTGGATGCGGGCGCCGCCCGAATCGTTGAGGCCGATGACCGGCGCGCCGACCTTCATCGCATGGTCCATGACCTTGCAGATCTTCTCGGCGTGGGTCTCGGACAGCGAGCCGCCGAACACGGTGAAGTCCTGCGAGAACACGAACACCAGACGACCGTTCACGGTGCCGTAGCCGGTGACGACGCCGTCGCCCGGGATATGATCGGCGTCCATGCCGAAGTCGTTGCAGCGGTGCTCCTTGAACATGTCCCACTCTTCGAAGCTGTCGTCGTCGAGCAGCAGCAGGATGCGTTCGCGGGCGCTCAGCTTGCCCTTGGCGTGCTGAGCGTCGATGCGCTTCTGGCCACCGCCGAGGCGGGCCTTTTCGCGCTTTTCCTCTAGCTGGCGGATGATGTCGTGCATTGATGACCTCCTGTCGGATCTCTGTATTGCGTCGGGCCGGCCGCTACGACGGCCCCTTGTTTGTCAGGCTTGCAGATGGCCGAGCAGCCGCAGCGCGGCGACGGAGGGGGTGGTGCTGCCCTCCTCCACCGCCCGCGACAGCGCCGGCAGTTCGTCCTTGACCCGGGGATGGCTGCGAAAGCGGCTGCGCAGCCCCGAGTCGATCATTTCCCACATCCAGGCCAGGGCCTGGTGGCGCCGCTTGGCGTCGAGCTCGCCGGACGCGGTGAGCGCCTGGCGGTAGTCGGTCACCGCCCTCCAGAATTCGGCGATGCCGTCCTTCTTCAGTGCCGACAGCGTCAGTACCGGCACCGTCCAGTTGGGGCTGGCCGGGCGCAGCATGTGCAGCGCGGTCTTGATCTGCGACTTCGCCCGCATCGCCGCCGCCGGGTCGATGTCGGCCTTGTTGATGACGATCAGGTCGGCGATCTCCATGATCCCCTTCTTGATCGCCTGCAGGTCGTCGCCGGCATTGGGCAGTTGCAGCAGGCAGAAGATGTCGGTCATGCCCGCGACCGCGGTCTCGCTCTGCCCCACCCCCACGGTCTCGACAATGACCACGTCGAAGCCGGCGGCCTCGCACACCAGCAGGGTTTCGCGCGTCTTCTCCGCCACCCCGCCCAGGCTGCAGGCCGAGGGGCTGGGGCGGATGAAGGCGGCAGTGTTCTGGCTCAGCAGCTCCATGCGCGTCTTGTCGCCGAGGATGGAGCCGCCGGTGACCGAGGACGACGGATCGACCGCCAGCACAGCCACCCGCAGCCCCTGCTCGATGAGGTAGAGACCGAGCGCTTCGATGAAGGTGGACTTGCCCACCCCCGGTACGCCGGAGATGCCCACCCGCATGGCCCCGCCGGTGTGCGGCAGCAGGGCTTCCAGCACATGGCGGGCACGCGCCTTGTGGTCCTCGCGCAGGGACTCGATGAGCGTGATCGTCTTCGCCAGCGGACGCAGTTGACGGCCGAGCACGCCCTCGACCAGCGCGCGGTCGGCGGTGTCGAGCGCCGTCATCAGGCCTTGGCGCGGGCCGCGCGGATCTGCTTCAGCACTTCACGCGCGGCGGCCGGGATCGGCGTGCCGGGCCCGAAGATGCCCTTGGCACCCGCGGCGTAGAGCGCGTCGTAGTCCTGCGCCGGGATCACGCCACCGACGAAGGTGATGATGTCATCGGCGCCGAGGCGCTTGAGCTCATTCACGATCTGCGGCACCAGCGTCTTGTGGCCGGCGGCGAGGCTGGAGCAGCCCACGGCGTGGACGTCGTTCTCCACCGCGTGGCGGGCGGCTTCTTCCGGCGTCTGGAAGAGCGGGCCGATGTCGATGTCGAAGCCGAGGTCGGCGAAGGCCGAGGCGACGACCTTGGCGCCGCGGTCGTGGCCGTCCTGGCCGAGCTTGGCGATCATGATGCGCGGGCGGCGGCCTTCTTCGGCAATGAAGGCCTCGATGTCGGCCTTCAGGGCCTTCCAGTCTTCCTGTTGTTCCACGACGGCTCCATAGACGCCGGACACGGCTTGCGGGTTGGCACGATAGCGGCCGAACACCTTCTCCAGCGCATCCGACACCTCGCCGACGGTGGCGCGCAGGCGCACGGCCTTGACCGAGAGGTCGAGCAGGTTACCCTCGCCGGTCTCGGCGCACTTCGTCAGCGCATCCAGCGCAGCTTGCACGGCGGCGGCATCGCGGCTGGCGCGCACCTGGGCCAGGCGGGCGATCTGCGACTCGCGCACCGCGTGGTTGTCGATGTCGAGGATCTCGATCGGGTCTTCCTTGGCCAGCTTGTACTTGTTGACGCCGACGATGACGTCCTTGCCCGAGTCGATGCGCGCCTGCTTGTCGGCGGCGCACTCCTCGACCTTCATCTTGGCCCACCCGGACTCGACCGCCTTGGTCATGCCGCCCATGGACTCGATCTCTTCGATCAGCGCCCAGGCCTTGTCCGCCATGTCCTGGGTGAGCTTTTCCATCATGTAGGAGCCGGCCCAGGGGTCGACGACGTTACAGATGTGGGTCTCTTCCTGGATGATGATCTGGGTGTTGCGCGCGATGCGGGCGGAAAACTCGGTCGGCAGCGCGATGGCTTCGTCGAGCGCGTTGGTGTGCAGCGACTGGGTGCCGCCGAACACCGCCGCCATCGCCTCGATGGTGGTGCGCACGACGTTGTTGTAGGGATCCTGCTCGGTGAGCGACCAGCCCGAGGTCTGCGAATGGGTGCGCAGCATCATCGACTTGGCGCTCTTGGGGTTGAACTGCTTCATGAGCCGCCACCACAGCAGACGCGCGGCGCGCATCTTGGCGATCTCGAGGTAGAAGTTCATGCCCACCGCCCAGAAGAAGGACAGGCGGCCGGCGAAGGTGTCGACGTCCATGCCGGAGTTGATGCCGGTGCGCACGTACTCGACGCCGTCGGCGAGCGTGAAGGCGAGCTCGATCGCCTGGTTGGCACCCGCTTCCTGGATGTGGTAGCCGGAGATCGAGATGCTGTTGAACTTCGGCATGTGCTGCGCGGTGTAGCCGAAGATGTCGGCAATGATCTTCATCGACGGCGTGGGCGGATAGATGTAGGTGTTCCGCACCATGAACTCTTTGAGGATGTCGTTCTGGATCGTGCCCGAGAGCTTGTCCTGGCTGACGCCCTGCTCTTCGGCGGCGACGATGTAGCCGGCGAGGATGGGCAGCACGGCGCCGTTCATGGTCATCGACACCGACACCTTGTCGAGCGGGATGCCGTCGAACAGGATCTTCATGTCCTCGACCGAGTCGATCGCCACGCCGGCCTTGCCGACGTCACCCGTCACCCGCGGGTGGTCGGAGTCGTAGCCACGGTGGGTGGCGAGGTCGAAGGCGACCGACACGCCCTGACCGCCGGCGGCGAGCGCCTTGCGGTAGAAAGCGTTGGAGGCCTCGGCAGTGGAGAACCCGGCGTACTGGCGGATGGTCCACGGCTTGACCGCGTACATGGTGGGCTGCGGGCCGCGCAGGAAAGGCTCGAAGCCGGGCAGCGTGTCGGCATGCTTGAGGTCGGCGGTGTCGGCCTTGGTATACAGCGGCTTGACCACCAGCCCCTCGGGCGTGATCCAGTTGAGCTTGCTGATGTCGCCGCCCGGGGAATGCTTGGCGGCGGCCTTGTTCCAGGCCTCGAGATCAGGCTGCGGATAGGTGGGCTCGTTGGCGTCGTTGGTCTGCGACATGAAAAACCTCTTTGCTTCGGCAGCTCACGGAGCCGCGGGTCGATAAGTGGAACCAGGCCGACCTGATCGGGCCAGGACAGGAACAAGCCTGCGCGTGCGGGCCACTCGGCCCCCTGCGCCAACGAGGCCGCTCATGGCATGCCACGAGCGGCCGTCGACGCTCCGCCGGGCGACGTGCCCCCCTCTGCTGCACCGGGTGCATACCCGGCGCCTCCCATGCCACGTCGCGCACTGGAAGTTGACTTGTTCAACAGACGTAATAATACTTTATCCATAATTATGAGCGCAATGGGCGCGCACATCGTTTCCTCCTGCGCCTGCACTGCCCGCCTCTCGCTGCGGAATCATCACACGACACCACATGAACGCGTCCCGAATCGCGCCGATGGCGCTCTACCAGGAAGTGGCCGAGCGCCTTCGCCAGCGCATCTTCTCGCATGAACTCCCCCCCGGCACCTGGGTGGACGAGCAGGCGCTGGCCGAGCAGTACGGGATCTCGCGCACGCCACTGCGCGAAGCCTTGAAGGTGCTCGCCTCCGAGGGCCTGGTGACGCTCAAGCCCCGACGTGGGTGCTACGTGACCGAGATCTCCGAGCGCGACCTCGACGAGGTCTTCAGCGTCATGTCGATGCTCGAGGGCGAATGCGCACGCGCCTCGACCGCCCGCGCCACCGACTCCGATCTCACCCGGCTGCGCGCCATCCACGCCGACCTGGAAAAGGCCGCGGCCGCCGGCGACATCGACGGCTTCTTCGAAGCCAACCAGGCCTTCCACCGCAGCCTGCAGGAAATCGCCGACAACCGCTGGCTGCTGCACGTGATCGAGGACCTGCGCAAGGTGATCAAGCTTTCGCGCCACCACTCGCTGTTCTCCGAGGGCCGACTGGAGCAATCGCTGGCCGAGCACCGAGACATCCTGCAGGCCCTGCTCGCGCGCGACGGCGAGCTCGCAGAGCGCCTGATGCGACACCACATCCTCAGCGGCCGCGCCGCCCTCGCCCGCATCGCCGACGCAAAAGTGGAGGCGGACGCCTGAGACTGCCCGCCCTCAGCCGTCCTGAGCAGCAATGACGGCCGTGCCACTCTCGCGCGTCACCAGGACCTGGTCGATCCGGTGGTTGTCGATGTCGACCACCTCGAATTTGTAGCCGGCATACACGACGAAGTCGGTGCGCTTGGGCACCTTGCGCAGCCGGTACATCAGGAAGCCGGCGACGGTCTCGTAGTTCTGGAAACCCTCGAACACATCGATGTCGAGCGCCTGCATGACGTCCTCGATCGGCGTGACGCCGTCGATCAGCCAGGAGTTGTCGTCGCGACGCACGATGAGCTCCTCCTGGAAGGGGCTCACCAGATCACCCATCACCGTGCTCATGACGTCCTGCAGCGACAGCAGGCCGACCACCAGCGCGTACTCGTTGAGCACCAGGGCGAAGTCCTCCTTCGCGTCGCGAAAGCGTTCGAGCGCCTCGAACAGGGTGAGCGTGTCGGGCAGCATCAGCACCTTTCGCACGATCGGCTGGGTACGCAGCGACAGGTCCTTGCCATGGAGGATGCGCGGCAGGATGTCCTTGGCGTCCACATAGCCGATCACGCTGTCGATACCGTCCTCGCACACCGGGAACTTGCCGTGTGGATGCTCCGCGATCTTGCGCCGGATGCTCTCTTCCGACTCGCTGAGCGTGAGGAAGACGATGCTCTCGCGCGAGGTCATGGCCGAGGGCACGATGCGCGAATCGAGTTCGAACACATTGCTGATCAGGTGCTGCTCCTGGCGCAGCAACGCGCCCGCCTGCGCGCCGGCATCGGCCATCGCGACGATGTCGGCGGGCGTGATGTCCTCGGTGCGCACGCTGGGGATCTTCAGCAAGCGGAAGATGCGGTCGGCCAGGCCGTTGAATACCCACACCACCGGCGCCAGGATCCAGGTGCACACCTGCATCGGCTGCACCAGCGCCACCGCCACGCGCTCGGGCTGGACCAGTGCGAGGCGCTTGGGCATCAGGTCGGCGAACAGCACGAACAGCGCGGTGACGAAGCTGAAGGACAGCACGAAGCTCACCGTGCCCAGGCTCGGCCCGTCGTAAAGCGGTCTCAGGAAGGCCTCGACATAGGGCGACAAGGCCTGCTCGCCGACGATGCCACCCAGGATGGCGACCGCGTTGAGGCCGATCTGCACCACGGTGAAGAAGTTGCCCGGACTGTCCTGCAGCGCGAGCACGCGCTGGGCGTTGGCATGCCCGCCTTCGGCCATCAGGCGCAGCTTGATCTTGCGCGACGCGGCGAGCGAGATCTCGGACATCGAGAAGAACGCACTCACCGCGATCAGCACGAAAATGATGAACAACTCGTTGACCAGCACGATCACTCCTTTGGGAAAGGCCCCGCCGGAAGGCAAAACCACAGGGGATACGGCGCCGAGTCTATCACTTCGCCATGACACGCCCGGCCCTTCGGCGCCTCACAAACCCGGCGCCAGAAAAGCGAAACCCCGCGCGGCACGGGGCCGCAGCGGGGTTTCGGGACAGCACCGTCAGGACCTGCGTCCGCGGCGCTGGAGCTTCAGGCGACGGTCAGTGGGCAGACGCGGTGGCCGCGCCGACACCGGTCTGCGCACGCACGTACTGGTCCTCGAACGCTTCCTTCTCGTCCTTCGCCGCCTGGCTGCGGTCCAGCGTGGAGAACAGCCAGGTCATGAAGAAGGCGATCGGCATCGAGAACAGCGCCGGCTGGGTGTAGGGGAAGATGGCCGACTCGAAGTGCAGCACATCGACCCACACCGACTTCGACAGCACGACGAACAGCACCGCGCTGATCAGGCCGGAGTAACCACCCCACAGCGCACCCCGGGTGGTGAGGCCCTGCCAGTACATCGACAGGATCAGCACCGGGAAGTTGGCCGAGGCGGCGACGCCGAAGGCCAGCGCCACCATGAACGCGATGTTCATGTTCTCGAAGGCGATGCCGAGCAGGATGGCGACGATGCCCAGGCCGATGGTGGCGAACTTCGACACGCGCAGCTCGGTGGCCTCGTTGGCCTTGCCCTTCATGATCACGCGCGAGTAGATGTCGTGCGAGATCGCCGACGCACCGGCCAGCGCCAGGCCGGCCACCACCGCGAGGATGGTCGCGAAGGCCACCGCCGACAGGAAGCCGAGCAGCAGGTTGCCGCCGACCGCCTGCGCCAGGTGCATGGCGATCATGTTGCCGCCGCCGATGACCTTGCCACCGATCTGGCCGCCCTCGAAGAACTCGGGACTGGTGCCGACGATCAGGATGGCGCACAGGCCCATGATGGCGATGACGTTGAAGAAATAGGCAACGATACCCGAGGCGTACAGCACCGACTTGCGTGCTTCCTTGGCGTCGGTCACGGTGAAGAAGCGCATCAGGATGTGCGGCAGGCCGGCGGTACCGAACATCAGGCCAAGGCCGAGCGAGATCGCGGTGACCGGATCGGCCAGCAGGCTGCCCGGCGCAAGCAGGTTCACACCCAGACGATGCACTTCCATCGCGCGGTTGGTCAGCTCGTCGAAGCTGAAGCCGAACTGGCTGAAGGCCAGCAACCCCACGGTGGTGCCGCCGATCAGCAGCATGCAGGCCTTGATGATCTGCACCCAGGTGGTGGCGACCATGCCGCCGAAGGTGACGTAGATCATCATCAGCGCGCCGACCACGAACAGCGCGACGGTGTAGTCGAGGCCGAACAGCAGCTTGATGAGCTGGCCGGCACCGACCATCTGCGCGACCAGGTAGAAGCACACCACGGTCAGCGAGCTGACCGCCGCCATCGTGCGCACCTTGCCCTGGTTGAGGCGGTAGGCGGTGATGTCGGCGAAGGTGAACTTGCCCAGGTTGCGCAGGCGCTCGGCCATCAGGAACAGGATGATCGGCCAGCCGACGAAGAAGGCGATCATGTAGATGTAGGCGTCGACGCCCTGCATGTACATCATCGCGGTGAGGCCGAGCAGCGTGGCGGCCGACATGTAGTCGCCGGCGATCGCCAGGCCGTTCTGGAAGCCGGTGATGCCGCCGCCGGCGGTGTAGAAGTCGGCGGTCGACTTGGTGCGGCTCGCGGCCCAGTAGGTGATGCCCAGGGTCAGCAGCACGAACACGAAGAACATGCCGATGGCGTGGAAGTTGAGCGGCTGCTTTTCCATCTGGCCCATGTCGCCCTTGGCCAGCGCGAGCGCGGGCAGGGACAGGACCAGCAGGCCGGTGCCGAGGCGCGAAAGGAGCTTGGCGTTCATCATTTTTCCTCCTTCCAGGCGGCCTGGACAATTTCCTTGTTGATGTCGTCGAACTCGCCGTTGGCGCGCCGCACGTAAACGAAGGTCAAGACCCAGAAGAAGATGAACTGGAAGAGACCGGCCGCAATGCCGAAGGTGAGGTTGCTGCCCTCGAACAGGCGGGTGCCGATGAGGCCGGGCGCGAAGGCCACCAGCAGCACGAAGCCGTAGAACATGATCAGGACGATTGCCGCGAGGATGCCCGCAAAGCGGGTCCGCTTGGCCACCAGTTCCTGGAAGCGTGGGTTGCGCCGGATGTGCGCATACATTGAGACAGACACTTCTCCCTCCTCATGGATAAGCAACGTAAAACCGCATTGCCCTCCACCCTCCTTTGGCCGAGCGCTCCGTCTGACGCGGGTTATCGGCAGCGCGGATGATATATCATCCATAAGAGTCCATACCACCCCGTATGGAAAAATTTAATCGCCGATAGCCCTGCTTACCGATGAACTCGAGAATCGATTGTGAAATCAATGCCGGTGTCGCCACCGTGAGCCTGCACAACCCCGCCAAGCTCAATGCGGTCAACGCCGCCATGTGGCGCGGCCTGTCCGCCGCGATGCAAGGCATTGCCGCCGATGACAGCGTGCGCTGCGTGATCCTGCGCGGCGCCGGCGACGAGGCCTTTGCCGCCGGTGGCGACATCGAGGAATTCCGCAGCGTGCGAGCGACGGTGGACGACGCCCTGCACTATCACGAGGACCTGGTCGCCAGCGCGCTCGACGCCATCCGCCACTGTGCCGTGCCTACCGTGGCCGCGATCCGCGGCGCCTGCGTCGGCGGCGGGCTGGAGATCGCCGGCTGCTGCGACATCCGCATCGCCGGCGAGTCCTCGCGCTTCGGGGCGCCGATCAACCGCCTGGGGTTCTCGATGTATCCGGGCGAGATGGCCGGCCTGCTGGCCCTGGTGGGGCCGGCGGTGGTGCTGGAGATCCTGCTCGAAGGCCGCATCCTGGACGCGCGCGAAGCGTTGCAGAAGGGCTTGCTGAGCCGGGTGGTGGACGACGAGAAGGTGTTCGAGGAGGCGGCGGCGACCGCCACGCGCATCTGTGCCGGCGCGCCGCTGGTTTCGCGCTGGCACAAGCAGTGGGTGCGGCGCCTGATGGCGGGCGGCGCGCTGAGCGAGGCGGAAAGGCGTCAGGCCTTCGACTTCCTGGCGACCGAGGACTACCGCGAGGGGCTCAGCGCCTTTCTGGAGAAGCGAACGCCGGTGTTCAAGGGTCGCTAAAGGCACAGGTGACGCGGATCAAGCGCTTCCCGCGGGATCTTGCGCCTCAGTCGGGCAGTGGCTCGGTATCGACGTATTCCTCCACTTTCATGCCGCGCAACTGATAGCCCGCCACCCCCATCTCCGAGTCCACCCGGCCCACGGCCATCACACCCTCCACCCACACCGGCAGCATGTTCCAGCCCGCCGGCACCGGCTTGTCCGGGATCACGTGGATGAGCTGGTTGGCCGGTGGCGGCGGCACATGCACGCAGGCGCCGAAGTACGGCACGAGCAGGAACTCGCTGATCTGCTCGCCGCTGGTCTCGAGCGGCACCAGAAAGCCCGGGATGCGCACACGCTCGCCCGCGAGGCGCTCGACCACCGGCGCGCGGTCCCATTCCTCGCGCATGCGCTGCAGCGCCTCCATGGCGCGCGGATCGTTGTCGCCGAGCTCGTCGAGCCTGAGGTCGGCGAAGAAGGCCTCCGGATTCCAGTCCGCAGGGATCAGGTCGTCCCAACTGATCTCGCGAAACGCACCGACCGCGCCACCGGCCGGTGCGGCGAGGCGATCGCCGACCTGATACTCGCCGCCACCGGCCGCCGGGGCCTGGGCGAGGGCCGGTGTCAGCGCCGCTGACAGCAGCAGGAAGGATGCGCCGATCGCGGCGCGCAACACGCTTGCATTGATCATTGAAGAATCCATCTCGATAGGTTCGACATCCGCTCGCCGGTTCACACCCGGATGGTCATGCCGTCGGCGAGCGAATAGCGGTAGGCGCGCAGCGCCGGCACCAGGCTCGCCAGCACGCTGGCGCCGAGCACCGCGGCCAGCAGGCGCCATTCTCCCGCCGACGGCCAGCCCAGGCTCAGTTGCAGACCATGGTTCGCGCTCAGCCAGGGTGCCAGCGCAGCGCTCGCACCATACAGCAGCGCAAGCCCGAGCGCGATCCCGCCCAGCGCCAGCAGCACGCTCTCGAGCGCAAGCAGCGCGAACACCTGGCGCGGACTCGCCCCGAGGGCGCGCAGGATCGCGAGCTCGCGGCGGCGCTCGCCCAGGCTCGCCACCACCACCGCGACCATGCCGGCCAGCCCCACCACCACCACCAGCGCCGACACCGCGAGCAGTGCCTGCTCGGCAATGCCGACCAGGCTCCACAGCTCCTGCAGCGTGGCGCCGGGCAGGATGGCGGTCAGCGCCTCGCCGCCGTAGGTGTTGATCTCGCGCTGCACACGGAATACCGCGGTCCGGCTCTGTAGCCCGACCAGGGCGGCGGTGACCGACTTGGGCTGCAGATCGAACTTGCGCACGTGCTCGGGCGCGATGCTCAGCCCCGGGACGGGCGCGCCACCGTGCCAGTCCAGATGGATGGCCTCGATGCCTTCGAGACCGACCAGCAGCGCGCGATCGACCGGCGTGCCGCTGCGCGCGAGGATGCCGACGACGGTGAACGGCTTGTCGTCGTGGTCGGCGAAGCGCGGCCCGCCCTGCCCGCCGAGACTGCCATGGCTGAGCACGATCTGCTGTCCGAGGCGGTAGCCGAAGCGGGCCGCCACCTCGGCGCCCAGCACGACCTCGAAGATGGCGCTTGTCTCCGCGGGGGCGTCTGCAAAGGGGCGGCCCTGCGCGAAGCGCAGCGCACGCCGCTCGCCATGCCGGTAGTGCTCGAAGAAGCCCGCCGTGGTGCCGATGACACGATGACCGCGGTGCGAGTCGCCGAGCGAGATCGGCACCAGCCACTGCACCTGCGGCAGCGCGGCGATGTGCTCGATGCTGGCCCAGGACACGTTGTTGGTGGCGCTGCCGAGGTGGAAGACCGAATACAGCAGCAACTGCACCGGTCCGCTGCGCGCGCCCACCACCAGGTCGGTCCCGGAGATCGTCTGTGCAAAGCCGGCACGGGCGTCGTTGCGCAGACGCTCGACGCCCAGCAACAAGGCCACGGCGAGCGCCACCGCGACCACCGTCAGCGCCACCGACAGGCGGCGATTGGCGATGCTGCGCAGGCTCAGCGACAGCACCGGCGTCATGACGCCGGCCCCGCCGCCGGCTGCCGAGCGCGCGCTGGCCCCGTCTCCAATGCCTGCACGGCCGCACGGTTGAGACGGTCGAGCTCGAGCACGCGGTCGAAATGGGCGGCCAGGCGCTGGTCGTGACTGACGAAGAGCAGCGCAGCGCCGGCCGCCGCGCACTCTTCGAGCAGCAGGTCGATGAAGGCCTGCTGGCGGTCGGCATCGAGCGCCGAGGTCGGCTCGTCGGCCACGACCAGGCCGGGGCGTCCGATCAGCGCACGCGCCGCCGCCACGCGCTGTTGCTGCCCGACCGACAGCGCCGCCGCCGGGCGCTCGAGCAACGCCGCATCCAGGTCGAGCCGCGCGGCCAGGCGCGCCACCTCGGCCGCCGGGGTGCTGCCGGCGGCGGTCAGGCGCGCCCGCCGCTGCGGCGAGAAGCGGCACGCAAGCAGGATGTTGTCGCGCGCCGACAGCCAGGGGAGCAGGTTGAAGAGCTGGAACACGAAGCCGACATGATCGGCGCGAAAGCGGTCACGTGCCCCGGCCGACAAGGCACCGAGCGCCTGGCCGGCAACACGGACCGTGCCCGCCTGCGGCAGGACCACGCCACCGACCAGCGACAGCAGCGTGGTCTTGCCGCTGCCGCTGGGCCCGCGCAGGAACACCCGCTCGCCGGCCGCGATCTCGAGCGCGTCGAGCGCAAGGCAGTCCGCTGGCGCCCCGGGCCAGCGATAGCGCACGCCATCGAGGCGGACGGCCGCCGACGCGGCAGCAGCGGGGGTGCGCGCCGTCATCGCGGCGTCAACGCGCAAGGCGTCGCTCACAGCGACAGGACCGCCGCACCGGGCTTGAGCACCGCGGCCCCCTGCCCGCTCTCCGCCGCGCGTACCGCACGCAGTTCGCGCAGGCGCGGGAAGACGTCGAACAGTTCGACGCGCAGGGCGTCGAGTGCCGCGGGACGGGCACACTCGAAGCGGTAGGTGGCGATCAGGTCTGCATGGCCCTCACGCGCGCCCACACCGTGGTCGTGATCGTGATCGTGATCGGCAGGCTGTTCCTTTCCGGCCTGCAGCGGCCAGGGCGAGTCGAGCACTGTCTCGGCGAGCACGCAGCCCGCCGCCTCGGGCAGCCGGAACAGCTCGGCGCCCTGGCTCAGGCGGGCCTCCGCATCGGCCAGGGTAGCGCGCTGTGCGGCGGTGGCCGGCGCATGCTCGAAACCGACCAGATTATCGAGCGGCGTACTGAGTTCGATCAGAAGCTCCGCCCCCTCGATGGCGACACTCAGATGGGCGACGCCATGTTCATGGGCACCGTGGGCACGCTGGGCGTGGGCAGGGGGCATCAAGGCGCTCGCACAGACGGCGAGCAGCGCCAGGCGGGAAACGGCGGCAAGCGGGGGGTTGAACCTGGTTCGAGTGATCATGTGCGTTTAGAGGTTCTTGATTGACGGGAGGCTGGAAAGCTGCGGCGAGGCTTCGACGTCGCGCTGCGCCGCAGGTTCTTCTAATGCTACAATGTTGCATCAGTAACGCGCCAGTCAGCCGCCTGCCTCCACCCGCCCAACGCTCATGCCCGCCCATGTTCCCAGCTCCGCCCGCGAACTGATCACTGCCCATGGCGGCCGGGTCACACGCACCCGTGTCGCGGTCATCGAGGCGCTGCGCGCCTCGGACCATCCGCTGTCGCATGACGAGATCGGCGCCGAGCTCGCAGCAGCCGCCATTCCCCACGACCGCGTGACCCTTTATCGCGCGCTCGAATGGCTGGTCGAGCAGGGTATTGCGCAGCGCATTGCCGGCGGCGAGCGTGCCTGGCGCTTCGAGCTCCGGCGCGAGGACGCCCATCGCCACGCCCACTTCCATTGCGACCGCTGCGGCCAGATCCTGTGCCTGGAAGACGTGCCCGCCACGGCCAGCCCCGCACTGCCGGCCGGCTTCGAACTCGACCGCGCCGAACTCGTGCTGCACGGCGCCTGCGCCGACTGCGGCCGCCGGGGCGTGGCGGAGGGCTCGCGATGAGCCATCACGATCACGCGCCAGCCACGGCGCCCCTGCGGCCCCAGCCGCAGGCTCACTCGCACGCCCATTCACATTCGCACGGCCAGGCGTCCGCTGCGTCGACCGCCACGCATCGTCACACCGAGCGCGGCGGCGCACGCCCTTTGCCCGCGCGCAGCCTGCTCGGCGCCGGCCTGGGGACACGGCTCGGAGTTGCGGCGGGTGCGCTCGCGCTGCTGTGGCTGAGCATCCTGTGGGCGCTGGGCTGACATGGATCTCGCGTTGCCCCCCATGATCCGCCTCGACAACCTGACCCTGGGCTACGACCGCCACCCGGCGGTGCACCACCTGTCGGGGGAGATTCCCGCCGGTGCGCTGGTGGCGGTCGTCGGCCCCAATGGCGCGGGCAAGTCCACCCTGCTCAAGGGTATCGCCGGCGAGCTGCGCCCGATCGGCGGCCGCATCGTGATGCCGGCGCTGCCTGCCGGCGGCGTGGCCTACATGCCGCAGCGCGGCGAGATCGACCACAGCTTCCCGGTGTCGGTGTTCGAGGTCGTCGCCATGGGCCTGTGGCACGAGATCGGCGCCTTCGGCGGCCTGTCGCGTGCGCAGCGTCAGCGCGTGCGCGAGGCCTTGTCCGCAGTCGGCCTGTCGGGCTTCGAGTCGCGGCCGATCGGCTCCTTGTCGGGCGGCCAGCTGCAGCGGGCACGCTTCGCACGGCTGATCCTGCAGGACGCGCCGCTGATCCTGCTCGACGAGCCCTTCGCCGCCATCGACAGCCGCACCGTGGACGACCTCGTCGCCCTGATCCTGGGCTGGCACGCCGAAGGCCGCACCATCCTCACCGTGGTGCATGACCTCGAGCAGGTTCGCCGCCACTTCCCCACCGCGCTGCTGTTGTCGCGCGAGCCGGTCGCCTTCGGCCCCACCGCGCAGGTGCTCACGCCCGAGTTGCTGGCGCGGGCCCGCCGCCTGTCCGAGGCCTTCGACGAGCACGCTCCGGAATGCCACATCGAGAACGTGGCCGTGCTGCCGCTGCCGGCAGCGCCCGCACACGATCACGGCCACGGTGAAGGCCACGGACACGCGCCGGCTCACGCCGCGCACGATCATCGCCACAGCTCGTAAAGCGCTTCACTCCGCCATCGCGCCCCTCCCCCGTGACCGAACTCCTCCTTACCCCCTTCACCGAGTTCGCCTTCATGCGCCGCGCGCTCGCCGGCTGCCTGGCGCTCGCGCTTGGTGCCACGCCGGTCGGCGTGTTCCTGTTGCTGCGCCGCATGAGCCTGATGGGCGACGCCATGAGCCACGCCATCCTGCCCGGCGCCGCGCTCGGCTACCTGGCTTTCGGCCTGTCGCTCGGGGCGATGACCGTGGGCGGCATCGTCGCCGGCCTGGTGGTGGTGCTGGCCGCCGGTCTGGTGACGCGCGCCTCCATCCTCAAGGAGGACGCCAGCCTGGCGGCCTTCTACCTGCTGTCGCTGGCGGCGGGGGTGATGATCGTGTCGCTGCGCGGGCGCAACCTCGACCTGCTGCATGTGCTGTTCGGCTCGGTGCTCGCGCTCGACGATGCCTCGCTGCTGCTCATCGCCAGCATCGCCAGCGTCACCGTGGTCTGCCTCGCCATCCTGTTTCGGCCGCTGGTGATGGAATGCTTCGATCCCGCCTTCCTGCGCGGGGTCAGTCGCTGGTCGCCGGTGGCGCATTACGGCTTTCTGATGCTGGTGGTGATCAACCTGGTGAGCGGCTTCCACGCCCTCGGCACGTTGATGGCGGTCGGCATCATGATCCTGCCCTCGGCCGCCGCCCGCCTGTGGGCGAAGGGACTACCGCTGCTGTTGCTGCTTGCGGTGCTGTTCGCCTTCGGCAGCGGCGTCGCCGGTCTGCTGCTGTCCTTCCATGCCGACGTCCCGGCCGGGCCTGCGATCGTGCTGATGTGCGGCGTGGTGTATTTCGTTTCACTGCTGGCCGCGCCGGGCGGCCTGCTCGCCGGACGGCTACCCGTACGCCACCACCTCGAATCCTGAAGGCTGAATCCTGCAATGACGATGATGACCAAGACCCGCCCCTCTGCCATCGGCCGCAGCCTGCGCGCGCTGGCCACCGCCTGCACTGCCTTGCTGCTCGGCACCACCGCCCACGCCCAGGCGCTGGAGGTGACGACGAGCTTCAGCATCCTCGGCGATCTCGTGGCGCAGGTCGGCGGCGAACGCGTGGCGGTGCGCACCCTGGTGGGCGCCGATGAGGACGCCCACGCCTTCCAGCCCCGACCGTCGGACGCACGGGAGATCGGCAGCGCGGCGCTGGTCGTGGTCAACGGACTCGGCTTTGACGACTGGATGGTGCGCCTGGCGCGCGCCGGCGGCTACAAGGGCAAGGTCGTGGTCGCGAGCGAAGGCATCGCCACCCTGACGATGGCGAAGAACGATGGCCACGGTCATGGTCATAACCATGGCCATGGCGGCAAGGCGGTCGATCCGCACGCCTGGCAAGACGTCACCAACGTGCGCCGCTACGTCGCCAACATCGCCGACGCGCTGGCGCAGGCCGATCCGCAAGGCGCCGCCGTCTATCGGCTCAACGCCGAGCGCTACGACGGCGAACTGAAGGCGCTCGACGCCGAGATCCGCGCCGCCTTCGACGCACTGCCCGCCGAGCGGCGCAAGGTGGTGAGCTCGCACGATGCATTCGGCTATTTTGGCCGCGCCTACGGCCTCCGCTTCCTGTCCCCGGTCGGGGTGGCAAGCAACGCCGAGCCCACCGCCCAGGGCGTCGCCCGTCTGATCCGCCAGATCAAGGCCGACAACGTGCCTGCGGTGTTCATCGAGAACGTCGCCGACCCGCGCCTCATCGAACGCATCCGCAGCGAGAGCGGCGCGCAGGTCGGAGGCACCCTGTATTCGGATGCACTGTCGAAGGCAGACGGTCCAGCGTCCAGCTACATCCAGATGATGCGCAGCAACCTGGATGTGCTGCGCACGGCGCTGGCGGCGCCCGCAGACAGGTAGGTCTCGCCAGCGGGGTTGGCGCCGCAACGAGTGGGCGCCACCCCACGCCGCGTGCCTCAACCGAAAAGACTGTGCAGCATTTTTGCCGAGAGCAGCACCAGCACCCCGGCGAAGACCTTTTTCAGCGTCGCCACCGGCAGGCGATGGGCAAGCTTCGCGCCGAGCGGAGCGAAGAACATGCTGGTCGCGGCCACCACCACCAGCGCAGGCAGGTAGATGAAGCCCAGCGTGAGCGGCGGCATGTCGGGCGCTCCCCAGCCATTGACCAGATAGCCCACCGTGCCCGCGATCGCGATCGGCAGCCCGATCGCGGCCGAAGTCCCGATCGCGTTCTGCATCTTGACGTTGCACCAGCTCATGAACGGCACCGACAGCGAACCGCCGCCGATCGCCACCAGCGCCGAGAACCCGCCGATGCCCAGACCGGCTGCGCTCATCCCGACCGCCCCGGGTAGCTCGCGCGAGGGCTTGGGCTTGATGTTGAGCAGCATCTGGGCCGACACGTAGGCCATGAAGAGCGAGAAGAAGATCGCCAGCGGCACGGTATCGACGCGCGCGGCGATGAAGGTGCCGCCAAAGGTGCCGAGCAGGATGCCGGGCGTGATCAGGCGCACCACGTCCCAGCGCACCGCACCGTGGCGATGATGGGCCCGCAGGCTCGACACCGAGGTCAGCACGATTGCCGCCATCGACGTGCCGAGCGCCAGATGCATCACCTGGGCCTGCGGAAACCCCTGGGCGAGGAACAGGGAGGTCAGCATCGGCACCATGATGCCGCCGCCGCCCACCCCGAGCAGACCCGCAAAAAACCCCACCGCGGCCCCGAGCAAGGGGTAGGCGAGCCACCAGACATTCACATCCATGCGCTTCTCACTTGTGTTGAAACCGCCCCCGCAGGCCGATTCAGGCCAGGCGGCGAAACCCTGAACTATCAACCACGCCCCCGCCTGCCGGCAAGCCGCCACGCGTGCGCAGGCCGCCCTTGCGCGACGACCGAAGCATCTGGATGCAATCTTCCCCCGCGCATCACCACACCCGGCGGATGCGCGTCGCCTATAGTCTACGGCCGCCGCCGCGGCTGACGGCGCGCGTCCCGCAACCAATCGAGGAGAAAACAATGAAACGAATCCAGCGTCTGCTCGCCATCGTGCTCAGCGCCAGCGTCCTCAACGCCACTGCCCTCCACACCGCGCATGCCGCTCTGGTCCCCACCGAGGAAGCGGCCCGGCTGGCAGGCGTGACCCAGGCGGAATCCGGGCATGCCCGCCTCAGCGCAGCGTTCGCGCGCGAGGACGTCCGTGCCGAACTGCTGCGCCAGGGTGTCGACCCGGCCCTCGCACAGGCACGCATCGCCGCCCTCACCGACGCCGAGGCGACGCGCCTGGCCGATCAGATCGACAGCGCACCGGCCGGCGGCATCATCGGCGCCATCCTGCTGGTGTTCTTCGTGCTGCTGTTCACCGACATCCTGGGCCTGACCAAGGTCTTTCCCTTCACCCGTTCGATTCGCTGAACGCGGCATGCCGACCGGCACCCTTGCAGCCGCCGCGGTGCCTGGCGGCCGCCCCCTGGGGCCCACGCGACGATCGCGCTGCGCCCCCCTCTTCGCGCTCGTCCTGCTGCTGGCCGCACTGCTCGCAGGCGGCTGCGCCACCCCCTCGCCCGGGCTGCTGGCGCAGCCCAACGCCGGGCTGCCGAGCCGCGTCGAACTCGCCGACACCCCCTTCTTTCCCGACGACAGCCATTTCTGCGGACCCGCGGCGCTCGCCACCAGCCTGTCCGCCGCCGGCCTGCCAACCCGGCCGGAGGAACTCGTCGGACAGGTCTTCCTGCCCGGCCGCGAAGGTTCGCTGCAGATCGAGATGCTGGCCGGCGCGCGCCGCAACGGCGCGGTCGCCACCCTGATCCCGGGCACCCTCGAGGCCTTGTTGCGCGAGGTCGCCGCCGGTCATCCGGTGATCGTGCTGCAGAACCTCGGCCTGTCGTGGGCACCGTCCTGGCACTATGCAGTGGTCGTCGGCTACGACCTCGAGGCCGGCGAGATCCTGCTGCGCTCCGGACCGATGAAGCGCCAGGTGCTCGGCCTGCGCACCTTCGAGCACACCTGGAAGCGCAGCGCGCACTGGGCCTTCGTCACCCTGCCCCCCGGCCGCTTGCCACTGACCGTCAGCGCGGCCGACGCGACCGAGGCCTTGATCGCCTTCGAGCGCTCGGCGCCCCCCAGGTCAGCAGCCCTGGCCTATCGCAGCGGCCTGCAGCGCTGGCCGCACAGCTATGCGCTGGAAATGGGTCTGGGCAATGCCCTCCATGCGGCGCGCGACCTCCCCGGTGCCGAAGCGGCCTTTGGCCGCGCCGCCGACACCCATGACCAGGCGGCCGCGCACAACAATCGCGCACGCGTGCTGCTCGAACTCGGCCGCCCCGCCCAAGCACGGCAGGCGGCGGAACGAGGCCTGGCCGTCGCCGGCCCCCTGCGCGCCACGCTGCTCGACACGCTGCGGGCGATCGACACTGCAATGCCCGCGCGCTGACCCGCGCCGGCGCAAACGGGAGAAGGGTCAGGGAGGCAGAATGTGAAGAAGGCGCGGTGATCGCTCACCGCGCCTTCTCTGTTGGCCCCCCGCCTGTGCCGTTTCCATCGGGCATCCTGAACCTAGGGTTCAGGGAGGTCGCATCCCTTCCGCTTCAGGATCACCCGACTAGGGGCATTCACACCAGCGGCATCAATGGTCAGCGACCGAGTCTCTCGACTATTGGTTCAAGGAATCTACGACTTCAACGAACACTGCAGGGGATTGATCTTACGTGCCCGACAGACTGCCCGGATCACCGGAGAACGTCTCCGAAATAGCTCGAAAAGCATTTAAAAGAGCTTTTCTTGCTGACCCAGCACCCCGTCGAGGCGCGCTTTCATGAGCCCGATTCTACGCTTCATGCCCGGCATGTCAAACCCATTGCCACGCTGGAACTGGAGGAACTCGTGGGCGATGTTGAGCGCGGTCATGACCGCCAGCTTTTCACCGTTCGAGTTGGTCTTCTGCCCCAGTTCACGGAACTTGTCGTCAAGATAGGCGACCGTTGCCAGCAGTTCATCGCGGTTTTCCGGCGCGCAGGAGACTCTGTACTCCTTCCCCAGCAGCATCACGTCCAGATGGTCCATCGACACGGTATCAGGCCTCCGGCAGGCTTTCTAGCAAGCGCTCGACACGTTCGGCGGCATGCCGAACCTTGTCGGAGAGCTGGCGGTTGTCGGCTTCGAGCCGCACGATGCGTCCGCGCAGCCCGGCGTTGTCGGCCTTGAGGCGTTCGTAGTGGCCGATCAGTTGCTCGAGCTGGGCTTCGAGTTGCGCGAGTTCGGTATCCATGGCGTCGATGGTAGTGAGCGACCGAAGACCGGTCAATCAGCGCTGGACCTGGGTCACGTCACGCACCGCACCGGTGTCGGCCGAGGTCGTGAGCGCTGCGTAGGCCTGCAGCGCAGCCGACACCGCACGCTCGCGCTTGACCGGCTTCCACGCTGCCGCGCCCCTCGCCTCCATCGCCGCACGGCGACGGGCCAGTTCGGCGTCGTCGATGACGAGGTGGATGCGGCGCTTGGGGATGTCGATCTCGATGGTGTCACCGTCCTCGACCAGCGCGATGGCACCGCCCATCGCCGCCTCCGGCGAGGCGTGGCCGATCGACAGGCCGGAGGTGCCACCGGAGAAGCGGCCATCGGTGAGCAGCGCGCATTGCGCGCCCAGTCCGCGGCTCTTGAGGTAGGAGGTGGGATAGAGCATCTCCTGCATGCCGGGACCCCCCTTCGGCCCCTCGTAGCGGATCACCACCACGTCGCCCGCCTGCACCTGCTCGCCAAGGATGCCGTCCACCGCGTCTTCCTGGCTCTCGTACACCCGGGCCGTGCCGGTGAACCTCCAGATCGACTCGTCTACGCCGGCGGTCTTCACGATGCAGCCCTTCTCGGCGATGTTGCCGTAGAGCACGGCCAGCCCACCGTCGGCAGTGAAGGCATGGGCCTTGTTGCGGATGATGCCCTTCTCACGATCGGCATCGAGCTCCTTCCAGCGCCGGTCCTGGCTGAAGGCGACCTGGGTCGGCACGCCGCCGGGGGCCGCGCGATAGAAGGTATGGACCGCCTCGTCATCGGTACGCTTGATGTCCCACTTGGCGAGCGCCTCGGCCATCGAGGCGCTGTGCACGGTGGGCACGTCGGTGTGCAGCAGGCCGGCGCGGTCGAGCTCGCCGAGGATGGACATGATGCCGCCGGCGCGATGCACGTCCTCGATGTGCACGTCGGCAATCGCTGGCGCGACCTTGCACAGGCAAGGCACGTGGCGGCTGATGCGGTCGATGTCCTTCATGGTGAAGTCGACCCCCGCCTCCCGCGCGGCAGCGAGCAGGTGCAGCACGGTGTTGGTCGAGCCGCCCATGGCCACGTCCAGGCTGATCGCGTTCTCGAAGGCCTTGAAGCTGGCGATCGAGCGCGGCAGCACCGAAGCGTCGTCCTTTTCGTAATAGCGGCGGGCGAGATCGACGATGCGGTGACCGGCCTCGCGGAACAGGCGCTCGCGGTCGGCGTGGGTGGCGAGCGTGGTGCCGTTACCCGGCAGCGACAGGCCGAGCGCCTCGGTGAGGCAGTTCATCGAGTTGGCGGTGAACATGCCCGAGCACGAGCCGCAGGTCGGGCACGCCGAGCGCTCGATGGCGTCGACCTCCTCGTCCGAGCAGTTCTTGTCGGCGGCCTTGACCATCGCATCGACGAGGTCGAGCGAGATGACCTTGGACTCCCACTTGACCTTGCCGGCCTCCATCGGGCCGCCGGAGACGAAGATCGCCGGGATGTTCAGGCGCAGCGCGGCCATCAGCATGCCCGGGGTGATCTTGTCGCAGTTCGAGATGCACACCAGGGCGTCGGCGGTGTGGGCGTTCACCATGTACTCGACGCTGTCGGCGATGAGCTCGCGCGAGGGCAGCGAATACAGCATGCCGCCGTGACCCATGGCGATGCCGTCATCCACCGCGATGGTGTTGAATTCCTTGGCGACGCCGCCGGCGGCCTCGATCTCGCGCGCGACGAGCTGGCCGAGATCCTTCAGGTGCACATGGCCGGGCACGAACTGCGTGAAGCTGTTGGCAATGGCAATGATCGGTTTTTCAAAGTCGCCGTCCTTCATGCCGGTGGCGCGCCACAGGGCGCGGGCGCCCGCCATGTTGCGGCCGGCGGTCGAGGTGCGGGAACGGTACTGGGGCATGAAGGCGCTCCGGAAAATCTGCAGAGAAGACCGCGATTCTAACGCGCGCGACGAAGCATGCGTATCATCTTGGGTCCCGTCACCCGCCAGGAGCGCCCATGCAAGACTCGAACCCCGCTGCCGACAACGCTGGCGAACCCGGCTTCGACCTGGACGCGGCCGAGCTCCGCGTGCTGGGCGTGCTGATGGAGAAGGCCTTCATCACGCCCGACGCCTACCCGCTGTCGATCAACGCCATCACCACCGGCTGCAATCAGCTCACCGCGCGCGAGCCGGTGATGAGCCTGTCCGAGGCCGAGGTGCAGGCGGCCATCGACAGCCTGATCGCACGCCGCCTCGTGTCCAAGCGCGACCAGGCCAGCGCACGCGTGCCGAAGTACGAACATCTGGTGCGCCTGCGCCATTCGCTGCCGCCGCCCGAGCAGGCGGTGCTGGCCATCCTGCTGCTGCGCGGCGCACAGACCGCAGGCGAACTGCGTCAGCGCTGCGAGCGCCTGTACCGCTTCGACGACGTCGCCGCGGTCGACGCGGTGCTGGAGCACCTGGCCGAAAAATATCCGCCCCTGGTCGCCGCGCTGCCGCGCGCGCCCGGCACCAAGGAGACGCGCCACGTACACCTGCTCGGTGGCGAGGCTGCGGTGCAGGAGATGGCCGAAGCCCAGGCCGGCGGGGCGGCGGGCGGCCGCGCACGAATCGCGGAACTCGAGGACGAGTTGCGCCGTCTGCGTGAGGACTTCGACGCGCTGCGGCGCGAGTTCGACACCTTCCGCCAGCAGTTCGACTGACGGCGCCGGCGCCCCGGGCGCCCGACCCTCCAGGCAATCCACCCCGCCCCGCCCATGCTGACCCACCCGCAGTTCGACCCCATCGCCTTCTCGCTCGGCCCGCTCTCGGTGCGCTGGTACGGCCTGATGTACCTGATCGCCTTCGTGCTCTTCGTCGTGCTCGGCCGCCTGCACGCCAGGCGCCGGCCCGAGCTGGGCTGGAACGCGCAGATGATCGACGACCTGCTGCTGTACGGGGTGATCGGGGTGATCGTGGGCGGACGCCTGGGCGAAGTGCTGTTCTTTCAACCCACTTACTACCTGCAGCACCCGGGCGAGATCCTCGCCGTGTGGAAGGGCGGCATGAGCTTTCATGGCGGCTTTCTGGGCGTCCTGGTGGCCATGTGGCTGTATGGCCGCCGCCACGGCAAGGGCTTCTGGCAGGTCACCGACTTCATCGCGCCCCTGGTGCCAACCGGACTCGCAGCCGGGCGCGTCGGCAACTTCATCAACGGCGAACTGTGGGGTCGGCCGGTCAGCACCGAGCTGCCGTGGGCGATGGTCTTCCCCTGGGTGGACGCGGCGCCGCGCCACCCCTCGCAGCTCTACCAGGCCGCGGGCGAGGGACTGCTGCTGTTCGTGATCCTGTGGCTGTATGCCGCCAGCCCGCGTCCGCTGCGTGCCGTGTCTGCCGTGTTTCTCATCGGCTACGGCAGCCTGCGCTTTGTCGCCGAGTTCTTCCGCACGCCCGACCCGGGCATCTTCGGCACGCTCTCCCTCGGCCTGTCGACCGCGCAGTGGCTGTGCGTGCCGATGGTCGTCGCCGGCGTGCTGCTGCTCGCCATGACCCGCCGCACCCCATCTTCATCGAACTGACGGCGTCAGCTCAGAACAGCAGCGACGGCGCACGGTCGACGAGAAGGCCGGGGATGTCTGCAGGCGCGCTGATGGCGTCCGCACCGAGCGCGCGTGCCGCCCGCGCAGGCATGGAGTCGAGCGCCGGCACGGCGACGACGATGAAGCTGCCCGGCGCCATGCGCTTGAGAAGGCCGACGAAGCGCGCCGGCTCGTCGGGCGCGACGCGCCAATCGAGCACCACCGCGTCGGGCAGGGTCTGGAAATAGAGTTGCAGGGCCTGGCTCTCGCTCGACGTCTGTCCGACGATGTCCATACCCGTCGCATCGAGCGCATGTTGCAACAGACGCACGCCGCCGCGCGCCTGCTCGTCGGGCACGACGAGCAGCACTCGCAGGGATGGGTTGGAGCGGCGCATCGTGAAGGTCACCCGGGAATAAGCTTATGCCGAAGATGACATAGCCATTTGGTATGTGCAAGCACGAAAGCGGAAAATTGTCACGACGTGCCCGACTTGGGCGAGAGCAATTCGCGGCTTGCACGTTATGATCGGTGCAATTATTCAGCACGGGTCGGGACAGACGCTGACAAGACCCGGCAGGAGGAGAACATGACTGGCTCGGGACTCGTATCACGTGGCATCTCCAAGGTTCGCGAACTGGTGGCGAATGCCACGCATTTCGGCAAGGCGCCAGAGGGCGATGACCTCGATCGCATCCGTACCCAGCTGACCGAGTGTGCGGAGGGGCGTGGCGGCGAGGTGTCGACGCGGCAACGTGCGGCACGCCTTGCCGAGACCTACCTGCGCCTTGACGACGCGGGGCGGCATGCCTTCCTCAAATTGATCGCGCACGAGTTCGGGCCCGATCCCGAGCGCGTGGCCGCCGCCCACCAGGACTATCAGGACGCGATCGGCACGCCGACGCAGTGGGATGCCGAGGCCCGCCTGCGGGCGGCGATGCGCTCGCGCCGCCTGCGCATCCTGACCCAGTTCAATGCCATCCCGCAGGGGGTCAAGTTCCTCGTCGACCTGCGCGCCGACCTGCTGCGCTTCCTGCCCGAAGACCCCTTGCTCAAACCGCTCGACCGCGAGCTCGAGGCGCGCCTGTCGGCCTGGTTCGACGTCGGCTTCCTCGAGTTGCAGCGCATCACCTGGAATTCGCCGGCGGCCCTGCTCGAGAAGCTGGTCGAGTACGAGGCGGTGCACGAGATCCGCTCCTGGAAGGACCTCAAGAACCGCCTCGACTCCGACCGCCGCTGCTACGCCTTCTTCCATCCGCGCATGCCCCTGGAGCCGCTGATCTTCGTCCAGGTCGCCCTGCTCGAAGAGCTCGCCGACGACGTCCAGCGCCTGCTCGACATCGAGGCGCCGCTGGCCGATGCGAGCAAGGCGACGACGGCGATCTTCTACTCGATCAGCGCCACCCAGGCCGGCTTGCGCGGCGTCAGTTTCGGCAACTTCCTGCTCAAGCGCGTGATCGACGACCTCAAGCGTGACTTCCCGCGCCTGAAGAGCTTCGCCACCCTGTCGCCCATCCCCGGGCTGGTGCGCTGGGTCCAACGCAATCCCGAAGAGCTCGCCGAAGCCATCACCGCGGCCGACTGGAAACGCCTCGCGGCCTTCGGCGTCAGCGACACCGACATCAACGCGCCCCAGCTTGGCGCCCTGCTCAACGACGACACTGGCTGGACCAAGGACGACAAGCTCGCCCAGGCGCTGCGCGAACCCCTGCTGCGACTGGCCGCCCGCTACCTGCTCGAGGCACGCCGCGGCGACCAGCCGATCGACACGGTCGCCCGCTTCCATCTCGGCAACGGTGCCCGCATCGAACGCCTCAACTGGCTTGCCGACACGTCCGAGAGGGGCCTGAGCCAGTCCTGGGGAATGATGGTGAACTACCTCTACGACCCTGATCGCCTCGAGGCCAATCTCGAGGACTTCGCCAGCGAGGGGCGGATCGACGCCTCCTCCGCCGTCAAGCGCATGGCCAAACGCTGAGCGCCGCCCCCTCCCCATGCTGTTTCCACTGCGCCACTCCTCGATCCGCATCCGCCTGCTGCTCGCCAGCACGGTGGTGCAGATCGTGCTGCTGAGCCTGTTGCTGGCCAACAGCGTGCGCCTGATGAACAACGCCGTCTCGGCGAGCCTGGACACCACCATCGGCCAGAACGCCAGCATGCTCCATGCAATGAGCACGGCGTACGGCGACCAGCAGCGCTTCGACGCCATGCAGGATGTGCTCGGCGAACTGCTCGAGGGCGCCGAGGAGGGCCTGGTGTACGTGCGCATCGTGGGCGCCGACAACCACACCCTGGTCAGCGCCGGTCTCGGCGAACTGCAGGAGCTCCCGCCACCAAGCGAACACCGCCCCGGCTTCGTCGAACGGTTGCTGGGACATGAACTGGTCCATGTGCGCCGCCCCTTGCTGCTACCGCGCAACGAGGTCGGCTTCCTGCAGTTCGGGGTCTCGGTGGCGGTGCTCACCGATGCGCGCCGCGCCATCATGGAACAAGGCCTGGCGATCGCGCTGATCGAGATCGCGCTCACCTTCGTTCTGCTGTCATCGCTCGGCTACCTGCTGACGCGCAACCTTCGCCGCCTGCTCGACGGCAGCAAGGCAATCGCTGACGGCCAGCTCGAATATCGCGTTGCCGCGCGCGGCAACGACGAACTTGCGGTCATCGCCCGCCACTTCAACATCATGGCAGCGACCCTGCAGCAGCGTGTGCTCGAACTGCAGCAGACCGCACAACGCCTGCGCGCCAGCGAAAAGCGCTACGCCATGGCCCTGCATGGCGCCAACGACGGCCTGTGGGACTGGGACATCCGGGCCGGCACGGCGTACTACTCCGAGCGTTTCTGCCAGATCCTCGGCCTGCCGCCGGAGGCGATGCCGGCCGTACCCGAGGCCTTCCTCGAGCTCGTCCACCCCGACGACCGCAACGCCTATCGCCAGCGCCTGGTCGCACACCTCAAGGCCGAGAGTGCCCAGTTCATGGTTGAGCACCGCGTCCGCCTGCCCAACGGCGAGTACCACTGGGTGCTGATGCGGGGCGTCGCCAGCCGCGACGACGACCTGCGGGCGATCCGCATGGCCGGCTCGCTCGGCGACATCAACCTGCGCAAGCGGGCCGAGCAGCAACTCGTACACGACGCCCTGCATGACGGCCTCACCGGCCTGCCCAACCGCGCCATGTTCATCGAGCACGTCGACCGCGCACTGGCGCAGCGGCGCCGCGGCAACGGACATCAGGTCGCCGTGCTCGCCATCAACCTCGAACGCTTCAGCCTGGTCAACGACAGCTATGGCCATGCCGCCGGCGACGAGCTGCTGCGCGCCGTTGCCGGCCACATCGCCTCCATCATGCGCGACGGGGACGTCTGCGCGCGGGTCGGTGGCGACCAGTTCGCCGTGCTGCTCAACGGTTTGAGCAACTCGACCGAGGCCCTGCGCATCTGCGAGGACCTCATTGCGCTACCCGCCTTCGCCGCGAGCGCCACCGAGCAGCTGCTGCATCCGCGCTGCCGGGTCGGCGTCGCCCTCAGCGACAATGACCGCGAGGACGCCGAGTCGCTGCTGCGCGACGCCGACAACGCGCTCCACAAGGCGCGCCGCAGCGAGACCGCGGCGATCGAATTCTTCCAGCCGTCGATGCACGCCCAGGCCCTGCGCGCCCTCAAGATCGAGACCGAACTGCGCAGCGCGCTCGCTCACGGTGGCCTCACGGTGTTCTACCAGCCGATCATCAGCCTCTCCACGCGCCGCCCGACCAGCTTCGAGGCTCTGGTCCGCTGGCCGCACCCGACGCTCGGCCTGCTGTCTCCGGCCGAGTTCATCCCCCTCGCCGAGACGCTGGACCTGATCCATCAGGTGGGCATGGCGGTGCTCGCAACCGCCTGCGCCGACATCCGCGACTGGCGCCAGCGCCTGCCCGATACGCCGCCGCTGCCCGTCAGCGTGAACCTCTCCGCACGCCAGCTCGCGCGCGATGGGCTCGCCGAGGAACTGCTTGCGGCCATGGACCGCGGCGGCGTGTCGCGCGGCGCGATCCGCTTCGAGGTCACCGAGAGCCTGCTCGCGCGCCCGGACGGTCCGGCGATCCGCAGCCTGCATGCGTTGCGCAATGCCGGCATCGACATCCTCATCGATGACTTCGGCACGGGCTTCTCGACCTTGAGCTACCTGCACACCATGCCCTGCAACCAGGTCAAGCTCGACGGCTCCTTCGTGCATTCGATCACCCGCGACGAACGGCTGCGCGCGATCGTCCGCCACAGCATCGAGCTCGCTCACGACCTGGGCATGACCGTGGTGGCCGAATGCATCGAGGAAGAAGAGCAGCTCACCATCCTGCGCGATATGGGCTGCGACTACGGTCAGGGCTACCTGTTCTCGCGTCCGCTCGATCGCGATGCGACCTTTGCCAGCCTGCAAGCCCATTCGGGGGACTTATGTTCATGAGCAAATGGCCGCTCGCGGCACTGGCCGTGCTGGCCCTTCCCGCGGCCGCCCAGCCCGCCCCGGACTGGCAGTTCTCGGGCTTCGCCACCTTGGGGGCGGTCTACACGCGCTCGGACGACCTGCAGTTTGCGCGTGTCGGCATCGACGCACCGGGCGGCAGACGGGTCGACACCGGCCCCGACTCGGTGCTCGGCCTGCAGGCCGGCCTGCGTTTCGGCGAGCGCAGCAATGCCGTGCTGCAGATCGTCACCCGCGAGACCCAGCGCGGCGACCATCGCCCGAGGCCGGCACTCGCCTTCGTGAGCCACGCGCTGACGCCCGCGCTCAGTGTCCGCGCCGGTCGCCTGCGCAGTCCCTTCTTCATGCTGTCGGACTCGGTCGACATCAACTACAGCCATGCCTGGGTGCGCCCACCGGTCGAGGTCTATGGCCTGAACCCGTTTTCAGACCTCGATGGCATCGACCTGCTGCATCGCAAGACCTACGGCGACACCCACATCGAGTTCCACCCCTACCTGGGTCGCAGCAAGATCCCGGTGATCGGTGGCGGCGATGCGGAACTGTCGCGGCTGCTTGGCATGAACGTGACCGTCGAATTCGGCGAGTTCAGCCTTAGCCTTGGCCACGCCACCGCAGACCTCTCGGTGCGCCGCAGCTCGCAGGGTTTTCGCGACTTCGTGGCACCGCTGCCGCCCGAGCTGCAGGATCGACTCAGCGGCAGCGATGCCCGCGCCAGCTTCAGCTCGATCGGACTGCAATGGGATGACGGGCGCTGGCGCTTCAGCGCCGAACTGGCACGCAACACGGCCAAGGCCTTCTCCAACAGCGCCTCCGGTGCGTACGCCTCCCTCGGGCGGCGGCTCGGCAACTTCATGCCTTACGTGACGCTCGCCCGTCAGCGCGAGGATGATCCCGTCATCCGCCCCGAGGAAGCGGGCATCCATGCAGGGCGGATTACGCTGTTCAACCGCTCCCGCAACCAGTCCCAACGCAGCGCCACGGCCGGCCTGCGCTGGGACTTCACGAGCGAGGCCGCGTTCAAGGCCGAACTGAGCCATGTCCGTACCGACCGCGGCGCCTACGGGGCCTTCATCGCACGCGGCAACCCCTTCGCACCGGGCCTGGACCATCGCGTGATCAACCTGCTGAGCGTGTCGGTCGATGTGGTTTTCTGATCTGCCCCGCGCTCGACGCCTGCACGGCACGGTGTTGCTGGTGCTGCTGCTCGTCCTGTGCGCCCCGGCGTTCGCGCAGTCGGCGTCGATCGTGGTCGTGACCGCGGCCGACGGCCCGCTCGCCGAGCTCGACCGCAGCACGACCGAGCAGCTGTATCTGGGCCGGCGCGGCAGCCTGTTCCAGGGCCAGGGCGTCCTCCTGGTTGACCTGCCGTCGGGTCCGGTCCGCGATGAGTTCTACCTGCGCCTGACGCGGAAGAACCCCAGCCAGATCCGCGCCTACTGGTCGCGCCTGGTCTTCACCGGCCGCGCGCAGCCGCCGCGGGAAGCCGCGAGCACGGAGGAGGCACGTCGCATCGTGCTGCAAACCCCCGGCGCCGTGGCCTACCTGCCCCGCGCCGAAGCCGAGGATCCGGCACTGCGCATCCTGTTCAGCCTCGACTGAAGCGGCGGGGCGTGGCAACGCCGGCTGGCGCCGATCATCGCGGCCACTGCCGCTGGTGTCGATCACGTTCTCTCAGCCACTCTGCCCGGCCTTGCGCGAAGCGGGCTCGTCGCCGCGGTTTTCGCCCCGACGCTGACGAAGACAATTGACGGCCTCTTTGGCTGATGATTTAATGCGAATTATTATCATTCGTTTAACTTCAGATCATGGCCCATGGTCGCACTGCAAGCCCCTCGGCACCTGCTCACGCGGAAGACGAGCCCCCTTTGGCACGGCCCCCACGGCCCGGGGCAGACGCGCGGGTCCTTAGCGAAGCGCTGTTCGCAGGGCGCAGCACCCTGACCATCGAGCACGAAGGCACTCAATACATCCTGCGCGCGACGCGCAGTGGCAAATTGATTCTCACCAAGTGATCACGCGCCCCCGAGGGGCAAAATTCTAAAGGGAGGCTAGACTATGTACGTATGCGTTTGCCGCGCGGTCACGGAGCGTCATATCGATCAGGCGGTGCAGGCCGGTGCGCGCAACTTGCGTGACCTGCGCGCCGGACTGGGGGTCACGGTGGACTGCGCAAGCTGCGCACGCCATGCCCACCACTGCCTGCGCGCCGCCGTACAGGGTCGCTGCTTATCCCAGGACCCGCTCGTGCCGCCGGCCACAACGCTGCACCCTGTCAATCTCTCCCTGGAGGCAGCATGAAAGGCGACAAGAAGGTCATCCAGTTCCTCAACAAGCAACTCACCATCGAGCTGACCGCGATCAACCAGTACTTCCTGCATGCGCGCATGTACAAGAACTGGGGTTTCGAGCACCTCGGCAAGCACGAGTACGACGAGTCGATCGAAGAGATGAAGCATGCCGACCTGCTGATCGAGCGCGTGCTCTTCCTCGAGGGGCTGCCCAACCTGCAGAACCTGAACAAGCTCCTGATCGGCGAAAACGTACCGGAGTGCCTGCACGGCGACCTCAAGCTCGAGCAGGGCGGCCGCGAGAACCTGATCGAGGCCATTGCCTACTGCGAGTCCTGCAAGGACTACATCTCGCGCGAAATCTTCGAGCACATCCTCGACGACACCGAAGAGCACATCGACTACCTCGAGACCCAGCTCGGCCTCATCGACAGCGTCGGCCTGCAGAACTACCTGCAATCGCAGATGAAGCCCGCCTCCTCGTAACAGCCGCCCCGATTCACCCGCCCCGTCAAGGGGCGCAGCCCCGCCCCCTGACGATGCTGCCTGCCGCACCTGCCGCGCAACTGATCGACTTGCCCAATTTTGCCGCCGCCGACGCCTCCACTCCGGATGCGCCCCACAAGGCGCACGAGGTGCCCACGCGCGGGGTCGCAGCGGCGGCTGCCCAGTCCGCCACGCTTGGCGCTGGCGGTCGCATCGGCCTTGCGGCCCTGGTTGTGGCCTTGCATCTGGGCGGACTCGCCGCCCTCGCCCACCTGAGCCAGGATCCCGTCATCCCGCCGCAGCCGGAGCCGATCCAGGTTTCGTTGCTGGCCGCCGATCCGGTGCCGGCCCCGGTCGTCGAAGCGCCGCGGCCCCCTGCCCCCGAACCGACGCCCGCCCCCCCACCGCGCGTGGAACCGCCACCCGAAGCACCGCCGCCCGAGCTGCGCCAGCCACCGCCCCCTGCGCCGAAGCCGGTGGTGCGCAAGCCCCCACCGCCCAAGCCGGTCGCTGAACAGGTGCCCCCCAAAGCGCTCACCGAGTCGCCCACGGCCTTGCGCACGGCCGAGGACAGCCCGCCCGCCGTCGCCGAACCCAGCCCGGCGCCGCCGGTCGCACGCCAGGAGGCCGCAGCTGCGCCCGCGACCACGGGCGCCCCGGTGGCGGCGCCGATCACGGCGGCCCGCTTCGACGCCGCCTACCTCAACAATCCGGCGCCGGCCTATCCGATGGTGTCGCGCCGCATGCGCGAGGAAGGCCAGGTGATGTTGCGCGTGCTCGTATCGGCCGACGGCCAGCCCAATCGCATCGAGCTGCGCACCAGCTCCGGCTCCGAACGGCTCGACCGCGCCGCACAGGAGGCCGTGTCGCGCTGGCGCTTCGTGCCTGCCCGCCAGGGCGAGCGCGCCATCGAATCCTGGGTGCTGGTACCTATCGTCTTCAAACTCAAGGGAAACTGAACATGGACAGTTCGCAGGCATTCGGCCTCGCCCACCTGTGGGCGCAATCCGACTTCATCATCCGCGCCGTGGGCGTGATCCTGCTGCTGATGTCGATCACCAGCTGGTACCTGATCCTGATGCGCGCGCTGCGCCAGCTGCGCGCGCGCCGCCACGCCGAAGCGGTCGAGGCCTTCTGGGCCGCGCCCGACCTGGACAGCGGGCTCAAGCGCCTCAATCAGCAGGCCCCCGACTCGCCCTTCGAGGCCCTCGCCGAGCAGGGCGCGGCCGCGGCCCAGCACGTGCGCCGCCACACCCGCAACGACACGCTCGGCGGCACCCTCGATGCCGACGAGGTGATCACGCGCGCCTTGCGCAAGTCGATCGCCCTGTCGACCGCGGCCCTCGAGTCAGGCCTCACCGTGCTCGCCTCGATCGGCTCCACCGCGCCTTTCGTGGGCCTGTTCGGCACGGTGTGGGGCATCTACCACGCCCTGGTCAATATCAGCGCCTCGGGCATGGCCACGCTCGACAAGGTCGCCGGACCGGTGGGCGAGGCGCTGATCATGACCGCCTTCGGCCTGTTCGTCGCCATTCCGGCGGTGCTCGCCTACAACGCCATCACGCGCGCCAACCGCGTGGAGCTGTCCGAGCTGGACGCCTTCGCCCATGACCTGCACGCGGCCTTCTCGACCGGCTCGCGCATTGCCTCCGCGACCGCGCGCCACGACGACAAGGACGATGGCGCCAGGCTCGCGAGCTTGGGCGCCACGCCTGCCGCCAACCACGGAGCGGCATGATGGCTTTCGGCGGATTCAGCCAGGGCGACAACCGCCCGCTGCAGAGCGAGATCAACATGGTCCCGCTGATCGACGTCATGCTGGTGCTCTTGATCGTGTTCATGATCACCGCCCCGCTGCTGACGCACTCGGTCAAGATCGACCTGCCGCAGGCCTCGAGTGCACCGACCGAGCAGAAGCCGGAGACGATCGCGCTGTCGCTCGATGCCGAGGGCGGGATCTTCTGGAACAAGGACCAGATCGACGTGCTCACCCTGCCTGCACGCCTGGCCGCTGCAGCGGCACAGACGCCGCAGCCGGAACTGCACTTGCGCGCCGACCGCAACACGCGCTACGAGACGATCGCCGACGTCATGTCGAAGGCGCGCAGCGCGGGCATCGAGAAAATGGGCTTCGTGACACTGCCCGAGGGATGAGGGCAGCCGCGCGGGCTCAGGCGCCGCGGTTGCGCACCCGGACGATCACATCGACCTCCTGCAGCTCCACCCCTTCGGGGAGGCGCGGCGCACCGATCACCTCGATCTCGTCGGCAGCGAGGTCGCGCACCTCGCCGGTATCCATGTTGTAGAGATGAAAGTGCGGCGTCGTCGTCGAGTCATAGACGATGCGCTGCGGGTCGACGAAGAGCTCGCGCACGAGCTGCTTTTCGGAGAAGAGCTTGAGCGTGTTGTAGACGGTAGCCCGCGACACCTCGGGCGCAGAGCGCTTCACCTGCTCCCAGATCTGGTCGGCGGACATGTGCACGGGCGCAGAGAACAGCACGCGGGCAATCTCGATGCGCTGGTGAGTGACCGGCACGCCCGCCTTGCGCAGGCAAGCAATCGCGTCGGAGGGGCTATACATGGCGGTCTCTCTGGTCAGAATCGGGCTTGCCGGGGTCTTGTACGTGCCTGCTGCGTTCGCAGGCGACGTCGAAATGCTGAACCTCTTCGCCCGTCAACGTCAACAGGCGCCCGCGGCTGATCCCACGGGCGCCTGTCGCCTTGCCTGCCGTTTGTCCTTACTTGAAGGGATCCGGGCGCGGCGTGGCGTTGCTCGACGGCGGCAGGATCGGCATCGTGATCTGCGGCTGGTCACCGGTCAGCGTCTTCAGGAAGGCGACGATGTTGCCGATCTCGTCCTCGCTGTAGGTGCGGCCGAGCTGCAGGCGACCCATGATATCCACCGCCTGCTCCAGCGTGGCGGCCTCGCCATCGTGGAAGTAGGGGTAGGTCATTTCCACGTTGCGCAGCGTGGGCACCTTGAAGTTGAAGCGGTCGGCATCCACGCCGGTCACCGCCGAGCGCCCCTCGGCCGGCGAGGTCGACTGGTAGGCCTCGACCACACCCATGCGCTGGAAGGAGGTGCCGCCTGCGGCCGGGCCATTGTGGCAGGCGACGCAGCCGCTTTCCTTGAACAGCGTGTAGCCGGCAAGCTCGTTGGCGTTGAGGGCCTTGTCGTCGCCCTTGAGCCACTGGTCGAAGCGCGCGTTCGGGGTGACCAAAGTCTCCTCGAAGGCGGCAATGGCGGCCGTCACCATGTCCATGTCGATCTGTTCCTTGCCGAACACGGCCTTGAACTCGCTGACATAGCCCGGGATCG
This sequence comes from Thauera sp., assembly GCF_035444905.1. Classification (GTDB taxonomy): domain Bacteria; phylum Pseudomonadota; class Gammaproteobacteria; order Burkholderiales; family Rhodocyclaceae; genus Thauera. Next base: position 69,446 of record NZ_DAOMPS010000003.1, read on the forward strand.
ACTGCAGCACGTCGAGCGCCAGCGTGTGCGGCATGTTCATCTCGACGTCGGCCTGGATCGGCCCCCCGGCCTGCTCCTGCAGGTTGGCGGCGCGGCCGTCCCAGAACTGCGCGATGGCGAGGCTGGAATTGAGTACCGTCGGCGAGTTCACCGGGCCAGCCTTCCAGCCGTGACCGATGGAGGTCTTGAGGTTGTCGGTGCCGCCCCGTGACAGGTTGTGGCAGGTGTTGCACGAGATGATGCCGGACATCGACAGGCGGGGCTCGAACCACAGCTTCTTGCCCAGTTCGACCTTCGCTGGCTCGGCAACCTTGGCCGGTTCGATCGGCTTGATCGGCTCGTCACGGACCGTTGCCGCCCACGCTCCCCCGGCCACGGCCAGCGCCACCACCACTCCCACGGCTTTCAGCTTCAACATCATGCTTCTCCTTGTTTTCACAGCGAATTGCGCACACGGGCCCAGCTGCCCGCGAGGCGGAGTCCCGCTCCCCTTTAGACCTGATCCAGATTTCGCCGCCATTAGACGACAAGGAACAACATCGAATCTTGACTTTAATCAAGCATTGAGGCGATGAACGAAGTTGGAGCCACCGGGTCTTTCTGGCGCGAAGCGTGCTTCAATCCGATACAAACCCGGAGCAGGCCTGCCGCTATGCTCCCACTGTCGAATACCTCTCCAGGCGGCCGCGCAGACGGTCGAGCCCCTACGGAACATGCCTACCCCCCTCAGCCCCCACTCGAAACCTGCACGCCCGCGCTGGCGTCGGCCTGTGCTGCTGATCGCGGCCGCCGCCCTCGCCGGTGGCGCCTGGTTCGCCTGGCCGCAGCTCTTCGGCGAGCGCGATCCGCTCGCCCCGTACCAGTTCGCCAACGTGCAGCGGGGTACGGTCGAGGACGTCGTCACCGCCACCGGAACGCTGCAGCCGCGAAACTACGTGGACGTCGGCGCCCAGGTCTCGGGCCAGCTCGAGAAGATCCATGTCGAGGTCGGCACCGAGGTGAAAGAAGGCGAGCTCCTCGCCGAGATCGATCCCACCGTCTACCTGGCGCGGGTGGACGCCTCGCGCGCCCAGTTGCGCAACCTGCGCGCGCAACTGAAGGACCGCGAGGCCCAGCTCGCCCTCGCCCGCATCCAGTTGCGCCGGCAGCAGGCCTTGATGGCCGAGGACGCCACCACCAAGGAAAGCCTGCAGACGGCCGAAGCCTCGGCAAAGTCGGCCGAGGCCCAGCTCGAAGCCCTGCGCGCGCAGATCGAGCAGATCGAATCGACGCTGCGCGCCGACGAGGCCAACCTGCAGTACGCCCGGATCCTGTCGCCGATGACCGGCACCGTGGTGTCGATCACCGCCCGCCAGGGCCAGACGCTCAACACCAACCAGCAAGCGCCGGTGGTGATGCGCATTGCCGACCTCAGCACGATGACGGTGCAGACCCAGGTCTCGGAGGCCGACGTCAGCCGCCTCAAGCTTGGCATGGAGGCCTACTTCACCACCCTGGGCGGCGCCGGCAAGCGCTGGCACGGCACGCTCGAGAAGATCGAGCCCACGCCCACCGTGACCAACAACGTCGTGCTCTACAACGCGCTCTTCGACGTGCCCAACCCCGACGGCCGGCTGATGACGCAGATGACGGCGCAGGTCTTCTTCATCGTCGCCCAGGCCAAGGACGCGCTGCTGATCCCGATGGGCGCGCTCAGCCAGGGCGCGCCGCGACCGCCCCAGGCGAGCGCCGCCGGCCGCGGCCCGGGCCAGGGGCGCGGCCCTGCTGCGAGCGGGGTCCCCGCCGCGGGCGGCAAGGCCGCGGTCCGGGTCGTCGGCGAACGTGGCGCACTGGAAGACCGTGCGGTCGAGATCGGCGTCACCAATCGCGTCCAGGCGCAGGTGCTGAGCGGACTGCAGGAAGGCGAGCGCGTGGTCTCCGGCCTCAGCACCGGCGGCACCTCCGGCAGTCGTCCCCAGATGACGCCGCGGCTATGAAGGCCGAGCGACTCCCCCCGCCTGCCGACATGGGCGCGCCAGCGCACGAGGCTGCGAGGCGGGCCGCTGCGCCCTGCGAGGCACAGCCGGCGCCCGGCGCGGTGCCCCTGATCGCGCTCGCCGGCATCACGCGCAGCTTCATCACGGGTGAAGTCGAGACGCGGGTGCTGCACGGCATCGACCTCGAGATCCATCCCGGCGAGTTCGTCGCCATCGTCGGCGCGTCCGGCTCGGGCAAGTCAACGCTGATGAACATCCTCGGCTGCCTCGATCGCCCCTCCAGCGGCACCTACCGCTTCATGGGCGAGGACGTGGCCGGCTTCGACCGCGACGCGCTCGCGCGCCTGCGTCGCGAGGCCTTCGGCTTCGTGTTCCAGAGCTACAACCTGATCGGCGGCGCCACCGCGCGCGACAACGTCGAGGTGCCGGCGGTGTATTCCGGCATGCCGCCGGAAGAGCGCCACGCCCGCGCCGAGGAACTGCTCGGCACCCTCGGGCTGGCCGAGCGCATCCACCACCGTCCGAGCCAGCTCTCCGGCGGCCAGCAGCAGCGCGTGTCGATCGCGCGCGCGCTGATGAACGGCGGGCGCATCATCCTCGCTGACGAGCCCACCGGCGCCCTCGACAGCAAGAGCGGGGCCGAGGTCATGAAGCTGCTGCGCGAACTCTCCGCCGCCGGCCACACCATCATCCTGATCACCCACGAGCGCGAGGTCGCCGAGCAGGCCAGCCGCATCATCGAGATCCGCGACGGCCGCATCGTCGCCGACCCCGGCCCGCGCCCGCCGCAGGGCGAGGAGCCCGACTTCGCGCCCCACGTCGATCGCACCTCGCCGCTGTCCGACGTCGTCGAAGCCACCCGCACCGCGCTGCGCGCGCTGCGCGCCAACCTGTTCCGCGCCATCCTGACGCTGCTCGGCATCGTCATCGGCGTCGCCTCGGTGATCGCGATGCTGGCGATCGGCGATGGCGCCAAGCAGAAGGTGATCGACCAGGTCAGCGCGATGGGCACCAACCTCCTCACCGTGCGCCCGGGCGCCCCCAACACGCGCGGGCGCGACGCCCCCGCGACCCTGGTGATCGAGGACGTGCAGGCCATCGCCGAGTTGCCCAACATCCTCGCCTCGGTGCCGGAGCAGGGCGCCACCATCACGCTTCGCGCCGGCAACGTCGACCACCGCAGCAGCGTCAACGCCACCTCGGCCGACTACGTGGTGGCGCGCACCTGGGCGCCGGCCAGCGGCACCTTCTTCAGCGCAGAGGACGAGGCACGCTACGCCACCGTCGCGGTGCTGGGCCAGACCGTGGCCAATGCGCTGTTCCCGGCGCGCGGCGCGGTGGGCGAGTTCGTGCTGGTGAACAACATCCCCTTCCAGGTCGTCGGCGTGATGTCGCCCAAGGGCGCCACGCCCTGGGGCCAGGACCAGGACGACATCGTCTTCGTGCCCTACACCACTGGCAGCCTGCGCATCACCGGCCAGCGCTTCCTGCGCAACGTCACCGTGGCGGTGGAAGACGTCGCGCGCATCGACGACACCCAGGCCGAGGTGCACAACCTGCTGCTCGCCCGCCATGGGGTGGAGGACTTCCAGATCCGCAACATGGCCTCGGTGATCGACACCGTGTCCGAAACGCAGAACACGCTCACCATCCTGCTCGGCACGGTGGCGGCGATCTCGCTGCTGGTGGGCGGCATCGGCGTCATGAACATCATGCTGGTGTCGGTCACCGAGCGCACGCGCGAGATCGGCATCCGCATGGCCACCGGCGCGCGCATGAAGAACATCCTGCAGCAGTTCCTGATCGAGGCGCTGGTGGTATCCGCCGTCGGCGGGCTGATCGGCGTGGCGGTCGGGCTGGGCAGCGCGGCCATCATCGAGCGCTTCGGCACTGCCGTGCAGTACTCGCTGACGCCGGTTGTGCTCGCCTTCAGCTGCGCCTTCCTCACCGGCCTGATCTTCGGCTACCTGCCAGCGCGCAAGGCCGCGCGCCTGGACCCGGTGGTGGCCCTCGCCTCCGAATGATCCACCACATCCGAGCCCAAACCCGCTCTCACGCCCACGCCAACGCCAACGCCAACGCAGCGAGCGTGGGCGCGATGACACCGCGTATCGACCCCATGCCGCTCGCGCGACGCCGCCTCCTCCCCGTCCTTGCCGCCCTCTTCGTCACCGGCTGTGCGATCACCGAACCGATCGCCCGCCCGCAGATCGAGCTGCCGGCCGCATGGGCCGAAAGTGCCACCTCCAGCACTGACGCAAGCACCGACGCGATCCACGCAGACTGGTGGCAAAGCTTCGGCTCCGCCCAGCTCGATGCGCTCGTCGCCGAAGCGATGTCCACCGCGCCCGATCTGCGCATCCAGGCCGAGCGCGTGGCACAGGCCGAACTCGCGCTGCGCCAGGCCGGCGCCTCGCTGTTTCCGGCGCTGAACCTGAGCGGCGGCAGCGGCACACGCAACGTCGATGGCAATGAATCGGGTTCCACCGACCTTAGCCTGGGCGCCAGCTACGAGCTCGACCTGTGGGGCCGCATCGCCGCCGGCGTCGACGCCAGCCGCGCCAGCCTCGCCGCCACCCTCTACGACTACGACGCTGCCCGGCTGTCGATGAGCGCCAGCGTCGCGAGCACCTGGTTCCAGGCGCTTGCCCTGCAGGAACGCGTCGCCATCGCACATCAGAATCTCGCCATCGCCGAGCGTGTACTGCGCGTCGTGCAGGCCCGCTACGACAACGGCGCGGCGTCGGCGCTCGAGCTCAGCCAGCAGCGCAGCACCGTGCTCAACCAGCGCAAGGCGATCGAACCGCTGGAGGTGCAGCTGCGCCAGACGCGCAGCGCGCTCGCCATCCTGCTCGGCCGCAACCCGCAGGCCAGCTTCGCCGCCGACCAGCGCCTCGACGGCCTGCAGGTGCCGGAGATCGGCGCCGGCCTGCCCTCGGAGCTGCTGCTGCGCCGCCCCGACATCGCCGCCAGCGAGGCCCGCCTGGACGCCGCGGCCGCCAACATCGCCGCCGCCCGCGCGGCGCTGCTGCCCGGCATCAGCCTGTCGGCCGGTGCAGGTGTCGGCAGCACCGCCCTGCTCTCGCTGGCCGACACCACGCGCACGCTGTCGCTGTCGGCCAGCCTGTTGCAGCAGATCTTCGACGGCGGCCGCCTGCGCACCGAAGTCGAGCTCCAGCGCTCCCGCCAGCGCGAACTGCTCGAGACCCACCGCCGCACCCTCCTCGTCGCCCTCAAGGAAGTGGAAGACGCGCTGTCCGACAGCGCACGCGACGCCCGCCAGGAAGCCGCCCAACGCGAGATCCTCGCCGAGGCCCAGCGCAGCCTGCGCCTGGCAGAGCTGCGCTACCGCGAAGGCGCCGACGGTCTACTCACCGTGCTCGACGCCCAGCGCGCCCTGTTCGCGGCCCAGGACCAGCTCGCCCAACTGCGCCTGGCACGGCTGGGCAACGCGGTGAATCTGTACAAGGCACTCGGGGGCGGCTGGCAGGGGGCCCGAGCGCGGGTCCCCCCGGCCTGAGTTCCGCCGAGAAAAGTTCGCGTCAGCGCTGCTCCTCGAGGTCGAGATCATGGCCGGCGACAGCCGCCACCGCGATCGCTCCAACTGCTGGTATGCCTTATGGCCGGCCCCGATAGGCGACGCGGGCAAAGACGACATCCACGACATCCGCCGCCTGAGCGACACCCTCGAGGACTCGCTGGCGCGCATCACCTTCAGGCGGGCTCGAGCACGCCTTTGAGCCCAATCAGCAAGCGTGCTGCTGTTCACCGGCTGGCTGGCGGGCAAGGTCGTGCCTGGCCGGCACCCCGGTGGGGCGCATGGTGTGCATCCCCGGCCTCAGCGCCAGCTCACCGTCGCCGCCAGCAGGTAGCCGGCGCCGTACACCGTCTTGATGAACTTGCCGCTGTGCCCGCCCTGCTCGAAGCGCTTGCGCAAGCGCGACACGCGCAGGTCGATGCTGCGGTCGAGCGCGCACACGTCGCGCCCGGCCAGCAGCTGCTCGCGCGACAGGATCTGGTTGGGACGCTCGAGGAAGGCGATCAGCAATTGCGACTCGGCCAGGCTCAGCGTGTCTTCCACGCCCTCGGGCGACACCAGGCGATGGGTGGCGCGCTCGAAGGACCAGCCGGCGAAGTGGGCCGTGCCCGGCGGCTGGGCCCCGACGGCCGGCTCGGGCTGATAGCGGCGCAGGATGCTGCGCACGCGGGCGATCAGCTCGCGCGGCTCGAAGGGTTTGACCACGTAGTCATCGGCGCCCAGCTCCAGGCCCATCACGCGATCATGAGTGTCGTCGCGTCCGGTAGCGATGAGCAGGCCGAAGCGGTGGCGGCTGCGCAGCTGCTGCAGCACCTCCATGCCATCCATGTCGGGCAGGCCGAGGTCGAGGATGGCGAGATCGGGGGCCTGGGTACGCAGCTGGCGCAGGAACTCGCCGCCGGTCGGGAACACGGCGCTGCGGTAGCCGAAGCGCCCCAGCGTGCTGGTGATCAACCGCGCCACCGCGGCATCGTCCTCGACCACGTGAACCAGGGCCTGTGCCTTGTCGCTCAAATCCCAACCTCCGCGCATTCCGGTCTGGCCACCCAGGGCCTGAACAATGACGGGCGCGCCGCGCTCGCTTACCCGACACCCTCGGGACGTCAGCCAACGTCGGCCGCGCGATCAGGCGAGTACGGCGTGCAGCACCTCGACCAGGCGTTCCTGGGGGAAGGGCTTGTCGAGCACCGGCACCTCGGCGTCGTCGCGCCCCGCTTCGGCCCGTTCGGCATAGCCGCTCATCAGCACCACCGGCACCTCGGGCCGGAAGCGGCGCACGAAGCGCGCCAGCGCCCGCCCATCCATGCCACCCGGCATCACGATGTCCGACAGCACGAGCCCGATCGCGGGGATATTCTCGATCATGTCGGCCGCCTCGTGGCCACTTTCGGCCTCGAGCACCGCACAGCCCAGCGCCGAGAGCTGCTTGCGCACCACGTCGCGCACCTTGTCGTCATCCTCGACCAGCAGCACCAGGCGACCCTGCAGCGACACCTCGGGCGCGGGCGCGCGCGCCGCCGCCACGGCCGTGGGCGCGGCCTCGCGCGGCGCCTGCGGCAGCAGCAGCGACACCGTGGTGCCCACCGCCTGGCGGCTGCGGATGCGCACCCCGCCGCCGGACTGCTTGATGAAGCCGTAGACCATCGCCATCCCCAGGCCGCTGCCACGGCCGAAGGTCTTGGTGGTGAAAAAGGGTTCGAAGACGCGTGCCAGGGTGGCGCCGTCCATGCCGGTGCCGTTGTCGGCGACGGCGATCTGCACGTAGCAGCCGGGCGGCAGCTCGATATCGTTGGCCGCCCGGCCCTCCAGGCACTCGAGCGAGCACTCGATGCGCAGCTCGCCGCCGTTGGGCATGGCGTCGCGGGCGTTGAGGGCGAGGTTGAGCAGCGCGCTCTCGAGCTGGTTGGGGTCGACCAGGGCGTGCAGGTCGACGTCGCGCGAGGCGGTGGTGATGGCGATGGTGCTCGGCAGCGAGCGCCGGATCATGCGCGCCATGTCGAGCACGAGCTCGTTGACCTCGACCACCACCGGCGCGATCGGCTGCTGGCGCGAGAAGGCGAGCAGGCGCCGCACCAGGCCAGCCCCGCCCTCGGCCGCAGCCAGTGCCGGCTCGACGTATTCCGCCACCGCGGGATGATCGCCGAGTGCCTCGACCAGGCCCTGCAGGTTGCCCATCACCACCGTCAGCATGTTGTTGAAGTCGTGCGCGAGCCCGCCGGTGAGCTGGCCGATCGCCTCCATCTTCTGCGCCTGGGCGAGCGCGGTCTGGGTGCGGCGCTGCTCGGTGACGTCGACCGCGTGCACATAGCAGCCGATGACCTCGCCGTCGGGGCCGAAGTCGGGCACCAGGGTGCTGCGGGTGAACAGGATCTCACCGCCGGGGCCGGGCATGCTGTATTCGTAGCTCACCTGCTCGCCGGCGAGCGCGCGGCGCACCTTGTCCTCGACCTGGGCGAAGACGTGCGGGCCGATCACGTCGAGGATGGGGCGGTCCTTCATCGCCTCGCTGGTGGTGCCGAACCACTGCGCGTAGCGCTTGTTGCCGTAGCGGAACACCCAGTCGTGGTCGAAGTAGCCGACGTGCGCCGGGATGGTGTCGGTGATCTGGCGCAGGCGCAGTTCGCTGTGGCTCAGGCGCTCCTCGCTCGACATGTGTTGCTCCCGACTCATCCCTGGTGACGCCCCCGCTCGACCCGCGGCCGCGGGCACCAAACGCCCGATTCTATGCCCACGCCGGACTCGGAGAAGGCCAGGACAAGATTCAGTACATTCTCGCGCAATTACCGACAAGATCTTTTGCCATTCTCCATACCCGACGGTATGGAGGTCCGGCCCGTGCCCGCGCCTGCCATCCCGATCGCCAACCTGTTGCACATCTGGGAGTGGAGAAGGATGTCGAAGACTGCATACGAACAAGGACTGGACAAGAATCCGGCGAACTACGTGCCGCTGTCGCCGCTCAGCTTCATCGAGCGCACGGCCATGGTGTATCCGACGCGCACCAGCGTCGTGCATGGCGCGCGCAGCTATACCTGGGCACAGACCTACGAGCGCTGCCGCCGCCTGGCGAGCGCGCTGGTCGCCCACGGCGTGGGCAAGGGCGACACCGTGGCGGTGATGCTGCCCAACGTGCCGCCGATGTTCGAGGCCCACTTCGGCGTGCCGATGACCGGCGCCGTGCTCAACACGCTCAACACCCGCCTCGACGCCGAAGCCATCGCCTTCATGCTCAAGCATGGCGAGGCCAAGGTGCTGATCACCGACCCCGAGTTCGCCGCCGTGATCCGCGCCGCGCTCGCGCTGCTCGACGGCGACAAGCCGCTCGTCATCGACGCCCTGGATTCCGAGTACCCGGGCACCGAGCGCGTCGGCACCCTCGAATACGAGGACTTCCTCGCCGGCGGCAACCCCAATTACGCCTGGAGCCTGCCCGCCGACGAGTGGGATGCGATCGCGCTCAACTACACCTCGGGCACCACCGGCAACCCCAAGGGTGTGGTCTACCACCACCGCGGCGCCTACCTGAACGCCGCCTCCAACATCATCAGCTGGGGCATGCCGCAGCACGCGGTGTACCTGTGGACGCTGCCGATGTTCCACTGCAACGGCTGGTGCTTCCCGTGGACCCTGGCCGCCAACGCCGGCGTCAACGTCTGCCTGCGCAAGGTCGACCCGGCGCTGATCTACGAGTTGATCCGCAGTCACAAGGTGACCCACATGTGCGGCGCGCCGATCGTCTACGGCATGCTGATCAACGCCCCCGACGCGCTGCGCGCCGGCATCGGGCACAGCGTCGCCGGCCTCATCGCCGGTGCTGCGCCCCCGGCGGCGATCATCGAGGGCGCCGAGCGCATCGGCTTCGACATCACCCACGTCTATGGCCTGACCGAGACCTATGGCCCGGCCTCGGTGTGCGCCAAGCACCCCGAGTGGAGCGAACTACCGATCGACCGCCGCGCCGAGCGCAACGGCCGCCAGGGCGTGCGCTACCACATGCAGGAAGCGATCACCGTGCTCGACCCGGTGACGATGGAGCCGGTGCCCGCCGACGGCGAGACCATGGGCGAGATCATGTTCCGCGGCAACCTGGTGATGAAGGGCTACCTCAAGAACGAGAAGGCCACCAACGAGGCCTTCGCCGGGGGCTGGTTCCACACCGGCGACCTCGCGGTCATGCACCCGGACGGCTACGTCAAGATCAAGGACCGCTCCAAGGACGTGATCATCTCGGGCGGTGAGAACATCTCCTCGCTGGAAGTGGAAGAGGTGCTGTACCGCCACCCCGCGGTGATGACCGCCGCCGTGGTCGCCCGCCCCGACGCCAAGTGGGGCGAGGTGCCGGCGGCCTACATCGAGGTCAAGGACGGCGCCGGCGTCACCGCCGACGACATCATCGCCCACTGCCGCGAACACCTGGCGCGCTACAAGGTGCCCAAGCACATCGAGTTCTGCGTCCTGCCCAAGACCTCGACCGGCAAGATCCAGAAGTTCGCCCTGCGCGAAATGGCCAAGTCCGCCTCGGCCATCGAGTAAGCCCCTGCCCAATCCCCCCGCGATCCGGGCGGCAGGCCGCGCGCCGCTGTCCGGGTCTCCCCAAGCATAACGACAAGCTCAGGAAGACAAACCATGTTGATTCAGCGCCAGCACGGCGCCGAGCATCCTTACTGGCCGCTCGGCCCCTTCAAGGTCCGCCTGCCCTTCATCCACTACCGCTGGGAATACCCGGAGATGGTGCAGGGCCTGTTCATGTTCGTGGTCGGCCTGGCCATGATCCCGCTGCTGCAGAAGTACCTCGGCATGCCCTACGAGGCAGCGCTCGCCTTCTGCGTCATCGCCGGTATCGGCTACATGCTGCCCGCGCTGCTCGGCGTGCCGCTGGTCCCGGGCTGGATCACGCCGGCGATCCCGGTCGTCATCCTCTTCCTGCAGGGCTTCGAGCCCGGCCCCGAGGCGGTGCGGGCGATGTTCGCGCTGCAGATCACGGTGTTCGCGATCTTTCTGATATTGGGCATCACCGGGCTCGGCAACCGGCTGGTGACGATCATCCCCAACTCGCTCAAGAGCGGCATCATCATCGGCGCCGGCATCGCGGCGATGATGGGCGAGCTGAAGGCCGGCGGGCGCATCGACGCCACCCCGGTGTCGCTGCTGCTGGGCTCGATCGTGTCGGCCTACATCCTGTTCTCGCTGTCCTTCAAGCACATCGTCGAGACCAGCAGGTTCGCCAAGACGATCTCCAACTTCGGCATGATCCCCGGCCTCTTCGTCGCCATCCTGGTCGGCTGGGCGGTCGGCGAGTATCCGTTGCCGGACATCCAGTGGGGCATCACCCAGCCCGACTTCAAAGGCATGACGGACTACCTCATCTTCGCCGTCGGCATGCCCAGCCTGGACATGTTCCTGCTCGCCATCCCGACCGCGATCATTGCCTACGTGATCGCCTTCGGCGACATCCTGGTCGGCTTCACGCTGTGCAAGCGCGTCGATCACCTGCGCCAGGACGAGCAGATCGAGCTCGACGTCACCCGCGTGCACCTGGTCACCGCAATCCGCAACGGCATCCACGCCTTCTTCGCCCCCTGGCCCGGCCTCGCCGGCCCGCTGTGGACCGCTGCCCACGCCACCGTCGCCGAACGCTATGCGCTGGGCCGCAAATCGATGGACTCGATCTACTCCGGTGGCGGCACCTTCTGGATCACCGGCTTCATCGCCCTCTTCATCCTGCCGCTGGTGTCCTTCTTCAAGCCGGTGCTGCCGATCGCGCTGTCGCTCACGCTGGTGCTGACGGCCTACATCTGCATCATGGTGGGCATGGAAGAGCTGAAGAACTCGACCGAGCGCGGCGTGGCCGGCATCGTCGCGGTGACGCTGGCGATGCCCGACCCGAAGGCGACGGTGTACGCGGTGGTGATCGGCCTGCTGCTGTACTGGCTGATCGAGCGCCCCAACGCCGCCCAGCGTGCCAGGCAGGACCTGTCGATCATCGGTGACAACACCGCCGACATCGAAGCCGGCGACGAGCACGGCGTGGCGCCCAGCAAGTAGGCGAACCCAGTCACAGCCTGCAAGGGGCTGGAGCCGGTAGCCGAGGCTACCAGCCCAGCCCCTTTCTCATCAGCAGCAGCACGGCCATGCCGAGGATGAAGGGCAGCCAGGGGCTGCGCCAACGCCACGCCACCACGACCACCACGATACCGGCAGCGAGCTTGGGGTTGAGTGGATCGAGACTGCCGCCGTCGAGCAGCAGGTCGGGCATCACCAGCGCCGACAGCGCCGCCGCCGGTGCATAGCGCAGCGCCCGCTGCAGCGCGGGCGGCAGGCGGCCCTTCTCGCCGGCAAGGATGAAGCTGCCACGGGTCAGGATGGTCGTCGAGCAGATCACCAGCAAGGTCAGCCACAACCACAGGCCCTCGCTCATCACGCCTGCGCTCATCGTGCCGCCCTCCGCGCCAGTGCGCGCTCGGCCATGAAGCCGGCACCGATGCCGAGCGCGATGCCCGCGATCAGCCCCAGGCGCAGCGGCAGCTCGCGCAGCAGCACCGCCCCCAGGCCGCCGACCAGCGCCGCCACCCACATCGGCCGCTCGCGCAGCATCGGGATCATCATCACCATCAGCGCGATCGTGGTCATGAACTCGAGCGACCAGTCGCGGGGAATCACCCCCGCCCCGAGCACGCCTACCAGCACGCAGCACTGCCACAGACCCCAGCCGTACAGCGAAGGCACGATGTAGTAGCCCCAGCGCCACTGCGCATCGTCGGCGCGGCGCAGCTTGTCCGCGCCGATCGCGAACATGCCGTCGACCAACAGGTAGCTCGAGACCAGCCGGCGCATGAAGCGGTGGCCGTGGAAGGCCGGCGCCAGCGCCGCGCTGAAGATGACGAAGCGCAGGTTGAGCACCAGCGCGGTGAGGAAGATCAGCCACAAGGGCGCCCCGCTAGCGATCAGCGGCAGGGTGCCGAGCTGGGCGGTGCCGGCATACACCAGCAGGTTCATGCCCATGGCTTCGAGCGGCGACAGGCCGATCGAGCGCATGGCGATGCCGGTCACCATCGCCCACGGGACGAGACCGACCGAGATCGGCAGAAAATCGCGCATGCCCTCGCGGGCACCGCGGCGGAAGGACGATTCCATGAGGCCGGGCTGCAAAAGCGCTCAAGCATAGCAGGCCGCCCGCCTGCCTGTCCGCCGTGCCCGCAGGGGGAGGTTCAGAAACCGAGCGCCTCGCCGGCGCCGAACAGGGTGGCGATGCCCAAGCCGAGGAAGATCGCCGCGGCGATGCCATGCACCAGCCTGACCGGCATGCGCGCCGCCGCGCGGTCGCCGAGCAGCACCGCCGGCACGTTGGCGATCATCATGCCCAGCGTGGTGCCTGCGACCACCGCGACCAGGGCCTGGTATTGCGCCGCCAGCGCGACGGTGGCGACCTGGGTCTTGTCGCCCATCTCGGCGAGGAAGAAGGCGATCACCGTCGCGCCGAACACACCGAAGCGCGGCAGCTTGGCGTCGTCCTCGTCGAGCTTGTCGGGGATCAGTGTCCACACCGCCATCGCGATGAAGGACAGGCCCAGCACCCAGCGCAGGGTCTGCGGCCCCATCAGCGTGGTCAGCCAGGTGCCGACGGCGCCGGCAAAGGCATGATTGGCCAGGGTGGCGACCAGGATGCCGGCGATGATCGGCCACGGCCGGCGGAACTTGGCGGCGAGGATGAAGGCGAGCAGTTGCGTCTTGTCGCCGATCTCGGCGAGGGCGACGATGGCGGTGGAAATGAGGAAGGCGTCCATTCGATTCGGTTCCTGGCCGGTTCACAACCTATGACCCTGCGCCACCCCGGCCATCGACGGCAGCAGCAGGGTCAAAGGTCTTGCCAGGTTCACAAACCCGTGCGCACCACGGCCTGACGACCGAGCATGTTGACACGCACCCCTCCCGAGCACCGGAGGGCGGCTACTCCCCAATGACGGCGCGGATTCTAGCCGAGCCCGCACACAGGGTCAAAGCGAAGTCGCGAACAGGTGATGAAGGCGCTGAGCGAGACCGCGGACGGCAACTGAGCGATCGAGCGGCGACGCCAAGGCGCGTGGATGATCAGGACGAGCGCGCGCTCAAAGCCCGCCGTGTCGCCGCCAGAAGTCAGCGGGCGTGAGGACCGGGTAGCGGTCCGCCAAGACCAGCAAGTCCTTGTCGCCCGTGATGAGGTAGTCGATGCTCGCCCCCCGCATTGCCGACAGCAGGGTGCCGAGCACAGGGAGGTCATCGTGATCGCGCAACGCCGCATCGACTACCGCCAGCGGCTCGACGAGCTCGGCCTGAATGGAGAGGATATCCACGAGGTCGTCCACTTCCTGATCGGAAAGACCATGACGCGCAACAAGGCGCGGCAGAACGCGGCGCAGTTCGTCGAGAATGAAGTGCGACAAGACGACATCGACCGAGCCGTACCGCCAGGCGGCGATGATCTTGCCGGGAACACTACCGGGATAGGCCAATCCTGAAAGCAGGACGTTGGTATCGAGGACGACGCGCAGCGCAGACGGCACGTTCAGCCTGCAGTCCGTCGCGCCTGGACCCGCCGATCCTCGGCAATGGCCGCGTCGATCTCCGCCATGCCGATTTCCTCGGCAACGCCCGAATAACCGGCCTCGATCCGCTCGCACAGCGCGTCGAAGCGGGCCTGCATTCGGCGGATGCGCTCGAACAAGCGCGCATCGACAAGCGCGGCGACGGGCTTGCCATCCTTGTTGATCACCACGCTGTCGTGGCGATACTGGACCTGATTGAGCATCTCGCCGAGGTTCTGGCGAAAGGTCACGGCACTTGTCTGCGTAATCACTTTGACCTCCTGTTCAAGCATCATGACCATTATGGTCATAACGATCCAGATCGACAATCATGAAAGGCCCTGCTCAGGCCCTGCCGCCTCGCTGCATCGCCATCCGATACACCAGCGGCACCGCGAACAGCGTCAGCACGGTCGAGAAGCCCAGCCCCCACACGATGCTGGCCGCCACCGGCCCCCACATCAGCGACTTGCCGCCCAGCCCGATGGCGAGCGACAACAGCCCGCCGATGGTGGTGGTCGAGGTGATCAGGATCGGCACCACGCGCCGGCGCGCGGCGTAGATCACGGCGTGCTGCACGCTCATGCCGGCCTCGCGGCGCTCATTGGCGGCATCGATCAGCACGATCGCCGAATTCACCGCAATGCCGGTCAGCGCGATGACCCCGTAGAGGGTGTAAAGCGACAGCGGGTTGCCCGACACCAGCAGGCCGAGCACCACGCCGGTGAAGGCCAGCGGCACGGTGACGAGGATGATGAAGGGCTGCCAGTAGCTGCGGAACTGGGTGGCGAGGATCAGGTAGATCAGCCCGAGGCCGAGCAGGAAGAGCTTGCCCATCGAATCCAGGCTCTCCTGGATGTCCTCCAGCTCGCCGGAAAAATCCAGCTCGACGCCGGGGTATTGCGGCTGCAGCCGAGTCCATGCCGCCTTCAGGCGATTGTTCGCGTCCACGGTGTCGATCTGCTCGCGGTCGAGCTCGGCCTCGACGGTGATCGCGCGCGTGAGCTGGTAATGGCGGATGTAGCCCTTCGACAGCCGCAGCTCGTGGTCGACCAGCTCGCCCAGCTGCACGCTGCCGCGCTGCGCCAGCGGCACGACGCGCTGCAGCAGCTCGGTGACGTCGGCGAAGGGCTCACTGCGCGCGCGCACCACCACCTCCACCTTCTCGCCCGCATCGCGCGTGGTGGCGACGATCTCGCCCTCGCCGTACAGGCGGAGCAGGCGCGACACCTCGTGCGGACTTACCCCGGCGCGGGCCAGCTTTTCGCGGTTGAGCAGCAGGCGCATCTCATTGCGCCCGGGCACGTCGTCGTCGGTCAGGTCCGTCACCCCGGGCAGCCGCGCCGCCTCCTCCATCAGGGCATCGGCGGCGGCCCGCAGCACGGGATAGTCGTCCGATTTCATCTTCACCGAGATCGGCTTCGCGGTCGGCGGCCCGCCCTTCATCTCCATGAAGGAGTAGCTGGCCTCGCCATCGAGCGCCGCGATCAGCGGCCGCAGCTCGGCGATGATGTCGCCGGTGTCGCGCATGTCGCCATTGCGCGGCAGCAGCGACACCAGCACCTGCGCGTACTGGTCGCCATACACCGGCTCGGTGTCGGTGAACTTGAGCCCGGCGTAGCTCACCACCGATCGCAGCTCCTCCGCGCCGATCGCGCCCGCGACCACCGCGGCCGCGCGCTCGGCGGCGGCCAGCGTGCGCTCGGGCGTGACGCCGGCCGGCATGTCCACGCTGACGTAGAACAGACGCATCGAGTCGAAGGCAAAGAACTGCACCTTCACGAAGCCGCCCGCCACCGCGCCACCGGCGCCCGCCATCACCAGCAGCAGCACGGCGATCGCGCTGCGCGGCCGGCGCAGCACGCCGACCAGGCCGAGTGCGTACTTCACCCTCAGCCAGTGGGTGAAGCGCTCGCGCAGCAGCTGCGCCCGCGTCGGTCGCAGCGAGGACTGCAGCCCCAGCGCCAGGATGTGCGTGGGCAGGATCCAGAAGGCCTCGGCCAGACTCACCAGCAGGCCAACGGTGACGACGAAGGGCACGATGAACATGAAGCTGCCGAGGATGCCGGGCAGCAGCATCAGCGGCAGGAAGGCGGCAATCGTGGTCAGCACCGCCGCCAGCACCGGCAGGCCGACCTCGCGCACCCCGGCCAGCACGGCCTGGCGCGGCGCCTCGCCGCGCTGCAGGCGGTAGTAGATGGCCTCGACCACCACCACCGCGTCGTCGACCAGCATGCCGAGCGCGATCACCACACCGAGCAGCACGGTGAGATTGAGGGTGGAGTCGATCAGGTCGACCGCGATGAAGGTGCCGGCGAGCGAGAACGGCACGCCCAGCGCCACCAGCAGCGCCAGCCGCGAACCGAGGAAGATCCAGCACATCAGCAACACCGCAGCGAGGCCGAACAGCGCGTTGGATTCCATCACCCCGATCGCATGGCGGGTGGCGTGCGTCTGGTCATCCACGACCGCAAGCTGCAGGCCCTGGCCGGCGAGCAGCAGGTTGCGGTCGGCGGCGAAGCCCTGCAGGCGTTCGACCAGTTGCAGCGTGTTGGCGCCGGCCTGCTTGGTCACCGACAGCATCACCGCCGGCCGGCCGTTGTAGCTCACCAGCTGGTTGGCGCGCTCATGGCCGCGCACCACCGCCGCCACCTCATCGACCGCCACCCGCCCTTGCGGCGTCACGATCGCCGCCTGCGCGAGTTCCTCGGGGTCGGGGGTCTTGCCCTCGAGGCGCACCAGCCACTCGCGGTCCTGCACACGGATGCGCCCGGCCAGGGTGTTGCGGAACCAGCTCGCCACCCCGTCCGACAGCTGGACCGGCGACAGCCCCGTGGCCGCCAGGCGTGCGGGGTCGAAGTCCACCTGCAGTTGCGGATCGTCGAAGCCGGCAGCGATCACCTGGTCGACGCCGGCCAGGCCCTCGATCTCCTTCTTCATCACGAAGGCCGCCCGGCGCAGGTTCTCGCCGCCGCTGCCATGCAGCACCAGGATGGCGGTGGGAAAGCCGTTGGAGCTGGTGATCTCCAGCACCACCGGGTCGGTGGCATCGGGCGGCAGCTCGGCGGCGGCCTTGTTCTGGATCTCGCGCCGCAGGTCATTCACGCGCTTGTCGAACACGCGCTCGGAGAGCTCCTCGAAGCGCACCAGGATGGACGACACGCCCTCGCGGCTCGATGAGGACACGAAGCGAATGTTCTGGACCTGCTTGATCGCATCCTCGAGCGGGCCGGTCAGTTCGCGCTCGATGTCCTCGGCCGAGGCGCCGGGCAGCGTGGTGATGATGCTGACCCAGTTGAAGTTGATCTCCGGGTCCTGCGCCCGCGGCATGGTCAGGTAGCTGAACAGGCCGCCGAGCAGCACCATCAGGAAGGCGATGTTGGCGAGCGGGTGGTTGTCGATCAGCCGCCCGTAGAGCGCCTTCACTGCGCGCCTCCGCCCGCGCCCTCGGGCGTGCCGACACCGCCGAGGCCGAGCGCGAAGCGGCCCTCGTCGATCACCACCGTCGTGGGCGGCCAGTCGACCGCCACCGCGCGCCCGGCCTGGGCCTGCGGCAAGGGCACGAAGACCGCCACCCCGTCGCGCACGATCCAGGCCCCGAGCACGCCCTCATGCTGCTGCACGTAACCCGGCGGCAGGTGCGGCACGCTGCTGCGCCAGCGCAGTTCGCCGGCCAGGCCCGGCGGCAACGCCGCACCACCGTCGAGCATCACCTCGCGCGCCTGGCCGGCGGCCTCGAGCACCGGCGACACGCGACGCAGCCTCAGCGCCTGCACCGTCTCACCCGCCACCAGTTCCAGCACGCTCGCCGCGCGCAGGCTATCGACCTGCGCCGCCGGCACCCGCGCCCGCACCTCGGCGTCGGCGCTGGCAGCAAAGCTCAGCAGCGCCATGCCCACGGTCGCCAGCTCGCCCACGCTCGCCAGGCGCTCGCGCACCACGCCGGTGAAGGGTGCGCGGATCACGCAACGCGCCAGCGCCAGTTCGGCCGCTGCCAGCGCGGCGGCGGCGGCCGCGCGCTCGCTCTCGAGCACGCCCACCTCGGTCTCGCGGATGCGCAGGCCGTCGGCGCTGATGAAGCCGCGCCCCGCCAGCGCCCGTGCCTGCTCGAGCTGGGCACGCGCCAGACGGATGCGGCTGTCGACGAGGTCGCGCTGGGCACGGGCGCGCTCGACCTCGATGCGGTAGGCGGCGTCGTCCAGACGCACGAGCTCGGCGCCGCGCGCCACCGTCTCGCCCTCGCGCGCCGGCATCGCAAGGATGCGTGCCGACACTTCGGCCGCGACCCTCGCCTCCTCGCGTGCATGCACGGCAGCCGGGGCGCGGAATTCGGGATACCACGCGATGTCGGCGAGCGGGCGCTGCGTCCACTGGGCGGCGCCAACACCTGCGGGGACGAGGATCGGCAGCAACAGCAGCAGGACGGTGAGGGTTCTCATTGCAGATCGCGGGGTGGTTTGCCGAATGTGTTGCCGAGGCTGCGACCGCCCTTCGTCAGCAAGCCCTGCGCCGCTCAACCCTCGTCGATGACGCGGAAACCGAGCGTGGGCGCGGTGAAGTCGTCCGGCGTGGCGCCGAGGCCGATCTCGCCCTCGCCGTAGAGCGTGCAACTGTCACGTCGCAGGATCACCGGCGCCGACGAGCCGGCGAAGCGGACCCAGCTGCCGTTGCTGCTGAAATCGGTGATCACGCACTGGCCACCCGCCCACTCCACGCGCGCATGGCGGCGCGACACCCGCGGATCGTCGATGGGAAAGCCTGCGCCCTCACCACGACCGATGATCAGCGGCCCGTCGTCGGCGTGGAGTTCGACATGCTGGTCGAGGCGGTCGATATCGATGCGCTGGATCAGCGTCGGCCCGTCGATGAGCTCCTGATAGCCGAGCAGCGTGGTCAGGGTGGTTTCGGCGCTGCGCGCAAAGTCCACCCGCCACACACGCATCGGCTCGGCCTTGCCCTTGATGGTGATGCGATCGAGGCTGTGACAGGCGATGCGCATCGGTTCGGGCAGGCTCGCGAACACGGCCTCGCCGATCAGGGTCTCGCCGGCCTGAGCGCGATCGCTCAGGCGCGCAGCGACATTGACCGCATCACCATAGCAATCGCCGTCGTGCTCGACGATGGAACCGCGATCGACGCCGGTCTTCACGCCCAGCGGTGCGCGCTGCAGCTCGACGCTGGCCAGCTCCTCGAGCACTTCCTGCATGCGCGCCGCGGCCTGCACCGCGGCCATCGTGTCGTCGAACAGCACGAGCACGCCATCGCCCAGGTACTTGACGACACGGCCGCCGGCAGTGGCCAGGTGACGGCCGAGCGCGTGCGTGCACCGGGTGACGATCTGCGTCGCCGCCACGTTGCCCGCCTTCTCGAACAGTCCGGTACTCCCTGTCAGATCGGCAAACACCACAGTCCTGACCGATTGCTCCACGCGTCTCCTCGTTCTTGTCCCGTCTGCGCGCAAGAGGCCTGCCCACGGGCGGGTGAGCAAGCAGTTCGCTGCATCGCGGAAAACGAGATGCTAGCACTAAGCCCTGAGGACGTCATCGCCGGCACAGGGGCGCCGGAGCGGGCCAGGGCCTATGCAGACGGCAAAAGGAGGGGGCTCAGCTCACGCCGATCTCGCGCAGCGCCTCGGCCAGCATCGGGGCCACGCTGATGGCATTGCTCGGGTGGGCGATGCAGTCGGTGCTCCACACCTCGCCCACGCCGGCGGCATGGATCAGGTCGAGCGCGTCGCCGGCGAACAGCGCGTGGGTGACGGCAACATCGACCGACACCGCGCCCGCCGCGCGCAGCACGGTGGCCGCACGCGCCAGCGTGTGGCCCGAACTGGCGACGTCATCGAGCAGCACGACCGCACGTCCGGCCACGGCCGCGCCGGCCGGCAGGGCGATGTCCACATTGCAGTCATCGTGCCGGATCTTGTCGCACACGAGGTAGTCCAGTCCATGAGGCCGGGCCGCGGCCTCGACCCATTGGCGCGATTCGGCATCGGGCCCGACCAGCAGCGGGCGTTCGCGGCGTTCGACCGCCACCTTGGCCAGCAGCTCGGCGCCCGACAGGGCGAGCGCATGCGGCACCGGGATCGCCTCGGCCAGGGAGTCGATGCGATGCAGGTGCGGGTCGACGGTGATCACGCCGTCGAACAGGCCCGCCAGGAACTCGCCGACGATGCGCTGGCTGACCACCTCGCCGCTGCGAAAGGCCTTGTCCTGGCGCATGTAGGCCAGATAGGGCGCCACCAGGGTGAGGTGCTGCGCACCCAGCCGGCCCGCGGTGCGCGCAACCAGCAGCAGTTCAAGCAGCTTCTCGTTGGGGCGGTGCAGGCTGCGGTACAGCACCACGTTCGGCGGTAGCTCGGCCGGCAGGCGCAGGCGCAGTTCGTCGTCGGGGAAGCGATGGCGCTCGATCTCCGCCAGCTCCAGACCGACAGCCTGCGCCAGGCGCAGGGCCTCCGCGGCTTCGTCCTCGAAATGCAGGAGCACGGTGTCTTTACTCATCATCGACGCAAGACTACACCCCTGCCCGCCCCCCTTGAAGAGCCTGCAGACGCACGGGCGCGAAGGATTTCACGCCTCGTGGGCGACCGTGCGCGGGAGCCGGCGCACGGTCGCCCCGTGCCTGCCCTTAGCTCAACGGCAAGGGCTCGTCCGCCTGCGCTTCGGCAAGAAAGTCGCTCACCAGCCGCGCGAAGCGGGCCGAGTGCTCGATCTGGGTCCAGTGCCCGCAGCGGCCGAAGACATGCAGTTGCGAGCGCGAGATCAGCTGGGAGAAGCGGAGCGAGCTGGACAGCGGAATCACCTGGTCGTCGCGGCCGTGGATGATCAGCGTCTCGTGCGGCAGCGCGGCGATGGCCGCCTCCGGGCTGGCCATCGCATCCACCCAGCGCTGGCGCGGCGCCGGGAACATCGCCGCGAAGGCCTCCTGGAAGCCGGGCTGGACGCTGGCCTCGTAGCGCAGGCGGGCAAGCTCGTCGTTCACCAGGCTGCGGTCCCAGGCGAAGTAGTCCATGATCCGGCGCATGTTGGCGATCGAGGGCGTGTAGCCCCATACCGCGTCCAGGCCCTCGGTGATCGGGAAGTGCACGCCGACCGCGCCCATCAGCACCAGCCGGCGCACGCGCTGCGGATGGCGGATCGTCAGCGCCACCGCCAGCGCGCCGCCGAAGGAGTTACCCACCAGGTCGGCCTGCTCGATGCCCAGCGCATCGAGCAGGCCGACCGCCTGATCGACCCAGGCGTCCATCGTGTACTGCTGGCCGGCGGGACGCTCGCTGAAGCCGAAACCCACCATATCCGGCGCAATCACGCGCGCCTGCCTGGCCAGCTCCGGCATCACCAGGCGCCAGTTGGCCCACGCCGACACACCCGGGCCCGAGCCATGGATCATCAGTAGCGGAAAGCCCTCACCGAGGTCGTGATAGTTCGTGCCAATGCCGCCAGCGACGATGCTGCGGCCGATTTCAGGACTGCTCATGCTCTGCTCCACTATTGCCTGTCTGGACACCGGCGCCCGCCCGCGCGGCGGCGCCAAACCTCGCAGTGTCGCCGAGGACGGCCAGCATGATAAGAGGCTGCGCAGGAAAGCGCCCCCGCACTCCGCGAACGGGCTGAAACGGGAAGGGGGACCCGGCGCGACCGGATCACCGCACGCAGCGGGTGCCGATCCACAGCGCCGGCGGCCCGGCCAGAAGCCGCTGCGATAAACCGCCGCGCCTCGCGAAAGCACGTGTGCACGCGGTTTGACAAAGCCTCACCGGGGAACTACACCAAATAGCACAGAAGAATAAGACCCCAGTCGGCGTCGACCCAGCGAGCTAGCGAGCTGAGCCCGACGGATCACTCAGCAAATCAACACGGGAGACGCGGATGCCTGATGCCCTGTCCCGGGACGCCATCGACGCCCTGGGGCTTGCCGTCGATGAGCTGCTGCCGAGCGACACGCCCGCGGGCTTGAACCGCACACGGGTGATCGAGGCGCAGCGTGTTCGCCTCCTCGGGCTGGGGGGCTATGTCGGCAATCATGTCGAACCCGAGGCGGCGCTTTTCGGCCGACGGCTGGCCGCACGGGTCAGCATCAGCATCGGCGGCGGCAACGAGGCCAATGCGCGGGCCCACGCCAGCAGTCTGGCCAACCACCTGCTGTGCCTGTCCCGCAGCGAACTGGGGGCGGCCGGCGTGCATCGCCTGCAACGGGCAGACAGTGCCGATGCGCGCGTCATCGTCTTCGACATCGACTTCGAGTTCATCAGCACCCCCACGACAGCGGAGGGCGTGATCAGCGATCTCGTCCTCGATATCGCGCCCGACGGCTGAGCACCCGGACGCCAACAGCGCACCGCGCGCCCGGCGCGCCGTGCGATCGACAATGCCCCGCGCGGGGCGCATACACCCCCAGCGGGGAACCAAGGAGCGGGCGATGGAAGAGAACTTTGCGGAACAGATCGTTCCGGGATCATTCATCCGGGTGCAGGCAGAGGGACTGATCGCGCCCAAGGGCGTCAGCTTCGGCAACGTCGGCATCGTCGGCACGGCGGCGGCGGCCGACGGCGTCACCGATGCCATCGGCCAGACCCACATCCTAGGCAGCATGGAGGACGCCGCCAAGCTGTATGCGGCCTCCGACGCGCTCAGCGCCGGCACGCTCAACCTGATGCGCGGGCTCGCCCTGCTGTTCGCCAACGGCGCACGCACCGTGTATGCCCATGCGCTCGCCGCCGGCGCCGACCAGGCCGCCTTCGCCACCGCCACGGCGGAACTGCTCAAGGACACGGTCAACATCCTGGTCGCGCCCGAACTCGCCACCGCGACCGCGCTGCAGGTCCTTCCGGCGGCGGTCAACAGCGCCGAGGGCGATGGCAAGGACGTGATCACCGTGATCGGCTCGGACGCAAGCACCGTGACCGCCGTCACCGATCAGGTCGCAGCCAACAAGCGCGTGGTGCTGGTCACCCCGGGCCTGCGCACCTACGACCCGGCCGCCGGCGCCATGGTCAGCCTGCCGGGCAACTACACGGCGGCCGCGATGGCGGGCCTGATCGCCAGCCTTGCGCCACAGGCCAGCCCCACCAACAAGGTGTTCGCCGGCGTCACCGAGCTCACCACCCGCTACAGCTACGGCCAGCTCAAGGCCCTGCTGCAGGGCAACGTGTGCGCGCTGGAAGACCGCCAGGGCATCCGTGTCGTACGCGGCATCACCACCGAGCGCGAGGCCTTCGCGCAGATCACCACGCGGCGCATCGTCGATTACGCCAAGGCCGGCATCCGCCAGGTCGCCAACCCCTTTGTCGGCCGGCTCAACAACGAGCGCGTGCGCACCGCCCTGCACGGCGCGCTCGACAGCTTCCTGACCACCATGGTGGTGGACGAGGCGCTCACCGGCTACCAGCTCGAGGTCAAGGCCACGCGCGCCGACGAGGTCGCCGGCCGCTGCATCGTCAATGTCGCCATGCAGCCGACCTTCAGCATCGATTACATCCGCGTCACCCTCGCGCTGTCCTGAACGCGCAGGAAAGGAGACCGACATGCCATCCGCCGCCAACACCCATGTTTTCACCGGAGCCGACGGCTCCATCCTGCTCGCGCCCGCCGGCGAGGGCCCCGAGGGCGCCGCCGCGGGCGCGGTGATCGAGGGCAACGACCTCATCCAGGTCGGCCGCGTCACCGGCGTCACCGTCCAGGTCAGCTCGGCGATCCGCCCCTTCCACGAGATCGGTCAGCGCTACGCCAGCGAGCTGCGCTCGGGCAACGTCAGCGTGCGCGGCCACATCGACCGCGCCTGGCTCAACGGCGCGCTGCTGCGCCTGCTGCTGGGCGAAGCGAGCGAGCAGCGGCCGCGCAGCTCATGGGCCCAGCCCGCCTTCAACATCACGCTGATGGCGGAGAACGCCGCCAACCCCGGCACCAAGTCGATCGTGACTCTGCACGAGGTCAAGCTCGAGCAGTGGAACCTGACCATGCCCGAGGACGACTTCGTCATGGAAGGGGCCGACTTCCAGGCGCTGTACGTGACCGTCCGCGACGAACGAGGCTGAGCCCATGAGCATGGCAGCGGAGGCGCGACTGCAGGCTGCCCGCGCGGCGCCCGAGGCCTACCTCGGCGCCGACGAGCTGCTCGCCGGGAGCGCCGCGACCTACGACATCGAGGTGCCTGCCGCGCTGATCGAGGCAGGCCGCAGCGGCTTCGCGGGACGGGTGCAGATCCGCCCGCTGACCGTGCGCGACCTGCAACTGATCAGCCGCGCCGCGCGCGACAGCGACAGCCTGGCCGGCGCCCTGATGGTCCATGCGGCGCTGCAGCTGCCGGCGCTGTCGCTGCCGCAGGTGTCGGCGCTGCCCCTCGGGCTGATGGAGTTCCTGCTCGCCGAGGTCAACCGCGTCAGCGGCCTCGCCGTCGCCCCCGCCGCGCTGGAAGAGGCCGCCGAGCAGCCGATCGCGCGCGCCGCCCATGTGCTGGCGCGCGAATTCGGCTGGACGCCGCAGCAGATCGGGGAGCTCACCCTCGGCCAGATCCTGCTCCACCTGCAGATGCTGCGCGAGGAAGGCGGCCGCCATGGCTGATCCGCGCCGCCTCGCGGCCGCCCTTGCGCCCTTCCATGAGGTCAGCAAGCACCTGCAGGCGACGCAGGCGCGGCTGTCCGCGCTGCTCGCCGCCGTCACCGGCGAGGCCGCGGCGCGCACCGGCAATCTCGAGCGCCTGCCCGCAGCGGCGCGCTTCAATCCCTTCGCCGTCGCGGTGCCCTTGAACCCCTTCGTAATGCCGAAATTCGTCGACGCGGCGAACGCCGCCAAGGCGGGCGGACGGCGCGCCGACACCGGCAAGCGGGCCGCGCCCACGCCCGCTGCACCCCCTGGCGCGAACGCAGGAGCCGCCGCAGCCGGCCTGGCCAGCGCCGCCGATAGCCTGCGTCAGGCGCCGGGCCGGGCCGCGGATCTCCCGCCGTCGGCCGCAGCGCGCACCGCCGCCGCGCGCCCCGAGAGCGATCGCACGCACGCGGACACGGCCCGATCCGGCGCCGCTGCAGCGGCCGGTGCGGGCGCGTCGTCGGCGGGCGCCCCGTCGGTCGGCGCGCTCATCGAAGCCTTGCTGCAGGGCCACGCCGCCCCCGCCGCCTGCCCCGAGGCCGGCCGCTCCCCCGCGCGCACGGCCCGATCGGGCGCCACCGCAGCGGCCGGCACGGCCAAGTCGTCGGCCAGCGTGCAGTCGGTCGGCGAACTCATCAATACCGTGCTGCAGGGCAGCGCCGCTGTCGCGCGCCCCGAGGCCGGCCGTACGCTCGCCCACGCGGCCGGCTCGGGCGCCGCCGCAGCGGCCGGCGCGGGCAAGGCTTTGGCGGGCGCACATCCGGTCGGCGAACTCATCGGCGACCTGCTGCAGCGCCACGCCGCCCCGCGCCCAGCCAGCCGCCCGCCCGCGAACGCGCAGCCCACGGCGAGCGCTGCCGACGCCGGCGCCTACCTGCAACCCGCCACCGACACGCTGCGCCCCCTGGTCGCGCCGCGGTTCCTGCACCCGCTCCCCGACACCGGTGCCGGCCCTGCGGAGGCGGGCGCGCAGCGCGCATCCGAACGCCTGCCGCTGCTGCGCGCGCCGTCCCGGCTGCTCGGCACGCCAGCGCCCGGCGCGCAGGCCAGCGCCGCGGCGCCAGCCACTGCCAAGGCCTGGACAGCCGCCGCTGAACCCGCATCCGGCCAGCCCGCACTCGGCCAGCCCGCGGACCTCACCGCCGGGCTCGACCGCCTGCTGCGCGAACAGGCCTGGCTCCGCGGAGTGGACCTGACATGAGCCTCACGCCGATGCTCGCCGACTGGGAGCTGCCGCGCGTGACGCGGCTGGAAACCCTCGAGACGCGTGACTTTCTCGAACTGCCCGTCCCCGGACGGGCCGGCAGCCTGTTCCAGGATCTCGAGCGCCGCCCGGCACGCATCGTCATCGAAGGCTCGGTGTTCGGCAGCGAGGCCGGGCTGGATCTGCTCAATGCAGTGCGCGAGAAGTACCTTGCGGGCGCGCCGATGACCTTCGTCTCCGACATCGTCACCGGCACCGACATCCAGCACGTGCTCCTGCAGCAGGTACACATCCAGGCCGAGGCCAGTGCTCCCGACCAGATCGACTATGCGCTGTGGCTCATCGAGTCGCCACCACCGCCGCCGCCGAGCGACATCCTCGGCGGCATCGACACCAGCCTGCTCGACCAGGCGGCCGGCCTGCTCGACGACGCCATGGGCGCGCTCGATGCGCTGCAGGCGCTCGGCAACATGCCCGAGCTGTCCGACCCGACCGGCCCGCTCACCGGCATCCTCGGCGACACCGGCCCCGCCATCGGCCAGCTCGGCAGCATCGGCGCCGGGCTGCGCGACCTGCTGGAGTAAGCGACCATGGCCGGACTGCTGGTTCAACTCGACCTGACAGTATCCGGCGCCGACCTGTCCGCCATCGCGGGCAGCATCGGCGGCGCCTACGGCGAGCTCGGCCGCCTCATCGCCAGCTGGCAGAGCGGCCCGCCGGGCGATTTCGGCAGCGCGCTCGCCGGCCTGGCCGGCCTGCCGGTGCCGCAACTGTCGGGCGGCTTCGACTTCAGCGTCGGCTTCGGCAATCTGCTGCCCAGCCTGCAGGGCGAGCTCGGCGGGCTCGCGCAAGGCCTGCAGGCCGACATCGGCGCCCTGCCCGAGCGCCTCGGCGCCGAGCTGCAGGCCGCCTTCGCGCCGCTGCTCGCGCGCATCGCACGCCTGCAGGCCCTGTTCGGCACCGACTGGCGCTGCGGCCTCGGCGTCACCGCCGGACTGACGGCGGGGGCGGGCGGTTCCGGCGGTGCAGGCGGCAGTGGAAGTGGTGGAAGTGGCGTGAGCGGCGGGAGCGGCGGCAGTGGCAGCGGCACGGGATCCGGCGGTGGCGCGCCCACGGCGCCGGCGAACGATGCCGGTGCGCTCGACGCCGACCAGGTCGCCGCGGCACGCGCGCTGATCGATACCCTGCCCGCCGATCTCTCGGTCCCCAGCCTGCTGCGCTGGGTGCATGCGCGCGTCGGCACCTTCCGCCCCGGCTACTTCCAGTTGCGCTCGCTGCCCCTGCTCGACGACCTGCGCGACCCGCTCGACACGCTGATCCGCTGGGACGACGCCAGCGCCGCCGAGGTCGAGACCGAACTGCGCCACACCATCGAGCAGCTCGCCGCGCTGATCGCCTTCAACACCAGCGCCTGCATCACCCGCGCCCTGCCCACGCCCGATCTGGCAGCCCAGCCCGGCGCTGCGCTCGGCGCGGCCGGCACGAACTTCGTCGCAGCGCTGGGCACGCTGGCGACCGCCACCGCAGCCCAGCCCCCTGATGCCGGCGCCATCGCAGCGGCGCTGGCGAACGCGCAAGGCCTGCGCGCGCCGCTGCTGGCGACGCGCAACGCCGCCCTCGCGCCGGCCAGTGCCGAGGCCCGCGCCCGCCTGATGAACGCCCTGCTCGAGCTGCCCGGCACGCTCGACGCCGGCCTGTGCCGCAGCCTGGTGCTGCTGCTGCCGCGCGCCAGCTTCGCCGACCTCACCCAGTCCGTGCCGGGGCTCGCCGTCGCCAGCCTGCCGGCCAACGCCTTCGCGCCGCTCGAAGCCCTGATCGACGACATCCGCGCCCGGCTCGAGGCCGTGCTCGAGCTGCTCGACATCAGCGCCGTCAGCGCGCCCATCAGCGCCGCCCTCGACCGCGCCCGTGGCGCCATCGCCGCGGTGGAGGGCCAGCTCGCCGCACTCGGTGCCAGCAGCGCGCGCGCCTTCGAGGATGCACGCGGCCAGATCCAGGCGCTGGACCTCGCGCGCCTGCAGCAACAACTCGAGCAAGCCCTGGAGCAGGCCGTGGCGGCGATCGAGACGGCGCTCACCACCGCCCTGTCGCCCGCCACCGCCGCCCTAGGCCAGGCCTTGCAGGCCGCCGACGCAGCGATGGACGCGATCGACCCCGAGGTGCTCACCGCGCCGCTGCAGCAGGTCCTCCAGCCGCTTGCCAGCCTCAGCCAGCAGGACGGCGTGGTCAAGCTCATCCAGGTGCTGGAGCAGGTCAAGGCGCTGGCCGAGTCGCTGTCGCGCATCTCCTTCGCCCCGGTGGCGGACGAGGTCATCGCCGCCATCAGCAAGCTCCAGGCCGTGCTGCGCGCGATCGACCCGGCCACCCTGCCCGCCCCCGGCCCCGAGCTGATCCGCTCCGCCATGAGCGTGCTGCCACCGTCGCTGGTGCCGCTCACCGACCCGCTCATCGTCAGCCTCGACACCCAGCTCGAGGCCAGCCCCACCGACCTGTTGCTCAAGCTCAAGACCATGCCCGAGGAGGCCCGCGCGCGCCTGCTCGAGTTCTCGCCGCGCGCCGCCCTCGGCCCGCTGCTGGCCGAACCCTTCGCCACCGTGCGCGACGGTCTCGCCGCCTTCCAGCCCGCGCAGTGGCTCGATCAGGCCGAGCGCGCGCTGGCCGACACCCGCCAGCGCCTCGGCCGCCAGCTCGACGTCGGCGCCGCGCTCGCCGCGCCGGCGCAGGCCCATGCCGCGCTGCTGCGCGAGCTCGAGGGCCTGCGCCCGTCGACCCTGCTGCAGCCCCTCACCGACAGCGTGCGCCAGGCCCTGCAGGGCCTGGACGCGGCCGTACCGGCGGGCGAGCTCGGCGACGGGCTGAGCGCGGCACTCGAGCAGGTGCGCAGCTTCGGCGACACGCTGGCGAGCGCGCTCGACGTCGCCGACCACCTGGTCACGCGCCTCGATGCGCTCGGCAATCCCGGCAACGAGTTCGACGCCTGGCTCGATGGCGTCCTCGCCAAGGTCCCCGAAACCGCCACCGCGGCGCAGCTCGAGGCCCTCGAGGCGCTGCGCCAGGCCGCCCTCGGCAGTAGCGCCGATGCGCTGCGCGCACTGTGGGCGACGCACCGCGATGCGCTCGGCGCGGCCCTCGCCAACACCAGCCCCGCCACCCAGTCCGAGGCGCTACTGCGTGAGCTCGCGCTCGCCCGCGCGCGCATCCGCGGCCGCCTCGGTGCGCTGCCGCCGGCACTCGCCAACCCGATCGCCAGCTGGCTGGACGAGGCCGACACCCGCGCTGCAGAAGACGGCCTGCTCGCCTTCGCCGCGCTGTCGCGCCGGCTGGCCGAAACCGACGCGCGCATGGCGACCCTGCTCGACCAACTCGGCAGCCGCTTCCCGGCCGAACAAGGCCCCTTCGCTGCCTTGCTGCCGGGCAGCCCGGCGCAGTTGCGGGCCTGGGTGCGCGAAGCCCTGGTACGGCAGTTCGGCCGTCCGCTGGTGCTCTTCATCGACAGCCTGCAGGTGCTGGTCGCGCTGCTGCGCAACGCCTCGGCCGCGCTGCGCCGGCTGGTCGATGCGCTGCAGTCAAAGCTCGACGAACTGCTGGCCGCCCCGCAGGCGCTGGCCGAGCTGCTCGCCGGCATCGAGTCACTCACCGACCGCATCGCGGCGCTCGACCCGGGCCTCTATGCACAACAGGTCGACACCTTGTACCGCGACCTGCTCGGCGAGCTGCGCGCCCTCGACCCCGCCGGGCTGCGCCAGCCGCTGGAAGCCACCCGCGACCGCCTGCTCGGGCGCATCTCGCTCGACGCGGTGATCCCACCCGCCCAGCGCGCCCAGCTCGACGCCCTGCACCGCGAACTGCAGATCAAGGTCGGCGCGCTCGACCCCGACCCGCTGCTGCTCCAGCCGCTGGACGAGACCTGGCGGGCGACGGTGGAGCCGCTGGTCGCCGCGCTCGACATCAGCGCCTCGATCCAGCTCATCATCGACTGGATCGACGGCCTGCCGCCCGAGCTGCGCCTGCACATCGGCCGCGTCGACACTGCCTACACAGCGCTCCTTGCCAGCGCCCCCGGCGGCAGCGGCGCGTCGGTGAGCGTGAGCGCCAGCGTCAGCGTGGGCCCCTAGGAGAACCGCACGATGCTCGGCTCCCTGCTGATCCAGCCACAGATGCTCAGCCGCATGCAGGGCCGCGGCGCCGGTGACGAGATCGCCGACGAGATCGTCGCCCTCGCCCATCTTCTGAGCCTCAACCCGGCCGCGGCCGAGGCCATCCGGCCCGCCTTCGAGGCCGCCGGACGGCGCTTCGCCGACAGCTTGCTGAGCCGGCTCGGTCAGCGCCTGCCGCAGGCGCTGACCGAGCTGCGCAGCCTGATCGAGCCGCTCACCACCCCGCTGGCCGCCTTCGCCAGCGGCCCGCCGCCGGCCTCCACCGCCGACCTGCTCGAGCGCATCGCCGACGGCCTGGAGCGCCTCGCACCGCTCGCCGGGCTGCTGTCCGACGCCCAGATCCGCAGCACGCTGCAGCGCGCCAGCCGCATCCTCACCGACACCCTGGGCTTGAGCCAGGCGGGCTTTCGCGCCGATTTCCTGGTCATGCTCGGCGAGGTACGCGCCGAACTGCGCACGCACCCCGAGGGCGCCAGCGCGGCGGCGCGGGCGGTGCGCGAGAGCTTCGCCTGCCTGCTCACCCGCCTGGAAGAGGAGGTCTATCCGCGCTTCCCGACCCTGGATCTGGACATCGACCGGCTCGCCGCCCTCCTCATTCGCGCCTTGCGCGAGACGCCGCTGCCGGCCATTTCCGGCCAGGCCCCATGCCTGCTCGGCCGCATCGAGGCGGTGCTGCACCTGCTCGCCGAGATCACCCGGGCGGCGGCCAGCAGCGCCCGCAGCCCCCAGCCGCGTACGGCCGCTCCCGCCACCGCGCCATCGTCGACCTCCCGTCGCGCCCCCCGCGCCAGCGCGCGCTCGACCGCCACCCCGCCACGCGACCAGGACGGGGAGTACTGCTGGTACGCGTCCTGGCTGTATGCACGTCATCGCCAGGGCTTCTCGAACGGCGCCGGAATCGGGCTGCTGCAGAACGTCGCACCCGGCTACCCCGGCGACGAAGTCTGGCTCAGCACCGACCGCAAGTGCCTCACCCTGCGCCGTGCGGGCGTGGACGACGCCGTGCTGCACCGCGCCGACAGCCCCTTCGCCTGGCACGAGGCGCCGCAGTTCCGCGGCCCGCCGAGCCGCGAGCATTTCAGCTTCGGCGCGATCTCGCCCGGCTTCCTCGAGGGCTGGACCCAGACCACCGCCATCCTGCAGAAGCTCGCCGCGGGGTTCTGGCATGCCGTGGGAATGGGCCAGGGCGAGCGCGAGTACGCCTGCAACATCCCGCTCTGGCTGTGGCACTGGACCGACGGCATCGCGAGCGGAGCCGGCGGCGCACCGCTACCCTCGCTGATCAGCCGCTCGCTCGGTTGGGGCGTGGGCTCGACCTGGCTGTTCTCCTCGCTGCTGCCCATGCTCACCGTGATCGGCGGCTCCTTCGAGGGCGTGCACACCAGGACCACGGCCGGGCTGGGCTTCCTGCAATGGCTCACGCTGATCGGCGGCGACGCGCTGTCGGCCTACACCATCAGCAGCGCCACCCAGGGCGTGAACGACCTGTTCCTGTCGGTGTTCACGCTGATCAACCAGACCGGCGCGGGCGGACCGCCGTCGGCGGGCGATGACCTGCGTCCGGCCAACTGGCAGCGTGCCGATGCGGTCATCGGCCTCGTCAACCTGGTGATCGGCTTCGGCTTCCGCGGCCTGATCCCGCGCGATGACTATGGGCTGCCCTTCGACAAGGACGGCGGCGCCGCCTTCGGTCCGCTCTACGTGCCCTGGATGTTTCCCTGTGCGCCCCTGGTCGGCGCCTTCGCCAACACCATCGGCACCCTGTTCGCCTGGGCCATCGCACGCACCCACAGCCCGGGCCAGCTCGGCGAGAAGATCGCCTCCGGTGCCCTCTCCGGCTTCCTCGCCTTCATCGTCGAGTTCTACGCCCAGCGCGACGGCAGCACCGACGACGGCCACTACAACCCGCGCATCGACCCGGCGGACAGGCCGTATGCGGATGCGGCGGGCAACCCGCGCACCGACTTCATCGGCTATCCGGACAAGGCCGGCTCGCCCTATCACCTGCCCTACGCGGCCGACACCGCGATGTACGTCGGCCAGGCCAATCTCGGCTTCTTCAGCCATGCGCGCTGGAACAGCTTCCCGCAGATCTATGCCTACGACTTCGCGCACGATTTCGGCGACGAGGTCCTCGCCATCCGCGACGGCACGGTGGTCGATTTCTTCGACTGGATCCCGGACAACATCAATCCGGATGGCGCGCAGCAGACAGCCGCACGGACCGCCTCCAACGCCGTGATGGGCGCGGCCTGGCGCAACGGCAAGCCGAGCTGGAACTACATCATCGTGCGCCACGACAGCCTCATCAACGACCAGGATCGCGATCAGGGCGGCACCCCGGTCACCACCTACGCCGTCTATGGCCACGGCGCCACCGGCGGCGTGCGCGAGCTGTGGAATGCCCTCTACGGCAAGGCCGCGCTCGACATCATCGGCACCCGCGTGCGCCGCGGCAATCCGCTGATGCGCGCCGGCAGCACCGGAGTGAGCTTCCACAACCACCTGCATCTGCACCTCGTGCCTGGTCCCGGCCCGGGCGCAGCCACCCACACCCCACCCCGCCCCATCCTGCAGGAGGGCGATCTGGGCGACTACACCCTGCCCTTCGTATTCGCCGACGCCCCGGGCGACGGCGTGCTGCGCAGGCTGCGCTGGTACCGCTCGGCCAACACCCGCAGCACGGAGCTGCCGCCATGATCGGCGACGCGCTGATGGACACGCTCGGCGGTGCGCTTGGCCTGGGCGCGGGCAGCGCCGCCCTGCCGCCGCCGCGCGCCAAGGTCTCGCGCGGCGGCGCTGCGCCTGCGGCAGGCGGCTTCGGTGCCGAGCTCGTGGCCCTGGTCACCGGACCCAGCCAGCCCGACCCGCTCACCGCCGCGCTGATCGGCGCCGAGGTCACGCTGCTGCCGGCGCCCGGGCTGTCCTGCTGCCGGCTGCGCTTCCTGCCGCGCACCGACTTCCCGTCGCTCGCCGCAGGCGATGTGCTCAAGCTGCAGCTCGGGGCGGGCGACGATCCACCCACCGTCTTCAGCGGCCCGATCGCCCTGCTCGGCGGCGCCAGCGGCGTGCTCGAGCTCGTGCTCGGTTCGACGGCCACGCCGCTGGCGCGGCTGCGGCGCAACGCCGGCTACGAGAACCAGGGCTTCGCCGACCTGCTCAAGCTGTGGGCCGGCGAGGCGCAGCTCAGCGCCGGCGACATCGACACCGGACCCAAGTTTGCCTTCCTCGCCATCGACGCCCAGTGCTCGCTGTGGGAGTGGATGTCCCGCCTCGGCGCGGCCGCCGGCGTGCAAGTGTGGACCGACGCCGACGGCCACCTCCAGGCTCACGCCGCGCGCGGCCAGCCGGTGGCAAGCTGGGCCTGGGGGCGCGACCTGCTCGCGCTCGAGGCCGACCTGCACGACCCGGCGATCACGCCTTTCGCCCCCGGCGTCACCGGGCGCGCGAACTCCGGCGCCTGGAGCGACGGCGAAAAGCCGGCGCCCGGCACGGGCGGGGGCGGTGGCGCAGTAGGCGGGGCGGCGGGTGGGGCAGGCCCGGGCGGCATCGCCGGCGCGGCCGCGGCGCTGCTCGGCGGCGCGCCCGGCGGCGGCAAGGCCGCGGGACGGGTGCGCATCAGCGTGCCGGGCTGTCCGGCACTGGACATCGCCAGTCCCTTCCGCCTCGAGAATTGCCCGGGCGGGCGCGGCGACGGCGACTGGGTGGCGGTCGCGGTGGAGCACCGGCTGGCGCCGGGACAGGGCTTCATCACGCGGGCGACGGGAGTGCCGGCATGAGCGAGCTCTACGACACCATCCAGCAGATGATCCGGCGCGAACTCGCCAGCCGTCGCCAGGCCGAGATCGGCACCGTGCAGGCGGTGTTTCCGGCGGCCTCGGACGGCACCGCCTACAGTGCCGACGTGGTGCTGCGCGACACCGACCTGGTGCTGCGCCACGTGCCGGTCGCCACCCCGCGCAAGGGCTTCGCCAGCCTGCCCGAAGTGGGCGACCTGGTGCTGGTGAGCTTCGTCGGCGGCGCGCTCAATCGCCCGGTGGTGTGCGGCACGCTCTACAACCAGGCCGACACGCCGCCCGACAACAGCGAGAACGACTGGGTGCTGCAACTGCCCTCGGGTGCCGACGCCAGGGACGGCGGCGTGCGCATCGAGATCCGCCAGTCCTCGCCGCAAGGCTTCAGCGTCAGCCTGATGGGCGAGCGCTTCAAGCTCGAGGTGCAGGACGACGACCCGGTGATGCGCCTGAAGGTGGCCGACGCCACGATCAGCATCGACGGCGGCGGCGGCGTGAAGATCGACACCGCAGGTGACCTCGCGATCTCCGCGGCGGGCACGCTCAGCCTCAAGGCCGACGGCGACGCCACGTTCGAAGCCGGCGGCAACCTCGTGCTCAAGGGCGCGATGGTCAAGATCAACTAGGGCCAACGAGGAGACGCGACGATGAGCCTGCCAGCCGCGAAAGAAGGCGACCGCATCCTCGCCACCGACATCCACATCCAGATGGTGCCCAGCCCCGGCGGTCCGGTGCCGACGCCGTTGCCCAGCCCCTTCGTCGGCACGATCGACGGCGGCCTGTCGGCCGACGTGTTCATCGAAGGCAAGGCCGCCGCCACCAAGGACTCGACCGCCACCAACACGCCCAGCCACATTCCCGCCGCCGGCCCCTTCCAGAAATCGCCGTCGAACAGCGCTACCATCCTCGCCGGCTCGAGCACGGTGCTCATCAACGGCAAGCCGGCGGCGCGCATGGGCGACATGGCGCAGACCTGCAACGACCCCGCCGACCTGCCCGCCGGCAGCGTGCTCGCCAGCGGCACGGTCCTGATCGGATGAACGCCATGCCCAGCTTCCGCCCCCCGCCCACCGAACACCTGCTG
This sequence comes from Thauera sp., assembly GCF_035444905.1. Taxonomy (GTDB): domain Bacteria; phylum Pseudomonadota; class Gammaproteobacteria; order Burkholderiales; family Rhodocyclaceae; genus Thauera. The sequence goes on from NZ_DAOMPS010000003.1 coordinate 104,343, forward strand.
CGCGACATCGCCATCCATGCGGTGCATCGCGAGCTGCGTCCGGTGTATCGCCCCACCGAGACGGCGAAGCAGCCGCGCGCGGCCTGGGACTTCGTCGCCCGCGAGGGGCTGGAGAACCTCGCCCAGGCCGTGATCCTGCGCCTGCTCACGCCGCGCGGCGAACTCGCCGCGCTCGGCCACCCGGACTACGGCTCGCGCGTGCACGAGCTGATCGGGCGCGAGAACGACGGTCCGCGCCGCAACCTGCTGCGGCTCTTCATCCTCGAGGCGCTGAAGGCCGAGCCGCGCATCGACAAGGTGGCCGAGCTGCGCGTCGAGCCCTCGCCCGGCGCCCGCTCCACGGTCGATGTGCTGCTGCGGGTCAAGCCGGTCGCCGCCACCGAGCTGGTGACGATCGGCCCCTTCTCCATCGAACTTGCCGTGTGAGGACGCCATGTCTTTCCGCCGCAAAACCTATCCCGAAGTCGCCGAAAGCCTGCTCAACCGCCTGTTGGGCGGGGTGAGCGGCGAGGCCCACCCCTACCCGCCGGCGCGGGCCGCGCGCGAACCCTACCGCCACGCGCTGGAGCGCCCGCCGGTCGACCGCATCACCGCGGTATGGGGGGCACGCAATGGCGACACCCACCGCTTCGCGCCCGATGCCGACTACGCGCTGTCGGCCGATGGCGCCGAGCTCGAATGGCGCACGGGTGGCGCGCGCCCCGACGAGGGCACGGCCTTCGAGGTGCATTACCTGCCGCGCCAACGCGAGATGCGGGTCAATGACCTCTATCCCGGCTCGGTGGTACGCACGCTGATGGAGGCGGTCGCGCTCGAGACCGCCGGCCTGTATGCCCAGATGGAGACGGTGTACCGCGCCGGCTTCCTCGACACCGCCAGCGGCGGCGCGCTCGACCACGTCGTCGGCCTGCTCGGCATCCGCCGCGTTCGCGCCGGGCGCAACAGCGGCGAGCTGCGCTTCACCCGCGCGCGCAACACCGCGGGCGAGATCACCATCCCCGCCGGCACCCGGGTCGCCACCGCCGACGGCGCAATCGAATACGAGACCACCGCCGACCTCACCCTGGTCGATGGCCAGGCCGCGGCCAAGGTCGCGGCGCGCGACCTCGTCGCCGCCAACGACGCCCTCGCCGCCGACAGCCTGGTGCTGATGGTGCGCCCGATCGCCGGCATCGAATCCGTCACCAACCCGGCCGCCACCGCGCGCCAGGACCGCGACGAGAGCGACGACGAGCTGCGCAGCCGCGCCCGCCGCTTTCTCGCCGGCTCGGCGCGGGGCACGCGCAGCGCGCTCGAGGCCGCAGTCGCCGCCGAAGGCCTGCGCGCCGAGATCCTCGAGCCCGCGCCCGGCCGCGTCGACATCCAGCTGCAGGGCGTGCTCGACCCCGACCACCGTGCGCGTCTCGACAAGGCGGTCCTCAGCGTGCGCCCGGCCGGCGTGCAGGTCCTGATCCACGACGGCAGCCCACCGGCGAAGATCAGCCTCGACCTGCGCCTGACCACCGCGGCCGGCCTGCTCGACGCCGAGCTGCGCGCGATCCAGGACAACATCCGCAAGCGCTACGCCGACTACTTCGCCCGCCTGCCGCTCGCCAGCGACGGCAGCCTGACGCGCCTGGTCGGGCTCGCGATCGGCGTCGACGGTGTCGAGGACGTTCGCATCATCGCCGCCAGCGCCGACGGCACCGGCGTGCTCGACGCCGCGCAGGGGCTGCTGAGGCTGGCCACGCTGTCGACCGAGCTGGGCGAGGTGCGCATCGTCGACCCGGCGCTTGCCACCGGCCTGCGCCTGCTGCTGCGCTATCCGCGCAGCGCCGCCATCCCCGACCAGGCCAGGCTCGCCAGCGCCACCGAGGCCGCCATCGCCAGCCTCAACCTGCTCGCCGAGGCCGGCGACGCCAGCGACGATGCCAGGCGCGTGCTCGACTGGAGCCGGCTCAGCCGGATCCTGCCGCTGCCGCATGCGGGCTGGAGCAGCGCCACCTTCGAGCAGCAACTCGCCGGCGCGGCGGGCGCCAGCGCCGACGACGTCGCCCCCTACAGCGTGCAGTGGGTGCTGACCCGCCCAACCGCCCTCAGCCAGGTGCTCGACGGCCCCACGGCGCCCGGCTTCGCGCTCGCCACCGGCGAACGCCTGTCGCTCGCCGGCGTGGTGGTCGAGGTCAAGCCCAAGGATGCGCCATGAGCACGAGCGGCCCCGCGCACCGCGCCTGCCCATGGAGGCCCGCATGAGCGCACGCGATCCGGCCTACGCCAACCAGCTCGAGCGCCTGCTCGCGCTGCTGCCCAGCCTGTGGCGCCCGCAGCACGACGAAGGGGGCCTGCTCGCCGACTGGCTGGACGCGGTGGCCGCCGCCCAGGGCGAGGCCGCGGCCGAACTGCAGCACGTGCTGCGCGCGCACTGGTGGGACACCGCCGACGCCGCACTGTGGGCGCGCCACTATCAGGCCGAGCGCACCGAGCGCGGCCTGCCGGCGGCCAATGTGCGCGAGCCGCGCGACCGCGCCGAACTGCAGCGCTACCCCTGGGTGCGCGACCTCGCCCGCCTCGGCGCCCTGCTCGACCTGCCGCCGTGGCAGGACCCGGCCAGCCTGCGCGAGAACGTCGAGGAGTACCGCCAGCGCCTGCCCGACATCGTCGACGCCTGGCGCCTCGGCCTGACCACGCCCGACGCCTTGCGCCGCCTGGTCGATGCCGCCCTGCCCGAGGACATGGCCGCGCCGCTCGCGCGCCAGCGCAGCCGCTTCGCGCTCGAGGAGCCCGCCGTGGTGCTGCGCCAGGTGCGCGCGCTGAGCGCGCCGCCGACGGTGCAGCAGGGCGAGCGCGTCGCCCCGCTCGCGCGCTGGGCGCTCGACACACCGACGACGCCCGGCTTCGTCCTCGCCGGCATCGCCGCCGAGCCGCCTTGCGCCGCCACCGCCGCACCGATGATCGAACGCTACACGCCCGGCGCCCGCCCGCTCGGCATCGGCCTGGCCTGGACCGGCACGCTGGCGCCCGACCAGGCGCTGCGCCTGACCCCGACCCGGCGCGGCTGGCTGGCGCGTGACGCCCACCTGTATGCCACGGTGGCCGAGTCGGCTGCCAACGCCGCGCGCGACCCCTCGGCCAACGGCCCCTGGCACGAGGCCGCCAGCCTGCCCGCGGGGCGCATCCTCAGCCTCGCCGCCGCCCCGGACGGCAGCCTGTGGGCCCTGCAGCGCACGCTGCAGACCTGGCGCGTACAGCGCTTCAGTGGCACGAGCTTCGCCGCGGTCGAGACCGACGCGCCCGACGGCCCCTACCTTGCCCTGTGCTGCGCCGGCGACTCGGCCTGGCTGGGCACCGCTGCCGGCCTCTTCCGCTGCCCACTGTGGCCCGCCGGCGGCGGCCTGCGCTGGCGCGCGGTGGCCGGCTTCGACGGTGCCGTGCGCGCGCTGGCGACGAACGGGTCGGAGCTGTACGCGGGCGGCGCGGACGGCCTGAGCGTGATCGAGCTCAGCGCGCCCGTGCTCGATGCGTCAGGCGACAACCCGCCGCTCGAACGTCGCCACGCCGGACTCGACATCCACGCCTTGCTCGTCGAACCCGGGCGCGAACTGATCGCCACCGCCAACGCACTGTTCCTTTTCCGCCAGGGGCTGTGCTGGCGCTACGAGGGCGCCGCGGTGTCCGAGCACCTGCCCGACTGGCAGGCCGAGGCCGCCGCCGCACCCGACCTGCACAGCCCGCTGCCGCCGCTCGGCGCGCTGGCGGCCACCGCCGACGGCAGCCTGTGGCTGGGCAGCGCGGCCGGCCTGGCGCGCTGGCATGTGGCCGAAGGCGAGGGCACGCGGCTCGAGGCTTTCCCCGAGCTGATCGGCGCGGTGCGCAACCTGGTCGTCGATGAGCGCGGCCTGCTGTGGATCGCCGCCGACAACGGCCTGTTCCGCTACGACGGTCGCGATCTCGCGCGCCACGACCCCGAAGCCGGCAGCTGGATCGCCGAGGGCCGCGCCGACACCGCCTACCCGAGCGACTTCGCCAGCACGCCGCGCGGCCACTGGCGTTTCGACCGCGACCAGGCGCGCTGGCTGCGCTGGGATCCCGCGCAGCGGCGCTTCGCCGACCCCGGCCTGGCGGACCGCCGCGCCGGCACCGGCCGCGAGGGAGCCGGCGAGGGCGTCGCCGCCCTGCTGTTCGCCCCTGGCGTGCGCGCCGAGCTCGGCCAGTGGGACGCCACCACAGGCGGCTTCAGCGCGAGCGCCGAGCTGCCGCCCGCCGAGCTGCGCCTGCGCATCAAGCCCGACGAACTGCGCGTGGTCGATGGCGTCGCCCCCCTGCTACCGCCGCCGAGCGGGCGTGGCGACGAGCGCTGGCGCTACCTGCAGCTCGCACCCGGCGCGGCGCCGCCGCCCGGCGACAGCCACTGGTGGTCCACCGAGGGCCAGCTCTTTCCGGCGCCGGCACGCAAGGCCGCGCTACCAGGACATTTCCGCAGCGACCCGGTCTTCCTCGCCGATCCCGAGCGCGAAGGCCAGTTCGACCACCTCGCCTTCACTTACCCGCCCTCGGCGCGGCTATGGGCCTTGCTGCCGGACGGCCCGGCGGTCGGCATCCGCATCCGCCTGTGCCTGCCCGACCCCGACGCCGCCGCCGACCCGGCGCTGATCGAGCGGGTGTGGAAGCTGGTCGAGCGCGCCCGTCCGGCCGGCGTGCCGCTGCAACTGATGGTCGAAGGCAGAATCGTCAAGGAGAGCACATCATGACGCTGGAACAAGCCATGGCAATCGTCGCCGGACTCGGCGGCAAGGCGCCGGGCCACCTGATCCGGGCCGAGGACTGGAATGCACTGGTGAGCGTGCTCGACACCTATGGCGCGCAGATCGACGCCCTCGACACCGGGCTGCAAGGCCTGCAGGCCGAGGTCGCCACGCTGGCGACGAACCTGCAGGCGGCGATCGTCGCGCTGGAAGCGGGTGTGGCACCGCTCGAGGGCCTGGATGAGGTCGTCGCACGCATCGACGCCGAGACCGCCCCACTGCGCGAGAACTACCTGCTCAGGGTCAGCACCACGAGCGAGAACTACCTCGTCGGCCAGGTCGCCGAGCTGGTGTTCACCGCCACCGCGCTCGATGGCAGCCCGCTGCCCGAGCCCCGCCCCTGGCTCGACGTCGTCACCACCTGGGGCCGGCTGCGCGCTGCGCCCGGCTTCGTGGTGCGCGAGAACGCAGAAGAGAACGCGCTCGCGGTGCAGTTCAACAACGCCGGCCAGGTGCGCGTGCAGTTGCGCTCGCACTTCACCAGGGGCATCGCCGCCAGCACCGAGGCCGCCTTCGCCGGCGTGCTGCAGGCCCAGGCCGGCAGCAGCGGCAAGACGGTGATGCGGGTGCTGCAGGAGGCCGCCTCGCCGCAGGATCCGGAAGCGCAGATGGCCTTCCGCTCGATCAGCGCGATGTACGAGGGCAACCACAGCGTGCGTGGCTTCGCCGACGCCTATCTGGAGCAGTACACCGGCGGGCGCATCATCGGCGGCATCGTCGTCAGCCCCGGCGAGTGGCGCAACTATCGCGCCACCGTGATGGCCTTCGCCAAGCCCGATGCCGTCGCCACCTCGCCCGACCCCACGCGCGGCGTCGCCACCATCCAGGTGAACTTCCGCGAGTGGATTCCGAACTGGTCCTTCGGCCACATCGAGACGGTCGATCCGGTGCTGCCCGACTGGTCGCGCCTGCTCGAGCTCAACATCCGCGTGCCCGACCTGGTCCATCGCATGGTCAGCGAGCTCGACAAGCGGGCGCTCAACACCGGCGTGCTCGGGCGCATCCGCGACATGAAGGCGCTGGATAAGGCGGCCAGCGTCATCAACCCCGGCAACGACACGCTGATCCAGCACGGCAAGGCGATGATGCAGGGCGCACTGCAGATGCAGTTCGCCACCGGCCTCGCCGACACCGGCGTCGCCGGCGGCTACGCCCGGCAGGCCGGTATCACCCAGCAGGTCAGCCAGACCGCGAAGGCCGCGCAGGACACCGCGCTCGATGCCGCCACAGCCAAGCAGGCGGTCACCGTGCTGGAGAACCGCGTCAAGGCTGCCGAGCAGACCGGCAAGGAGATCAGCGCCGGCCTGCGCTCGCTGGGCGACGGCATCAACAAGATCGACGTCGTCCAGGTGGCCGATCTCGGCTCGCGCCTGAATGCGATCAACACCTCGCTCAGCGGGCTGGCGAGCAAGATCCGCTGAGGGCCCGCGTCCCCGACACCGCGCGCGAACCGAGACCAACCCACTCCTAGGCGAACCATCTCCAGGGCCATGCCGATCGTCTATCTGCAACCGAGCGACCTCTCTGCCGTGCAGGCGGCGCAGGTGCTCGACTTCCTGAACCGGGCGACGAGCCCGGCCCAGCTCGACCGCGACATCGAGTTCCCGGGCGAGCCGGACATCGGCCTGCGCCTCGGCCAGCGCCTGCTCGATGCGCGCGCGGCGCTCGGCGGGCAGTTCACCGACATCGTGCAGGTGCGCGCGATCCGCCTGATCGGGCCGGAACGCTTCACCGAGATCTGCGTTGCCGCGCTCGGGCTCGACCCCTTGCGCTGGATCGAACTGTTCTACGGCGGCGCCCCGCTCGCCCCGCAGGCCGAGACCGGCCTCGGCGTCAGCATCGAGGTCCAGCCGCAGGCGGCCTGGCTGGGCCAGCCGCGCACGCTGCGCCTGCGCGTGAGCGACCTCGGCGGCACGCCGCGCGCCGGCGTACCGGTGACGGTGCAGTGCGGCCTCGGACGGCTGGTCTACATGTACGGCTTCCGGCGCCTCGAGGGCCAGGCGGTGACCGTGCTCAGCGGCGCCGACGGCACGGCCGAGCTCGAGCTTCTCACCCCGCCCGCCGAACCGCTGGCCGAGAACCAGCAGGCCGCCCTCGAGCATGCGCTCGCCCGCCTCGACCCGCATGCGCCCCACCCGCTCGAACTGGCGCCGGCCCTGCGCGCGATCGCCGAGGAATACCTGCGCGACCGCAGCTACAGCCTGCGCAGCGCGATCGACCTCCATGTGCGCGACCACCGCGAGGCCATGCTCGACAGCGTGAACCCGGGGCGCTGGCGCATGGCCTGGCCGGCCGACAGCGCCCTGGTGCAGGCCGACGTGCTCGCCGACGAGGACAGCGGCACCAGCCTCGCGCGCGCGGTGCGCACGCTGACCTGGATCAACTGGGTCGGCCCCTGGCTGAGCTTCATGGCCGAGCTGCTCGCCGATGGCGACGCGCTGGCGCGAAGCCTGGCTGCCACCACCGCCGAGGGCGGGGCCGGCGGCGGCCCGATGCTGGGCCGCTTGCTCAATCTCGGCCAGGCCCACCTTGCCGGGCACGCCGGGCGCGCCGCCGAATGGCTTGGCCGCCAGCAGGTCACGCAGACAGTGGACCGCTTTCTCGGCGCCGGCGTGGATGCGCTGGCGCCGGCGGTGCGCGACGATGTGGTGCGCCAGCTCGGCGTCGCCGCCAGCGGTCTCACGCCGCGTTCGCTCGGCAGCTTCACGCTGGCCGACAGCACGCGCAGCGAACTCGATGTCCGCATCGACGCGGTCGCCCAGGGCAACCTCGCCCGCTTCGAGTACCTCAGCGCGCTGGCCACCGACATCGACGGCAAGGCCGCCCAGGTCGACCGGCACATGCAGGAGCTGCAGACGATCGCCACCAGCGTGCGCCAGGACCGTCTCACCGTCGATGCGCGCTCCGCCGAATTCAACACGCGCTACGCACAGTTCGATGCCCGCTACGCCGATTTCGACGCCCGCTACACGGACTTCGACTCACGCTACACCACCTTCGACTCGCGCTACACCCAGATCGACGGCCGGCTCAACGAGTTCGATACCCGCTACGGCCAGTTCTCGACCGACCTCACCCGCTTTCGCACCGACCTTGCCGGCTTCGACCAGAATCGCGTCACGCTCACCGACCGCATCAACACGGTCGACAGCAACCTGAACTCGGTGGTGCGCCTGAACAACCTGCGCCAGCGCGGAGGCTGAGGTGAGCCCGTCCGCCCCCCTGTCCGCTCCGGCGTTCGCCCCCTTCGGCCTCTATCCGAGTGCGAGCTTCAATGCCACGACGCAGCTTAAGGCGGGTGCCACGTTCGTGCTCGACAGACCGCTCGCCAGCGGCACCGGCAGCGTCGTGTTCCGCCGCTCGCTTTGGCTGCCGCTGCCCGCGGCCTGCCGCGACGCCAGCGCCCTGCAACTGGCCGACAGCCAGCTCGAGCTGCGCTTCTCGCCGGGCGAGCTGAACCTGGCGAGCGACGACCCGCACTGGTTTACAGCCGTCGACGACGACGGACGCCAGCAGACACGGCTGGCCTTCGTGTGGCCGGCGACGGTGGTACGCATCGACGGCCCGCATGCGGGCAAGCCTTACGCATTCGGCCTGCACCGCGCCGACGGCGAGGCGGTGTCGGCCGAGGCCACGCAGCGCGGGCAGACCGGCGTCACGCTCGCCCCGCCCTGGCAGGGCTCGCCGCTGGTGGTGCGCTTCGATCGTCCGCTGCCTGCGAACGTACGCGCCGACACGATCCGGGAGGCAATGCTCACCAAGCCGCGCGCCCAGCCCCAGACACGCGCGGCAGCCCCACCCAAGGGCGGCGAGATCCTGCAGGCGCAGGAAGCGGCGCTGGCCGCCGAGGCCGCGGCGTTCGCGCAGCGGCGGCTCACCTCGACGCTGGTCCCTGGCGTCGCCATCGCCGCCCGTCCGGCAAGTCCGCGCCTGCGCCTGATGCTGCTGGAAGGGGGCAAGGAGCGGCTGCTGTGGCAGGCGATCGAGCCGGGCGAGCACGCCACGCCGGTGAGCCTGCCTGGCTCCGCGCTCGCCCAGGAATGGGCCGCCGCCCTGGAGCAGATCGTCGCCACCTGCCGCAAGCTGCCGCCCGGTGCCGATCTGCCCGGCCTGCGCCTGGACATCGAATCCGACGCACCGTGCCTGCTCAGCGTGCCGCATGCCGCGCTCGCCCTCGACGCCGAATACGATCTGCTTGCCGCGCCTGCGGCCGCCGATGCCGACACCGATGCCGACCAGGACACCACCGCGGACGGGCTGCGGCTCGTCTTCGACGGCACTCGCCACACCCGCCTGGCGCTCGCCCTGCCCCCGCCGCCGACGGGCGCCCGGCGCGCGCTGCAGCTTGGCGGGCGCATCCGCTGCGCCGACACGCCGGCCGTGGGAGCCGAGCCCGCCGCGTCCGGCACCGACGCGCGCCAGGGCCTGCTGCTGGAGGAGGATCAGCGCGTCGAGGGTCGCCTGGCGCTGCCCACACCGAGCCGCGTGGCCGGCCTGGCCCTGGGCTGGCATCCCTTGTCCGCACGCCTGCGCGGCAGCCTGCGTGTGCTGCCCGCCGACGCCCGGCGCGGTGCGCCGGCCCTGCTCACGCAAGGCTTCGACCTCGACACCGCCAGCGCCGGCGCGCTGAGGCTCGCGGTGCGCTGGCCGGCACTCGACCTGCAGGCGCAAGCGCTGCGTATCGAAGTGGGGCTGCAGGAAGGGCGCGGCATCTGGCTGAGCGGCAGCGAGGGCGAAGCCTGGCGCCTGCACCGGGACGCGGGCGACCCCGAGGGCCGCGGGCTTGCGCTCAGGCTGCAGCTTGCCTGGCTACTCGACGACAGCGCCGACGGCACCGCCGATGGCTCGGCGCGCCGGCCGTCCTTCCATCTCGGCGCTCAGGCCCTGCCGGCGACCGGCATCGAGACGGGGCGCTTCTCGCTGCTGATCGCGCCGCCGGCACTCGATGCCTGGCCGGCGCAGCCCCTGTGCGTGGAGTCCGGCATCGCCGCCGAGCTCGCCATCGAGCGCGCAAGCCTGACGCTGCGCCTGGGCTGAGGGCCCGGGGCGCCGTCTGCCTGAAGCGCGCGCCGCGCGGCCGGCTCAGAACTCCACGAACAGGTGTGACAGCTCTGCGGCCGCGCCGACCGTGTAGCCGGAGGCGCGCGCACTGGCCTGGCGGGCGAATTCCAGGTCGGCCGCATAGTCCGCATACACCCGATACAGCACCTCGCCACGGGCGACCGGGTCGCCGAGCTTCTTCAGCAGGTCCACTCCCGCCCCCTGCACCTTGGGCGCGCCGGCGACGCGGGCGATGCGGGCGAGCTGCAGGTTGTCGATGCCGGTGACCAGGCCATCGGCCTCGGCCAGCACCTCGAAGCTGAGGCGCGCCAGCGCGGGGGTGTTGTGGTCGAAGGGCTTCGCGCCCTGGGCGCGGATGATCGCGTCCATCTTGGCCAGCGCACGGCCGGAGTCGAGAATGTCGCGCGCAATGGCGAAGCCGTCGCCGCCGCGCACGTCGGGGTCGAACTCGAGCATGCGCCCAGCCAGGCGCAACGCCTTCTGGCGCAGGTCGTTGGGCGCACGCGGGTCGTTCTCGAGCACGCGCATGACGTCGCGCGCCTCCAGCACCGGCCCGATGCCGATACCGATCGGCTGGCGGCCATTGGTGATGACGACGTCGATGACGAGGTTCATGCGTGCGGCGACGAACTCGAACAGCTTGCGCAGCCGCTGCGCCTCGGGCATCGAGCGCACCTTTGCGGTGGGCCCAACCGGGATGTCGAGCACGAGGTGGGTCGAGCCCGCCGCCACCTTCTTCGACAGGATGGAGGCCACCATCTGCCCGGGCGAGTCGATCGACAGCGGGCGCTCGACCGAGATCAGCACGTCGTCGGCCGGCGACAGGTGGGCGGTGCCGCCCCAGGCGAGGCAGCCGCGGTGCTCGCGCACGATGTCGGCGAGCGCATCGACCGGCAGCTCGACCCTGGCCAGCACCTCCATGGTGTCGGCGGTGCCCGCCGGCGAGGTGATCGCGCGCGAGGAGGTCTTGGGGCACAGCATGCCGTGGGCGGCAACGATGGGCACCACCAGCATCGAGGTGCGGTTGCCGGGAATGCCGCCGATGCAGTGCTTGTCGACCACCGGACGCTCGCGCCAGTCCAGACGCTGGCCGACCGCCGCCATCGCCTCGGTGAGGAAGTACACCTCCTCGCGATCGAGCTCGCCCTGGTTGCTGGCGACAACGAAGGCAGTGAGCTCGATCTTCGAATAGCGGTGCTCGGCAATGTCGCGCACGATGGCACGGAAATCGTCGCGCCCGAGGCGCTCGCCGGCAATCTTGCGGTGCAGCGCCGGAATCGAGGACGGCGGCTCCGCCTGCTCCACCATCGCCGGGTGGCCGTTGTCCACGCCGAGCTGGGCGAAGGCGTCGAGCGACAGCCCGATCTCGTTGCAGCGCACGATGCGCGGATCGTCCACCACGTTCAGCGTGGCCAGCACGCGGCGGCCGTTGGCGCGCACCTCGACCTTGGCCAGCGCCTGGAAGCCTTCGGCGCGGTAGATCTCGCAATCGCGATGCAGGTAGGCGACGTTCTCGCGATAGGTGTCGATGGCCACCCGCCGCAAACGGAGCGGAAAGGGCTGATCCGGGGCACTCGCGGGCGGTTCGGGGGGCGAAGGTGCAGGCGTCGTGTTCATGCCGAAAAGACTACACCCGCCTGCCCGGCGCGCGCAGCTCCATCGTCGATGCGGCGCGTCACAGCGCACGCTTGCGAGCCCGCATGGCGCTGATGGCGTGCAGGCTTAACAAATGTCAACGCGGTCAAGCGCCTTGACGCTTAAGCTGTGACGGAAATCACACACAGGAACCAGGGGACCATCATGACCAACCGCAACATCTCCTTCATCGTCAAGGAACAGAACCCCCTGATGCTGCGCCCCACGGACACCGTGGAAGTGGCCTGCCAGCACATGTGCGAGCGCCGCGTCGGCGCGGTGCTGGTGACCGACGCCCATGCCCACCTCAAGGGCATCTTCACCGGCCGCGATGCGGTGCAGGTGCTGGCGCGCCACGGCGACGCCGCGCGCGTGCATCTGTCCGAGGTCATGACCGCCAAGCCCGACACCATTGCCCCCGAGCGCACCGCGATCGAGGCCCTGCGCATGATGTGCGATGGCGGCTACCGCCATCTGCCGGTGGTCACCGACGGCAAGGTCGTCGGCATCGTGTCACGCAGCGACTTCAAGGGCCTCGAGCTCGACCAGTTCGAGGACGAAACCAGCCTGTGGGAACGCATCTGCTGAGCTGAGGGCAGGCGCCGCTCAGGGATCGACGCGAAAGCGCAAGGTGCCGATCATGCGGTCGTCGTCGGTCAGCACGCGGATCTGCCAGCGCCCCTCGGGGTGCTCGGGGAAATTGAGCTTGCGCGTCCACGCCCGGTAGCCTTCGGCGCGGCCGCCGCTGACCTCGAGCTCGATGCGGTCAACCTCCTTGCCGTCGTGCAGCCAGACGTGGCGCACGCGCTCGCGCAGGCCGAGCGGCGCATGGATGGCGGTGTAGGCATACAGGCCCTGTTGGCGCAACTGCGCCGCGCCGATGCGTGCGAGCGTCTGTTGCGGGCGGCGTTCGACGATGTCCATCGCGGTGGTGAGCGCCATCTCGGTCATCCTCAGGGTGGCGGGCGGCACCCACAGGCGGGCGAACCAGCCGGCCGCGCCGAGCGCGGCCAACAACGCCAGCACCAGCAGCCCGCGCCACCAGCGCGGCACGGTGATGGAACCGGCCAGGGTCGGAAAGGACAGCAGCACCGCCACGCCGAGCGCGAGCTGGTAGCTCGTCATCGCCGGCAGGCGCAGGATCAGCGGCAGGGCCACCAGCAGCAGCACGAACAGCGTGAAGGTGTGATAGCCGAGGAAGAGCCAGCGCCGTGGCGCCAGCCGGCGGTAGTACACCGGGTCGACGATGGCCACCAGCGCCGCCAGCACGACAGCGCCCGAGAACAGCGCCTGACCGCTGTTCCACGAGGTGCTGGCGATGAAGAAGGGCAGCGCGAAGAACAGGCTTTCCTGGTGGGTGAACTGGGTCAGGTAGCGCAGCAGCACCGGCGGCAGGCCGAAGCCGAAGCGCGCCGCCAGCGCATTGCTCAGCACCCGCTCGAGCACCAGCAGCAGCCAGGCCACCAGCATCGCCGCTGCCATCGCGCGCCCCACGCCCTCGTGACGCTCGATCAGCCAGAAGCTCAGCACACCGGACACGAAGCCGAAGGCCGCGACCAGACCCGGGTGCCGGCGCACCCAGATCAGCAACCGCAGCAGGCGGATCTTCAGGACCGCCACGGGCTCATCCCGGGATGCATGCCGTCACTGCATCAGGTCGCGCAGGTCGGCCACCGCCTCACGGCCGAAGTCCGCATCCAGCAGGTAGTCGACCAGGTGCATGGCGCACTCCGCGGGCGCGACCAGGCCGCCACTGCGCTGCATCTCGACGAAGCGGTCGCGCAGCGGAAAGTACTCGGTGGTGGTGGCGCGGATCTCGCCCTGCATCGCGGTGTCGAGCACCCCCGGCGCCAGGCTGCAAATGCGCACGCCTGGGCTGGCCTCGACCTGCACCGCGCGTGCGTGGTGATCGAGCGCCGCCTTGCCGGCGCAGTACACGCTCCAGCCGGCATAGGGCTTGCGCGCTGCACCGCTCGAAACATGCAGGATGCGACGCTCGCCTGCCGCAGGGCTGGCCGCCACCAGGGCCGCGGACAGCATCAGCGGCGCGGCCACGCTGAGCGCAATCGCCTGCGCCACCGCCGCCGGGTCCTGCGCGGGCAGCAGCGCCATCGGCTGCAGGGTGCCGGCATTGTTGATCAACAACACGGTCTCTGCTCCCGCCAGCCAGTTGCGCAGCGCGGGCCCGGCGAGCCAGGCCGCGAGCGCGGCGCTGTCGGCGAGATCGAGACGCTGCTCGCGCAGCAAGCCGGGGTGGGCGGCGGCCAGGGCCGCGTTGGGCTGCCTGGCCAGGCCGAGCACGCCGATGCCGCGCGCCAGCAGTTCTTCGGCGAGCGCCGCGCCCAGGCCGCGGCTGTGTCCGGTAACGATTGCCTTCGTCCTCACGTCTGCCTCCACGGTCTTCACCTCCATTGCGTTCACCTCCACCGCCGACACCGCCGCGCCCACACGCCTGCAGTGTCGCCGGACATGGACTGGCCCTCGCGCACCATTACCACGGCAGGCGTTCGCCGCGGTAGCTGAAGAACTCGCCCGAATCCTGCGGCCCCAGCCCCGCCAGCACGCCGAGCAGGCGCTCGGCGGCCTGCGCCGGGCGCTGCACCTGCAGGCCGGCCTTGGCAAAGGGTGCCGACAGCGCGGTATCGACCGTGCCCGGATGCAGGGCCACGCAGATTGCCGCCGGATTTCGCCGGCGCAGCTCGATGGCCGCGGTGCGCACGAGCTGGTTGAGCGCCGCCTTCGAGGCGCGGTAGGCATACCAGCCGCCCAAGCGGTTGTCGCCGATGCTGCCGACCTTGGCCGACAGGGTGGCGAACAGCGCCCGCCCGCTTGTCGGCAGCAGCGGCAGGAAATGCTTCATCAGCAGCGCCGGGCCGATGGCATTGATCGCGAAGGCATGGGCGAGATGGGCCGGATCGAGCTGGCGCAGGCTCTTCTCCGGGCTGAAGCCCGCGCCGTGCAGGAAGCCGGTCGCATCGAACACCAGCCGCGGTACGCCGCGCCCGGCGACGACGCGGGCGCAGGCGGCGATGCTGGCCTCGTCGCGCAGATCGAGCGCCGGCGTGCTGCCGCGGCCGAACACCAGCACCTCGGCAAAGGCCGGGTCGGCCCGCAGCGCCGCGGCCAGCGCGCCGCCGATGCCGCCACCGCCTATCACCACGGCCAGCGCCGGCGGGGCCGCCGCGTTCGGCCCGGTCTGGGCGCGGCCCTGCACCTCACTGCTCATGTCGTCTCCCGCCTCGCGCTGGAACCCGCGTCCGCCTCGTCCAGCACTGCGTCGCGCCCCTCTTCCACCGCATGGCAGGCCACCCGCTGGCCCTGGTCGAGCGCGTGCAGGACCGGCGCCTCGCTGCGGCAGCGCGCATCGGCGAGCGGGCAACGGGGATGGAAGCTGCAGCCCGGCGGCGGCGTGATCGGGTTGGGCACCTCGCCGCGCACCAGCTCCTCGCGCCGGCCGCGCATGTCCAGGCTGGGGATGGTCGCCAGCAGCATGCGAGTGTAGGGATGGCGCGGGCGCTCGAACAGCCGGCGGCGGCTGGCGAGCTCGACGATGCGGCCGAGGTACATCACGCCGACCTGGTTCGCCATGTGGCGCACCACCGCGAGGTCATGGCTGATGAAGAGGTAGGTGAGGCCGAGCGCGTCCTGCAGGTCGCGCATCAGGTTGAGGATCTGCGCCTGCACCGAGACGTCGAGCGCCGAGGTCGGCTCGTCGCACACCAGGAACTCGGGGCGGTTGGCGAGCGCGCGCGCGATGCAGATGCGCTGGCGCTGGCCGCCGGAGAACTCGTGCGGATACTTGCTGCCATCGGCCGGCGACAGCCCGACCTGGTCGAGCAGCTCGGCGACGCGGGCGCGAATGGCCGCGTCGTCGCGCTCGAGCCCGAACACGCGGATCGGCTCGGCAATGATGCGCTCGACCCGCCAGCGCGGATTGAGGCTGGCGTAGGGGTCCTGGAAGATCATCTGGAAGCGGCGGCGCAGCTTCTGGCGCTCGGCCGCGCGCGTGACCAGGGCGACGTCACGGCCATCGAACACGATGCGCCCGGCCGAAGGCTCGTAGAGGCCGACGATCAGCCGCGCCACGGTCGACTTGCCGCAGCCCGACTCGCCCACCAGGGCGAAGGTCTCGCCGCGCGCGATGTCGAAGGAGACACCATCGACCGCCTTCAGCCAGCGCCGCGGCTCGCGCTCGAACAGGCGGTTGAGGAAGGGCCTGGAGACGTCGAAGGCGCAGCGCAGGTCCTCGACGCGCAGCAGCGGCCGGGCCTCGGGCTCGTGCGCCGCCCGCTCGACGCGGGGCGCTGCCTGTTCGCCCGCTGGCAGCAGCGCTGCACCGGGCGCCTGCACCTCATCCACCGGCAGTGGCGGAGCGGGCGTTTCCACTGCGGGCTGATGGGTCAGGCCCTCGGCGGTCTCGACCGCCTCCCTGTCCTCTTGCTTGGCCTTGTTCAGCGCCCGCTCGATGATGCTCATGCCTCGCCTCCCGACGCGCTGACCGCAGCCCCCAGCCCGGCTGGCGCGGCCTGCTCGCCGTCATACAGCCAGCAGGCCGCGCGCGTCGCGCCAGCCGCCATCAGATCGGGCCGCTCGCGCCGGCAGCGCTCGAAAGCCTCCGCGCAGCGCGGGTTGAAGGCACAGCCAGCGGGGACGGCATTCAGGCGCGGCATGGCGCCGTCGATCTGTACCAGCCGGCGCACGTCCGCCCCCAGCACCGGGATCGAGCCCATCAGGCCGCGGGTGTAGGGGTGCGCAGGCCGGCGCACCAGCTCCTCGACCGGGCCGATCTCGGCCAGCCGGCCGGCGTACATCACGGCGACGCGGTCGGCGGTCTCGGCGATCACGCCCATGTCGTGGGTGATCAGCATCACCGCCGTGTGGTGCTGACGGCACAGCCGGCGCAGCAGGGCGATGATCTGCGCCTGCACCGAGACGTCGAGCGCGGTTGTCGGCTCGTCGGCGATGATCAGCTCGGGCTCGGCGCACAGCGCCAGCGCGATCACCACGCGCTGGCGCATGCCGCCGGAGAACTGGTGCGGGTAATGGTCGATGCGCTGGCGCGGCGCCGGGATGCCGACCTCGTCGAGCAGCTCGATCGCGCGCTCGCGCGCCTGGCGATCGGACAGCTCGAGGTGGGTGAGCATGGTCTCGACCAGCTGCTGGCCGACCGTGTACAGCGGGTTCAGGCTGGTGAGCGGGTCCTGGAAGATCATCGCGATGCGGCGCCCGCGCAGGCGGCGCAGGCGCTCGGCCGGCAGGGCGTGGATGGGCTCGCCGTCGAGCAGGATCTCGCCGGCGGCGATGCGCCCGGGCGGCTCGAGCAGGCCGATGATGGCGGCGCCGGTGAGCGACTTGCCGGCACCCGACTCGCCGACCACGCCCAGCACCTCGCCACGCGCGATGTCGAAGGAGACGTCGTCGATCGCCACCAGGGTGCCGCGCCGGGAGGAAAACTCGATGCGCAGATTGCGCACCGACAGCAGCGGCACGCCCTCGCGCGCCGGCACCTGGTACACCGCGGGCGATCTCGATCTCATCGGCGCAGCCTCGGGTTGAGCGCATCGCGCAGCCAGTCGCCGAGCAGGTTCACCGCCAGCGCGAGCAGCAGCAGGGTGAGGCCGGGAAAGAACACGATCCACCACTCACCCGAGAACAGGAAGTCCTGGCCGACGCGGATCAGCGTGCCCAGGCTGGGCTGGGTGGGCGGCACGCCGACGCCGAGGAAGGACAGCGTCGACTCCAGGATGATGGCCAGCGCCAGGCCGATGGTGGCGATCACCAGCACCGGCCCCATCACGTTGGGCAGGATGTGGCGCAGCAGGATCGTCCGTGCCGGTACGCCGATCACGCGCGCGGCCTGCACGTACTCCTTGTTCTTCTCGGCCAGGGTCGAGCTGCGCACGGTGCGCGCGTATTGCACCCAGTCCGACAGGCCGATCGCCACCACCAGCACGTAGATCGCCATCCTGTCCTGCAGCGCCGGCGGCACCACACCCTTGAACACGCCGAAGATCAGCAGCGCCACCAGGATCGCCGGGAAGCTCAGCTGCACGTCGGCGATGCGCATGATCAGGCTATCGACCCAGCCGCCGCGGTAGCCGGCGATGAGGCCGAGGGTGATGCCGAGCAGCGCGGCAAAGGCCACCGCCGCAACGCCGACCAGGATGGACACACGCGAACCGTACAGGATGGCCGAGAACAGGTCGCGACCCTGGGCGTCGGTCCCCAGCCAATACACGTTGCCGGTGAATTCGTTGGCCTGCATCGGCCGCGTGAAGCCGTCCATCAGGTTCAGCGTGGCCGGGTCGAAGGGGTTGTGCGGCGCAATAACCGGCGCCAGCAGGGCGGCAGCGAAGATCACCAGCGTCACCAGGGCCGAGACCACCGTCACCGGCGAATGGGTGAAGCTGTAGAAGAGGTCGCTGTCGACGAAGCGTGCCCAGCGCGAGGGCCGTGCCCGAGCGGTCGGGGACGACGGATCGGATGCGGAGGGCGCGCCAGGCATGGGCAGGGACTCAGTGGCCGCGGCCGCTGCGCTGCACGCGCAGGCGCGGATCGACGACGAAGTACAGCAGGTCGACGATCAGGTTGATGACGACGAAGATCAGCGCGATCAGCACCAGGTAGGCGGCCATCACCGGGATGTCGACGAACTGCACCGCGGTGATGAAGAGCAGGCCCACGCCCGGCCACTGGAACACCGTCTCGGTGATGATGGCGAAGGCGATGATCGAGCCGATCTGCAGCCCGGTGATGGTGATCACCGGCAGCAGGGTGTTCTTGAGCGCATGGCCGAAATGCACGGCGCGGTTGGAGAGGCCGCGTGCACGCGCGAACTTGATGTAGTCGGTGCGCAGCACCTCGAGCATCTCGGCGCGCACCAGGCGCATGATCAGCGTGAGCTGGTACAGGCCGAGCGTGATCGCCGGCATGATCAGCGACTTCAGGCCCGAGGTGGTGAGCAGCCCGGTCGTCCACCCGCCGAGCGCGACCACCTCGCCGCGGCCGAAGGCGGGCAGCACCTTCAGCTCCACGGCGAACACGTAGATCAGCAGGATCCCGATCAGGAAGGTGGGCAGCGACACCCCCACCAGTGACAGGCCCATGATCGCGTGGCTCAACCAGCCGTCACGGCGCAGCGCGGTATACACGCCGAGCGCGATGCCGATCACCAGCGCGCCGACGCCCGAAATCAGCGCCAGCTCGAGCGTCGCCGGCAGGCGCTCGGCGATCACGTCCGCCACCGGCCTCGCCATGCGGTAGGACACGCCGAACTCGCCGCGCGCGGCGTTGGCGACGAAACGGAAGAACTGCACCGGCACCGCGTCGTTGAGCCCGAGCGACTCGCGCAAGGCCTCGCGCTCGGCCATCGTCGCCTCCTGACCGACCATGTTGTTGATGGGGTCGCCAATGAAGCGGAACAGGCCGAAGGACACCAGCGCCACCGTCAGCATGACGAGGACGGACTGCAGCAGGCGGCGCAGGATGAAGGCGAGCATTAGGGCCTTGAGGTAGGACGCGCCGGGCGCGACGGATCGGGACGGAAGCCTGCGGGGCGCCGTGCGCCGCCGCGAGGGCGGGCACGGCGCGGACGCTCACTTCCTGAACTTCAGCAGCTTGAAGTAGGGATAGTTCTCGGACTGGACCGGGAAGTCGATGTTGTCCTTCATTGCCCAGTTCAGCATCTGGTGGTGGATCGGCAGATAGACCACGTCGTCCTGCACCGTCTTCCACACCTCGGCGACCATGCCGGCGCGCTTGTCGGGGTCGATCTCGCGGGTCATCGCCGTGACCAGTTCATCGACACGCGGACTGGAATAGCCGCTGAAGTTCCACGCCCCGCCCTTGTCGCTCTTGGTCTCGAACAGGTAGTGGAAGACGTAGTGCGAGTCCATCGTCGGCACGCCCCAGCCCAGCATGTAGAGGTCGTACTCGCCCTTGGGCAGCTCGGCGAAGTGGATGCTCTTGGGCTGGGCGCTGAGGCGGGCGCGCACGCCGATCTGGCCGAACATGCCGGTCACCGCCTGGCAGATCGCCTCGTCATTGACGTAGCGGTCGTTCGGGCAGGCGAGCGTCACCGAGAAGCCGTTCGGGTAACCGGCCTCGGCCAGCAGGGCCTTGGCGCGCGCGACGTCAGTGGCGGGCACCACGTCCAGCGCCTTGTCGTAGCCATCGATGAAGGGCGGCGCGACGATGCCGGCGGGCACCGACTGGCCGCGCATCACCACGCGCTGGACCGCCTCGCGGTTGATGGCGATGTTCATCGCCTCGCGCACGCGCTTGTCGGCAAAGGGGTTCCTGCCCTTCACGTCCGAGCTGCGCAGCTCGCGCAGGGCCTGCTGCATGCCGAAGAAGATGGTGCGGTTCTCCGGCCCGGAGCGCACCACCAGACCCTTGGCGGCCGACAGGCGCTCGAGGTCCTGCACCGGCGGATCGAGCAGGAAGTCGATCTCGCCCGACAGCAGCGCGGCTACGCGGGTGGCGGCCGAGCGCACCGGCGTGAACACCACCTTGCTGACTTCCATCGGGAAGATGCCCTTGCCCCAGTAGTCCTCGTTGCGCTCGAGCTCGGTGCGCACGTCCGGCTCGCGCTTGACCAGGCGGAAGGGCCCGGTGCCGTTGGCGTTGCGTACCGCGAAGGTCTCGTCGCCGGCCTTGTAGTTCTGCGGCACGGTCACCTTGTTGGCCTCGGCCCACTCCCTGTCCATGATGAAGAGATTGGTGAGGTTGTTCGGCAGCAGCGGGTTGGGGCCGTCGGTGCGCATCTGCACGGTGTGATCATCGACCTTGATCACCTCGACCACGGTGGTCAGCAGCCCCTTCATGTCGGCGTTGTCGTGCTTGGCGCGCATGATCGAGAACACCACGTCATCGGCGGTGAAGGGGTTGCCGTTGTGGTACTTCACCCCCTCGCGCAGCTTGAACTCCCATACCGTCGGGTCGTCGGTGATGCGCCACGAGGTCGCCAGCCGCGGCGCCAGCTTCATGGCCTGATCGCGGAACACCAGCGAGTCATATACTTGGTGGTTCATGACGTGGGTCGGGCCCTCGTTCTGCGAGTGCGGATCCATCGTCAGGGCGTCGCCAGCGGCGGCCCAGCGCACGGTTTCGGCGGCGGCCGGGCCGGCGGCCAGTGCGGCGAGGGCGGCGGTCGCGATCGACAGTGCAGCGGCAACACGGGGGGTCTTCATTCGTGGCATCTCCGGGTAGGGGTGGATGGCTGCAGACAGGCCCGGCGATTGTTGCATCGCCGGCCTGCGCGGCATAGCCCGACGACGGCGTGATACGGGTAATCCACGACACCGGGCGCCGCCCGTGCCGCTCAGCCCAGCCAGCGCCCGAGCGTGCCCATCGCGATGGTCAGGAAACCAAGCGTCAGGTTGGTGCCCACCAGTTGCCGGATGCGACCCAGCGCCGCGCCGCCCGCCTTCCAGTTTTCGCCGGCGACCGCCTTGCCCAAGCCCGCATACGGCACGAAAAAGACGTAGGCGAAGATCGCGATCATCACCAGCCCCATCACGAACATGATGTGCTGGTAGAGCGGCGCCGCCGCGAAGCCGATACGCAGCAGCAGCGCCAGCCCGCTCGCCAGCACCGCGGCCACTGCCACCCACACCCAGGTGAAGAAGCGCGCCAGCACGCCGCGCCACAGGCGCAGCCGCGGCGGCGGCTCGAGCTGGCTGGCGGCCTCGGGACGCAGGCAGACGTAGGCGAAGAACATGCCGCCCACCCAGACGACGACGCCGGCGATGTGCAGGAACAGCAGGAAGGGGTGGATGGTCACGGCCAGTCGCTCCGGTTGGATGAAGTCATGCCCGATTGTGCCGGAAACGGACAAGGCTGCGCGCCCGCTGCCCCGCGGGTGCCCTCACCACCCCGCCGGCAGATGCACCAGATCGGCGGGCTCGTCGATGTCATGGAGCAATGGCAGGCGGGTGCGCGACCAGCCCAGCGCGTCCAGCCGCGCCAGCGTGACGCGTGCCACGGCGGGCGTGCTCCAGGCGATGTCCTCGAACAGGCTGGCATCGAAGCGGCGCAGCCCGAGCAAGGCATAGCCGCCATCGGCGGTGGGGCCGATGACCGCGTCGGTCTCGCACAGGGCATTCGCGGCCCGGCGCAGGCAGGCGGCGTCGAGCCCGGGGCAGTCGGTACCGGTCAGCAGCACGGCCTCGCCCGCTTCGATCACGCGCTGCGCCGCGCGCGCCATGCGTGCACCGAGATCGCCCTCGCCCTGCGCCGTCAGCACCAGCCCGTCCGGCAGTTCGACGCCGCGCCATGCGGCATCCGCAGGGGACGGCGTGGCACACAATTCGACCGCCGCCACCCCGCTCAGCAAGGCCTCACTCAAGGCGTGTATCAGCATGCGCGCCGCCAGCGACGCCGCCCCTTCGGCGCCGAGCGCGGGAATCAACCGTGTCTTCACCCGCCCTGGCTGCGGCGCCTTGGCGAACACCACGATGCGGGTCGCGCTCACCGGTAGGCGTCCGCCAGACGCTCGGCCGGCACGCCGCGCCAGTAGGCCCAGCGCAGCCGCCACATCAGGAAGATGGTGCGCCACACGCCGCGCTGCTCCCAGCGCCGCCCCGAGGTGCTGACCCGCGCGCGCAGGCAGGCCGGCCGCGATGTGCGCAGCAGCCGGCGCGAGAGCTCGACATCCTCCATCAGCGGCTGGTCCGGGAAGCCACCGACCGCCTCGAAGACGTCGCGCCGCACGAAGATCGCCTGGTCGCCGGTGGCAATGCCGGTCAAGCGCGAGCGCAGGTTCATCAGCGCGGCGACCACGCGCAGCATCGGAGGGTGCCCGGTGATGAGCACGTCGAAGCGCCCCCAGGCGCAGCGATCCTTGGCCAGCACCGCGCGCACCGCCACATCGGCATCCACCGGCAAACGGGTATCCGCATGCAGGAACAGCAGCGCCTCGCCATGCGCCGCCGCGGCTCCGACATTCATCTGCCGCGCGCGACCGCGTTCAGCCTCCAGCACGGTGAAGCCCGCAGCGCGCGCCATGGCGCCGCAGTCGTCCTCGCTACCGCCATCGACCAGCAGCACCTCGCAGCCGCGCGCCCGCCACTGCGCAAGATGCGCCAGCAGCCCCGGCAGCGCCGCCGCTTCGTCGAGTATCGGCACGATGAT
>NZ_DAOMPS010000003.1:127052-157054 GCF_035444905.1 Thauera sp.
GAGCGCGCCGCCGCAGCTCGAGCCGCTGCCTGCGGTGCAGCCGAAGCAGTGGCCGGCGACGCGGATCGGCCCCCCGGCGAGGTCGCGCACGAGCAGGTCGCGCAGATGCAGGCCGCCCGGGCGCCCGGCCGGTTCGCCCCCTTTCCCCGCCTGGCCGTCGTCGGGCGCCCGTTCCGCCCCCAGCGCCAGGCCAAGCTGCTGGTTGAAGTCGCAGTCGTACAAGCGCCCCTGCCAGTCCACGCTGAGCAGTGCGCGGCACATCACCGCGGCCAGATTCTCGTCACGGTGGCTGGCCTGCAGCAGCGCCATGTAGTCGTTGAACTGGCCCTTCGAGATCAGTGTCGAGCCGAAGCGCTGGATCGGCATGTTGGCGAGCGCGAACAGGCGGGTGAACACGATGCCGAAGTGCGCCGCGAGCTCGCGCCGGTAGTCGGCCTCGAGCCGGGCCTGGTCGGGCGGCAGCACCGGGCCCTGCGGGTTGTACACCAGGTTCAGCACCCGCCCGGTATCGGGCTGGCCGTAGCCAAGCGCGTTCAGGCGCTGCAGACCGGCGATGCTGCGC
Organism: Thauera sp.; assembly: GCF_035444905.1. GTDB lineage: Bacteria > Pseudomonadota > Gammaproteobacteria > Burkholderiales > Rhodocyclaceae > Thauera. The sequence continues at coordinate 127,615 of NZ_DAOMPS010000003.1, forward strand.
TCGAACACGCCCTTGCCGCGCTGGCGGTCGACGTTGTCCGCGGAATAACAGGGCAGCGAGGCCACCACCTCCACGCCCTCGCCGGCGAGGAACTCGGCCAGGTCCTCCTGCCCCGGCTCGGACAGGATGGTGAGGTTGCAGCGGTCGATCACCCGCACGCCGAGCACGCGTGCCGCGCGCACAAGGCCACGGAAGCCGGGATGCAGCTCGGGCGCGCCGCCGGTGAGGTCAAGCGTGCCGATCGCGCGCGCGGCGAGCACCTGCGGGATCAGCGCCAGCGTGTCGGCGTCCATCATCTCCGTGCGCCCGGGGCCGGCGTTGACGTGGCAATGCACGCAGCTCTGGTTGCAGCGATAGCCCAGGTTCACCTGCAGCGTGGTGGTCGCCTCGCGGCGCAGCGGCGGAAAGCGGCGCGTCTCGAGCAGCGGAAGGGTGGCATGCATCTGACAAGGTCTCCGTCGGGGGGATCGGGGGGGTAGCAAGGGCGGGCGGGCAATTGCCGCGCGCGGAACAAGGCGCGGCCGGCGTGCTCTTTTGTCGCACATGCCTCGGAAAAGCTTACGCTGCGCAAGTTCAACCCGGCGCCTCACGCGCTCGAAGCCATGAAACGACTCCTCCTCGTCGGCGGCGGCCATGCCCAGCTCGCCGTGCTCCACGCTCTCGCCCGCCAACGCCCGCGCGGGGTGGAGACGGTGCTGCTGACGCCCTCGCCCTGGCAATGGTACTCGGGCATGCTGCCCGGCTGGATGGCCGGTCACTACCGCGCCGAGGACTGCCGCATCGACCTGCGCCCGCTGGCCGCTGCAGCCGGCGCGCGGCTGTGCCTGGCTGCCGCAGTCGCGCTCGACGCCGACCGCCGCAGCCTGCACGACGACGCGGGCGCGACCCACGACTTCGACCTGCTGTCGCTCGACGTCGGCAGCCTCACCGACACGCGCGCGCTCGACGCCCTGCCGGCAGGCGTGCTGCTGCCGGTGAAGCCGCTCGAGGCCTTCTTCGCCGCCTGGCCGCAGCGGCTCGCCGCGGCGCGCGCGGGAGAACTGCGCCGGCTCGCCGTGGTGGGCGGCGGCGCGGCCGGGGTGGAGCTGGTGCTCGCCGCCGCGCAGGCCTTTCGCAGCGCCGGCTGCACGGTGGCGCTCGCGCTCGTCGCGCCGCCCGGCGCGCTGCTCGCCGGCCATGCCGAAGGCGTGCGCCGGCGCGTCGAGCGCCAGCTGGCGCAGGCCGGCATCGCGCTCCACCGAGCCCGCGCCAGAGGTAGCACGGCCGGACTGGAACTCGTCGACGCGGAGGGTCGCACAGTCTCCACCCTGGCCGCCGACTGTGTGATCGCCGCCACCGGCGCACGCGCCCTGCCCTGGCTGCAGGGCAGCGGTCTGGCCTGCGATGCCGCGGGCTGGGTCGCGGTCGACGCCGCCCACCGCAGCCTCTCGCACCCGGCCGTCCACGCCGCCGGCGACGTGTGCACCCGCGCTGCACCCGGTTTCGCACGCTCGGGCGTGCATGCGGTGCACGCCGGTCCCGTGCTCGCCGCCAACCTGCTGGCGGCGCTGGCGGATGGCACGGCATGCGCACCGATGGCCGATGCACGGGCCGACGCGATGGCCAACGCGCAACCCGATACCAGCGCCGCCCGGACGACCCGTCCGATCCCCGCCCCGCCGCAGCGCTACCAGCCGCGTGCGCGCTCGCTCTACCTCATCGCCTGCGGTCCGCGCCACGCCATCGCGTCCTGGGGCCCGTGGTCCGCCGAAGGGCGCTGGGTGTGGCACTGGAAGGACCGCATCGACCGCGGCTTCATCGCCCGCCATCGCGGCGCGTCCGCCACGGTCGTGTAAGCAATCGCCCACTGCCCGCGACCAAGCCGCACCGGCCCCTCGCCCAAGGACTTCCGCGCATGGCCCGATCCGCATCCTTGCCCCCCCTGCCCCGCGCCCTGCTCGCGCAGCTGTTCGCCTGTGCGATGGCGGTGAGCACAGGCGCAGCGGCCGCGGTCGATGTCGGCCGCTTCGACACCGCCGCACCGCAGCCGCCCGCGCCCTGGCAGGAGATCCGCTTCGACACCGCCGCACCGCAGCCGCCCGCGCCCTGGCAGGAGATCCGCTTCGACACCGCGGTGCCGCCCACCCGCTACCGCATCCGCGCATGGGATGGCGTAATGGCGATCGAGGCCGAGTCCGAGGCGAGCATGTCGCTGCTCGCCCGCCCCATCCAGGCCGACCTGCAGGCCACGCCGGTGCTGTGCTGGCGCTGGCGCATCGAAAACCGGCTCGACAAGGCCGACCTCCGCCGCCGCGAGGGCGATGATTATGCGGCGCGCGTCTATCTCGGCTTCCGCCTGCCGCCATCCAGCCTCGGGCTGGCCACGCGCGCCGGGCTCGCGCTGGCCCGCGCCCGCCACGGCGAGCACGTGCCCGACGCCGCGCTCAACTACGTCTGGGACAACCGCTACCCGGTGGGCACCGAGGCCGCCAACGCCTACACCGAGCGCACGCGCATGATCGTGCTGCGCTCGGACGAAGCCACCACCGGCCGCTGGCAGGACGAACGCCGCGACATCGCCGCCGATGCCGCAACCGCCTTCGGCGGTGAAGGCGTCGAGCTCACCCTGCTCGCGGTCGCCACCGACACCGATAACACCGGCGAGCACGCACGGGCGGGCTTTGCCGATCTGCATTTCGTCGCCCGCGGCGCACAATGCCGCTTCACCCCGGACACCCATTGAAGATGCCGCTCTCGCCCATCCCGTCGACCCCGGCCTCGCCACGTCATTCCGCCAGTGAGCCCGCCATGCACGACCTCGTCCAGGCGTGCTACGGCCGGGCCCTCAAGTCCTCCGCCGGCCTCAAGGCCTCGACCTGCCGCGACGCCAGCGCTGCCCCCGCAGCGGCCAACACGGAGCGCGACGGATGCTGCTGAACAACGACGCGGCGCTCGCCGACCTGCGTCGCGACATGCTGCGCTTCGCACGCCTGCAGCTGCGCGACGCCGACCTCGCCGAGGACGCGGTGCAGGAGGCGATGGCGGCCGCCTGCGCCCAGCAGGATCGTTTCGACGGCCGCGCCGAGCTCAGGACCTGGGTGTTCGCGATCCTGCGCAACAAGCTGGTCGACCAGCTGCGCCGGCGCGGGCGCAGCGAGAACTTCAGCACCGTGCTCGCGCCGGACTTCGACGACGCCGCAGTGGACGCGCTGTTCCGCGCCAACGGCCACTGGCGCCCCGAGAACCGTCCCGCCGCGTGGGCCGACCCCGAGGCCGCAGCCACCCAGTCGGCGTTCTGGCGCATCTTCGAGGCCTGCCTGGACCACCTGCCCGAGAGCCTCGCGCGCGTGTTCATGATGCGCGAGATGCTCGGCCTGGAGACCGCGGAGATCTGCACCGAGCTGGCGATCAGCAAGGGCAACTGCCACGTCATGTTGCACCGCGCCCGGCTCGGGCTGCGTACCTGCCTCGAAAAGAACTGGTTCTCGCACGGAGAGTGCCCCACATGCTGAGCTGCAAGGATGCCACCCGCCTGTGTTCCGACGCGCTCGAGCGCGAGTTGTCGCTGCGCGAGCGCCTGGCGCTGCGCATGCACCTGGCCATGTGCGCGGGCTGCACCCGCTTCGAGGACCAGCTCGCGGTGCTGCGCGCGTTGAGCCGGCGCTGGTCCGAGGGCCGTGTCCCCCCGGCCGCAGAGCCGCCGCCAGACTCCGCTGGCTCCTCGAGCCCGGGTGACGAACGATGAAGAAAGCCCTCCTGCTGCTGGCCGTGCTCGCGCTCGTCGCCGCCTTCTTCGCCAGCGGACTGAACCGCCAGCTCGATCTCGACACACTCAAAGCCGGCATGGACGGCTTCGCCGCCTGGCGCGAAGCCTCTCCGCTCGCGGTCGCCGCGCTCTACTTCGCCGCCTATGTGGCGGTGACCGCGCTGTCGCTGCCCGGCGCGGCAGTCATGACGCTGGCCGGTGGCGCACTGTTCGGCCTGGGCTGGGGGCTGCTGATCGTCTCCTTCGCGTCCACGATCGGCGCCACGCTGGCCTTCCTCGTCTCCCGCCACCTGCTGCGCGACAGCGTGCAGGCACGTTTTGGCGACCGTCTGCAGGCGATCAATGAAGGCATCGCACGCGACGGCGCCTTCTACCTGTTCACGCTGCGCCTGGTGCCGGTGTTTCCGTTCTTCCTGATCAATCTGCTGATGGGGCTGACGCCGATCCGCCTGAAGACCTTCTACTGGGTCAGCCAGCTCGGCATGCTGCCGGGCACGCTGGTGTACGTGAACGCCGGCACCGAGCTTGCCCGCATCGAAAGCCTGAGCGGGATCCTGTCGCCCGCGCTGCTGTTCTCGTTTGCGCTGCTCGGCGTGTTCCCGCTGCTCGCACGCAAGGGGGTGGCCTGGGTGCAGGCGCCCCGGGTGTACGCGCGCTGGCAGCGGCCGGTGCGCTTCGAGCGCAACCTGGTGGTGATCGGCGCCGGTGCCGCCGGGCTGGTGAGCGCCTACATCGCCGCCGCGGTGAAGGCGAAGGTGACGCTGGTCGAGGCCCACAAGATGGGCGGCGACTGCCTCAACACCGGCTGCGTGCCGAGCAAGGCGCTGATCCGCAGCGCGAAGCTCGCTCATCAGATCCGCCATGCCGACCGCTACGGATTGGACAGGGCCGAACCCACCTTCAGCTTCCGCGCGGTGTTCGCGCGCGTGCACGCGGTGATCCGCAGGATCGAGCCGCACGACAGCGTGGCGCGCTACACCGGGCTGGGCGTCGAGGTCGTGCAGGGCTATGCGCGCGTTGTCGATCCGTGGACGGTGGAGGTGGCCTTGAACGACGGTGGCAGGCAGCGCCTCACCACGCGCAGCATCGTCATCGCGACCGGCGCGCGCCCGGCCGTGCCACCGCTGCCCGGGCTGGAACAGGTCGGCTACCTGACCAGCGACACGGTGTGGGAGGCCTTCGCGCGGCTGGACGCGCCGCCGCGCCGCCTGCTGGTGCTGGGTGGCGGGCCGATCGGCTGCGAGCTGGCGCAGTGCTTCGCTCGTCTGGGCTCGCAGGTCACCCAGGTCGGCCGCGCGCCGCAACTGCTGCCGCGCGAGGACGAGGACGTCGCCGCCTTCGCCCGCGCCAGCCTCGAACGCGACGGCGTGCACGTGCTGACCGGCTGCGCGGCGCTGCGCTGCGAGCGCGAGGACGGCGCGGGCGGCCCACGCAAATTCATCGTCGTCGCCCACGCCGGCGAGGAGATGCGGATCGAGTTCGACGAGTTGCTGTGCGCCGTGGGGCGCGAGGCCCGCCTGGAGGGCTATGGGCTGGAGGAGATCGGCATCCCGGTGAAGCAGACCGTGCTCACCAATGACTACCTCGAGACGCTCTACCCCAACATCTACGCCGCGGGCGACGTCGCCGGCCCCTACCAGTTCACCCACGTCGCCGCGCACCAGGCCTGGTACGCGGTGGTCAATGCGCTGTTCGGCAACCTGAGGCGCTTCAAGGTCGATTACCGCGTGGTGCCGCACACCACCTTCATCGACCCCGAGGTGGCGCGCGTCGGCATCAACGAGCGCGAGGCGCGCGCACGCGGCATCGCCTTCGAGCTCACGCGCTACGGCCTCGACGACCTCGATCGCGCCATCGCCGACGGCGCCGACCACGGCTTCGTGAAGGTGCTGACCGTGCCGGGAAAGGACCGCATCCTGGGCGCAAGCATCGTCGGCGAGCATGCCGGCGAACTGCTGGCGGAATTCACCCTGGCGATGAAGCACGGCCTGGGGCTGAACAAGATCCTCGGCACCATCCACACCTACCCGACCCTCTCCGAGGCCAGCAAGTACGCCGCCGGCGAATGGAAGCGGGCGCACGCGCCGCAGCGCGTGCTCGGCTGGCTGGCGCGCTATCACGCCTGGCGGCGCGGCTGACTCAGGCGCGCTGGTAGCGGGTCCGGCTCGCCAGCAGCAGGCCGAGCACCGAGGCAGCGCCGGTGATCACCCAGGTCCAGTGCCAGCCACCGGCAACGCCCGCCACCCAAGCCACCAGCGGAGGACCGAGGAACTGGCCGGTGGACGAGCACTGCTGCATCCAGCCCACGGTGGTCGACACCGTGTGCTCGTTGGGCGCCACATGCACCGCCAGCGCGAACAGCGTCGCCGGGATCAGGCCCCCGACCGCCGAGAAGAGCACCACCGCGACATAGCGTGCGATCGGCGCCTCGGCGCTGAGCGGGCTGAAGGCGACGAAGGCGGTCAGCGCCATCGCCACGAAGCCGGCGTACTGCAGGTGGCGTGCGCACACGCCGCGATGCAGCAGGCGCCCGGCGGCGACGTTGCCGGTGACGTTGGCAAGGCAGGCGAATGCCGTCAGCAGGCCCGCGACCTGCCCGGACAGGCCCGCCTGGGCATAGATCGCCGGCAGGAAGCCGATCACCGCCAGCCACTGGCTGGAGTACATCGAGAAGGTGATCGCCACCCGCCACGGCCCCCAGCTGGTGAGCGTGTCGCGCAGCCGCGCCGACCAGCGCGCGGGCGCGGCCGCCACCGCAGCCGCGGGATGCGAGGCAGGCGCAGCCGCCGCACGGCGGGCGCGGTCGGACGGCACACGCCACGCCAGCCACGCCGCCACCGCCGCCGACACCAGCGCCAGCGCCACCCACAGGCCCTGCCAGCCGGCCAGGCTCATCAGCGCAGGGCCGCCCGCCAGCACCAGCGCGGTGCCGGTCGCCATGTAGGTGCCCCACAGCCCCAGGTGCAGCGCCAGCCTGCTCGGCGGCACGAGCTGGCGTATCAGGCTGGGCACCGGCAGCACCACGAGCAGGAAGCCGAAGCCCTCGACCGCGCGCAGCACCAGCAGTTCGGCCGGCTGCGTCGCCCACGCACCGGCCAGGCTGGCCAGCGCCAGCGTGAGCTGGCCGAGCAGCATGCTGCGGCGCAGGCCGAAACCGTCGGCCGCGAGGCCGATGAACACGCCGCTGAGCATGCCCGCCATCTGCACCATCGAAAGCAGGAAGCCGGCCTCGACCAGGCTGACGCCGAGCGCATCGCGCAGCACGGGAATCGCCGGCGGCATCTTGCCGATGTGCAGCGCGGCCACCATGCCGGCGACGATGACGATGAAGGCGGGCGGCACGCGCCCGACCCATGACGGCGCGGCGCTTTGGTGCGCCTGCGTGCCTGCATTGCTGCCCTGCATGCCTTCCTCTCCCTGCTGCCCTCGAAGCGCGCCGCAGCCGGCGTGCTTCAAGACCACTGATTCGAAAGCGCGAGAGGATAGCCGCGATCCTCGCACTTCGTCGCCCCAAGCGCCCCGCTCACGACCCCACGGCGCGACGCGCGCAGGCTTGGTCCGCGCCGGCGAGCGGAGTACAGTCCGCGCACTTCCACGCACCCGGCACGCCGCACCATGACCGCCCAGCACCCCGAGATCCGCCCCGAGCAATCCATCGAGCTGCTCAAGCAGCTCCACATCCTGACCCGCGACGGCAAGCTCAACCAGGACAGCCGGCGCAAGTTGAAGCAGGTCTATCACCTGTACCAGTTCATCGAGCCGCTGCTCGTCGAGGCGCTCGCCGAACGGCCCGACATCCAGCTCGTCGACCATGGCGCCGGCAAGTCCTACCTCGGCTTCATCCTGCACGACCTGTTCTTCAAGCAGCACGCGCCGGCCGGCCGCATCCACGGCATCGAGACACGCGACGAACTGGTGATGAGCTCGCGCCGCCTCGCCGACAAGCTGGGGTTTTCCGCCGGCATGCGCTTTCACAAGCTGAGCGTGGCCGAGTCGATCAGCTCGGAGCGGCTCCCCGAGCACATCGACGTCGTCACCGCGCTGCATGCCTGCAACACCGCCACCGACGACGCCATCCGCTTTGCACTCGAGAAACGTGCCCGCTTCATCGTGCTCGTGCCCTGCTGCCAGGCCGAGGTCGCCAGTGCGCTGCGTCAGAACAAGCAGCAAGCCCTGCGCCAGCCGATCGCCGAGCTGTGGCGCCACCCGATCCACACCCGCGAGTTCGGCAGCCACGTCACCAACGTGCTGCGCGGCCTGCAGCTCGAATCCCACGGCTACCAGGTCAGCGTGACCGAGCTGGTGGGCTGGGAGCACTCGATGAAGAACGAGCTGATCATCGCCAGCTACAAGGACCTGCCGCGCCGCCGGCCGGCCGAACGCCTCGCCGCGCTGCTGCACACGCTGGGGCTGGAAACGCTCGCCGGGCGCTTCTTCTCCGGCGCACCCGGCGCCCCCGACTGAACCCCGCCGGCGCCGGCGGGCCGCCGTGCAGGAATGCGCAGGTGGCGCCCCGCGGCGGGGATAGAATCCGGGGCAGCCCAGAAAACTACTGCAGCGCGCACTGCGAATGCAACGCAGGTGCGTGACTTCGGCGGCCTTCGGCCCGCACTGCGGCAAGGAAGGACACGATGTTCAGGAACCCGGTCACCGCCACCATCAGCCTCCTGCTGCTGATCGCCGCGGTGTTGCGGGCCTCGCTGCTGCCGAGGGGTGAAACCGCCCCGCCCAAGGCGCCCATGGTGGCCCCGGACTCGGTGCGCGTGCTTCGCTTCGGCTACAACATCCCGGTCGACAGTGCCCTGCACGAGGCGGCCGCGCGCTTTGCCGATCAGGTGGCCGAGCGCAGCCAGGGCCGGGTGCGGGTGGACCTCTACCCGGCACAGCAACTGGGCACCGACGACCAGATGCTGGAGATGGCCCGCCTGGGCGAGCTCGACCTCCTCCTGACCCCCACCGCCAAGATCAGCGTCGCCGTACCGGCGATGCAGTATGCCGACCTGCCGTTCTACTTCCCGACCCGGGAAGACCTGTACGAGATGCTCGACGGCGAGCCGGGACGCATGCTGCTCGACAAGCTGCGTGCGATCGACCTCGTCGGCGTGACCTTCTGGGAGAACGGCTTCAAGCACTTCACCGCGACGCGCCCGCTGCGCCGCGTGGAGGACTTCGCCGGCCTCCCGGTCCGCGTCATGAAGAGCCGGCTCCTGATCGAGCAGTTCCGGGCCTTGGGAGCGCACCCGATCTCGATCGACTTCCATGCGCTGCGCCAGGCCCTGGCCGACGGCGTGGTCGAGGGCCAGGAAAACCCGCTGGTCGCCATCACCAGCATGGGCCTGCATGAGGTCCAGCCCCACCTGACCCTGAGCAGCCACGGCTACCTCGGCTACGTGTTCATGATCAGTGCGCGCGTCTTCGACACCCTGCCCTCGTCCACCCAGCAGCTGCTGATCGACACGGCCCGTGCGCTGACGCCCTGGGAGCGTGAGCAAACCCATCGCCGCGAGGCCTTGCTGCTGGAGACGATCCGCCAGGCCGGCGTCAGCATCCACACCCTCGACGAGGCCGAGCGCGCGCGCTTCGCCACCGCCACCGCGCACATCGCGGAGCGCTTCGAGCACGTCATCGGCCCGCAGCTGCTCGCGCTCAGCGAGGAGCTGCTCGAGCACAAGTACGGCCGCGGCGAGCACATCGTGATCGGCCTGAGTGCCGACCTGTCACAGGACTGCAGCGTCGCCGGAACGGGGCTCAGGCGCGGTGCGACGCTCGCCATCGACGAGATCAATGCCGCAGGCGGGGTGCTGGGCCAGCCCCTCAAGCTGATCACCCGCGATCATCGTGGTCGGCCCGCCGTCGGCGCGAACAACCTGCGCCACTTCGCCGCCCGTGCCAACGTGGTGGCCATGCTCACCGGCGTGCAGGGCGAGGTCGTCGTCGCCGAGCGCGCGGTGGCCGCGGAGACCGGCCTGCCCCTGCTCGCGGTGGGCTCGGCCGGCACAGGCTCGACGGCTGATGGCGCGCAATCCTGCCCGATGTGGGGCGTCACGACCAACGACGACCAGGCCAGGTTCGACCCGGGCCGGCTGTCGAGCTTCAGCCTGGTGGACGGCCCGCAGCCCGCCGCCGCCGAGCTGAGCAGGCGCTACCTGGCACGCTACGCCGCCGGCGACGCAGGCGCGATCGTAGCGCCGCAGGCGGTGGCCCGGGCCTATGAGCAGGTTCACCTGCTCGCGCGCGCGGTCACCCGGGCCGGCACCACCGAACGCAGCGCCGTGCGCCGCGCCCTCGAACAGCTGGCCGAGCACGACGGCGCGGTGAGGCGCCAGGCGCCCGCCTTGCCCACCGACCGCCACGACGCGCTGGGGCGAGCGGACAGCCACCGGGTGCGCCTCGGCGACGACAGCGCGCTCATCGCGCGCGAGCGCTGAAGCCGATCATGTCGCGCTCCCCGCCCGACCGCCAGCCCGCCCCGCCACCGCGCCGCAGCCTCAAGCAGCGCCTGGTGCTGCAGGTGTCGGGCTTCGTCGCCGCCATCATGATCCTGGCAACGGCGATGGTGGCGGTGCTGCTCGACAGCCACCTCGACCGCCAGGTGCACGGCACCCTGCTCGATGTCGGGCGCTTCTCGCAGGCCCTGCTCGAGCAGCGCATCGCCTATCTGGTCGAGAACACCGAGCGCCTGGCCGACAACCAGCTCGTCATCAACGGCCTCATCGACCCCCATGGCAGCGAGGTGTACCTGCCCAGGCTCGCCGAGAACTTCGCCGAGGGGCGCGACGTCACCACGTTCTCGCTGGTGGACTTCGACGGCCGGCCGCTATACCAGGCCCGTGGCCGCGTGGCCGATTACAACGCCTCGACCGCGCTGCGCCGTGCGCTGGCCCTCGGCCGCCGCGCCCTCTTCATCACGCCCGACACCGACCGCCTCGCGGTGGTCGCACCGATCGTGTTCTACGACACCGTGCAGGGCGCGGTGGTGGTGGAGTTCGATCTCCAGGCGATCAGCCTGCGCCAGCCCCTCAACGACCCGCGCGCCTACTTTCGCCTGTCTGCCGAAGGGCGCGAGCTGCTCGCCCACAACCATGTGGCGGACGAGCGCTACATCAGCCAGTCGCTCGCCCCCGACGCCCGCGTCCCCCTGCTGCAGGCGCTCGGCCTGCAGCTCGAGGTCGGCATCCCCGAGACCGTGCAACGCAGCGCGGTGTGGACGGTGGTGCGCAGCGTGCTGCTGCTGAGTGCCGTACTGACCCTCGTCGCGGTGTTCCTGTCGGCCTGGATCGGCAACTCGATCGCCCGCCCCATCCTCGCGCTCTACCGTCGGGTGCAGTCGAACCGCACGCCGCAGGAGCTGGGTGCGCCACTGGGGACGGACGACGAACTCGAATCGCTCGCGCGTGGCTTTGCCGAGCGCACCGCCGAACTGCATGCCATCCAGGGCGAGCTCGAAGCCCGCGTCGAGCAGCGCACCGCCGAACTGCAGGCCACCGCAGCCCAGCTCGAGGACGCCAACCGCGCCAAGTCGGCCTTCCTCGCCAACATGAGCCATGAGATCCGCACCCCCCTGAACGTGATCATCGGCATGGTGCACCTGACCCTCAACAGCGCGCTGACCGACCATCAGCGCAACTACCTCAGCAAGGTCCATCGCTCGGCCGAGTCGCTGCTCGGGCTGATCAACGACATCCTCGACTTCTCGCGCATCGAGGCGCGCAAGCTGACGATCGAGCAGGTCGACTTCTCGCTGCGCGAGGTGCTCGCCGACTTCGCCAGCATGGTCGGCCTGAAGGCCGAGGAAAAGGCACTCGAACTGCTGCTCGACGTGCCGCCGGGCCTGCCCTGCCAGCTCAGCGGCGATCCGCTGCGCCTGAGCCAGATCCTCACCAACCTCGGCTACAACGCGGTGAAGTTCACCGAGCGGGGCGAGGTCGTGCTGCGCGTGCGCGTCGCCGCCGACCCCGAGGGCAACGCCGACCGGGCGGCCGCCGACTGCGCGCCCGGCCCGCTGGTGCTGCACTTCAGCGTGCGCGACACCGGCATCGGCATCAGCGCCGAACAGCAGGCGCGGCTGTTCCAGCATTTCAGCCAGGCCGACGAGTCGACCACGCGGCGCTATGGCGGTACCGGCCTGGGCCTGGCCATCTCCAGGAACCTGGTCGAGATGATGGGCGGCCGCATCTGGGTCGACAGCACGCCCGGCGCAGGCAGCACCTTCCACTTCACCCTCCCGGTCCTCTGCCGTGGCCAGGAAGCCGCCCCGGCACTGGCCACCCGCGCCGACCTCGACGGCCTGCACGTCCTCGTCGTCGATGACAACAACAGCGCGCGCGAAGTGCTCGCCCACATGCTCGAGGCGCTCCACTTCAAGGTGGCGACCGCGGCCAGCGGCCCCGAGGCGATCACCGCCATCCGCCACGCGCGCGAGCGCGGCGAGCCCTTCGGCATGGCCTTCATCGACTGGATCATGCCTGACATGGACGGGCTGGAATGCGTGCAGCACATCCGCGCCGGCCATGCGCCCGGGAGCATGCCCAAGCTGGTCATCGTCACCGCGCGCGACGTGCGCGAGCTGCCGGCCGAGATCGGGCTGGATGGCCTGCTGGCCAAGCCGGTCACCCCCTCCAGCCTGCTCGAGGCCATCCTCGCCGCGCACGGCAGGGCAAGTGCGCTGCGCCCCCATCGCGGCCTGCGGAATGAGGAACTGCACGCCCTTCACGCCAAGCTGCGCGGCGCCCATCTGCTGCTGGTCGAGGACAACGAGCTCAACCAGGAACTGGCCATCGACCTGCTCGCCAACGCCGGCATCAGCACGCGCGTGGCCGGCAATGGCCGCGAGGCGCTCGCCTGGCTCGAGCGCGAGGCCTTCGACGGCGTGCTGATGGACCTGCAGATGCCGGTGATGGATGGTTACGCCGCGACCCGGGCCATCCGCGAGCGCGGCATGAAGGCCCTGCCGGTGCTCGCAATGACCGCCAACGTCATGGCCGGCGATCGCGACAAGGCCATGGCCGCCGGCATGGACGACCAGATCGGCAAACCCCTCGATGTCGGTCAGATGTTCCGCACCCTTGCGCGCTGGATCACGCCGCGCGTGCGCGCGGGCTCGCCAGCCGCCGCGCACCCCAGCAGCGCAAGCGCCGACAGCCCGCCCGCCCCGCTGCCGGCGCCGGCGGAATTGCCCGGCATCGACCAGGCGCAGGGCCTGCACCACGCCGGCGACAGCCCGGCGCTGTACGCGCGCATGTTGCAGCTCTTCGTCAGCGGCCAGCACGATGCGCTGGCGCGCTTCCAGACGGCGCTTGCCGCCGGCGACCGCGACACGGCCACCCGCATCGCGCACACGCTCAAGAGCGTGGCGGCCAGCATCGGCGCGCAACCCCTGTCCGCCTGCGCCCAGGCCCTCGAGTCGGCCTGCCACGCGGGCGCGCCGGAGCACGACCTCGCCCCCTTCGCGGCCGCTGTCGACGCGGCACTTGGCCCGGTCCTGCAAGGACTGGCACACTGCACGACGGCGCCCGCGGCACTGACGGCCGAGCCCGGCGAGCTCGATGGCGACGCGGTACTGGCCGCGCTGTCACAGCTACGTCGCCTGCTCGCGCGCAGCGACACCGACGCCGTCGAGGCCATGGCCCGGCTGCGTGCGCTGACCGACGGGCAGGACCCGCGGGTCGACAGGCTGGCGCAACACGTCACCTGCTTCGACTTCGACAACGCGTTGCGCCTGCTCGACGCCGCGATGGCGGACTGGCTGGCGCGCTGGGCCCCTCATCACACCAAGACCGTTGAAGCGCAGGACAGGCGATGACAGCCGAACAACAGAAACAGAGCATCCTCATCGTCGACGACACCCCGGACAACATCGAGATGCTGCGCCAGCTGCTGCGCGCCGACTATACGGTGCACGCCGCGCTGTCCGGCGCCAAGGCACTCGAGATCGCCCACGCCGACCCGCAGCCGGACATCATCCTGCTCGACATCATGATGCCGGGCATGGACGGCTACGAGGTCTGCCGCCGGCTCAAGCGCAACCCGGCGACCGAGCACATCCCCGTCATGTTCGTCAGCGCCCTCGACCAGACCGGCGACGAAGCCATCGGCCTCGAGCTCGGCGCCGTCGACTACGTGCGCAAGCCCTACGAACCGGTGCTGGTGAAGGCGCGCCTGCGCAACCACCTGGCGCTCAAGCGCTACGAGACCGAGTTGCAGCAACTGGTCGAGGCACGCACCGCCGAGCTCAACCTGACCCAGCAAGTCACCATCGAGGCCCTGGCCTCGCTCGCCGAGTACCGCGACACCGAGACCGGCAGCCACATCAAGCGCACCCAGCACTATGTGCGTGCGCTGGCCACCTACCTGAGCCGGCACGGCCCTTACCAGCACCTGCTCGACCCGTCCACGGTCGAGCTGATGTACCGCTGCGCGCCGCTGCACGACATCGGCAAGGTCGCGGTGCGCGACGTCGTGCTGCTCAAGCCCGGCAAGCTCAGCGAAGCCGAGTTCGAGGAGATGAAGCAGCACGTCATCTACGGCAGCAAGGCCCTCGAGGTGGCCAGCGGCGAGCACGGTGCCAGCGCCTTCCTCAAGCTCGCGCGCGAGCTCATCCTCGGTCATCACGAGCGCTGGGACGGCAAGGGCTATCCCCACGGCCTCACGGGCGAGGAGATCCCGCTGCCCGGGCGCCTGATGGCGATCGCCGACGTCTATGACGCGCTCATCAGCCGGCGGGTGTACAAGCCCGCCTTCCCGCACGACAAGGCGGTCGCCATCATCGCCGAAGGGCGCGGCACGCAATTCGACCCGGTGATCCTCGACGCCTTCCTCGTCATCGCCGACGAGTTCAGACGCATCGCGCTCGCCTATGCCGATGAGGAGCTGGCCGCCGATCAGGCCGCCGGGAGCGATGCGCACTAATGAGCGCGCGCAAATTGCGCATTTGACGTCTAGACTGAAGGGGATTTCATCGCCCGAGGCAAGGCCTCCAGCCGCGCAAAGATGACCGATACCCCGCCACCCCTGGCCTTCCTGCTGTCCTCCGAGTTCCGCGACAAGTTCCCGCACAAGCTCGTCGCGCAATATCCGCATGTGGCGCTGCGGCTCGACGAGCTGTGGAACGACGGCACGGCGCTAGCCGACTATTTCACCGAACTCCTGGTCTCCAGCCGCCCGGGGCGCAGCGGTTTCCCGCCCGACGTCGGCGCCGAGATCCTGAGCCTGAGCCTCGCCTACGACAGGATCGGGGCGATCAAGCCGCAGTCCGCCAATCCGACCGTGGCCAAGCCGTTCAGCGGCACGCTGTGGGAGTACGAGCGCGCCATCGCCGAACTCGACCGGCTGGGCATCGCGCGCACCGTGGCCGCCTTCGTGCGCGCTGCCGAGGCCGGTGACGAGCATGTCTGCATGCTCTTCATCAGTGCCGGCTTCAGCGTCGACATGCGCGACCCGCGCCAATGGACCCCGCTGATGATCGCCTGCTTCAACGGCAGGGAGACGCTCGCACTCGAGCTCATCCGCCTCGGCGCCAGCGTCAACGCGGAGGATGCCGACGGCTACACGCCCCTGCACTGGGCCGCATTCAACGGCTACCAGGACGTCGTCAAGCTGCTGCTGCGCAAGGGCGCCTCGGCCAACCTGACCAGCCACGCCGGCATCACGCCCATGCTGCAGGCTGCGGCCCGAGGGCACCTGAACGTGGTCGCGCAACTGCTCGCGAACAGGGGCAACCCCAACCTCATCGCCAAGGACGGCTCCAGCCCGCTGCTGAAGGCGGTCGCCAACGGCCACTACAATGTCGTGCGGCTGCTGCTCGAGGCGGGCGCATCCACCGACGTGCGCATGGCGAATGGCACGACGCTGATTCAGATTGCCGAGCAGGCAAGGGATCCACGCATCGGCGAGGCCATCGCCGAGGCCGTCCGTGCGCCACGGCTTTCCGGCTTCTCGGCATACGGCCACGAGACCCCCTGAACCGCTGACCCCCGTGACCAAGCCGGGATGCGGGCATCCCTGCGATCTCTGGAGCCTCACCGCATGACATCGCGCTTCCCCGCCTGGTCCGATCGCTTTCCCCCCACGCGGGTGCTGGTGCCGCTCGCCGAGGACCGCGCGTTCACCACGCTCACGCCCGGCATCGTGCGCGGCCTGTTCGTCGTGCTCGACGAGGTGCTGGCGCTGCTTGCACAGCGCGTGGCCCCGGATGCAGCGCTCGCGATCCACGCCGATGTGCTGCGCATCCAGGCGCCGGCCCGCCTCACGCTCGGCGCCCTAGACATCCACGCACGCCGCATTGAGGTCGCCGCGGGCGCGAGCCTGTCGCTGGTGGCGCCCACGCAGGATGAACCGCTGGACTGCCGGCTCGCCCTGCAGGCCGAGGAACTGGCCTTCGAGACCGCGGACGGCGGCTTGCGCGTCGACTTTCTCGGCGTCACGCAGGTGTTCACTGCCGCGGACGCCCCGTGCCGGATCAACCTGCAGGCCGGGGTGGAAGCGGTGGACGGCGCCACCGAAGGCGCGCAGACAGAGCGCATCGACGGCCGCGTGTCACTCGACCTCGTCCCCGGCGATGCGCTGCAGGCCGAACTGGCCCTGCTGACCGCCCGCAGCCTGCAGTTCCAGCGCGGCCGCCACGCACACGGGGCACGCGAACTCGCGCTGCAGATGGCGCGCTGGGTCAATCGCTGCCAGGCGCGCGTCGGCGGCGACGTGCGCCTCGCCGCTACGAGCGCGGTGCTGATCAACCGGCTGCGCGATGCCCAGCCGCAGTTACACTTCGTGCCGGCGCTGCGCGGCACGGAGTACTACGAACTGGCGCAGGACACCGCCGCCGCGCTGGCCGCGGTGGAGGCCCGCTGCGAGCGCTTCTTCGACCGTGATGCCCACATCGGCGAACGCAGGCAGGACGCCACCGACATGCTGGCGCGCTACGAGAACGACCGCGTGCGCTCGCAGAAGCTGCTAGAACAGGCGCGCAAGGAGATGGACAAGGCGCTCGCGGGCCAGGAGGCGAGCGCCAGGGCCCTCGAGAAGCAGCGCGCCGAGCTGGCGGCGGCGCAGGCGCGCTTCGAGGAAGGACGCAAGAAGAAGGAGGCCGAGATCAAGCGCGAGGCGATCGCCGGCATCGTCCTCGCGGTAGTCGCCATCGGCGTCGGCGTGGCCGCGGCGTGTACCGGCAATCCGGCCGGCGCCGCAGCGGCGGCCGGCGCGGTCGAGGGCGCCGGCAAGGCGGCGCAGGCGGCCGGGCGGCTCGCCCGGCTGGTCGCGCGCATCGCCAAGGCGATCGAGGCGGTCGACAAGTTGATCGGCGCGCTCAAGGCGATCAAGTCGGTGTACGACTTCGTCGACCGCCAGGCTGAGCTGGGGCCGCGCATCGAGCAGATGCAGACCCTGCCCGACAAGGCGGCACCGGCCGATGCCCTGACCGCAGCCGACTGGGACGCCTTCTGCATCGACATGCGGACGCTCTTCGAGGACCCGATCGAGCTCGGCATCGATGGCGCACGGGAATACCTCGCCACCCTGGAAAAGCTCGCCGTCCGCGGCAAGGATGCGATCGACACCGGCCTGCACTACGCCCACTGTGCACTGATTCACCATCAGAGCGAATGGGAGCTCGAGCGCGACCAGGCCGATATCGACGTGGTGCGCAGCCGCGTCGCGCAGCTCGATGCCAGCCGCGGGCCGGACTTCCGCCTGATGCTGTTCTACGAGCGCCAGCACGCGCAGCTCAAGTTGCAGTTGATCCAGGCGATCGACGACCTGGGTGCGGCCTTGCGCTACTACGCGCTGCGCGAACCCGAGCTGGCGCCGTCCATCACCGACAGCGCCGCCGACCTGCAGGCCTTGCTGGCGCGCGCACGCGCGCAACTGGTGGACGCGCGCGCCCGCTTCCCCGCCCCGCCCTCGGCCTGGCAGCCGCTCGCCTACCGCATCTGGGCGCACGACGCCGTTGCCCGACTGCGCACCGAAGGGCGCCTGAGCTGGACCATCTCGCCGGCCAATTTCCGCGGCAGCGACCGCATTCGCATCAATGACATCCGGGTGTGGCTGGTCGCACCCGAGCTGGGCCAGCATGAGGTGACGATCGCCATCGGCAGTTCGGGGGTCTATCACGACCGCCTCGAGGGCGAGCAGTTCGAGTTCGTGACCGAGCCCCTGCGCCGCAGCTTCGCTTACCTGCACGACCCGCACGGCGAGGCGCACGATCACAAGGGCACGGCCGTGCGCATCACCCGCGCCGCCAACGATGCCGAGAACGCCTACTTCGAGCCCACGCCCTTCACCACCTGGGAGATCTCGCTGCCCAAGGGCTACAACCACGGCGTGCCGCTCGACAAGCTCAGCGAGATCGGACTGGAGTTTCGCGGCAGCCACATCGGCAACCTGACGGTGCGCGCCGCACCGAGTCGCGGCGAGCAAGCGGAGCCGGCCGAAGCGCCGGCGCAAGCGCGCTTCGAGATCACCCTGCTTTGAGCGAATCCGCCTTCGGCGCATCCCCCATTCAGCGAATCCCCCTTCAGCGACTCCCCCTCCGAGGACCGCAGCATGAGCGACCGCCCCGCGCCCCTGCGCATCACCGTCCCCAGCCTGCTGCTCGACGGCGCGACCGCCGGCGACAGCTTCCTGCATGCGCACCGCGAGCTCGTCATCCACGCCGACGTGGTGCAGATCCGTCACCACTATCGCCTGCCGGGCGCGCACCTGCGCATCTTCGCCCGCCGCATCGAGGCCGACGGGGCAACGCTGGACTTGTCGGGCGAGCCCCCGTCCGCGCACTTCGTCGTCGACCAGGTCGAGCCCGCGCTCGCCGGTACGCCCGCTGCACCTGACGGCAGGGCGGGCAGCGCCGGCGGCCGCGGCGGGGACGGCGGCCGCCTGTGGCTGTTCGCCGGCGAGATTGCAGGCACGCTCGCCGTCATCGCCAAGGGTGCGGACGGCGGCAATGGCCAGCGCGGTGGCGACGGCGTCAAACCCGCCACGCCGCCTGCCGCGCGCGACGGAAAATTCACCGCCCACGAACCGCCGTCGGGCGAGTTCGGCGCCAAGGTCGTTCGGGCCAAGGGCGCGCGCTGGTACTGGGAGCAGGCCTATGGCGAAACCGGCGCCAACGCCCGCCCCGGCGGCAATGCCGGCGCAGCGGGCGCGGGCGGCGACGGCGGCGATGGCGGGCAGGTCTGCATCCGCCATCTCGCCCCCCTTGCCCAGGCACCGGCCACCGCCGTGCAGGGCGGCGCAGCCGGCCTGGCGGGCGTCGACGCACAGCCCGGGCCGGCGGGCGAGCCCGGGCAAGGTGGTCGGCACCGCCTGTTCCAGTACCACTGGGTCATGTGGTGGGGCAGCCGCTGGGAAAAGTACGCCGACGACAGCGACAGCAACGTGCGCGACATCGTCGCCAAGTTCGGCATTCCTGCGCGAGCGCAATCCGGCGCCCCGAGCACGCCCGGCGCGCCGGCGGCGCCCCCTGCCCCGGCCCGCCCCGGCGTGCCGGGCGCGGTCGATGTCCGGATGGCGACCGCCGCGGAGCTCGCCGCCGAATGCGACACCCGCTACCTCGAGCTGCTGTGCGACAGCGCGGCCGCGGACGCCGCGCGCGGGCAGGACGAGCGCGCCCTGGCCCGCTACCAATGGGTCGAGGCCCTCACCCGCGACAGCACCGACGAGGCCAGCGCCCGGCTGCTCGCCCGTGCGCGTGCAGGCATCAACGCGCTGACGCAGGCCGCCTGAAGCGGCGGCGCGGTGGGTGCGGTAGAAGAAATACCTATCCTTATTGGCGCGTTTCGCTCATACTGCGCCGCAGCGATCTTCAAGTCGTGTAGTTTGTTTGTCGGTTTAGTATCCGATCAGTCGGTTTTAATCCTCAAGTCATACCTCGCCGTCTTGAAACTCGCCCCATCCAGGGGGCTTTCCCCATTCTCAGGAGATTCAAGACATGGCAACAGGTACCGTCAAGTGGTTCAACGATTCCAAGGGCTTTGGCTTCATTACACCGGAAGCCGGTGGTGATGACCTTTTCGCCCACTTCTCCGCCATCCAGGGCCAGGGTTTCAAGACCCTCGCGGAAGGCCAGCGCGTCAGCTTCGACGTGACCACCGGCCCCAAGGGTCTGCAGGCGTCGAACATCCGCGCTGCTGACTAAAGCTCGTGCTGCGGCCCTGCGCTTTGCGCGCAGGCCGGCTTCACCGATCGACACAAGGCCCGACCCAAGTCGGGCCTTGTGTTTTTTGGGGCCGCGGCAAACACGCCGTGACGAAACGCACGCTGCTCGAAGCGGCGGGGTTCTTCCCGCCCGAGCCCCCCATCCAGCAAGGAAGACCCCCATGCCCCAGCTCATTCAACGCACTGAACTCAAGTCCTTCTACTACACGCCGGTCCATTGCCCATTCTGCGGCGAGCGCGTGATGGGTGCAGACCCGGTGGACGAGACCCGCATCACGGCCTGCCCGCACACGCTGTTCATCGCCCACGACACGGCGTTCGAATACCGCTCGACGCGTCTTGACGCGAACCTGCAGCTCGAAGGGCTTTCGGAACGGGAAGTCGAGGCCAGGTGGCGTGCGGACAAGCAGGGCATCGACGGCTTCACCGACAAGGTCCGCCTGGCCGATGCGATCAAGGTCGCCGCCTATGCACCCGCGCCATCCGCGTACGGCTCCTACTACGGCTTTGCGCCGACCGAATAAGGCGCGCCGCGGCTGTCCGCGCGCGTGCGTGGCAGCCCTACCCACACCTCCAGCCCGCCCAGGGGGCTGTCGCCAAGCCTGATCGTGCCGTTATGCAGTTCGACGATGCGGGCCACGATCGACAGGCCCAGCCCTGCGCCCGCGCCGTCGCCGGCGCGGAAGAAGCGCTCGAAGACCTTGTCGCGCAGCGCCGCCGGCACGCCGGGGCCGCTGTCCTGCACCCTCAGCACCACCGCTTCGGCGCCGGCCTCGAGCAACACCCGGATCCGCCCTGCAGGCGGCGTGTTGTGCACCGCGTTGCTCACCAGGTTCTGCAGCAGGATGCCCAGCGCAGGCCCATCGGCGACGAGGCGAAAGTCCCCGCCCCGCTCGGCCCCCTCGTCGCGGGCGGGCGCGCCCTCCTTGGTTCTCCCCTCGCCTTGCCCGGCCGTACCCGCGCCCCCGACCTCGAGCGCCAGCTCCTGGTCGTGCTCGAGCGCGAGCGGGGTGAGCTCGGCCAGCTCCTGGCGCGCCAGCGCCAGCAGGTCGATCTGCGCCATGTGCCTGTTGCCGACGTCGGGCTCCAGACGGGCCAGCGTCAGCAACTGCGCCACCACCCGGGTGGCACGGTCGATGCCGCCCTCGAGCTGGCGCAGGGCGGCATTGCGGTCGGCCGGGTCGGGCGCCTGCAGCGCGTTCTGGGCGTGGATGCGCAGCACCGCGAGCGGGGTGCGCAGCTCGTGCGCGGCGTAGGCGAGAAAGCGCCGTTCGCGCTCGAGGAGCTCGGTCACCTGCAGCAGCAGGCGGTCGAGCGAGGCCACCACCGGCTCGAGCTCCTGCGGCACGTCGTCGACCTCGAGCGGCGCCAGGCGCTCGGGGTCGCGCTCCTTCAGGCGCTGCACCACGCGCTGCAGCGGCTGCAGCCCCCAGCCGATCGCCAGCCACACCAGCAAGGCCACCAGCGGCAGGCCGACCAGATCGGGCAGCAGGCTGCGCAAGGTGATCCGCCCGACCAGCTCGCCGCGCACGTCCTGGCGCTCGCCGACCACGATCCACTGGCGGTCGCGCGCATCGCGCAGCACGAACAGCCGCCACTCGCCATCGGCCATGTTCACCGTGTGATAGCCGGCGAGGACCGGATCGAGTCCGGCCCGGGCTACGCGCGAAGGCGCGGCGGCGTTGTCGGGGTGCCCAGCCATCAGGCGCTCGAGCGCCGCGACCGGCGCACTGGCCGAGCGCAGCAGGCTGTCGCCGCGATCATCCAGCACGACGAAGCCGAGCTTGCTCTCGTACTCATGACCTTGTGGCCGCGCCGCATCCCCCTCGCCCGCCGTCGCGGTGCCGACCACCGCCTCATCGAGCGCCTGCTGCAGGGCGAGGCGCGCAGCGGGCGCCATGGCGGCGGGGATCATGCCCGCCAGCAGCCGCGCCTGCTGGGCCAGCTCGGCGTCGAACAGCTCCTCGATCTCGTGGCGCGCGTCGCGATAGCTGAGGTAGGAGATCACGCTCAAGGCGACCGCGAGCAGGCCCAACACCAGCGCCAGCGTGCGGCTGCGGATCGAGCGCATCAGGCCTTGTCCACCAGATAGCCGACGCCGCGCACGGTGCGGATCAGCTCGGGGAACAGCTTCTTGCGCAGGTGGTGGATATGCACCTCGAGGGCGTTGCTCTCGGCCTCCTCGTCCCAGCCGTAGAGCACCTGCTGCAGGCGGTCGCGGGTAAGCACGCGGCCGGGCTGGGCGAGCAGCTCGTGCAGCAGCAGGAACTCCTTCCTCTGCAGCGCCACCGGCTGGCCGCGGTAGCTCACCTGCTGGGCGACCGGATCGAGGCTGACGTCGCGGTGATGAAGGGTCGGCTGGGCGCGATTGGCACTGCGACGCAGCAGCGCGCGGATACGGGCCTTGAGCTCGTCGACGTCGAAGGGCTTGATCAGGTAATCGTCGGCGCCGGCATCCAGCCCGGCGATGCGGTCGGCGGTGGCGTCGCGCGCGGTCAGCACCAGCACCGGGATCGGGTTGGCGGCGGCGCGCAGCCGGCGCAGCAGCTCGAGCCCGTCCATGCGCGGCAGGCCGAGGTCGAGGATCGCCAGGCCGAAGTCCTCGTGGGTGAGCGCGTGCAGCGCGCTGGCGCCGTCGCGCGCCCAGTCGATGGTGTAATGCTCGGGCTTGAGCGCAACGCGAATACCTTCGCCCAGCGCCTCGTCGTCCTCGACCAGCAGGATGCGCATCGGGGGTGTTCCTCCTCGGGGTGTATTTGACGCCTTCGGCGCGACGCGTGCCAGCCCCGCGAAGGACTCACACGCGCGGCGAGGCGTGCGTTTGCCGCCTGCACGCATCCGGCAGGTTACGCCTGCGGCAAATTCAGGTACGCACGCCCTCGCCCTGCGGCGCGGCGAAGCGCTTCACCGTGGGCAACTGCTTGCGCAGCGCGCGATCGACCACGCGCGGCAGCAGGCGGTTGAGCCGCACGAAGAGCTGCTCCGGCCAGCCCAGCGCGCGCTCGGAGGCCTCGTCGCGCAGCGCCTGCACGATCTGCGCCGCGACCTTCTGCGGCGAATCCATCGCCACGCCCAGCGCGGTGTTCATCGCCACCACGGCATCGGCGTTCATCGCGGTACGAGTGGCGCGCGGTGCCAGGTAGAGCACGCGGATGCCGGTGTCGGCCAGTTCGCGACGCAGCGCCTCGGCAAAGCCGCGCAGGCCGAACTTGCTCGCGCTGTAGGCGCTGAAACCGGGAAAGCCGATCGTGCCGAAGGTCGAGCCGACGAACATCAGCAGCGCGCGCCGCGGCTGGCGCAACAGCGGCAGCAGGCGGCGGGTGAGCTGCATCGGCACGAGCAGGTTCACCGTGAGCTGCTGCGCGAGGGCGGCGTCGTCCTGCTGCTCGAGCAGGCCGAAGCGATTGACCCCGGCCGCATGGATCACGCAATCGACCCCGCCCCAGGCCTGCGCCGCGGCAGCCACCGCGTCGAGCCCGGCCGCATCGGCGAGGTCTTCGGCGACGTGGCGCACCCGGCCCGGAAAGCGCGCCATGAGCGCCGCGAGCGGCGCAGGGTCGCGCCCCACCGCCAGCACCTCGGCGCCGGCCGCACACAGCTGCTCGACCAGCGCCTGGCCGATGCCGCCGCTGGCGCCGGTGAGCAACACCTTGCAGTTCGCAAGCTCCATCGTCCTCGCCCTCACTGCGCCAGCGGCAGGCTGCGGAACATGTCGCCGTACAGGCGATACACCACGCGCGCGGTGTGCACCACTGCCTCGCGGTCGGCGGCGTCATCGAGCCGGTTCATCAGCCCCTCGAAGAAGCGGATGTGCTCCTGGTCGAGGCTGCCGTGCGAGTTGAGGTAGCTGAAGGCCGCCGGCGGCAGGCCGAGGCTGCCGCGGATCGCGCTCGCGGCACGGGTGGCAAGCGCGATGCTGGTGCCTTCGAGCACATTGACCATGCCGAAGAAGCTCACCGGGTTGTGGCGGGCGATGCGGTCGTAGACGTAGGACACCATCAGCTCGGTCGGCAGCGCCGGCTGGCCGTGGCGCACCGCCTCGGGGTCGGCGCCGCAGGCGGCGAGGTCGTTGAGGATCCACTCCTGGTGGCCGAGCTCCTCCTCGATGTACTCGGCGATCGCGCTGCGCAGCCACTCGTGGCGCTCGGGCAGGCGGGCGCCGCAGGCCATCAGCAGCGGCACGGTGTGCTTGACGTGGTGGTAGGCCTCGGTGAGGAAGGCGACATAGGTATGGCGCGGCAGCGTGCCCGCCACCGCGTGGTGCAGCACCGGGGCGGCGAGCAGGTAGTCGCGTTCGGCGGCGGTACGGTCCTGCAGGGTGTGGAAGAAAGTCATGCGTCGATCTCGTTTGCAAGAGGAAGGAAGGGGCTAGGGTCGGCCGGGTCCGCCAGGTCAGCGGCAGCGGCGATGCGCGCCAGGTAGCGCTCGGCGAGCGCCGCGCGGCGCAGGCGGCCGTTGGCGGTGAGCAGGCCGTTGGCCGGGGTGAAGGGCGCGTCGGCGCGCAGCCAGCGCTGCACCCGGGCGTAGTCGGGCAGCACGGCGTTGGCCGCCGCGATCGCCGCGTCGATCTCGGCATCGGCGCAGTCGGCGCGGCGCGGCACGATCACCGCAACGTTGGCGGCGAGCGCCTCGCCATGCACCCAGGCCTGGGCGATCGGCGCCTGCTCGGCAAGCTCCGCCTCCACCCACTCCGGATTGACGTTGCGGCCGAAGGCGGTGACGAACTGGTGCTTCTTGCGCCCGTTCAGCACCAGAAAGCCGTCGTCGAAGTGGCCGAGATCGCCGGTCGGCAGCCACTCGCCGGCAGGCGCCGGCTCGCCGAGGTAGCCGAGCATGCGCGCGCCGCGCACCTCGACCTCGCCATCGGTCGCCAGGCGTACATCGGCATGCGCCAGCGGCCGCCCGACCGTGCCGATGCGCCGCGCGCCCGGCGTGTTCACGCACACCACCGAGGCGCATTCGGACAGGCCGTAGCCTTCGAAAGCCGGGATGCCGAGCGCCTCGGCGCGGCGCAACAGCCCGGGCGCGACGCGCGCGCCACCCACGGCGGCGAAGCGCAGGCTGGACGGACGTGCGGCACCCTGCTCCACCGCGGCGACCAGCGCGAGCAGCAGCTGCGGCAGCAGGATCAGGCTGTGCGGCTGGCATTCGTGCAGCGTCTGCATGAAGCGCGCGACATCGAAACCGCTGGCGCCGGCGAGGCCCAGCGCAGCCTGCGGCAAGACATCGACACAGGCGCCGGCCAGCAAGACCGCATACACCCCGCCGACGTTCTCGAGCAGCGTGGCCAGCGGCAGCACGCACAGGTGGCGCTCGACGCCGCAGGCGGTGCTGACCCCGGCCAGGCTGCGCGCCACCGCGAGCTGGGCAGAGGCGTCCAGGCACACGCCCTTGGGCTGGCCGGTGGTGCCGGAGGTGTAGGTGATCTTGACGGTGCTCGCCGGCAGCGCGGGTACCGAATGCGGGGTGCGGCGGAAAATACTCGCCCCCGCCGCACTGGCCGGGGCTTCGCGCGCGGTGGCCGCCGGGCCGGTCGCAACCGGCCCGGCTTCCGCCGAGCGATGCGTCGCCGTGCTGCCCGCCGCCACCGCCACAAAACCCTCGACGCGCGCCGCCACCGCGGGGTCGCCGATCAGCGTGTCGATGCCGGCGCTGTCGAGCACATGGGCCTGCTGCTGCGGCGAGAAGAAGCCGGGCACCGGCACGCACACCCGCCCGCTGGCGAGCAGCGCCAGATCCCAGACCACCCAGTCAGCGCCGTTGTCGAGCGCCAGCGCCACGCGCTGCGCACCGAGGGCATCGAGCGCGGCACGCCGGGCCTGGACCTCGGCCAGCACTCGCTGCCCGCTCCATTCGAGCGCCGCGTCGCGCAGCGCAGTCCGCTCGCCATAGGCCGCGAGCGCCGCCCACAGCGCCTCAGCTGCACAAGCCATGCATCGCCTCCTGCGCACCGAAATGGCGATAGGTGCCAGCCGTGGCCAGCGCGCGATCGGCGCCCGGCACTTCGGCCACCATCACCTGCGGGCGGTTGTCGTAATAGGTGCCCCACTCTGCGCGCCACTGCTCGTGATCGACGCCCAGGCGCAACGGATCGGCCGGCGCCAGGCCATGCAGCACGATGCCGAGGCGGCGAAAGCTGTTGATCAGCGCCGGCGTGCCGGTGAAGCCCGCCCAACGCACGCCCTCGGCCGCGAGCAGGCGTGTGAGCGCGACGATCAGCAGGCGCGACAGGCCGGCGCCGCGGGCGGCGAGGTTGCCGACCTCGACCACGTCGGCACGCTCCACCCGCTCGCCGCTTCGTGCAGCGATGGCGTCCTCGATGGATTCGTCCAGGTAACGCTCGAGGAACAGCGGCTGCACCGCTGCGCTGCGGCAGCCAACGGCGCCATGCAGGCTGCCGTCGTCGGCCTCGAGCCCGAACAGGCAGGGCATGAAGTGGCGCACGTCGGCCTGGTAGTGCGCGGCGAAGCGATCACGGATGAAGTCCTGCACCGCCGCCCGGCGGGCGGCGTCGGCAGGGACGAGGTGAAGGCTGCGCGGCACCGGCGACAGGGCGGCGTCGCGCGTCGAGGGGTGCGCTGCAGGGTGGTCGAGCCACGGCAGATCCATGCTGTTTCGATCCTGATGTGTGAAACCAGGATCGATGCTGCGGGGGCAGGCTTAAGCAAACCTTAAGCGCCGGCGGCAGACCCCCGAGCGGTGTCAGCAGTACCTGTGCCGGCGGCGCAGCGGCAAAGACCGCTCAGCGCGTACGCTGCAGCGTCCACAGGCAGTCGGCGCTGGCGGACGCCACCGTCGTCAGGTGGCCGTCGCGAGGGACGAGGAACTGGCCGGTCGCGGCATTGATGATGCGCACCTGGTCGCCGTCCTGCAGCGCCCCCGAACCGTGGGCGAGCGACAGGTGCCAGGTGGAGTTCGGCGGTGAGTAGTCCGCGTAGTAGTAGTACAGGTCGGTGCGCTCGCCCGAGTAGAGGTTGTCGCAGCGTCGGCCGCCGTAGGCGAGCGCCTCGTGCGCCGAGACGATCGCGACCGCTGCCCCGTCGGGCAGGGTGGCTGGCGCCCCGACGGCCAGGCCAGCGTTGTGCGGCAGCTTCATGCTCAACGCCACGGCCGCGCCCTTGCCGACGGTCGGCTTCCATTGCCCCCAGTCGGACTCGAACGCCGTGATCGAAGCGCCGCTGCGCACATGGCGCAGATGGAAGGCGTCGCCATACTGCAGCGCGCTGTCGTCGGCGCCGCGCTCCAGCACCGGTTCGACGGTCCACCACGCGCCCTGGGCGTCGGTGGACAGGTAGGTGTGGCCATACAGCACGCTGTAGTTGTAGTTGAGCCGGTTGCCGTCGTTGACCAGCCAGACCTTGTCGCCGAAGCGCAGCGGCCCGGTCCCCGCCTCCGCACGCACGAGCCCCCAGGTCTGCTTGCGGTCGTAGTCGCCCTCGAGATAGTCGTTGAAGTAGTAGCAGTCGCGCGAGTCCGCCCACTTGCCGAGCACGTTCCACGCGCCCAGCCCGTCCTCGGTGCAGATCAGCTTGACCTGGGTCGCCGCGCCGGGCGTGACCGCGCCCTCGTCCGGCCTGTTGGCGGCGTTCTGCAGGTACAGCGTCACCGGGCCCGAATAATCCAGGGTGGGAAAGTACTCGCTGGTCGTGGGGTCCACCGTGCCCGGCGGCCCGACGAAGTGTTCGCGAAAGCGCGACACATACTGGCCCAGCGGATTGCGCAGGCAGAAGCGGTCGTAATAGTGCACCGGGTCACCCGGCTTGCGACCGGCCTGCATGAAGCGGACCTCGCGCGCGTCGGTGCGCGGCGTGCTCCGCGACAGCACCGCCTCGAAGGTCGGTGCCGCCATGGTGCGCGCCTGGAACTCGGCGATGCGCTGCTCCCGTCCATACAGCCGCAGCACGCTGGCGATGATCGAGGTGTGGTCGTAGGCCGTGTCCGTCGGCGAGCGGAACACGGTGCCCTTCTCCACCCATGGCGACACCAGCAGGGTCGGCACCCGGCCGCCCAGGCGATCGAAGTTGAACCCGTCCTGGCACTTCACCGGCGCCGGCTTGCCTTGCCCCCAGGGCGGCACGGCGCGCGGCGGCGGGACGTGATCGAAGGCGCCGACCGGCTCGTCGAAGGTGACGATGAGCAGCGTCTTCTCCCACGCCTCCCGGTTGGCGATCAAGGCCTCATAGACGCGCTTGAGCAGGTTCTCGCCGGCATCGAGGTTGTCGGGCGGGTGGTAGTCGTTGCCCTGATGATAGAGGTAGGTCTTGAACGAGAACGCCGAGCTGCTGGTCGCCTGGTGCGCGATCGTCCACTCGGGCTCGATGTAGGTGAAGGCCGGCAACTGACCCTGGCGCGCCAGGGTGAAGAACGAGTCGATCTTGCCGAAATGGGCATCGGCATGGGGGATCTCCAGGATCTCGGGAAACAGCCGGTGGGTGTAGGACGAGGCCGCGGCGTCCGAGCTCAGCTCGCGCAGGTACCGCATGATCACGTCGACGCCCACCACGAGCAGGTTCGGCGGAAGCAGCATCAGGGCTGCCTGCACCAGGTTGGCCACGCTCTCGAAATTGCGTGGCAGGTAGCCGCTGTGGCGGAAGATCTTCCAGTCCAGCCCCTCGTCGTGCAGGGCATTGAACAGCGTGCGCGCTTCGAAGCGGTCGTCGCCGATGGCCTCGCCCGAGAGTTTCTCGAGCACGGATGCGGCCGGGTTGGGCTTTTCCAGGAAGCCGTTGTTCACCAGCCCCATCGAGGTGCCGCACAAGGCAAAGGCGCGGTTGGGATTGGTCTGCGACGGGACCGACGAGAACCACAGGTCGCACAGCGCGTAGTGCTCGGCCAGCCCATTCAGCACGGGCAACTGCGCCGGGGTGTAGGCCTGCATCACCTGCGTGGCGCAGCGCTTGATCTCGTCGTCAGTCTTGCCCTGCTTCTTGAGCACGTCGACATAGTCGCGGACATAGCCGCGCATCGTCGGCACGCTGTCTGCGGTGACCGCCGCGGTCTCGAAGAGCTGGGTGCTGACGTGGTCGAAGTCCTCGCCGGGATTGACGTTGGGCACGTTGAGGCCGGCTGCGCCGCGGATGGGCTCCGCCCGGATCGCGCCGCTCGCATCCGCATTCGCCCAGGCGCGCAGATCGAGTCCCTGCAGGCCGTGATAGGCGGGCTCGCCCTCCTGGAGCGGCGGCACATGCTCGGCCGGCGCGCCCTGCTCGTACAGCCAGCCGAGCAGGCTGTCGAAGGAGCGGTTCTCGAACATCAGCAGCACGACGTGTTCGATGTTCTTGTTCATTTCGATCTCCCGGGGTTGGGGCCCGGTCGGCGCCACTGAACGTCGGCCGTGGTCTTTCACCATAGGCAAGATCGACGCCCTGGCAAAGGCTTTCGCGGTCACTTGGCGGCCACCAAGATCTCGTCCCCCAGGAGTGGCGTAAGATCAGGTTCCTCTCAAAGACGCCGTACAAGCGGAGGCGCCTACCTCATGAACGCAATCACACGCATCGAAGCCCGCAGCGCCGACCTTGGCGAGGGCATGCTCGTGCGCCGCTTCCTGCC